>CAYFJX010000001.1:0-149591 GCA_964343705.1 uncultured Methanosarcinales archaeon
GGAAAAACCATCTACATCATCACCATTGAAATATAGAGGGTTTCATATTAGCCTCAAAGAGTCTATAATTCAAGATGCCAAACTGATTCTTAAAAGATTCGTGGAGTTTAAAAATAGATTTCACTCCAGATCAAGTGTCTTGAAACTAAGCACTGCCAGTTCTAAATCATACCCAGTGTCTTCTTTTACAGTGATACCATAGGGTAAGCCAGCTGGAATAAGCATAACAGCCTTGGGATTAAGGGTCCACATGTGAGATGAGGAGAGGTGCTGATCACCAAAGCCCATGGGGGTATGTATAACAGCAGAGCCTTGACGAACATAAATGAGCTTGTGTACTTTTTCTTCTTTTCGTCCTTCAACTGGATAATCTCCAAAAAGGCGACGAACACGAAAACTTATGTCATCTACTGGCTTTGCAGGAAAGTAATCAAGTAATGAACTTGCAGGATGAATCTCTCCAGGAGGTTGAAACTTTACTTTATGCCTGTCAACTGGGTCTGGGGCAATGTAAGCACCTCCATCAAGAGGAGCTATTGCCAGATGTAAGAATGACAAGTAGGGTTTAGGCAATGTTTCTCCTGGTGAAAGTGTAAACCGAGTGCCTGCTGGCATGAGCGCAGCTGTTTCTTGCAGTCCAGAAACAGGAACTGGTTCTTGATCACCTACTTGAAAAAAACCACTTCCTCCAAGAACATAAAACAAGTGATGAAAACTAGAATCATGAAATAATTTAGGTTTTTGTAATGTAAGCACAACACAACGAAGAATGTCTCCCCTATCTTTAACAGGACCCTTGCCATCACCATCTTGCCAACGAACAGTATCAAAGTAAGAATATGAGCGTTCACCAATTGACGCAGCTTCACCTGTGCCCCCTTTGTAATTGCACTGGTCAGGAAACAGCCCCATAGAAATGTTCTGAAAATACTAGTTAATAAATATTGTTGGTGTTAAGTATATTCCATAATTCTTAGTAAGTCTTCAGGCACATCAGAAACATCTTCAAGCATGCGTGTTGCAGCTGCAAGCCGTTTTTCAACTTGCTGGTACAGTGGATGATCAAACATGCCTGTTTCAATATGACTAAAATCAGCTTCAGGAAGGAACTGAGCAGCGCGGTCGTAGAGTCCTTGAATTTCTTGGGCTTTACGAGCTACATCCTCCTCGATCATTGTTTTAATAAACCATGCTTCATACACTTTTTTCGCAACTTCTTGCAGTCCGTCTTGCCGGGTTAGCCAAAGTGCGAGATCAACTGGGTACTCACACTTGCAACGGATGAATCAACTGGTTTAATGACAGTTCTTACGGGGGTAAATTTTAATGTTAGTATGAGTCAACGTGAAGACAATACCAACCAACACCCCTCCTAATCACAGATACCTATAAATATAAGCACTTCATTTCTAGAGCCATGGAACATGTAAAGCAGCTCAGCGAAGTAAACAAGAACGAAGTAGCTATTGCTGGTGGTAAAGGAGCTAGTCTTGGTGAGATGATCAATGCAGGCATGCCTGTCCCACCTGGCTTTGTAGTAACAAGTCTTGGCTACAAGCACTTTGTTGATTCTAACAAGCTCAATGAAGGTATTAGAGAGCGTCTTGCAACACTGGATGTTGAAGACACCAAAGCATTAGACATAATCTCACAGGAGATTCAACGTATGATTCTTGAAGCTGAACTTCCACAAGGACTTGCAGAAGAAATTAAAAAAGCATATGAGAAAACAGGTGGCTTTGTAGCAGTACGTAGCAGTGCAACTGCAGAAGACCTTCCTGAAGCTAGCTTTGCAGGACAACAAAGTACTTTTCTTAATATTCAAGGCGCAGATAATGTAGTTGACGCAGTTAAGAAATGTTTTGCATCACTCTTCACAGCACGGGCAATTTATTACAGGGAAAAAAACAATTTTGAACACATGAAAGTATTGATTGCTGTTGTTGTACAACAAATGGTTGAAGCAGCAAAGGCAGGAGTTATGTTCACCGTAAACCCAGTTACCAACTCGCGAGAAGAAATAATGATTGAAGGAGCTTTTGGACTGGGTGAAAGTGTTGTTGGTGGCGAGCTCACACCAGACAATTTTCTTGTATGTAAAAATACAGGTGATATTAAACACAAAAGTGTTTCAGAACAATCATGGGGTTACTTTAAGGTAAATGGTGAAACAGTTAAGAAGGATATTGACTATGGCCATAGTGTAGTGCTGCAAGATGATGAAGTTAATGCACTGCATGAACTTGCTAAAAAGATCGAATCACATTATGATTTCCCCCAGGATATTGAGTGGGCTATTGGTGAAGACAACAATATTTATATTCTGCAATCTCGTCCTGTGACAACATTGAAATGAAAGAGCGATCAATTACTGAACTGTATAAAACCCAGATTTCTCTTACTGAATGGTTTCAACACATAAACCACGAGGATACTGATGCGTTTCGTGAAGAGGATAGTAGTAAGCGAAAACGACTAGAACTACTTGAAGAAACCATTGGTTTGCCAAAGGAAGCACAGACAAATTTCTCGACAAAAGAGGTCTTGGAAAACACCCCACGATTCCAAACATTCATGGCAGAGCATGGTCATGAAAAATGTGCAATGAGGTTAATTCCCCTAAAAAAGGGTTTGCCAAAACTGCGTATGCGCGGCCACACAATCAAAGATGTGGTAAAAGATTGGTTTCCACAGCAAAAAGTAAACCCAGAAGAATACACTGTTGAATTTATGGCTCATTCAGGAAATCCGTCTTGGTCAACAATTTTTATTGTTAATTCTCATGGAATTTTTGGCGAGATTGTTCCAGGATTTCACTGCCTACTAACCCAAGGTTTTTACACAGATATCAAACCAATTAGCTTTAGTTTTGATTTTGAAACTAAAACATGGGAAAGCACACCACACCATGAAGCAGCAATTGAACATATGAAGACTGTTATTCCATTTCTCAAAGTAGAAAGTAAAGAAAAACAAAAAGAAGTACAAGAAAAAGTGCAAGGAACATTCTCAAATAACTACCTGCAAGGCTATTTTGAAACAGTTGACTCACATTTTGGCACATGGTTTATTGACTACAATAAAATACTAGGAGAAAAGTATAAAGACTTTACAATCAAGAGAAAAGTTGATGCACAACTAAGTGGGCACATTGGCTCCCCTGGAAGAGTACAAGGCACAGTACGCATCGTGACCAATCCAACCGGCATCACACTGCAACCAACTGACATTCTTGTGTGTGACATGACATCCCCTGCTTACATTCAATTAATGCAACAAGCTGCAGCAGTAGTCACTGACCGTGGTGGAATGTTAAGCCATGCTGCCATTATTGCGAGAGAGATAAAAAAGCCTTGCATTGTTGGCACTGGCAATGCAACTGAGCAGCTCAATAATGGTGACCTTATCGAGGTTGATGCTGATACTGGTGTTATTAGGAAGATAAGTTAACTTTTTAAAATAAAGACCCACTTCGAAGAGCATGAGTTATGAAGTACATAGAACACCCATCTTTGAGAAAAAGCTTGCATCATTCTCTGATGAATTCAAGAAGCAAATTGACGCTTTTGAAGATCAGCTACAAAAAAATCCTTTTGTTGGAAAACCCTTGGGTTTTACTTGGTTCAGGGAGAAGAAATTAGGAAAGCATAGGATGTATTATTTGATTTACGAAAAGTTTAGTGCGGTTTATATCATTACACTTAGTGAAAAAAAGGATCAGAAGAAAATAATCAATACAATAAAACTTTTTCTTGATGATTACAGAGATGAAATAGAACAAATTATAAAAAAGTAATTTATCGCACTTGTTTTACATTACCTGCTTTTATGTCTTTTAGACCTTGAACTAACTCCTTAAGAAGTTCTTCATCTATTTCTTTATGTTTTTTTAATTCTTCATATTCTTCTTTTGGAATTGTTACTGTTTCGCTTGGCATACTAAATACAATGGTTTCAAGATTTATATATCTTTCTATTCTAACTAGTAAAACTTAAAAGTAAGTTCTTTCTCCCTCCTCTTATGACAAGCATAGACATACTTGCAAAACGGCATGGAGATAAGGATAGGAGTACTCCGGTTGTTGCATCATCATTTGCTGATTCACAACTTCCACTCTCTGAAGAAGGAAAGAGAGCAGAACGTGCATTTGGTGAAAAACACATTGCTCGTGATTATGATCTTATTGTTGCGATTAGCGGTACCTATTTTCGCGTGAAGCAAACACGAGATGAGAATCTTCTTGGAGCAGGGTATGAGCCAAATAACGAAAACAAAGTCATTGTGGTTGAACGTTCTGATTTAAGCCTTGGAAGATATAATTTTGCACACCCTTCCATGCCACCTGTTAAACCACTTGATAGGTATGTAGACACCATGCTTACTACATTTTGGCAAGAGCAACCTGGCGATGCGCCAACCATGAGCAAATATGCTGCATCATTTTGTGATGCTTTGTTACAGGGAGTGTGGCTTGTTGATAATGCTGACCTTGGACCAGATGCAAAAGCACTTTTGAAAATTGACACACACTCACCCATTCTTGATGCGGGAGCATATGCTGTTTCTGAAACTCAGAGCTTAACATTACCCCCGTTTAAAATGGGAGAATTCTTCACAGGGACATTTAGACGCATTCACGGTGGTGGCGATGAACTCCCCGGAGAATACTTTGATTTTAACATCAAAGGAGAGTCCCATCGACTTAACTATGGCCAAGTGGGACAAATGCGTTACCAATGTACACATGGAGAGCAACCCTTGCTGTAACCCCACAAACTTTTTAAATAACTGCCAGTTTCTAACTCAGTAGGGTGTTTAAGATTACTGACAAAAAAAACATAGTTATAGTTGAAGATGAAGAGAACATTGCACAAGCCCAAAGGCTTATTCTGCAAGACCAATTTAATGTGCACATTGCACGAGATGGTGAAGAAGGACTTGCACTTATTCGACAACACAGACCACACGCTGTTGTTCTTGATGTGATGATGCCAAAACTAAATGGTTTTGAAGTATGCAAGCGCATCAGAGAAGACAGTGAAATAAAACACACTAAAGTGGTAATGGTCACAGCTAAAGATCAACGCAAAGATGAATTAAAAGGCATGGACACAGGAGCAGATGATTACATTATGAAACCATTTGAGCCTGTTGAACTTATGCATGTTATTAACCAAGTTCTGAATGGATAATGCGCGGGGGTGCGTTTCATGGTTTTTTCACTGATTACTGCTTACCACCAGTTTAACCGTTTTCTTGGAACACTCCACGGTGACCTTCTTAAAAAAGGACTGGAGTTTGTTTTAGTTACCATTATTCTGTACATGCTGGTAAGTGAGTATCGTAAACAAAAACAACGTGAGCTTAAGTTCTTAATTGCTGGTTTTGGATTGTTATGGATTGAAAAAGTTACCATGAGCATTATTCTCTCCCAAATCGTGCTTGTTGACGAGGCAAATGCGGTTATCATTAAATACACACCTGTGCTGACTAACATGCTTGAAATCACAGGACTGTTGATAATCACAACTATTCTCCTTAGAGATATGTACAAGACAAAAACCTTCATTAATGTGAAAAAAGGCTTGCTCTGGTGTGCAGGAGCATATGTGGTATTACAAATTTTGTGGGTGTTGCGACTTGCTTTTTTTCCTAAGGGAACACAACTTATTTTTGGCTTGCTTATTGTTTTTGAACTTTCAAAAATAGCTGTGCTTGGCTATCCAGCTGTGTACTTGCTTCGAAAGAAAAAGATGAACCAGTATTACAAGAAAGTGTGTCTTGCATTTGGCGTGTATGCTATTAGCCCCTTGTTCCACCTGGTTAACATTGTTATGTTTGGTGGCACCAATAGTTATTTGAAAGTTATTGCAAATCCTTTCCCCTTTCTTGCGATGTTGTTGTTCCTAAGAATTATTTTCATCAAGCTTGCTGACAAGGCACTTATCACCAAGGAACTAAAAATGACAAAGGCGCAGTACGAAGAAGCAAAACAGATTAGCCAGATGAAAGACGAGTTCATTAGCACTGTTAACCATGAGCTTCGGACTCCGTTGACATCCTTGAAACTGTATGTGTCACTGATGTTGCAAGGTAAGATGGGAATGGTAAATGAAGAACAAAAAAAAGCATTGACAATCATGGATAAAGAAAGCTCGCGTCTGGGCGAACTTATCAATGACATTCTTGACCTGTCAAAGTTTGAAAGTGGCAAAGAAAAGTTAAAGCTAAAAAAGCACAATCTACCCACCTTACTCGATCATCGTGCGTATGAAAGCATGATAAAAGAGAAAAAGATTACATTCACCAACAAGGTTCCACCACAGTTCCCTGTTAAAGTTGATGGTCCTCGATTTAAACAAGTATTTGTAAACTTACTGAGCAATGCCCTGAAGTACAGCGAGGAAGGTGGTGCAATTACCATTGGAGCAGAGCAAGGACCTAAAACCTGGCAGTTTTGGGTGCAAGATACTGGATTAGGTATTGGTAAAGAAGACCAAAAAAAGATTTTTGAGAAATTTTATCAGGTTGAACACTACTTAACCAGACAAAAAGGTGGTACTGGCTTAGGTTTGCCAATAACAAAAAAAATTGTTGAGATGCACAATGGCACCATCAACGTTGATTCTACCCCTGGAAAAGGAAGTAGGTTTACAGTTGAGTTTCCTGTGTAACATCCCGAGATCGCATTGCTTGACTGGACAGTGCGCTCTGATATGCTTGAGCCTCATCATACTGGTCTCCTGCTTCTACAAGATGTGCAAGCGGGTCAACAGGAACTGCAACAATTTCTGGCCCTGAACGATCAACCTTGAACTCTCCTGTGTCAACAAGTGATGAAGCAGGTGTTAGATCAACAGTATCATCATACTGCCCTAATTCTCTTGCTAGATGTAGATGAACTGGACGTTCATCAAAAACAGGGAGGTCAACACCAGGTTCTTCATGGCCATATCCCTCACCAAGATCTACGTCACCAACATAGTGGCCAGTTAGAGTAGTGTACACTCCTTCGTCTAGACCCCCATCATGGGTTTCAGGACCATCTAGTGCATCAAGTGCAGCAAGTTGATCAATAGACTCTCGACTTTGAATTCCAACACCTTCAATGTATGAATCAGAAAAACCACTGACAGACTTAACATTACTCATCCCCTCATAACCTGCAGCTACATCCACAAAGAGTCGCTCTTCTTGGTCAGCAATAGCTGTATGGGTTAAACGATCATCGTCAGAAACCATTGCACCAAATCTTTTAGCTTTGTTTCTTGTTGTAGCCTCAAAAAGTGTAGTGTAACCAGCGCTTTCAACAATTACTGCTGCAGCTTCTGGTGTAGCGTATGCATCTAATTTGGCGAGTGGAAAAAAAACTCTGCCTTCAAGACGTACAGGGCCATCCCTGTTAAAATAATGTTCTCCGTTTTTACCAGCACCGTTACTGGTGCCATTACCTTTACTCATAGCAATCCCTCCCATCCGCGTTGCGGATTGTAGTAGTAGATACTACAGAGGTATATAAAGATTATGAATAGTGCCGATAGCTTTATAAAACGAGAATACTTTAAAAAGCCCATGTTTGGCCAAAGTAAAAAAGAGGTTTTTACATTCTTTGTTATGTTTGTAGTTATTGCAAGTAGCTTTATGCTACTGCACAACCACAAAATAAAAGTTATCAATGCAGAATACACTGGTCAACTCACTGCCATGCAAAGTGAAATGCGAGAGAGATATGACAAATTCGATTACCAGATTAAGCGACTTGCTGATGAAGTTGAAGAAAAAACACTTAAGATTCAACAACAAGCAGAAAGTGATAATAAGCGAGTTGCTAGTGACCTAAGCAGTAAACTTGACATTCTCAAAAAAGATAATACCAAGAAACTAAATCTTATAACTGGACAGCTTAACAGAGTACAAGTGGAAAAGGATGAAGCACTTGAACAAGTAAATAGACAACTCAAACAAGTAAGTGCAGACCAAGGGGACTTTTCTAAGGCTATTGAAGACTCTATGAAGTCAACTGTGAGTGTTGAGACTCTTACTGGCAGAGCATCTGGTACGATTGTTTCAGATGATGGTTATATTGTCACGTCAAAGCATGTTGTTGCTGATGCAAAAGCAGTAGTTGTTGGATTGTATAAAAAAGGCCAGAAACATGTTGAGCGGAAAACTGCAAGGATTGTAAAGAGTAATGATGTGTATGATCTTGCTGTACTAAAGATTAGTCTTGACAAGCCACTGCGAGCATTACCATTTGGCGACTCTCGAAAAGTCAAGCTTGGTGAAAAAGTTTTTGCTCTTGGCAACCCTGGTGCAATTGGCTTCACTGCAACAGAAGGCATTGTCAGCGCAACTAATAGGTATGTTGGCACGGTGCCATACGTGCAAACAGATAGCCCCATTAATATTGGTAATTCCGGTGGGCCACTTATTAATCGACGTGGAGAACTAGTTGGAATTAATACACTTAAAGTAACTGGCTATGATGGCATTAGTCTTGCACTGCCGTCGTATATTGTGCAAAGTGTTTCTAATGGCATTATTAGAAATGATCGTGGGCATTAGTGGTATTTGACGAGGTGTTCTTTGTATTCTTGTCTAAAGTCTTTGAGTTCTTGTTTTACTACAGCCATATCTTGCTCTAAAACTGTTAGGCGAAAGAGTAAACGCTGGAAAAATCTACCTCCTTTAAAAAAAATAAAACCTATATTTCCGCAAAAAGTAAGAATCACCACAATAGCTCCCAAGCTAGGGAGTAGACGAATCCAGAGAGGAGTATTGATGATACCAATAGCTTTGAGCATAAACCACACAACGAGAAATAAAGATGATAAGATAAAGCTAGTGAGCCAAAATTCTAGTGATGGCCCTTTTTCTACAACAACTTTCATAATTCTCCAAAAAAGTTTATTTTCATCAAACAGGGGATTAACTTGTTTTTTCATACACCCCTTATTGTTTTCATCCTTAATAAGTCTTCCCATTTAATTTCCGGAAGAATTTCGACGACAAAACAAAGATTCCAACAACATCCGAAAACTTTCCGGAATCAAACTAAAAAGACAAAATCTTTCCAAGAACAATGAAACACTAAATCTTTACTTCCCCACCTACAAGAGTGTGATCCTTGAAGTTAACAAGACGTTGTGCTGCTTTCTTAGTATCAGCCGGTGCATAGCCTCCAATATACAGTGCAATGTTTCGTGCTGACGTCGGGAATAATTTAATGATTGCTTCACCTGGACTAAATATTTGGCAAGTATTATTCATTGCCACTATTTTCTCTCGCCACAAGTCTGCTGCTGCAGGATTGTCACAAGGATTTCCAACAACAATATAATCTTTTTTTCCCAAAGTAATCTCACTTGCAAGCAATCCTTTTCCTGCTTTTTGCGTTTCACTTGCAAGACTAGTCATAATATCTTGAGATATAGTAACATCTTCAGCTGGAGCCTTGTCACCAACAACAATGGAAAGTCCTTTAGCAATATTGAGATAGTTTGCCAGGTCAAGTTTGTCTTTTTGTACAAATATACTGGAAGTACAGCAATCTTGGAAGCAACTGTTACAGGTTTCATCTGGTGTACACATACCATCCCCACAGCATGCTGCTGCTTTGCTTGGGACACATTGGTCTGCTTGACACACACCAGTCATGCATGCACCAAAGCTTTTTTCTTCACACTTGCCACAGTCATTAGGGCAGTTACACTCATTTTCAGATGCACTACACACGCTGTCTCCACACACAGTTTGCACTTCTTCTTTATCACATACACCATTTGAGTCAGAGTCTGCACAGCAAGCTCCATCAATCAACACAAGAGGTGCTGCACAAATAGGAGCAAGGTCTTCAACAGTTCCTTGTGCTTCTTGAACAGCATCTGGAGAAGTAGTTTCATCTGACGAGTCTGTTGTTGATGAAGAAGAGACTTCACCACCTTTAAGATCTATACTACAACCTGCCAAAAGCATAGCTATACAGAGACCCACCGCCAGGAATTGTTTCATTTTTTGAATACCCCTATGACCAGTGCCAGGATAATGATCAAGATAAGAACAATAAGAAACCAGATATTAAGAGTGGCCAAACCACCTCGTGTACTGAGAAATGCCATGAGAATTACTAAGGCACCAAACACACACCAGGGATACAGCCTCTTTTTCATAGAGAGTCTTTCTGGACGCCTATATTTAAAGTTTGTTGTGACCGCAAGGTTTATAAACCCCCTGGGATTCCACAAAGGTATCAAGGGATAATTCGGTCCTCGGGCTTGATTATACCGGCGAGATAAGAAGACTTATTCTCGTACAAACTAACATGGAGATGAAATTATGGCACGTATGCATTCACGTAAACGCGGAAAATCAGGCTCTAACCGGCCACTAACCAAGACAGCTAAGAGCTGGATTAGGTACAAACCTAAAGAAGTAGAAATCCTTATTGTAAAACTAGCTAAGGAAGGTCACAATGCTTCAACCATTGGATTAATACTGCGAGACAGTTATGGTATTCCAAGTGTTAAGGATCTTACCAAGAAGAGCATTACACAGATTATGAAGGATCGTAAAATTGCAAAAGAACTTCCAGAGGATCTCCTTAACTTAATTAAGAAGTCTGTTAGGTTACAAAAACATCGTGAGACCAATAGGCAAGATAACACCTCATTGCGAGGCTTGCAATTAACAGATTCTAAGATCAGGCGAATTGTAAAGTATTACAAGGAAACTAAAGTATTGCCTGCTGATTGGAAGTATGACGCAAAGAGCCTTAGAATGCATGTAGAATAAGCATGCCCACTTTTTTCTTTTTTTCATTTATTTCTTTAACCAAAACTTTTTATATGAGACCTTCCAAAGAGATAATCCGCTTGCATGATTGAGAGCGCGCAAGTAGAAAATGGGTTGGAGGTGTGCTATGAGAGGGTATAATCATACTGTGCTACCAGAGGGGGAAAGAGCAATAAGTGATTTTTCTTTTACCACTATACTGATCGCACTAGGAGTTACCTTTGTATTAGTATTATTAGTTATGATTTAATTTTTTATTCTATTTTTTTAGTTTTTATTTAGTTCTTTTTCAGTGTATATTTGAAACAATAACAAATACATATACATATTCAGACCATTTCCAGTGCATATCCGTACTAGAAAAAAGTGACATAAAGAAAGAAACAACAAATTTTTTAAAGAAAAGCTCCCAAAAAGGCTTTGAGGTGAATATATGCATAAACTTGATCTTGAATTATACGCATGGGTGCTCAGAGGGTCCCAACGCAGAGAAATCATAAAAGTCATGCATGACATGAAAATTCCTGCCCAAATCTTTCGTGACGCTCAACAAGCAAACGCTAAAATTTCACGTAACAGTGTGAGTGATGTTCTTAGATCATTTGTTGATAAGAATCTTGCAAAATGCATTAATCCTGATGAGACCAAAGGACGATTATATGAACTAACACCTCATGGTCGACTAATTAGGCATGAGATGGTTAAATAAACTATTTCTGTGCAATAACTTCCAGACTCATCGGAATGTAAGGAATGCGCAAGAAAGGAAAATTAAGCGAGTAGTTCTTTTTGACAATAGTAAAGCCAGCATCAGTG
Source organism: uncultured Methanosarcinales archaeon (assembly GCA_964343705.1). GTDB lineage: Archaea > Nanobdellota > Nanobdellia > Woesearchaeales > UBA12501 > JAUSFM01. The sequence goes on from CAYFJX010000001.1 coordinate 11,609, forward strand.
ATCATTTTGAGAAATGCCTTTGAACCAGGCACTGACACATGGCTTTTGTCGATATCAACGAGATGGAACAATCGTCCAAGCAGTGTGTTTCGAAGAGGCACTGTTGCTATAAAGTAACCACTTGTCTTAAGTTTTGGATAAATCTTTGCAAGTATTGCTGGTATTGAGTTAGTGTGTTCAAGCACATCAATTGCAGTGATGCAATCAAAGTTATTATCTGCAAAAGGCAAATCTTTTTTTTCAAGATCAAGATGGTGTAATTGTGCTCGTGGACAGTGTTGTTGTGCTTGTGCAAGTGCAAAGGTTGATATATCAAGTCCATGCACGTCATCAAAAAAAGGTTGTACACGTTTCAAGAGAAAGCCAAATGCGCATCCAACATCAAGAAACGACCCACCAAGTCTTTTTTGTTTGATAAAAGAAACAATGTGTTTCCAAAAGCGATCATTGTCATACGAGTCGTAATTGTTGTAGTTAGAATTCTTTCGGCCATAATAGTAATCGCAAGAAAAATAGTCTTGGTCCATTAGTCTTCACCAACCACAGGCTGATCTTCATTGCCTTGTAAACCACGAAGAATTTCACGGGAAAGACGTAGTTTACCATGGTATTCTTTTGCTAGTTTGAGACAGTTAACATTGTCAGGAAATGGCATGATAAGAGGAGTCACCCCATTTTCATACAAGCATTCAACAATGCCTCGTGATGCTTCATTCAGGACAGGATACGGAGTAGAAGAAGCCTGACCCCTATTTACAAAGAGTGATTTAGACCTACCTGCAAGAACATACACAAGCTGGTGATTTGGATACAATGAATTTAAGGGGTCAAACAAATTACTTGTTGGATTGTTACCATTTTTTTTCCGACCCCACATGTTACTGGCAACTTGATTACCTGCTTTTGATTCACCAACAATCAAATATTTTTCACCCTGCCTACCATCTGTATGAAACCAAGCAAGACCATCAATATCAGTAAGCTCCAAACCTTCTCTTCCTTGACGATACCTAAAACGATGAGAACCCTCACGTACTTTTTTTAGCAGCCTAAATGTTGTTCGACGATCAAACTGCAACAAGTAATCATTGTTGAAGTAAACAATATCTGTTTTGCCTGGCCGATATGATGCTTTTTGACGCAAAACTTCTGCCTCTGCATTACGAAAACCATTACGTCTTGCTTGTTTAACCACCCCTTGCATAAGAGCGTCAAGCATGAGTGTCAATACCCTCTCACCAATCCTTCCTTGAAAGTGTTTAGTAAAATAATTATCTGCGCCCTTCCAACTTAGTATGTCTTTAATTTTAGCAAGAGGATAATGGACACTTCCAATCCGAGCAACAGTGTCAACAAGATCTGTTCCCCCAATAAGCTCAATTTCAGTTTCATACACATCTGGCACAACCCACCTGTCTTTAAGGCATTTGTGTCCATCCTCAGCCGCAACAATCTGATCAAGCCTTGGACAATAACGAGCTGGCTCAAACTTAGAAAAAGGATTAAATGCTTCATCACCACTTGTTTGCATGACCAAAATAAATAAAACGAGTTTAAAAAATTTGTTGCACTCCAATAATTATTTTCCATACAGAAAAATATATAAAGCAAAAAGCCCAAAATACACCTATGCCCCGTGGACGTCCTGTGAAAAGCCTGGTGCGGCAGCACATGATTGAAGTACTGGCTTTTCTTGGAAGCGCAAGTGGCTATGATATTTACAAAGTATATCGTGCAATATACCCCAAGTGCACCTTGCGACTGATGTATTACCACCTTAAACGTGGCATTGATCTGGGCGTCTTTGTTGTTGACAAAGTTGAAAAAACAACAGGCGATTACTCATGGGGTAAGACTGCAGAAAAAACATTGTACAAGCTTGGACCTAAGGCAAAGCCAAAAATGGACAAGCGTGTAAAAGAATATTTAGAAAAAGAGGGACACAATGCATAAAAGAACTCCAATACTCCTGCTTGCAGGTATGGTTGTATTAAGCTTGTTTCTTATGTCAATGGTCAATGAAATAACTGGCCAAGCATATAGTAGATCCCTCGGCAGAAGCACAGGAAAAGCATTTGCCAAAGATTGCACCTCCAATGAAGAGTGTCCTGCTGGAACAGCATGTCGAACCTATGGAGTCTATCAGCGATTTAGAAAACGAGCACGAACAGCGTGCATGTCGATTTGTGAAGATCCTGAAAAAAATAGGATTCCATTTGGCATTCAAGACGCACTAAGAGCAGAACATGACCTTGACAAGGTAAGTGGTTTTAACCCGTTTAAGTCCCGACCAACCTACTACCGACCACGAAATAGTTTTGAAACATTTGGCTACACAAGTGATTGTAAGGATGATGCAACACTGGTCGAACCCTTCTGTGTTAATGGAGGTAGCAACCAAGCAACAGTTGCAACTATTGAAATTGATTGTGCAAGTATTGGCAGTAGTCTAAAATGTATTAAGGATGATAACTTGTTTGGTACTTGTGGCCAAGAAGGTGGAGAAATAGATGAAGAAGGCGGTGAAATCACACAAGGCCCATCTCTTCCTGCTGCAGATGTTGAAGTGAGTGTGCCAGAAACAATAGAAGACACTTCTGAACTTGAAGAAGAAAGCGAAGAGGAAGAAGTAAAAGAACCAAGCCCTGAACCAGAAGAATCATTTGAAGTACCTACATTTGATGAGAGCGAAGAGGAGGAAGAATCCTTTGAGGTCCCGGAGTTTGATGAAGATGACGAAGATACAGAAGAGGAATTGGAAGATGATGCTGAAGAAGAACTAGAATAACAAACATTAAAAACTACAAAGTATACTAAAAACAAAAAGAACAAGTGATAGCATGGTTGAAAACAAAATACGGGCATACATTGATGGTGCACTCGCGCGCCACCACAAGGTTGAAGATATTATGGCTAATTTAATCAATGCTGGCCATGATTCACACACTGTTCGTTCGTTAACAAAGGAACGAGTACAACACAGGATTAGACACCTTGAGGGTAAGAAGAGTGCATTAACAAAAAAGTATTCTGGTGTTATGAGCTTGATGTTCTCATTCCTTATTCGTGGAGCAGTAGGAGTTGTTGCTGTATGGGCCCTAACAAGTGTTGTTGTAACTGCTTAACGTCGCTTGAGTAATTTCTTAAAAAATCCCATAAGTGCAAATGATTCTCGCTTGGTGAGAAAGGATTTACTTATAATCTTGTTCCATAACACATTCTGTGTTTCTTTTTTGTCTTCTGTTGTAAACTCAATGGTTTCAATAACTTCTTCTGCAAGTTTTTTGGCGTGGTCAATGTCAACCTTGGACGCATATTCAATATGTGATGTACTAGTCTCGCCCTGAAGTGCAAGAAAGAGCTCGTACAGAATAATACCACAAGCGTGACTGATGTTAAGAGTCTTATACTTGGGTGATGATGGAATTGAAACAATGACATCACAGAGTTCTATTTCATGATTATGTAACCCACTGTCTTCCCTTCCCAGGACAATACAGATTTTTTGTCCTACAGTGATTTTCTCCCCTAGTTGTCGTGGTGTGAGTGGCTGACGAGGAAAATTAGTGTTTCCACCAAGTTGTGCTGTAGTACCAATAACATAGTCAAACTCTTGCAATGCTGACAAGTCTGCTTTTCTAGCATTTTTGAGAACGTCTTGGGCATGGCATGCCCTGTCCATTGCAGTCTTTGCAAGATGATCAACTGGTGAGTCTATTAACAGAAGATCAATAACTCCAAAGTTTTTCATAACACGAGCTATAGCTCCAATGTTTCCTTCGACACGCATACCAATACAGGCAAGAGTTATCATATGCTACAGAAATAAGAAGTGGTATTTAAGGGTTTATTGTTGGTTGCAAAAAAGACTGAGATATTAGTTTCAGCCAGGGCTGTTTCTTAATTATCATAACATTGCACAGTTGTAACCGCGCTTTGCGTGGATTAAACAGCCAGTGGCTGCCAAATCTGTGCTATTGAAAATGTTATATAATGAAAAAAACAAATATATACCTATTTAAAGAAATCTTTTCCTTATCTCAGATTTTATTTTATTCCCGATGCTCTCTGCCTCCTCTTTTGTCAATTTACTTTGATTAAGCAGCTTATCTATCCACAAAAATCTTTTTATTTTAATCTCATTTTCTAGTGTCCTAAAAGCAATAAATATAAACACCAGCCCTGCTAAAAAGATTATAATCCGATAATAGTTTAACGTCTCAGTTAAAAAGTATTTCCTGTACTTCCAAGATATATCGATGAAACGCCCCCATAAAAAATACCTCCTGCAAGAAAAGAACGAATTAGTCCATTTAAATTCATCTTGTTCCTACGAAATACAAAAACCACATAAACACTAATCAAGCCCATAATGATGGGTAAAGTTATTTCGTTAATATACCGAAATAAGAACATGCCTATCTTCTCCTAACTGAAGAACCCACAATAGCCCCAATAATCCCACCAATTACTGCACCAGGAACAGAACCCACTGCACCACCAAGTATTGCTCCACCAACCAATCCAGCAAGAATTGATTCATCCTTTCTCATAATAAACAAAATATCGTTATTCTTTATAAATTTTCTTTAAATCCTTACCCTGTGCAGCTCTTGAATATGATCATTACCAGCACTAAGCAAAAGACAATTCCAACATAGCCCCATATCTTATGTGCTAATGCCTCGTTCTTTTTGCCAAATATCTTCAATAAGGCAATTTGGAACATCCGTCCACCATCACAGATAGCAACAGGTAAGAGGTTAAAGAACCCAATACCCAGATTAATAAGATATAACCAAAACAACAATCCCATGCTCCACATGATTGCTGCAGGAACAAATTCACCATATTGTTCTTTGAAACTTTCTTTAATTTTAGTTTTGTCAGCTACAAACACACCAAGGTACGGAGCTGAGCTGTTAGTTGGGTGAATTCCCAGTTCAATATCATACGCAGTCCTGTTTGTCACAATGTTAATTGTCTCACCTGGCTTTTTTTCTGCCATGACTGCTGAGAACTCCTTAACTCGCATAACTGACTGGCCATCCATTTCAGTGATTATTTCACCTTTTGTAAGACCTGATTCTTGGACTGGATACACTCCATCTTCTACAATGCCATGGACTGATACACCTGTGTGGTCAAGAACTGCAGCGTCAATAGGTGTTGCAATAACCATGAACAAACCAATAATTAAAAACCCAAGGACAATGTTAGACAATGGCCCTGCTGCAATAACACTCAATTGTTGTTTTGCTGGCCGCTTACGCATTTCTTTTTCATCTGGTTCAACAAACGCAATAGGAATTACTGGCGCGATAATACCAATAACACCAACACCGCTTGATGTCACCTTGAGTTTGTGTACTCGTGCAAGCACCCCATGACTAAACTCATGGATGACAACGACCACAAAGAGTGATATAATAAAGTAAAAGAAGGGAACGTAAATTGTTCCGGGAAGATTTTGTGAAAATGGTTGGAGTATACCTACACCTGGCACTGCTTTTTCAGACACAAACATAAGATAGAGATTTTCTACGAGTTTGTACGAGATAAAAACCATACCTGCGTAACCAAGCCAGATAAAACTGTAACCTGCATACTTGAGTAATCGCGGAAACTTCTTTGCCAGTCGATCCATTGCTTTAAGTCCGATCTTAGTTCGGTACATAAAGATGTAAAGAAAGGGGAAAAGTACTTTTTGGAGAATTAGTTTTTTCCTTTCAATATAGACCACAATAGCCAGCAAGACTATAAACCCTAATGCAAAGAATGCTTGTATATCCATCCTGTACCTCTTTAGTCAAATTATAGGAATACCTCTTTTTATAGTTTGTTATTTTACAGAAGAGAATGTTTGGAAGAAAGTTTAAAAGATCTACTTCTTCCTAACTGGCCGCAGACTAGTAGAGCCACACTTACGGCATTTCATCTTACCTGCCATAACCTTACGGCTAGAAGTTCTACGTTTTGTCTTACAATTTCTGCAGACATAAATGTTACGCTGCGTCCGTGCAGCTGCTTCTGGAAATTTTGCCATTGATAATCACAATTTAATTGCTTTGTTTAACTTGTTTCATAACTTTTGCGTCAAGGACAACCCAATATAGGACATTACATCCGTCAACACAGTCATCTTTGAGGTCGTCTGGAATGTCAAGATCAAATGTTTCATAGGTCTCAGAGTCCATAACATTTGCCTTGCCTCCTTGTATTGACAAGACCTGAGCTGTTTTTTTTCCAATAATCGGTGATTCAATACTATCATGACCTGGCATGACAATAACACGTTTTTTGCCATCAAGGATGCCAACACCAGTCAATCGCACTTTTGCGTGACCATGTTTTCCTGGCCGAGATGTTTGCGTGTCTGTAACACGACAAGCTGCGCCGTCAAGCACCACATAATTGCCTTTTTGTAGGCTCCCTACACTTACTGGTTTTGTATTACTCATTGTCTAAACACCTTCCAAATTGAGTAGTTGTCTACCTCACCGTGTAAACTGATCATATTTAAATATTTCTATAAACGCACCTGAAGTAGGCAAAAAAAGCCGTTTAAGAAGTCCCAATGCTGTTTGCATAGTCTAAGGCATATTGATGTAGGTGTTTGGAGCATACCTCATAGTGTCTGTCCGTGATGTTTTACCTACTGTTTTAGAGGTTATAATAACCTTGCCACCTTTTTTCTGTGTACCTACAACGCGGTACAATGACTGCCTAATAAAAACTTTATCACCAGCTTGAATATTTTTTGCTTGTACTCTTTTTACCATGTCTATCACACCTCAGTGGTTTTAAGAATATCAAGGGCTTGTACTATTTAAAGTTTGTTATGAAAAAATAAGGATGGATAGGGGTACACTGAGAATAACTAGGTTAAGTTTGGGCTGTTCCATAATCAAATCAGACATTGCACAGTTTTAACCGAGCCGGGTCCCGGCTCGGATTAAACAGCTTTGCTGTATGATCTGTGCAGTTGAAATGTTCTTTGATTTTGAAGACTTTGCAGAGATTAGCTCACCTACAAAAAGTAAAAAGACATTCAAAACAATTTCCTAAATTTTTTCAGTAATGATCCAGAACGTCCAGCAACATGTCGTACTGCGCGCTGTCTCCGAACCCTCCCTAAAGCTCGCTTCAGCTCACCATCAACTGCATGAAAGTTTTCAAACTGTTCCTCAGCACGCCGAAACTTGGCATCATGGTAACAGTTCCTGCCATTCTTACTGCGATACTTGTGCACCTTGTGTAACATCTCATGATACATCACCACATCAAGCAATGCCGGATTTTCATGGATAAGATCTTGAAACACCTTACTAATGCTAATCTGGTCAAGTTTAAAATCATAACACCCTAGCTTAGTGGTCGAGTACCTCCCCCACTCAAGATTTGGTTTATCAACCATCCCAAGAAAGTAGCGTTCATTAACCCGTGCAAAAGATGCTTCAAGCAGAGGGTCACCTTGCTTTTTTTCAACTGTTAAATGCAAGTTGCGTAAGAAGTTGTTGTACAAGTCAAGGTAAAGATGATCAATTTCCCCTCGCTGACTTTTTGTTCGCTTCCACATTTTTAAGTACAGATCTTGCAGCAAGCCCATTTTGATTTCTGGACTTACTCGCTTCCATTTCTTACACAGATTAGCCTGCAACCTATTGCCTTGCATCACTATGTTGGCATTGTATGCAGAAAATCGTCCTGAATATGTTAGTTTGGCATTGTAAGAAAAATCTCTTCCTGGAAAAAGATGGTTAAATGCCTGCTCCATAATTTCCCTATCAATGTCTGCTTGTGGTCGTCTGAATCTAAACACCTCGTTTGTTTGTAACAGTTATGAATCTCAATAATTTGTGTCAAACCTAAGAATCGCTGCAACTCTTCCAATGTCACGAAGCTGCACACCTTCTCGTGTTTCAGTGGAAATAATCTTAACTTTAGTACCTAATTCGCGTGCCTTTTCTTCAAACTGTTCAAGAAGGTTATCTGCCAACTCTTCAGAAAGCAATAAAGTATCAACAACACCAGTTTCTAGATGTTTAAGACAGTCAGCTTGACCATAACTTACCATTCCTGGCTTGGTTGAAAGTAATGTAAAAAATTTAGTCATTACCTGTTTTTCCTCTGCAATCTCTTCTTTAGCAAGGACATCTTGGCTCTTGTCAACAAGTTCTTGCAATCCAAATTCTTCAGTGTAACTAAGATCTTTCACTGCAATTATTTTCTTCTTAACTTGATCAGTAATGAAGTTTCCCTCAACAAATGAGTACTTTGTAGGGCCAGGACCACCGACAAGAATGCCTTTTAGGTCTTTCATCATCATAAACTGTTCTTTCATATAGTTCCCGACTTTTTTGTAGTGATCCTTTGCAGCACCTTCACGCAATCGGGCAAAACGTTGAGCTGAGTTGTGTACAATAACACCATTTGCTATGAAGTTTTGGTTCCCAACAGAAATATCAACCATTTCAACTTCTTTTTCTTCAATTTCAATTTTACTTATTTTGACAGGGAGGAAAGGGTGATTATGTATTTTCTCAAGCTTTTCATGTAAGTCTTTGTCTGTTATATTACATAGAATGGAATTGTTGAATGCCTCCTTGCTCATCATACGCTCATTTCTAAAAAAACTGTTAACTTTAGGAAACAATTCCAGATTATACCCTGAGTTTTCTATAATTTTCCGGATTTCTGTACCAGGAATGAGTATTTGCCTCACATTACTTTTTACTGATTTTCCATCAATAATTTGATTTAATCTTGCATTCTTAATTTCACTTGTTAACCCGATATTTTTTCTAAAAAGTTCTAAAGATTCCTTTTCAGTGATGTCAATGGTAAAGCGTGGATTATCACTGTAAGGGTTTCTTCTGTTATCATATTCATGCAAAGATGAGATTATGCTAAATCTAAGCAATGCCATTTGTACCTGTTGGGCAAGAATCTTGTTACTAATCCCCAATGCAACTTGTTTTCGGGTAGAAACATAGCCTTCAGCGTCAAAGATTCCTTTAAGAAATGAAGCTAGTATTTCGTCAGGAGAGTTTAGTATTTTCTTTGGAATCTCAGAGTCATGAGTCTTTTTTATTTCTGGAAACTCGCTTATAATCATCCTGACTAAAGGTCTGCTTGTGAACCTCAATTGATGGTAATTTTTAGATTCTCTGAACCTATAAGATGAGATCATATGTAAATAATTATCAAATATTTCCTTATATTTCAAAGCAACCTGTTTATTTTGTTCAAAAAAAGTAATTCGATCCTTCTCAATACAACCATCACCAAGCAAATACCCTAAGAACTGTGCTAGTTTATGGTCAACAACTACAGGGAGTTTCATACTGGCATGCAAATCAGGTGTAGTATACTTTCTCAAAAAATCATAAAAATCTATTTCTAAAGCAGCACACACTTTCTGAAGAGGAATCCGTCTAGCACTCATTTTACCTATTTCATACGAAGAAATAGTTGTTTGAGTAATACCCAGTTGCTTAGCTAATTGCTTTTGGAAAAGGCCTTTCTCCATCCTTTTCTGCTTAAGTAAAGCCTGCCCCTGTTCATTAATAGAGAAGGCGTTGTAGTATTGAATAGAATTAATTGTTTGAATAGAGCTCTTGACTGTAATCTTTTCTGGCATTATAAGATACTCTCCTTCTTTCAACTGCTCAGCTGGTTTTTCTTCAATGCCATTCTCACCACGAACAAAAAAGACATGATCTTTGGACGCTTGAATTTCAAATCGAGGTGATTTTGTGGTGATCTTGTAAATATGAGACTTCTTTACATCCCATCGATCAGTGACAGGTGAATCCGCAAGTGAAAAATTTTCCATAACCATTGTCTTAAGGACACAAGGGTTATGAGAAAATTTGAGCTGAAGGATTCCACCATCACAAGATTGGATTAGAGTATCCTTGACAAGACACTGACCACCAGCACGAAACTTTCCTGGAACTTCAGAATGAGTTTTTAGCAATGGCACAATTGTTTTTCCTTTAAGCAATGCAAGATGTGCATCTCGCCTGTCCATAACAACAAGGCCAAACACTTCTGAAGCCTCACACATTTGAGCAAGGGGTTCAAGAAGAAACTCCTTGTCACATCGGTAAATACGCGTGTTTAATTCAACAGGAGGTTCAATACTCCACACACGCAAATCAGACTTACCTTCCTTTGAAGCAATGTTACCTGAGAAAACAGCAAGACCATTAGGTGGTGTTTTCTTGAACAAACGCAAGTGTTGAATCATTCGCTCAAGAGCATCAGTGACATTTTTTCGTGTACTTGCAGATTTAATGTTGGATGCAGTTCCTTGCTCTTGAGAAAGATGTTGTATAATTTTTATAAGGTCATATCCCTTAGGAATGTATACACTAACAAACTCTGTATGCCGACCTCGATGCGGCTTTAATTCCTTCATAAACTTTTTGAGTTTAAACTTAGTTGCTTGTTCCATTACCATAAGATATCATACTGGAGGCAGCTCCAGGGGTTTAAAAAGCTTTAGGTGGTAATAAGAGAAAAATTAAATAGCGATAACCAGGTATAGGTATCATGACAATCACTGATCTTGTAAAAGCACTTTTTTTCCAGTAACTGCATTTGATGATCTTGTCCTAAAACCAATTGATGCAAAGGTACATAAAAAAGCAGATAGGTTTGCTAGCTGGCTTGAAGAAAAAGGCGTTGCGCGTGGAACAACACGTACAGTTCTTAGATATGGAGGTCTCATTCCCTTTGTTGGTGCCATTAAATGTGTTGGAAAATACATCCCATCAGAAGCTGCTGCCTTAGGAGTGGGCATTTTCTATGCCCTACCTGCAGCAATGGATGAATCTCAAGCAATAAAAAAAGGAAAACACTTATCACAAACAGGACATGAGGAAACGCTCTCTCCAGACCTTGAGTTTCTAACAACATTGATTAGAGTACAACGAAGATACTTGATTATCGGAGGTGCCATATCTCTCGCATATGGCATTGCCACACAAGATCTTTTTTATGTAAATACAGGATTAGCAGCAAAGTCCGTTAGCTTGAGTAGTTATGTTAATGACACAGATCCACCAAGTAAAAGTAAACTCTGGAAAAACTTTAGAGACTGGCGCGCAGAGCAAAAAGAAGCACGACAAAAAAGAAAACAAACAACACAGCCAATCATACTCCCACAACCAACAACAGCTTATTCAATGTTGGAACAGACTGCAAATACACCATTCTAAAACCATGGTAAGGATTATCAGAAAACTATATAAGGCACCGCCCCACTCAGGTTAGATTATGACCACAATGAAAGACCTCATTGCACAAATGAGAAAAAACGCAAAAGCTACACGAAGAAAGGTTATTGTAGCTGAAGGCTGGGATGAACGATGCTTAAGAGCGTCAGCCAATATTCTCAAAGATGATGTGTGTGATCTTATTCTGCTAGGTGATCCAGAAAAAATCAATGCAGAAGCAGAAAAGTTAGGTGTTGACATTAGTAAAGCAGAGATTATCAACCCTCCAGAATATGAAAAACGAGCAGAACTGGTGAAAGAGTTGGTAGAACTGCGGAAACATAAAGGACTTACAGAAAAAGAAGCAGACAAACTCTTAGAAGATGTTAACTATTTTGGGTGTATGCTTTTACACAGGGGTGTTGCTGATGGCATGGCTGGATCTGCAATTTGCCCTACAGCTGAACTTATGCGACCAACACTCCAAATTATCAAAACTAAAAAAGGAGCAAGCCTTGTTTCAGAAGTAGTAATCGCAGAGGATGTTAAAAATAAGCGTGTTCTTTTCTTTACTGACTGCAGTCTTAATCCTGACCCAAGTGCAGAAGATTTAGCTCAAATTGCTGTGAATGGTGGAGACTGTGCTAAAGCATTTGGCTTTGAACCAAAAATAGCCTTCCTCTCATACTCCACAAAGGGAAGCGGTGGCACTAGTGAAATTATTGAAAGAACAAGAGAAGCTGTTGAACTAGCACGAAAAAAACAGCCAGACTATGTGTTTGAAGGTGAAATGCAAGGGGATGCTGCTCTTAATCCATTTGGTGCAAAACGAAAATGCCCCGATGCGCAGATTAAAGGCGATGCAAATGTTCTTGTGTTCCCTAACTTGACTGCTGCAAATATTTTCTGCCATCTTATGATGCAACTTTGTGACATGGGCATTGGATTAAGTGCTGGAGTTGGATTAAGAAAACCTGTGGCTGTTCTTGGAAGAAGTAATAGTGCAGAAAGTATAGAAAATCTTATTATTAGCTGTGCAATGAAGGCTAATGCTAGTGATAAAAAGTAGTAAAAGTAAGAAAAAATAGCAATAAAGAATAGTACAATGAAAGATATTCTTAACCAAATCAAAAAAACTGAGTGGTATAAGCAAGCTGGAAACAGTAAAGTCTACTATATTTTTCCTCCGTGCCGAGGAGCTGCTGACCATTTGGGAACTGACTTAACAATATGGTCGCTCAAGGACAGAAAGCTAATGGAGTGGGTTTCACCACGAAAGAACTTTATTGACACTGCAACAAATGCCCTTGACAAGCAAAAAAAAGATCATGCCTTTATTGACAAGCACATGGCTGTGTGTGAGAAAAAAAGTCTTGCACTGGAAAAATTCTATGAGAAATTTCTAAAGAAAGATCCATCAACATTTGATCTCAAGAAAGTCATTGCAACATTGCAAGAACTTGAAAAGCTGAGTTATGATTACTGGCTTGATGCTTACCTCTGTGATGCATTTGATCCTGAAGGTGATAAGATGCTCAAGGAGGAAATTGAAAAGCACAAGATAACCCTGGATGAAAATGAGATAGCTGTTTTTATGCGTACTAGCTGGCTGAATTATATGCAAGAAGAACGATTAGACATGCTTAACCTTGCCAAGAAGGTCAAAGGGAAAAAGTGTTCTATAAAAAATGCGCATGTTGAACTTGAAAAACATGCAATGAAGTTTTTTTATGTTGACAACAGCTGGGAGTCAACAACAGTGTTAATGGTTAATGATTTTGCAAAGCGACTTGATGCAACACTTCATGGAGACATAGATAAACAGATTGCAGAGTTAGAAACAAACTGGGAAGAAAAACACACGGAGTTGCAAGAAAAACATAGCATTCCTGACGAGCTTATGAATGTTTTTTATTTCTTTAGCCAGTTATTCAAACTGAGAGATCAACGAAAAAAGCACACTCTTTTGAGCAATCATGTGTATGATATGCTGTTCCAGTGTATTGGTGAGCTCTTTGACATACGCTTCAAGCACCTTGCCGTTATAGCTGCTGAAGAAATCACTGAGCAAACAACAACAGAAGACTTAAAGAAAAAAATAAGTGAGCGAGAAGACATTATTCTCGAAGTGTATTCTAAAAAGAAGACAGATTTTTATGAAGGAGAAGAAGGAATGGAAATTGACACTGCAATTCAAAAAACCTTTGCTCACAAAGGTGACACTATAAAAGGAACACCAGCGTGTAAAGGAGTGGTGCAAGGTGTTGTACGTGTCATCAGAGGAGAAGTACACTTTAGCAAATTCAATAAAGGGGAAATATTAGTTGCTCCAATGACACGGCCAGAATACTTGCCACTTATGAAAAAAGCAAAAGCAATAGTAACAGATGAGGGTGGTGTGACCTGTCATGCTGCGATTGTATCCAGAGAACTTGGTGTACCCTGTATAATTGGTACAGGTGTAGCAACACAGAAACTCCATGATGGTGAGCTTGTTGAGGTGGACGCTGATAAAGGCGTGGTGAAACGCCTATGAGCAGAGAAACACTTGAAACGAATTTATATACTGATGTGTGGGATGATTTTTCACGAAGATACGCGTACATGCGAACACCTGTAACCCCTTCTGTAAATGATGTAAAAATTATTGAAGAATATCTCAAGAAGATCCTAGAAACCAATTCTCAACCAAGTGTGCTTATTCTTGGTGCAACCTTTGCTTACAGGAAGATGATTGCAGAAAACAACATACCTGTCACCTTGGTTGACTTGAGCAGGCAAATGTATGATGTAAACAGCAAGATTCTTGACAATGAACTTGGATGTCCAGAGCGTACTGAAAAGCTTATCATTGCAAACTGGATGGAAATGGATCTACATCAGGAGTTTGATCTTATTATTGGAGATTTTGTTGTTAATAACATCAAAGCTGAACTTAAAGAACAGTTCCACGCACAGATAGCAAAACACATGACACCCAATGGCTTTTTTGTGACTCGTATTATGAACCAACCAAGGAACTTGGATCCTGTTGAAGATATGTTTGCACGATTTAAGGATAAGGAAATTAACAGGGAAACAACCAATGAATTATTGTTTGATGCACTGTGCCATTTTGGTATTGATAGAGAAAAGAACATTCTTGTTAACAAACAGCGGTGGCATAAAGTTGTTGAAGCTGCTGAGGAGTATCCGTTTATGAAAAAGTTGATTAAACACTGTGAAGAAAACGTGCCCATGGGAGATAAGGAGTGGAGTATTCTCTCAGATGCTGATCAAGAAGCAGAATTGCGAAATGCTTATAAGGTATGTGCTATTCGCTATGGTAAAGATTACATGTATTCAGATGCATGTCCAACATATGTGCTGCAACGTGTGTGATACAAAAAGTGTGATGCAACAATGACAAAAGTAGTTGAACAATGGCGCCAAGGTTTTGTGCATTTCTGGAAGTATTACCTTCCCCCAGCGAGAGCATCACCCTCTGACCTGGAGTTCATTAAAAAGAAGATTCTTGAAAAAGGCAAGGACGTAAAAGTTCTTATTCTTGGTTCAACCTCAGAATATAGGAATATCTGTGGAGAGCTTGGTATTCCAGTGACCTGTTTTGATTTTAGTGAATATAATTATAACTACCTAAAAGATGAAGTCAAGAAAATGCCACAGGAACGTTATGTCAATGGCAATTGGTTCACACACAAACTTGATGAGCAGTTTGACATTATTCTTGGAGATGTAATTATCAATCTACAAGACAAGAAAAAACTGCCAAATCTTTTTAGAAACATAGCAAGCTGGCTAAAACCAAATGGGTTGTTTATGCCAAGAACCTATATCAGAGATAAGGATGAAACATGTACAGCAGAAGAAGCAATCAAAAGATACCGTAAAAAAACAGGACAAAGGTTGTATACTGGATCAACTAGAGATCTGTACCTAGCTGGATATGATTTTGAAAAAGAAACAGTAAATTTTAGGAAATTGTGGGCAATGTTGATAGATTTGCATGCACAAAAAATTGTTACAGATGAAGAGTTTGAAGATTACAAAAAGTTATCTTTTGATACAGATATGCATTTTTACATGCCTATCCGAGAAGAGTTTGACAAACTATTCGAAGAATTCTTTACTATCAAAGAAATCATTCACGGTCCAGAACCTTATTTGAAAGAACGTATGTGGCCATTGCATGTGTTGACAACAAAGTGATTATTTCTAAGCTAATTTGGCATTCTAAGCGCTAGATACCACAACATTTATATATAAGTTATAATCTATAAGTTATAAGTGGAATCATGAATACAACTGTTGCTGTTAAAGAAGACACATTTGCATTATTGAAAGATGTAAAAGAAAAAACAGAAGCACCTAGTTTTGATGAGGTAATAAAAAAGTTGATCATGGAAACAAAAAAACCAAAAAAAAGTCTTAGAGGATTGGCAAAAAATACACCTGAATTTGTGAGGGAAGAAATTGACCGTTTTGCTTGATTCCTGGGCATGGATAGAATATTTCCGAGATGGTAAAAAGGCCGATATAATAGAAGAATATGTAGAAAGTAATGTAACAATTTTCATCAGTTCAGTCAGCATATCTGAAGTATTTAGATGGTTATTAGGAAACGAGACAAAAGCATTGGCAAAAAAGTTGACACAAGAAATGATCCACAGATCTTTAGTTGTTCCCGTGCATAATATCATTGCTTGGAAAGCAGCAGAACTAAAACATGAGCATAAGTGGGGATTAGGAGATGCTCTTATTTATGCAACTGCCCAAGAAAACAAATCAGTTTTAGTAACAGGTGACAGTGATTTTAAAGAAATTAAAGATGTTACTTATCTGGGAAATTAATCATTTTTCAAAATATAAATAGGATGGTTTGCATGCTTCTCATCATCCTTGCCACGCATCACTTCCTTGATAACAAAGTGTTTACTCAGTAGTTCTTCAAATGGTTCTTTGTGCATGATATGCAAATGCAAATCTCCTTTCCCAATTGCTCCAAATGCATTAAAGAAGTTATCAAGTTGTTCTTGGTTGATTTTGTTTTGTTCCCTAAGTTTTTTCATATAGTTTAATGCATCACTCACGCGCGATGCGCCATTTTCCAAAGGGCCAAATGCACAAGGAAATTTTACCATCAAATATGCCATATGTTGACCAGGTGCTTTTCTTAGAACTTCTTCTTCTGTTTCTTCAACACGAATCATTGCTTTGAGTACAAACACACCACCTTGCTTTAGTGATTTCTTTACCTGCAACAAAAAGGGTTCAAAGTCACTGACAGGCACAATGTTTATTGATTGTTCTGCAAATGCAACATCGAATTGTTCAGTAAAAGGTAGGTCTAACCAATTGCATTGAACAAGATTTTCATCGCAGGACTCCCTAGTCATGAGTTGTTTCATACCCTCAAGCATGTCCGGGTTTATATCTGCACAAGTAACGCGTAATTTGTTTTTTGCTCCAAGGTCTCTAAACTCTGGTGTTGATCCAAGAATAAGAAGGTCTTTGCCGCTCTGTTCAGCCATAAGCTTGTCAAACACCACTATCTCCTTTTCACTTGGCCGTGCTGGAAACACAGCTCTCCGCCAGGCTTCTACAAACTGAGAATATCGTGCTGCATTTGGTGGTTGCTGTTCTGGTTGCATGGTTATTCAGAATTGTACATCGCTTCAAAGGTTTCTTGCAAAAATTTAGCAACAACAGTATGATCTGGGATACGACCAACTGCTAAACGTATTGTTCCAGGTGGGTAATCAGAAGGAATACCAAGTGTGCTTTCACCAATCATAAGATAGCGTTCATCACCTAAACTGACTTGGTATGAGATTGGTGAGCGTACATCACTTTCTACACGAGCAATAAACTCTTTTTCCCTTGCAAGTTTTTCTTTTGCTGTTTTTCCGGCAAGTTCAAAGGTCACCACACCGCCTGCCAAACCATCGCGTGAAAGATCACCAAGATCTGGGTAGTGCACCGTATCAACATGAGGTGAATCTTGTAGGAATCTTGTTACAAGCCCATAGGCGTTATTAGTATGATCTCTCATACGTTGTGGAAGATCTGCAAGGCGGTGATATAATGTTTCAGCAACTGTTTGATCTATCACTGATCCAGTTACTGTTTGCCATGCTCGCAGGTGTCTAATGAAATCTTTTGGTCCAATAACTGCACCACCAAGAACATCGCCATGACCACTTATGTACTTGGTCATAGAATGTATAACAATGTCAGCTCCCATACGGAATGGTTGTTGTAAGTAAGGTGTAAGAAATGTATTATCTACAATCACTGGAATACCATGTTCCTGTGCCATACGTGCAACTTTGCGTGTGTCTGTTACTTCAATAAGTGGGTTAGTAACTCCTTCATAAAACAGAGCAATGGTTTGCCTGCCCCTTTCTTGTAATGCTTTGTATACTTCTGCAAGGTTAGTTGTATCTACAGCAAGTGCTTTATTGATACAAGTTTCCTGTGGAATAACTTCATCAAAAACAGCTTCTGTATTAACAAAAACTGTTTTCCCACGCATAAAAAAAAGATCAATATGTTCCCTGTTTGAATGCTCTATATTTCGAGCTAGTGCCTTTGCAACGCCGTAAATGGCAGCCATGCCAGAGGGGAATACGGTTGCATCAATAAAATCAAAGGGATCTCCTTCATCAGCAAAGTAGCCTGCTTCTGCTTCCACCAAGCGGTCACATAATACTCGTTCTTGTGGTGTGCCTGCGCGTGCGTAGAAATAGCCATCCCGAGAACCTTCTAGAACTTGGCCAAGATACCCCTCCCCATCCATATTAAAACTTGTTCTTGAAGGCAGTCCAAGATCAGGACCTCGAGCAAGACTTACTTTCAAAGGACCGATATCATCAGAGCTTTGTTTAGTGGCAAGTAATTCTTTTGCTCTCTGCCAATCTGCTCCAAAAAAATCATGTACCAACATTCTACGGGCAACCATACAAAAAAGGAAACTTCCACTCCTTTATATACCTTCCCCCCTAAAACAGCCTAAAGCTATAAATAGAACCCCCTCACCCGATATACTAATGAGACTTATAAAGCTACAAACAAAGGGCAATTGCTATCCTGATGTTAATATTCAAGCAATTGCGGTGATGTTGTTGTGTGATTATCACAAGGCATTTGGTGTATCCTTTGGTTTGGATGTTGTTACTACTTTTGAAAATGAGACAATGGTCTGGTATGGTTATGATGAAGAGTATGAACGGCTAAAAAAAGAAACAAGCGCTCTTCTTATGGAAAAACCAGAGTTGGCAAAAAAATGTCAAAAGAATTTTTTTGAAGGAGCAAAAGTATTCCTGGAATTTATTAAGAAAATCAACCAAACAAACTTTAGCAAGCTCAGCAACAAAGAACTCCAAGATTTATATGAAGACTATTTTAACAGAAATCGTGCATTAGGTATTTGGGGAGAGCCATTGCCACATTACACGCGAGAAGACGTACCAAAATTTCTGCTCAAGTGCCTAAATGAAATAAGCAAAACCCCAAGCGATGATCTAAACCTACTTACTGCACCAAACTATGTTTCTTTCACAAAACAAGAGGAGATGGACTTACTTAAGATTGCCATACAGATCAAAGCAGATCCAGAAAATACAGAACTCAAAGAACAACTCATTAAAGAACACACCAAGAAATGGTTTTGGATACCTTATGATTATGGTGTAACAACATGGGATGAAAAGCATTTCATGGATGAGCTTGAAGAGGTACAAGATCCAGAAAAAAAACTCAAAGAAATAGAAATCACATATAAGGAACTACCAAAAAAACAACAAGCTCGACTTAAAGAACTAGCCATTGATCCACATACAGAAGAGATTTTCCAAGCACTACAAATTTGCACTATTCTCATGGATTACAAAAAAGAAGTATTTACTAAAGCACATTATTCAACACGTCGCTTGCATAAAGAAATAGCACAGCGACTTGGACTCACATATGAACAAACCAAAGTACTGCTCATAAAAGAAGTAAGCCAAGCACTCTTAGAAAACAAACCCCCTACACCTGAAGAACTTGATGGACGACTCAAATTTAGTGTATTAAAACTCAGCAAGGATGGAGAGTACAGCTTTGTAAGTGGTGAAAAAGCAAAGGAATGGGTCAAAAGAATACAAGCAGATGAAGAGAAGTCAGATGAACTCACTGGCTTTCCTGCATGCAAAGGACAATACACTGGTACTGTTCGGTGTATTCTTGATGCAAGAAATATTCATGAACTAAAAAAAGGAGAAGTATTAGTCACATACATGACAAGCCCTGACTACACTATTGGCATGAAAAAAGCAGGAGCTATTGTAACAGATGAAGGTGGCATTAGCAGTCACGCGGCGATTGTGTCCCGTGAGTTAGGAGTGCCATGTGTAATTGGAACAAAGCACGCAACGCGTGTACTAAAAACAGGTGATAGAGTTGCAGTTGATGCAGAAAAAGGAGTCATTACAAAACTATAACAAAAAACCTGAAAAGATGACTAACCCCACAGAACCTTGGACAGAAGAACAGTCTGTAGCAGCGCGAGCTTCACGCGGTGAAGGGACCTCAGCCCCAAACAAAACAGAATGTGCTGTGTATGCTGATGAACTAGAAAAAGCACTGCGTGGCAAAAATAAAACGCGAGTTCTTGTTCTTGGTGCAACACCTGAACTACGAGACATTGCAATTCAACTTGGTGCCGAGACTATTGCAGTTGATTTTACCCAAGAAATACTTTTCAAACTGACCAATGTAATGAAACATAAAGACTCAGCACTAAACAAGCTGATTCTTGCAGACTGGTTAGAACTAGGCAATGTATTGGTAAAAGATTCATTTGACGCTGTACTTGCAGATGCATCATTTAACAATGTTACACCTGAAAATCACCCCCTGCTTCTTGAAATATTACATAAACTTTTGAGGCCAGGTGGTGTGTTTATCACACGCCATGTTACTTTTGCACCACGAGCAATGCTTCGTGCAATTACTGAAATTACTGATGAATACAGAGCAGGAAAGAACACAACCCTTGGTTTTTTTACTGAGATTGGTTTACAAAGCCCAGTTATGCCAGAAGCATACAATATCAAAACAAAACAGTTTAAGTGGAGTATTGTTTGTGAAAAACTCCCCTTGCTTATGGAAGGTTTGCCTGAAGAGAAAAAAGCAGTAGTTGAAAAACTTGCAACACAAGCACAAACCTTGACACAAACTATTTTCCCACAGGAAGAATGGCATAGCATGCTTGGCCAGTTTCTAAAAGTAAAAAAAGTGATTGCACTCCCCCATTGGCCATACACACAAAATGTACCAATATATGTTGCTGAAAAAGAATCAGTTACTTCTTTGCAAACTCCCACATAAACTTAAAGTGTTTTCTGTAGCCATCTGCGACTTCTTTGTTCTGTATAACAATTGCCATGATGTCTGTTGTTGCAAGAAGAATAACAACTAAGTCCCCGCAAACATCAACCATCACAGGACTTTTGAATTTGTTAGGGAGGTATTTAATGGTCCATTTCTGTGTTGAAATCTTTTTTCCCCTTGCTGACTCGTAATACAGCCCATACACATGCATACCTTTTTTCAGCCGAGCTTTATCAAACTTAATATGACGATGCTTAAGATATTTCCTGTTAAGCCCTTGCCCACCAAGAGCATAAATATCCTTTTCTTGTTCCAACATCATCCCATAGGCACTCATTACCCCTTCTGCTCCTTTGAATACAAACACATCTTGCTTTTCCTTACGCATGTTGTAATCAAGTACAAGTTCTGGCATCACAGTCTTAACATGTTCCTGGCGCTCATGTAACATTTCAAGAATTTTGTGAGGGGATGAGGGTTCATAGAACTTCTTAGCTCCTTCAACCACTGAACTTACAAGGCCTTTCTGCACTAATCGTTCAATAATGTCATACGCATTTACCCGATGCACTCCTGCTTTTCTTGAAATTTCATTAACACTGGCTGAACCAATACGAAGCATGGCAAGGTAGACTTTTGCTTCATTTGCTGTGAGTCCTGCTGCAAGCAGTGCATCATATTTAGTGGTTGAAATAGCCATACTCCTACTTAAAACACCACCTTATATAAGCTTTTCGGTCTGTAGTAATAAATATTGCTACACCCTTATATATACCTAGCTAAACACCCTTAGAGTAGGTGAAAAACAATGGCAAACAGTGCAATACTCTACCAGGCAGAACAAGACCTACAAAAACAGCAAAATAACCGCGGCCACCACACAGACCTTCAAGTAGTAGGAATTCTTGTGGTGATTTTCTTGATATTATTGTTTTTTGTAGCGTAAGAAGCAACAATCTTTAAAAAAAAGCGTAGAATGAGAAACACCAATGACACTTACAATCATCCATGGACACACACAGAAGAATCTCAAGAAGTGGACAGGCAAAAAATGGTACCACCAACGTTTTGATGGGTCCCCCTACCTATTGCACTTTATTGCTGAGGCTGAGATTGCAAAAGAACCACGCAAATTAGATGGCCACAACTATGTACATTACTGCTTTTTTGATAATGGCAAGGCAGACTGGTACATTGAAATGGTGGACATCAAAAGAATTTACACCAGTGTAATCACCGCAGGAAAGAGCAATCCAAAAATTAGCACGCAGTTTCTTGCTGATTGGAAAAATGATGAACATGAATTCTATGAAAAATGCATAGAGATAGGTAACACCAATCTCTCAGAGCTTCGTGATACTGAGCTTCTTGCATTGCATGATGATTTCCTACATATAACCCTACGACGTAACAGCAGCAGCTCAGTTATTGATGGTTTTGCACTTGGAACAGACACACTTATTGCAGAAAAAATAAAGGTAGTGTATGAAACTTCCAAGCTCAAAGAGACAATGAGATCAACAGAAGTATTTTCCATACTCACAGCCCCAGTTCATCTTTCATTTATCAATCATGCAGAAGTTGCCCTCCTGAAACTAGCAGTAGCAGTCAAGAAAGACCCCAACAGAAAAGAAGACCTACTTGCAGAACATCAAAAGAACTTTTTTTGGATTCGAAATAATTATGTTGATGCAAATGTACTAGATACTGTATACTTTAACGAAGAATTAGACAAGATTTTTTCAATTAACATTGATGTTGAAGAAGAAATAAAGAAAATAGAGGAAACACCTCAAGTAAACAAAAATAGAAAAGCAGAGCTTATGAAAAAACTTACATTAGATGATGAACTCAAACTGTTAATTAAAGTGTCAGAAGATTTTACCTATTGGCAAGATGAAAGAAAAAAGGCAACATTCTGGACTGCACACTATGCAACACTAATCCTTGAAGAAATTGGCAAGAGGGTAGGAATAAGTGCAGATCTTCTCAAATACGCAAGCCCACGGGAAATCGCTGCAGTGTTCAAAAAAGAAATCACCCAGGAAGAGCTCACAGAACGACAAAAGAATAGCGTGTTTTATTGGGATACTGAGGGACATGAATGTCTCAGTGGAGAAGAGGCAGAAAAAGTAAAACAAACAATTTTAGGCACCACTGATTTATCAGATGTTGATGACTTCAGAGGCCTCACTGCAAGCATGGGTAAGGCAACAGGCACAGTAAAAGTCCTTAAATCTGCAAAAGAAGTTGACAAAGTGGAAGAAGGTGACATCCTTGTGGCAGTAATGACAAGACCTGATTATGTTCCCGCCATGAAAAAAGCAGCCGCCATAGTAACAGATGAAGGTGGTGTAACGTGTCACGCAGCAATAGTCAGTAGGGAACTTGGCATCCCATGTATAATCGGCACCAAAATTGCCACAAAGGTTTTAAAAGATGGAATGCAAGCAGAGGTCAACGCTAATCATGGCTGGGTGAAAATAGTAAAATAAACAGAATAAAGGAATAATACCACAATGACAAAAACAACAGGCAATCAAGCAATAACAAAAGAAACCATCTTCAAACAGATTAAGAAGAAGTGGTATGCGCAAGGATTTAACTGCACACCCTTACTTCTAGGTGGACCTGGCCTCAGCGGATTTGATGTCAAGCCAACATTAGGAGATAATTATAAGAGCTTTCTGTGGGAATTCAAAAACGAGTACGGTAAAATGTACTATGCTGTTGATGACCTAGAACGACTTGGCAAACTACTTGTTGCCAAAATCAAAAAAGAAAAAAACTACATTGACATGCTTAGGAAAAAAGATCAAAAACGGCAAGAAAAAACAATACAAGATGTTATTGCAATCCCAGAAAAGGAATACAAAAACCTGTCTGACAAAGAATTATACAATCTTCTTCGTAAAGCAGCAAAAGCAAACAGAGACGTTGGAAAAATATCCCACATAATAGAAGGATTTTCTCTCACAGCAGACACTGAAATAAAAGAACGACTCGAGAAGTATGTAAAAGATAGAAAAAAACTCAACAAATACCTCTCACTTCTATCCACACCAACAGAGCGCTCATTTATCAACGAACGAGAAGAGGACCTACATGAGATTGCACAGATTACAGACAAGGACAAACGAAAAAAAGCAATAGAAAAACATCTTAAGAAATTTTACTGGGTGCAAAACACGTATGCTGGACGTGTACGACTTACACCAGAAGAAATAGAAAAAGAATTAAGCACACTTCAGTATGAAGCAATTGACTTTGCAAAAATAGAACAAGAAAAAAATGAAGCACTCAAACTCCTGCAACTTGATGAAGAACTAACCATGCTACTTCAGGCATCTGTTGACATCACAAGCTGGCAAGATGAAAGAAAAAAGAACATTTTCATTAACATTGATGTAATAGAAGGAGTTATTGAAGAGATAGGTAAGCGATTAGAAATTGACCATAAACTTCTGAGGTACATTACTTACCATGAAGCAGTTGAAGGGGATATATTCTTGCAAGAAAATCTCAAGGAAACACTCACAACACGACGAGCAGGAATGATCCATTTTGCTGATGACACAAACACAGATGGAATTCTTATTGGAGACGAGTACAAAGAATTCCATGAACGTATAGGTGAGGAAGAAAAAAAGCAACTTGAAACAAAAGAATTCAAAGGCATGGCTGCTTGTACTGGCATAGCAATTGGAAAAGTTCGCGTTTGCACTAGTCTACAAGCAATACAAGATTTTAAAGAAGGAGAAGTGCTTGTTGCATCCATGACTCGTCCAGAATATCTTCCAGCAATGAAAAAAGCATGTGCCATAGTTACTGACGAAGGAGGGATTACCTGCCACGCAGCTATTGTGTCCCGGGAACTTGGTATTCCCTGCATCATCGGCACCAAGATTGCAACTAAGACCCTTCAAGATGGTGATACAGTTGAAGTTAAGGCAAACCATGGATTAGTTATAATCAGGGAAAAGGGATGATAAGGGAAACTACATGAAAGCAATTAAGAACGCTGTTATTCCAAAAGAAAAAGTATTTGAGCAAGTCAAGAACAAGTGGTATACACAAGGCTTTAATGGAGCCCCTATTCTTTCTGCACCAGCTGGCACATTAAGTAGTTTTGACATTGGTGAAACCTTAGGAGATGAGTTTCAACACCAACTTCTTGAGTTCAAAGAAGATGTTGCAAAATTACACTACCCTGTTGATGACCTAGAACGCCTATCAAAAATCATACTTACAAAACTTGAAAAAGATAAGAACTTCTTTGAAAAAGTGGAAAAAAAATACCAAGCAACATTTGACAAAGCATTTCAAGACTTACTTGGAGAAGCACAAACACCTTTTGCTTTTGCAGAGGGGTTGACAGATATTTCCAACACAGAACTTGTTGCACTCATTAACAAAGCTTTGGATGTTGTTCGCCTGTCAGTTGGACAAGGCCATATCATAGAAGCTTTTGCATTAACAACTGACAAGCAGCTTTTGGAATCACTCAGAAAATATATCCCCAATCAAAAAAAACTCAATAGTGCATATGCAAAACTTTCATCCCCCACAAAAAGATCATTTATAGGCAAAAGTGAAGCAGACCTTGGAAAAATAGCGTGTATTAAGGATGATAAGAAACGAGATGCTGCTATACAAAAACATATAGAAAAATTCTTCTGGATCAAGAACAGTTTTGCAGGTAAAGTCACCATTTCCCCTGAAGATATTGAAGAGGAATTACCCCTGTACTACAACTACAAAGAAACAGACCTTGGTGCTTTGGAGAAAGAACAAAAAGAAATGATCAGTGAGTACAAAATAACTGGAAAAACCCTAACCTTGTTACAAGCCACAAAGTATGTTGCATTATTTCAAGACAATCGAAAAGTGAACATGCTCAGGAGCTTTCACTATGGAGATATCCTAATAGAAGAACTTAGCAAGCGGTTAGGAATTGACATTAAACTGGTGAGATATTTGTCTGCATACGAATTTAATGAATCAGTATTTACTGATACCACACTAAAAAAGACACTTGAAGAACGACGCAGAGGAACAATAATGTACCATACTCCTAGCGGTGAGGGGATACTAACAGGAGATGATTACAAGAAATTCTGCGCGGAATTGCAAAAGGCAAGAGGTGTAGAAATTGATCTAAAACAATTAAATGGCTTATCTGCGTCAGTGGGAACTGCTTTGGGCAAAGTAAGTATTTGCAGTAGCCTAGACGACATCAACAATTTCGAAAAAGGCGATATTCTTGTTGCATCAATGACCAAGGTTGAGTTCTTACCTGCAATGAGAAAAGCAGCAGCCATTATTACTGATGAAGGTGGCATCACATGCCATGCAGCAATAGTCAGCAGAGAATTTGGCATCCCTTGCGTTATTGGCACCAAACATGCAACAAGAGTTTTGCACAATGGTGATCTTGTCGAAGTACGAGCAAACCATGGAGTGGTAATCATTAAGGAAAGAACCATAGAACGGAGTCAACAGTAGAATGCCACTGAAGAAAAAAGTTGGAGGAGTTCTCATTTTCATTGTAACAATTATGGTATTGTTTGTGGTGACTGAAGTTGGCTTGCGAGCATTCTACCCTCAATTAACACCAACAACAAATGAACCATCCAAAAGTTTTAACCAGTGTGCAGCACAGATTGAATTCAGTGAGCAGGGTGAAAAAAAGAAGTCAATCATACAAGTACCTGATTTCCTTATATCAGATCCAATTATAATCTATTCAAACAAGGGTAAGAAAAGGGATATACCTATTGAAGCATTACCCTTTCCTGAACTTAGCGCGATTGGGCTTAAACCAGTACCTTATTGTAAGATCAGTAAAACAAGTGAAAACCCCCCAAACATGGCAAACTACAGATTAAACAATCTTGGTATGCGCATGAACAAGGACAGTACGCCAAAGCCACGTGTCGGCACAAAAAGAATCCTTCTCATTGGAGACTCTTTTGTTTTTGGCACAGGAATTGACCAGAATGAGACACTTAATTATTTTTTAGACAATCTTCTCCCTGAAAATACCGAAGTGCTTAATGGGGGTATCCCCACACTTTCAAGTCTACAAACAAACTTGCTTTTTAGCAGCACGTACAAAACACTGGAAGCAGACACAGTAATTTTCTTACAGTACATGAATGATGTAACAGATAACCTTCGTCCATCTTCTAAGTACCGACGACCAACATACATACCAGAAAATGATACAATAGAAAAAATAATGGCTGAAAAAAAACCTACGAAAAAAGAAAGCCCCCCTCCCAATCCGTTAATTCACAAATCTCACTTCCTAACGCTGTTTAGTAAGACAATGGAAAAAATTACAACCCCAAAAAAGCCATTGGGTACAAACCCCAGACTCCTTCCTTTGCTCCAACTGCTAAGAAAACAACCAATACCTGTTATAGAAAAAGCATACATATTCAACTGCGACCAAGTACTTGCTCCACTCAAAGAAGCTGTAGGTGAAACTGGTGCACGTTTCATGCTAGTCCATATCCCTTCACGATTAGAAATGGACAGGAAAGCATTTGTAGATACAATTAAGAATCATGCAGACCTCTCTGTGGATGAATTTGACCAAGAATTAGTTGGGAGAAAAATAGCAGAATGCGCAAAAGAACACAACATCCCATTCATTAACCTCCAACCATACTTCAAAAAATACACCACCCAATCAGGGGCTGAATGGTACAACTCTCATGGCAGTCATTGGTCGCCTAAAGCAACACAATTAACAGCTCGAGTGTTAAACACTGTCCTTAGCAAGGAATTTAAAAACAGAATAAAAGAATAATAAAAGAATTTTTAAATACCTATAGGAGAACTGACGCAGATGGGTCAAAAAAAACGCATAAAAGACGCTCTTAAACAACTCCAAGGAGGAGATGCAAGAACAACTACTGTAGAACTTGAATACCCAAAGAAGATCCGTACAAAAAGTAAGCCACGCGTCTGGTACAATAAGTTTGTTTTTGCATTGCAAAAAAAACTTGTACCAAGCCACTTCAAAAATTGGCTTCTGGGCACAACAGGAATGAATGTTGGACACGACTGCTGTATCCCTCACGATATTTCTTTTGATCCTTACTTTCCAGAACTGATTACACTTGGACCAGGTACGTTAGTAGGTGGTGGTTCAACCCTCAAAGCACACACAGTAAAAGATAACAAACTCACACTTGGTAAGATAACCTTTGCTGAACGAGCAATGTGCGGAGGAATGTCTCTAATTCTTCCTGGCGCAGGAATTCAGAAGAATTCAATTCTTAACATGCATGCGACACTGGACAAAGTTATGCCAGAAGCAGAACTATGGGCAGGTGAACCTGCAAAGTGCACCATGAAGTTTACACCTGAGCTTGTAGATAAATTCTTTAAGAAAGCAACAACAGACCCTGCTGAGCAAAAGAAATACTACAAAGAAGCAAAAGCAAAGATTCAAGCATTTATCAAAGATCCCAAGCAATCCTACTTAAAGATTTACTACAATGGAAACCGCGCAGGCGCAGGTAATGACTGGTTTAGGGCACGAAGTACCTTCCGCATTTTTTATAATGGAATTATCACAGAATTTACCCGACTCCTCCCACACTGCTGGTTCAAAACAGTACTACTTAAAATGATGGGTGCCAAGATTGGCAAAAATTGCTACATTGGAAAAGGAGTTGTGTTTGATCATATTTATGGCGACATGGTGACATTAGAAGATAATGTGCGTGTTGATGACTATGCTTATTTTGATGGCCATGAATACACTCTTACTCAAACAGTATTTGGGCGTGTACTATGTAAAAAAGGTTCCTGGATAAAAAAACACACGTTGATTCGATGTGGTTGTATTATTGGTGAAGGCGCTATTATTGAGAAAAAAAGCCTTGCTGGTAAAGAAATCCCTGCTGGAGAGGTCTGGGGTGGTGTACCAGCAAAACTCATTAGAAAAGTATCTGACAAAGACCGCGAAGCAAAAAAACAGTTCTAAACACCTTAAAACTAATAAAAAATAAAAAGGCCAAGGTTCTGAAATACGTATATGATACTAGAGGTGATACTAGGATTCTGTATACTTTCAACTACATTATTACTCTTCCAGCAAAAACGGAAGTATAAAAGGCTCAAGAAAGAAATAGAAGATAGTGAATCAGGGGAGATCTGGGACCCAAAAAAATGGATGCCAGATAAAGAATCACATTCTAAGCTTGAAGAGGAAATTGAAAATGCACCTCTTGAACCAACCATGCTTAGTTCAAAAAAGCCTTCACAGTACGCTATTGATAATAGCCCACAAAGTGAGTATAGTAAAGACCCCACTAAGGAAGGAATGCGTGGTGTTCGAGAAAATCTTTCTGATGCAAGACAACGAATGCCAACACCAAAATCCCTTAAAGAAAAAATAGGAACTATGCTCAAAAATGTGAAAAACATTGCATACAATGGTTTTGACAATACTGTTGGTTTGCCTATTGCACTGTACCAAAATCATAAAACAAAAAAGCATTTTAAGAAAAACCCAAATAGTAAAGATCCTCTGACATACCTTATGCATGGGTTAGGTCAAAACAGGGGAAGTCAGTGGCGGCGAGCTCGTGATTTACGTAAAAGAGGTATGCATGCTTATCATTTGAAAGGAAATCATGATCTTGGAAATAAAGGATCCACAGATGAAGCTTTTGATCAAATAGAAGAGTTTCATGAAGATACTGGACTAGAACGAAAATCAAAAGGACACTACAGAGCATTTAGTGGGCACAGTAGCGGGGGTAATACTGGTATTTCCATGGCAAGTGATAAGCGCATAAAAAAGTATGGAATTAACCATGTGCAGGCTGTTGCGCCAACACCTGCTGGCTTTGAAAAATTACGAACTGCAGAAGTAAAAGCAGCTGGGATTATTATCAATGTTGATCATGAAGATACTCGAAAAAGCAAGCCTGCTCGAAAAGAAGCAATCAGACTTCATCGAGAAAAACCTAATGTGCCAGTGTATGTTGTTTCGGGTGAGCATGATGCACTTGTTCCACCTGATGATGCAGTATACAAACATGCAAAAGGGTATAAAGTACTGAAAGGAGAACACACCACTCATTTTGGTACAAGTGGTGTCAATGAAAAAGCAAATAAGGAGCTTAATGAGTTGCTAACTGATAAGTCAGGGTACCGACCAACTGAGTGGTACAAGCCAAAAACAGGCTCTGTGAAGGAACACAAACGTGACTTTTTAGGACGTGATGAACATGGGCGAAAAGAGCTGCAGAAATGGGAACAAAACAAAAAAAAGTACCAGGGAGAAAAGCCTGTTGTTGAATATGAAGTTAAGAAACAGAAAAAAGCCGCATAATTCTAAGAGATATGAAAAACCGAAAGCTTTTTATACATGAAGTAATAATAATTACCAAATGGTAAAAAAAATTA
The DNA here is from genome assembly GCA_964343705.1 of uncultured Methanosarcinales archaeon. Taxonomy (GTDB): domain Archaea; phylum Nanobdellota; class Nanobdellia; order Woesearchaeales; family UBA12501; genus JAUSFM01. Next base: position 41,641 of record CAYFJX010000001.1, read on the forward strand.
CCAAAACAGAAATTATTGCACAATATCTCAATGATTATGGTAAAAGATATTATCTCAGAGAATTAGCCAATATTCTCAACAAACCCCACCAGACTATAAAGCCATATTTACAAGATCTTGTAAAGGAAAAAATACTTCTCAAATTTGAAAGGAAAAACTTTGTTGAATACGGACTCAACATGAAAAACTCCCAAATTTACGACCACTTAGTTATCACTGAAAAAGAAAAACTCATGAAAAGATTGCAAGAAGACACATATTTAAGAGTATTTTTTGAAAAACTCACCCCTTTTTTCCAGCAAAACACATTTATACTTTTTGGCTCAGCAGTAAATAAAATACAAAAAGGGTCAGACATAGATATTGTAAACATATGGAAAAAAGATGCGAAAAAAGGAATACAAGAATTTGAACAAGTATATAATAAGAAAATCCATGAAATCTCTGTCCCAAGCATAAAAAAAATCTCCCCTAGATTAATCAAAGAAATATACAAAAAACACCTTATTTTAAACAACACAGAAGAAGTAATAAGATATTTTGGTGAACTTTATGAAAAAAATCAATTGGTGTAAAAAGCAAGTAAACGGAATAAAATTAGTAGAGCCAAATGATAATATTAGCCAAGAATATTTTGAAAATGCTGAAGAAAGTTTACAGGTTCTAAGAAGTATTTATGAAACAAGATCAAATATGTGGCTTGCAACAACAAAATACTATATTGAATATTTCGCTATTTATTCAGTTTTAATGAAAATAGGAATAAAATGTGAAATACATGATTGCACAATTTTATTAGTAAACTTTCTTGAAAAGGAAAAGATCTTTAAGGAAGGTGTAAGCAAGATTTTAGAAGAAGATAAAGGACTAAGAATAGATAACCAATACTATTTAAAGAATAAAGAAGTGCCTATAAATTTTGAAGAATTAGCAGATTTCCTGATTTCAATAAAGAATATGCTAGATATGTTAGACAAAGAAAGAATAGAAGAGATTAGGAAAAAGATACAAGATGAAGAAGTAACAAAAACATAATATACAACCATCAAAAGAGTATGATTTATATAAGATATATTTCTACACTCATCTAATGAATCAAAAGAACCAAAAAGAACTTATCAAGAAAGTAAACACCATGAAATGGGAGCATTGGTTGTATAGAAACTTCCCTCCTTTTAGTGGCCATATTATTGCTTCTGGAGCATTACCTTCTGAATATGAACGCATGGGGTACCCGGCAAAGGGTGTTGAGGGTTTTATTTATGACAGTAACAATTGGTGGCGTTGCATGCCTGTATACGATGCAAGTGCAGATTGGGTAGATGAGTACTTACAAAAGCACACTGTTTTCGAAACAACCAAAGCAATCCAGAAACATTATGATAAATACAAAAACAGAATTAAAGAGATTGCTGCTGACACAAGTAGCGACCCAATTGAACAATTTAGGGAAGTATGTGATATTCTTAGGCCAATCTGTGTGTGGATTTGGATTTGCCACCAGTTTGAAGTATGGATAAAGAAGGAAGTAAAAAAACAAATCCCTCCCTTTCTTAAAAAAGGAGAAGATCTTGATTTGTATGTGGGGGATATAAGTCTTCCAACAAAAAAGAACCACCATGAGCTCATGGCAGACGCCCTGATTGCAGGACAAGACCCAAAAGAAGTACATAAAGAATATGGATGGATCAAAGCACGAGGTAGAAGTGGATTTGCAAAAGGGTACACACTTGAAGAAGTAAAGCAAATGCAAAAAGACTTACAAAAGAAAAAGAGCCACAAACTTAAACCAAAAAAAGTACCAGCTGAACTTGAAGAACTTCAAAAGCAATTGCAAGAATTAGTGTGGTTTCGCTTATTCCGGACAGATATTGCGTACGAATTTGTATATAATTCACACCCACTCTTTGAAAGAGTTGCAAAAGCACGGGGTATTGAAAAAGTAGAAGACTACCTGTACACCGACATTCTTGATACAACTAAGGAACCAAAAAAGTATGACCCCAATAATTATGCAGTACTAAAAGAAGGCACCACCCTTCTTATTGTCGACCACGCAGTCTTGGAACATGATGAAGTCAAAGACACTGAACTTAAAGGAGTGACTGCAATGAGAGGCAAAGCAACAGGCACAGCAAAAATAGTTATGAATGTTAATGACATGCACAAAGTCAAGAAAGGAGATATTCTTGTAACTCCCATGACTATTGCACCTTATGTTCCTGCAATGGAGCGATCAGCAGCGTTTGTAACTGACGAAGGAGGTATTACCTGCCACGCAGCTATTCTCTCGCGAGAAATGAGCAAGCCATGCATTATTGGAACTAAAAAAGCAACCAGTGCATTTAAAGATGGTGATGTTCTCGAAGTAGACGCTGATGCAAGCATTGTTAAGAAAATACGATAATAACAAAAAATAATAGTTATTTATCCAACAACCTTTTTGTTCTTCATCCACTGATGCACAATTTTTGCGCTTTCTTTTGTTGCCTTTGGAGACCAATGGTTTCCTGCTTGATTGTACCATTCAAGTGTTTGGGGAGTGAAATGATTATGCAAGTCAATGAAATCAATTCCATGCTTTTCTGAACAGGACTGCAACTTTGTTCGCATAAGCTCAAGATCAAAGTCATCTGGATCTGCACCAATATACGATTTCATAGTTCGCTGAAAAGAAGGTGCATGAAGTTCTGCTTTAGACGGCACATACAGAACCAAGAATGGCACGTCAGTTGACTGTTGAAAGATGCGCAGCACTGCGTCGCAATTAAATGTGTATGCTTCTTGTGCTTGAGGAAGCAACTCTTTGCGTACCATTTGATAAATATCCATTTCTATTGGTTTTTCTTCCATTACTCTGCGTCGATTAAGCAGAACATCTTTGTTTTTGTCAATGAGCGCCAGGAAGTGTGATGAATACACAAACGGCCCTTGCCGTTTACCAATGCTATTCTTCTTTTCTTTAAATGGAACAAACATGTCAGCACGAACGTTTTTTGTTTCAAAGTCATACAGGGGTTTTTCATAATGTTTTATTTCAAGGTTACCTCGCACGTCATTGAAAGAATGTACCAACACCACGGCATCTGGTTGGTATTCTTTGTATACTCGTTGGTAGAGTAGCAAACTTTGAAGTGTTGATATACCACTGATTCCCCCGTTAAGAACTTCAACTTTTTCACTGAAGGATTCACCCAATGACTCACCTAAGTAATGACTAAGTGTTTGATCTTGATCTAGACCTGCTCCAAAAGCAAAGGAGTCACCCACAACTAAAACGCGTTTAACACCTGTTGGTTTTTCCAGAGTGATATTATTGTCCATACGAAATGCGTGATTGTTCATGTGGAATGTTGCCAGGCCAGGAGGGTTTTCACTCATCTTGACAATTCTACAATTAGGAAGTGTTCCAATACCTGCTGCAAGCAAACGAGGATCATCACCAAGAAGACTAATTTCTTTTCCATCTCCTAGGCTAATAGCAATTGGATTAATCAAGGTAACATCTCGCGCCATGAGTTCAACTTCTCCTGTTTCACCAAGATGTAATCGCTTGTCTTTAACTGTAAAATATTGCGTACAGTCTCTTTTGTTCTGATTCAAAATAGATAAGCCAAGGGTTGTATTCTGCTGTGCTTGAGGATAGGTTGTTGCAAGTGAGAATTCAACAACCACTGATGAAACAACTAGAATACTAATGAAGAGTAAGATGCTCAGCTTCTTGTTCCAAGCCCTACCAAAGAGATGTTTCCATCTTCTCGGCTTTCGAAGAGGAGGGATAAATATAAGCGCAAAAAGAAGAGGTGCAAATAACCCCCACAATGCCAATTCAAGTATCTCAGGGGCAAACGAAAAACTGAGAGTGTTAAAAACCAGAGAGAAAAAATGAGTCAACATTAATTTCCCCACTGAAACCCATTCTAGCCCCAGTGTTCCCAGATCTTCAATGTAAAAAGGGTGAATTTGATGGGGAACTGGAATAAACATCAAGAGTAGAAAAAGTGCAATAAGCACGTGCTTCTTCTTTAAGGTTGCTTTGAGATCCATAAGAACTGCAAAATAGGTTGGTTATAAAAATGTTGTCGAATCAGAGGGTGTGTCCCAAGAGTCTTTCTGAGAGGTGGCACTGCCGCAAGGTTTTATCAGGAAATCTCAAGGGACGAAGCTCCTTGACGCATCTGAGCTTTGCTCAGATTGCGGCCGAATAATGAGGCGATTTCCGTATGAATGGATTTGAGTAGTTAACACCGCAGTGCCACCCCTCCTGCACAAAAAGCAAGATTTGGGACACACCCCGAATCAGAGGAAGCTTTAAATAGGTGATGACTAACCCGAGGAACATGGAAATCAGCAAGTTTACAAACAAGAAATGGGTCATACAGGGTGCTGTCATCACACCTCACCTGAACGCGTTTGCAGTCGATGCACTCACCAAGGGCCTCCAAGATATTACAGGACATGGTTTGAGTGTTATTCTCACGTTTATGACACAAGAAGGAGAGTACAGCCATTGGGTACTTGATGAAGAATCATTGAATACAGAGGGAAAATGGTATGATGATCACCCTGAAGAACTCAAGAAACTCTTCATGGCATGGGAAAAAGCGCGTGATGTCTATTATGAATACATTGAAGGCATCATGGAAAAAGGTGTTACTGACCCCATTACAGAATACAAGCAATTTAGAGAACATTATCAAAATGCGTACGCTCATGCTCTTGTGACAGAACACTTTATTGTGTGGGGTGACAAGATACTTGCAACAATTCTTGAAAAGATACCTAAAGAAAAAAGAAAACAGGTTGAAATACTGACTGCACCAATCAAACACACTTTCTTAAATGATGAGGAGCTTGGCCTTCTTAAGATAGGATTACAATTTAAGCAAACAGGAAAAATCTCTGAAGAAGACTTGAAGAAACACACTAAGAAATTTTTCTGGATCAGAAACAATTACAAGAACACTAAGCCAATGAGTTTACAAGAATTTGAAAAACGTTTGCATGCATCCATTGCAGAACTAACTGAAAAACAAGTTACAGCAAAGATTGCAGAGTTAGAAACATATGAGCAAGATCTAATTAAGAAAAAAGAACAAGCTCGAGAAAAGCTTGGCTTGGCAAAGGAAGATGAGGAAAAGCTTGAACTTCTTTCTTTAGTTGCATGGTGGCATGACCAACGTAAAAAAGGAAATCTTCTTGGCGATCATGTTGCAGGATTGTTTTTTGAAAAAGCGGCAAAAGACCATACCGCTCCCTTAATTGATATTAAATTTATGCTGCCAGATGAATTCTTAAAGTTTCTCGAAACAGGAGAGTACAATAAAGATGAAATACAAGAACGAAAAAAAGCATGTGTGTACATAACAGCAAATACAGGTGAGAAAAGCATGCATACTGGGAAGACCTATGAAGAACTTAGTGAAACAGTACTTGAACAAGAATATGAAGAAAAAATAAAGGATGTTCGTGGAATGACTGCTTCGTATGGCCATGCAAAAGGTCCAGTAAAAGTAGTTCTAAACCCCAAGGATACTGATATAGAAAAAGGAGACGTTCTTGTAACAAGTATGACAAGGCCTGAATATGTCCCTCTTATGAAAAAAGCAGCAGCAATAGTAACAGATGAAGGAGGAGTTACAAGTCATGCAGCTGTAATTTCACGAGAATTGGGAATACCTTGTATTGTTGGTACACGTATTGGAACAAAGGTACTTAAGGACGGCATGGTTGTTGAAGTCCGTTGTAACCATGGCCTTGTTAAGATTTGTGATTAAGCCTACAACGTATCTTATGAAGCATTGAGCACTCCGTTCTCCATCATCCATTCTTTGACACTATGTGCAGTAACATTGGTTGCTCGTGGAGACCAGTGACCTCCTGGTCGATTATACCACTCCCGCGGGCGCACATTTCTATGAGAATTAAACACTTCAGCCAAGTCAAGTAAGGGAATACCATGTTTTTTTGCACAGACATGGATATACGCATTGCCTTGTAACCTGTCAAATTCACCTGGATCTGCATCAAGATAGCTTCTGATTGTTCTTTTAAAGTAAGGCTCGTCAAGTTCAATGTGAGGTGGAATGTAAATCAACAAAAAGGTTGCATTGTTTGCCAGAACAAGATCATAAAAAGGTTTGAGAACATAATTACAATTAACGTTAAGAGCGTGGATCATAGATTGAGGAGGTTTTGTATTGAAGACATGAAACATAGATAAGTGACGAGGATTATCCCCCATAATTCGTTTTAGATTAAGTAGCTCATTTTTGACACCCTCAGCAAAGGAGACAAAATGAGAATAGGGAACAAGCGGTCCTGTGCTGGAACTAATGCCAAGGCGATCAATAGCTTTCCCAATAGGAGCATGCCGAATTAAGGTTTCATCTTGCAGAGAAAAAATAGGCATCTCATAATCAGATCGCTGTTCAAGATTACCATTGATATCATTAGGGTAGTGAAAAAAAAGCACTATATCAGGATCCCAATATTGTAAGGTGTCATTGTACATCAAATAACTTTGTAGAGAAGAAAAGCCTTGTACACCTGCGTTCAAAACTTGCGTTGTATCGCTTGTTAGTGCATTAAGATAATGACTCACTGTTTCATCTTGATCCATGCCCGCACCAAACGCAAAAGAATCTCCCATAACCATAACTCGCTGTGAAATATTTTCTTTAGAACGGGTCACATTTTTTTGCATACGAAAACCATGATTATTAGTAACATAATCAACAAGATGAGTGCCGTCTTCACCAACTTTTCTTGCTTTACAGTTGGGAACATTCTTAATCCCTGCTGAAACATTAAATCTGATTTCCACATTCTTCCCTGAAGCCGAATCAATTATTTTGGAAGGAGATGTAAGAACATAATGATGAAAATGGAACCCTCGCAATACTTTTCTCCCATCTGATTCAACTGGAGCAACAAAAGGACAATAAATCTGACTTGATAATTCTTTTGCAACATCAGGAGAAATTTTCTTAGTAGGAAAAGACATTGCAAATACCAGCTCAATAACCAAGAGTATGATTATGCAAGTAGCAATACCTAACAACAAATTCTTTGCCACAGTTCTATTGAACCCAGGTTGAAAGGAAAAAACAGGTTTAGACAAAAACCTTGGACCAAACCTAGGCAAGCCAGCTGCTGCTAAACACGTAAAAAAAAAGACTAAAGAACAATACAAAAAAACAGGGAGAACCAGCCCCCATATAAAAACATGGAACGTATAAGGATTAAAGGTTAATGTAAGAGCGTACAAAACAGAGGTTATTGCATGTGAGAAGAAAATGTTCCCTAGGAAAGCAGACTCAATTCCAAATGTGCCAACTTGTTCTATGTAAAATGCATGTATCTCATGAGGAAAAGGAATCAGACAAACCAGGACAAAGATAAGAAGGTAAATTATACGAACTCTTGTCAATTCCCGAGAAAACCTCCTGAGAAAAGCCCTACTACCAGTTTTTCCTCTATCCCCCATACAGAGAGCAATATAACAAGGTATTAAAAAGATTTATATGATAAGAAGGTAGACTTGAAAAGACCTAAGTAAAGGCCCCTATAACCGCAAAGTTTAAAAAGGGCCGTCTTCTCCTCCAAACATACCTTTAAAAGGGGGCTATGGTGTAGCTTGGCTAGCATTGGAGGTTTGGGGCCTCCGGACCCCGGTTCAAAGCAGTGAACGGCGAAGCTCTTCACTATGAAAGTCCGGGTAGCCCCACTTTTATATGAAACATGGAGCGATACACCCTATATCGAGAAAAACAAAATGGCATTACCAAAAGAAATAGGAACAATTAAACGGTTTGGAACACGATACGGTCGAACCGGCAAACACAAAGTTGGCATGATTGAACATACTCAAAGGCAAAAACACAAGTGCCCTTACTGTTCTTACTCACGTGTTAAACGTCTTGCAGCAGGAATATGGTTCTGTACTAAGTGCGCTGCTGAATTCACCGGCAAAGCATACACACTTGCAAAGAAAAAAGCAAGTGCACAAGAGCTTTTTGCTGAGGTTGAAGAAGAACAAGCTATTGAAGAAACAGAAAACACAGAAGAGGAAGAAGAAGCAACAACATATAAAGAACCTGTTACAAAAGTAGAAGAAGAGCAGGGATCAGCTGAGGAGGCTGCGTAGGGAAAATGGAATACAAATGTTTTACATGCAATCACAAAGTAGGTGATGAATACCTGCGTAAAAAAATTAGATGCCCTTATTGTGGGAGTAAGATCTTGTTTAAGCCACGCAGTGTTACAACAAAAGTTAAGGCAAGGTAAAAATGCGTTTTACCGCCACAATTACTGTGCAGGACGAATCTGCAGAAGAATTGTATAAAGTTTCCTTGCCAGAAATACAACAGAGTGATAGAGAGAGAACGCACACAGAAATCTCACACACCAAAGATCAAGTGGTATTCAATATTCAAGCAAAAGATCCAATTGCGCTTAAAGCAATAACAAACACAATAATCAAAATAATTACTGTTTTTGACAAGATGAAAACAATCCGAGATGATACAAATGACTGACATGAGTAAACAAGCAGAACAAAAAATTGAACAACTTCAAATGATGGAGCAAAATCTCCGTACATTTGCAACACAACGACAACAATTTTCAAGCCAACTTCTAGAAGTTGATTCTGCATTGAAAGAAATTGAAACATCAGAAGAAGCTTACAAAATAGTAGGTGGAATCATGGTTGCTACAAAAAAAGAAGATCTAAAAAAAGACTTGCAAAAAAAGAAAGAAATGCTTGAACTTCGCATTACAACTATAGAAAAGCAAGAAGAGAAGATTAAAGAGAAAGCAAGTAGCACACAAAAAGAAGTGCTTAAGGAAATGGAGAAAAAATGAATTCTGAAGTTGACACACTTAACGGCATTATTGAAGCAATGAGTGATTTGCAAGAGGATAACACCCTCCCAAAAAATATAAAGAGCAAACTTCAAACTATAGGAGAGATGCTAAAACAAGAAACAGAAGATCAACGAATGGTAATCAATAAAGCTCTTGACCAACTGAGTGAACTATCAGAGGATGTCAACATCCAACCTTACACCCGAACACAGTTATGGAATATAGTATCCATGCTTGAATCATTATCAGGATAAAGAATTCTTATGGCACCGACCATTCTCACTAATGTCTTAGGTTCAGCAGAAGCGCTGTTCAAAGGAGTGTACCTCAATGTAATAGTTGCTGTCATAATTTTACTGTTGGGATTTATTTGTGGTAGAATCCTTAGTCGGCTTACCTACAAAATTCTTAGAGAGGTAGAGCTTAGAAAGATTCTAAAAAAAGCAGGAGTACAATTTAAGATTGAAAAACACACCAGTTCATTTGTTGCTTACTTAGTGTATTTCATAAGTGTTATTATGGCATTAAATCAGTTAAAAATTGCCACCACTATTTTACATATGATTCTTGGTGCAATCCTCATTATAATCATTGTATCCTTAGTTATGGGGATCAAGGACTTCATACCTAACATGTTTGCTGGCCTTGCAATATATAAAGACAAAATAATTGAGATTGGAGAACATATAGAAACGCAAGGTGTTCAGGGCAAAGTAGTACAGATTACCTTGGTAAAGACAAAACTTGAAACCAAAGAAGGTGATATTGTTTTTGTTCCTAACTCAGTTATCATCAAAAAAGGCGTTATAAAGAAAAAACATAAATAGCACATGTACCCACCCAACCTCGCTTATGAGGTTGAGAACAATTCTCAATAAACACCATGACTAGTATAACAGCTGAAGACCTATCTAAAGGAATAACACAAGACGTGCTTGAACTAGTGTATCCTTCAACATTGATTAGAGGTCTTTTTGAGAAACTCGTACAAGAGTATGTAAAAGCAAGAATTCCTAAGGGAGACTTACAAGAGGTTGATTTTGATCTTATCGATAGAATCCATCGAAGTGATGAAAGAGGGCGTCTCACAAGACTTATGCGTGAAGCAAATAATCGTAGGCACCATCTTCTTGAAGAAGCTGTTGATGCTATGCTGGAGCACGCAAGTGCACTTCAAGGATTAGACGAGCGAGCAACTGAACGTGTTGATTATAGAGAGTTTGTGTTTCGTTGTAACAAAAAAGGGCATGAGTATAGGAGACGAGTGCTCCATGAAGGAGAAAACTGGGAAGAAAAAAGAAAAAGAGTGAATCCTGCACAGATTAAGGTACGACGTGAAAATATTTTGTACACCACTGGAGACGAACTTATTGATGAAGACAATAAGCTTTTGTGTGGAATCTGTGAAGAGAAAACAGAAGGAGTTCGGTTATCACGAGTACATCTTCTTCGAGAAAGAGGTTACCTTAAACAGGCAAAAGAAAGAGTAACTGCTGTTCTTGACCAAACCTATGATCGTATGAAAAAGAAGCTTCGCATTCCAAAATCATCATTTGAAGATCGGGTGATTGAAAGTATTGCTGCACGATATCCAGATGTTCGACGACTGCGAAGAATAAATTGGGAGAGAATGTATGAAATCCTAGAGAATGTACGAAGAAAAAACATTGATGAAGAGGTAGTTTTCAGACATGTTTCAGATTTGTCAAGATTTCATGTTGTTGCAGCGATCCAAGAACATATTCCTGCACCAATATGCGCTGCAAGAAGTAGAGAAAAATATAATATTAGATTCAGTAAAAAATCATTAAGGTATGTTGTGCGCGTTAGAATCTATGATCAAACCGGAAGAGATGGAAGAGTAGATCCAATCCTAAAACCAATTGACTTGTTTGGAATTAGAGGTGTATTTGCAACGATTGCATTATGTAGAGCGATTAATGCCTGTTTAGAAGATGATGATTCATTTATGACTCTGCCCAAGAAATTTAAAAAAGATGATCTTCTTGGTGGCCCGAGTTCAGGATACAGATCTTTACATAATGCATTTATCTATCAAGGAGCTCATGGTACACTTCCTTTTGAAGCACAGTTTAGAACACATGAAATGGATGCAGACTCAGAATATGCTGATAAAAGACAAGACCATAAGAATATGGAACAAAAAGGCCGACAAATAATTAGAAATGCTGCAGATCCCTACATGGAGCCTTTGTTTAATGCATTGCTTGCCCCTGCTGAGCACAAGTACATGATGAAGTTAATAGCGCAGAGCTGTACACCCACTAATCCTTTGCCAGAATCCGCCTTGTTTTAGGAACGTAATTCTCAAGCCCTGATTTAACAGCTCGACCGCATCCCATATAATCAGTGGTTGATTCTTCAGTGTGTCCCACAATGATAAAACCAGTGCCCTCTACAAGACGAGGAAGATCTTGGCCCTTGAGCCATAATCGTGCTTCAGTAGCATCTAAAAGAACCAAGTTCTTTGTTGCTGACGGCCCAACAAGACGAGAACCCTCCATACTTAAACGTAAACCATACTTAGTAAATTCTGCAATGTATAAACCGGCACGATCAACAATAACCTTATTGAAAACAAGGGGATCTAAAGAATCAGTAATACTTCGATTTAATAAGTAAATTTTATCTTTCCTACTTCTCAAATAAATATACTTTTTTTCTTTGTCAAACACTGCACCCCACTGTTCAAACATTTGCTTGTGCAGGTCTTTGATTTGTTTCGTGTTTAAAACATCATACTTTCGAAAGAGTCGTGCCATAAGAAAAAGAATAAAATAATAGTATTTAATGCTTTTGAATCCTTTGCTATTCACAAAAGCCGATTCATTGACTTAAGCCGGGCATCATCTGCTGCACGTAAGAGTTTTTCTTCATCTCGATCAGCACAGATTGAAAGCTTGCCCCTATGCATATCAAGTTGGGAAACTAGTTTCTTTACTTCACTTGCGTCAGCACTAGCTGATGAAGCTCGCAGGTGTTCCACTAAGCCAAGCAATGTTATTTTACTGTGTAACCTCAACAACCTGGAGTGCTCCTGGGGTGTAATCCGCTGTGTGTTGTTTGAAACAGCTGTTGCCAGGTTACTGTACACTTCAGCTGCTTTGTTAAGATTCATACTATTAACATACTGGTCAGCTTGGTGGATTAATGTTTCTGACCCAGCTGTGGTTGAAGGTGATGCAGAAACTTTTTCTTGAGGTGATTGCCTCAATAGTCTTGGCTTGGGTATCATTCGTTTACCAAATCGCTTGAGTTCAGTAACCCCTGGTAAGCGTGAAGTAATCTTTCCTTGAGCTGTCCCTCCACTACCATTTCTTGGAGAGTAATGGTGAACTAAGACACCAAGTACAACAACACCAAGCAATCCAAGTAAAAAGTTGTACATGTTGTCACCGTCAGTAACATATCCAATGACACTTCCTGTTATGCTGTTGCCTGATGATCTGCTTACAGATTTGGGAATAACAACTGTGTCAATTGCTCGTACAGCTGCAGCATCCATTGCAAGTTCAACAGCATATGTGTAACTTCCTTCTTTTGACGTCCCTCCTTGTAGTTGAGAAACAACAATTCCTTTACCAATAATGGATGTTGTCTTTGGATATGCAACAAGGGTTTCAGGTGTATCAGGTATAAGATCATATGACCCCATCATATCAAAGTTTTGTTCGTTGTTAAAACTAATCTTCTTGGATATGACAGTAAAGGAACGTACTTTATCTTTGTACGTTACATCAAAGCCCACTGCTGAAAAGCTTGTTTGAGCTGTTGAAGTATGTTCTTGAGCAGCTTCCTTAAGCTCTTTCTTTTTATCTTCTGCTGTACCAAGTGCTGTAAAGACAGTATTGAGTAAACCATCAACTTTGTCTTCTTCTAAGATTTTTTCGCCTGCAAAATCCCATGTTTTCACAATTGACTCAGGAAGGCTTGTTGAAGTGTTTTCGGTTTCTGATTCCAACTCTTTAAGTTTGCTAACATCTTTCTCTGCACATGCTCTTTTGTCTACATTGTTAATTCCTTTTTCAAGGTTGTGAAGTACTGTCTCTGTTGTCTTTATTTCTTTTTTAACACCTGTAACAACTAGTTCATCATACCTTGCGAGTGACTGCAGTAACTTTGCTGTTTTCTTTTGAGTTGTTTCTATTTTACTCCCGATTTTTTTAGCAAACGCTGTGCAGTTTATTTCCTGTTCAGGTTCAGATGTTTCTTTAGCTTCAGGAGTTGCTTCTATTGTTGTACTTGTGGAATCGCCTTCAGTAACCACTAGTTCTTCAGATAATTCACTTTCTTTGCCAAACACATCTACTGCACTAACTCTCACAAACAGGTTGTTTTGGTCACGTGTAAACCCGTAATGTTGTTTAGTAGTTGTTTGGTAGTTGTCACTTGCAAGCACACCAGGTTTTGAACTACTGTAGATATTATAATATTTAATATCTGAACTGTTTTTTTGACTCCAAGTAAGAGTTAGCTCATTGTCTTCTTTGTTTACTTCACTATTTAGATTGGTGGGTGTTGGAGGGGGTAATGAATCAACATAAAAGGTTCCGCCACTTACAATGCGAGTTCCTGTTGTGCCTTCAACATCTGTTCCTGTAAAGGAAAGTTTACCAATTTTGTGCGTATCAGTAGAGCTGATAAAGATGTAGCCATCCCAGGTTTTACCAGACCCTTGGACAGGAACAATAATACTGTCTGTGCTGTTGCCACCTGGTTCGCTTAGTGTGTAGGTTACAAGTGGGGGGTCAACCAAGTCTTCTGAAACAGTAAGTGTTAATTTTGTTGTTCCAGCTGGCAGAGGTAATTCTTCATCATATACAATAGTCACAGAGGGTGCTAAGTCCACACGAAGTGTAACAGCGTGGTTCTCAAGTGTATTGTTAGATAAGTCTTTACATGAAACATAGACAGTGTTGGCACCATTACTAAGAGCTTTGATCTTAGTGGTGTGTGTAGTTGCAAAAGTAGTATCAAAAATAAGTTGGCTGTCAAATCCACTGCTTGTTTTTGCTTGGCGACACTCTGCTGTTTCTGTTGTAACCACTTGTAGTGTTGCATAATTTTCAGTCACAAGATTAGTAGGACTGTATGAATTAATAGATGGGCTTTGAGTATCAAGGGAAAAGCTTACAACAGCTGACTCTGTCAAAAGTGTTCCACCTGCTGTTTTACATTGTACATAATAGGTGTAGCTTCCATCTGGTAGGTTTAATTGTTTGGTGTGTGTTGTACTTCCTGTTGTTGCAAACGCAGATGTCATTGCATCATAGGCAACATTGCTTGAACTGTATTTACAGGTTGCTGCAAAGCTAGTGGTCACTTTTAGTTCTACAGTTCCACTGTTTTGCTTGCCACTTGGTGACTTAGTAAGAACATACAAGTCATCAGCCCCTGTATTAAGTATACAGCTTGTTAAACAAGTTGTTTGATTATTACTTACAGTGCAGTTTCCTGCAACACACGTATTGCAAGATAAAGTTTGCCCTGTAGTCAAGTTGTTTTGAGTATATGATGTGACTGCAGCTTCGCAGTTAGTTAATGCTGTTGTTTGATCTGCAGCAGCAGCGCCAGTGAGTATGATAGTGGATGAAGCTGCAAGTACTGAGAGTGCAAGAAGAATAGTTGCCAGGATTACAAGAGCTAGTTTTCTGAGGTGTTTATTCATTCTTCCCACCTCGTTTCTTGTCTAGAGCGTTTTTCTTGTCAAAAACGGTTTTAACTAGGTCTTCGTCTTGTTTAATGGCATCTGCTATTGCTTGTTGTAAGTAATCATTGAGAGTTGTATTCTTAAGAATTGCTATGAGCTTTGCTTTTGTGTGCGTTTCAACGCTGATAGAGATATTTACTTTTTTCATGAAAACCTGGAGTGCGTGCCTTTTGGGGTTGGGTTGGTTGGATGAGTTGTTTGAGTTGCCCAAAGGAGTATTTTTACCATAAACCCCATAAAGATATTAACTTATTTAAATACTTTTCTATATTTTTCTAATTTAAATAGGAAAATAGTTAGATTTAAAGATCATAAAAGTACTAAAAATATTAAAATATTAAAATATTTTTGTTATAAAGATAATAAAAGAAGTGAAATATAAAAATAGTTTGGCAGTGCGAAACACCCACTACAAACCACCAACACAACAAAAAGACAAAGGAAATTTACAAAATCAAGTTCTAACAAAAATAAAGTTTACTTATTCAACACTAAATATTTAAAGGTCACATACCAATATAAAACAAAAAAGGGTAATTGCAAGCTTGGACTCTTGCAAGGACTATTATATTCAATTAAAATTGAGGTGATGGAATGAAAAAAAAGCATTTACAGATATCTGTACTACTTGTATTTTCTATAATGTTTCTAGCTATGGTAGCTATCCACGTAGGAGCAGTCAGTGTTGCGGCCAACCAAAGGAACGCAACATCTGCAAGCAGGGTAGCAGGTACCCAAGCAGGTCAAGGATCTGCAACTGACGTTGCAGTTGGGGGAAACGTAACCCAACTTGACTTAACTATGACAGTTGTTACAAACAATTGGGCAGGTTACTATGGGGACCTTACTGTGTCAGGACTCAGTATTGGAACTAATAGTGCAACACTATACCAATGGCCTTCACCAGCATCCCTTAAAGGGTATGGAATAGGTGCAACAACACAAGCAGCAATGTCATTTACAGGAATTGTCGCTTGCTGTACAGGAACCAACCTTTCTCTTATTGACAGTGCAGAAACCTTTGGTAACACTAATGAGAACGATACATTGGTTCAAACATTCGGAGCTGTAAACTCAAGTGGAACCTTCACTGGAACAACAGGAGCAACAACCTCTGAATCCAACATCAGTGCAAACACAAGTTATGCATTTGGTGTTTCAGGTGTTAACTTGACCTTCCTAAACTCAGGTGAGTCAAATGAAGTATTCCCAGTAGGTGTTATGCATGATGGTGGCGGTGCTACAATCAATGATCTACTGTTTGTAACTGCAGTTAACCTATCTACAACAACTGGGTTTGATTCCACGGCAGGAATTGAATACAGCTTGATTGTACCAGTGAATGGAAGCTCAGAGACGTATTACTTCTTTGTCTTTGTAAATCCATAAATCTTTTTTTCTTTTTTTCATCACCTTTTTTCTTAGTTTTTTAAGAGTACAAATAGAAGCTAAAAAGTAACATTTATAATCCTGACCAACCCCTTTTTTAGCATGAAGCATAAGGTTCTTAGAATAGGTTTTCGCTTTTTTCTTTTTGCTCTACTTGTCAGCAGTGTTCCCATAATACTCCAGGTAATTGCAGCTCTTCTGGGATTTGATGAGCAGTTTTGGATTGCCCAAACCCATCCTTCCCTCTTTATAGCCACAATGGTGCTGTTGTTCTTTCTTATGAAGCGAAACGACCTCGAGCAGGTCAAGACCTCAAGCAGGGTATCACAAGCATGGTTCTTGGTGGGGTCATTACTTTCTTTTGCTGCTTATTTTGTTGTTAAGTATGCGTTTCCTTGGAAAGGAATTAGTACGCATTTCACCGTAAAATTGCTCTTTATATGTGCCTTTGTATTCTACTCAGTGGGTGTTTTTTTATTGTTTCTTGCCATGTTTTCTTGGGTATTTCTAAAACAGTACAAAACAAGCATACTAGGAATACTATTCACCACGATCTTTTATTACGGATTTAATTACATTATTCTCAAAAAGATGGCAGTGTTTACTTTTATTGTAGCTAAAATCATTGCAACACCCCTGAGTTGGACAGGATCCCTTTCATTGGGCACAACAAGTACTAATGACCCTTTGATTGTGTACAATGGTTTTCATGCTGGTATTGGCACTCCTTGCTCTGGTGTCCAGTCATTAAACATCTTTATGCTCTTGTCATTACTCTTGCTCTGCTTTGACTGGAACAAACTCAGAAAGGGAAGAAAAGCAATGTTGGGCATTTCCTTGCTTGGTGGATTAGTTGGAGTATACTTAGTAAACATAGTGCGCGTTTATGTGCTTATGCTCATTGGAGGGCATTTTTCACCTCACTTAGTGGAAGCATTTTTCCATGATAATGCTGGATGGGTTATTTTCAGCCTGTTTACAGTTGGGTACTGGGCTGTGTTGTATCCAAGACTCTTTAAAAAGAGCGCACCTCGCAAAATCGTCGGGAAAAGCAACACAAAGACACAAAAAAACATATAAAGAGTCAAAAATACACTAATACAAGTGTGACTCCAGTATTGAGCAATAAAATCAAGCAATAAAAAAGGTGTGTAAAAAAGGTGAAATCTGAAAAGTTCTTTGTAACTGCACTCATTTGGGTAAACACAGCCATATTCATATTCTTTGTACTGTCTAGCCAAGTTGAAGCACCTACTTTTGAAACACAAGCATGTACTGAAGATGCGTCTTGCGATTCAGAATGTGGTGGTTCTCCTTCGTATAGGAACTTTGGCACTTGTTTCAGTGATTCTAGTTGTTTTACTGAATGTAGTGGTTCAAGCAGTAGTTCGTCTGGTGGGGCAGGGAACTCCACGCAATGTGGCTCAGTAAGTAACAGCATCACATTGATCCAAGATGTAAGTGCTGAGAATACATGTTACACTTTTGGAGCTAACAACATTGTACTGGATTGTGATGGTTACAACATTACCTATGCAACTAGTGCAATGGGAGGAGGATCAAATGGAATCTCTGTACCAGGATATGGTAATTTTACCATAAAAAACTGCGAGATTGCTGAAGGAAAAAATACTTCAAGCCTTAACATAGGTATCTCCCTAGCTGCCACGAACAATGGAACAGTACCAGTACAAAACTTCAGTATTAAGAACACAAATGTGACCACAAACACCAATGGTTCACATGGATTGTCTATGACCGGACCAGTTGATAATTTTAACATTAGTGACCTTAGTGTGTTTACTAAAGGTGCAAATGCAAGTGGTGTATTTATGGAAGGATTACACAATGAATCAGGAACAGACATACGAAACAGCACATTTAACACCACAGGAACCAACTCAATTGCAGTCTACATGAACGGTTCAAATTATAGTTTTATTTTTAACTCAACACTGCTCACTACCGGCGAGGACGCTGATACATTAACCCTTCTTGAAAGCCTGGAAAACACTTTTCTTAATTTAAACATCTCATCAACATATGGTAAGACCATTAACGATACTACACCAGTTGGATATGTTAATCATCTAATATTCAACAACTCATTCGGAGAACTTAAGTGGATCAACAAAGGGGTTGGGGCATTTAACAAAGACTTAAGCCTAAGTGCACCCATTGCTTTGGGCAAGGATGTTGTGATTGGAGCAAACACAATTGCCTTGAATACCAGTTCATACAACCTCGCCACAGACGACATAAACAAGAGCGCCAATATTACCCTGAAGAGTCTTAACTTCACAGCTCTTAACGATATTTTCGAACTTCAAAATTTTGAGACAGACAGTGGACAAATACGAAAAAATGGAACTCAATGTCTTCCCAGTGGAAATGGAAAATGTGTAAAGATAGCATACACATCTAATATACTTTATTTTAACATTACCAGTTTTAGTAGTTACAGTGGTAATGGTACTGAAGCAGGTGGTGGCACTGCAGATCTTACAATTAATTCATTAAACATTACATTTAATGATTCTGGTTCAACATATATTGGCAATCATCCGATAACACTGCGTGGAAATGTAAGTAATCAAGGAAGTGCTGATGCAACAAATGTTAAAGTACAGTTCTTACAACGAACTGGAGCAGCAACATTTGCTGAGATAAATAATGCAACCATTAATGTCACTGCTGGTTCAATCACTGAAGCAAATGTAACCTTTACTCCAACTCTTGGTCCAAATAATGTAACAGTAAAAATAGATCCAGACAATAGCATTAGTGAATCTGATGAGAATAACAACAATAATTCAAGGATCCTGGATGTATCTGCGTATCAAACATACCATGGAAGTGCGCAAGCACGACGTAAACTTGGGCAAAACACCACCACCCTGAGGGAATGGGTTTTAGTTAATGCTTCTGTCATCATGGCTGCTGATATAGATAGTAATCCAACGTTTGCAGAACTCCAAGAAATTGGGCTGAATACAACTAATGGCTCGTCAAACACAGATTTTACACAATTAGACGCTACCTTTGGAATGACCGGTTTCGACGATTCAATAACCACCCTGTATAGCACAAACGGTTCGTCTCCAAATTCAACAGAAAATTTTGTTATTGTCGGCCAAACTCATGCGGCAACACCCATTATAAGTAGCTCCCCAGGAAGCACCTTTATCACAGGTATACTCTGGGATACAAGTGATGACACTGGTGATGATGGAGAATTTGACCTTTCAGACAGAGAAGATCTAGTCTTTGTAACACGATGGAATGGTTCACAAAGTACTGAATATGGAGTGAAAGATTATGTGCTCAAAGTGCCTGCAAATTTACAAGGATACATAGGGGAAACTGATCAGTTAGCAATTTATGCTGCATTACCATAAGAAAGTTTATAAAAAAAAGAAGGTAAAAAAGCACCATGGAACAAGAAGGGGTTGATAGTCACCCACATCACACAAGGCACCATCGGCCTGCAATACTCATAGTTAGCGTGGTCCTGGTTCTGCTTATTTCATTATTTGCCTATTCAAAATCAGACATAACTGGTTATTACATTGCTTCTGATATTGCCCAAGGAGGAAATGTCACTCAGCTTGATATAGGAAGAGGACCTCTGTGGGGAGCGGTGTTTGGTAATGTAAGTGGAAACAGTAGTAGTGGGGCAAAAACTAATATTAGTATTGCGGCAACAGGAGACACAACTGCGTATCCAACAAACATCGCATTTTTACGGTGTTATGAAAATGAAATTTATGCAAGTAATGGAACACAACACCTCCAATATGCAAGCAGTCCTATTCAACCAAATACAACTTATCTTGATGGACTAGAAGCTGCACAGAAGACAAAGGTTGATGAATTTCTTGGTGTTGCACAGCGTGATGAATTCTCAGCAAACAGTACCTTGAATGAAACAACCAGTTTCACCATTGGAGGCAGTAGTATTAGTGCACATAGCGTACCTCTAAACCCCACTAATGAAAGTTATGATGTTGGTGTGCTGCAGGATGCATTTGGTAATATGGTATTTGTCACAAAGGTGAATAATGCAACAGGATTTGATAATAATTCTGTTGACTACCAATTTATGCTCCCTTCGTCCCCCACTGGAGGAACCACCTACCACTTTTTTAGAGATGAAAGAGATTGCACCAATATCAGTATTCAATTTTTATTTTACCCATTCTTTGTAATACAAAACCAAACCCAATACGTAGGATTGGAAATCAATATAACTGAAACAATAAACAACTTAACACTTACAATAAATGACTCTGACTCAACCTCTTTCAGGTTAAATGAAGCAAACGAAACAGATAGAAACACCAGTGGTGGCCAAATTTTTGTTGCATATAGTTTTAATACAACAAAGACCGGGAATCATAGTGTATTTGCCAACCTATCAACAGCAACAACAACAGCTGTTGTGAAAAGTGGATTCGAGGTTCTATTGCCTAAAACAAATAATTGGACGTCTAGAGGAACAAGAAGCATGCAGCTCATTGATCGTCGGAGGTATGATCAGGGACAAGGTAGTCAGATACTTGAAAATAGCAGCAACATAACAGGAGAGCACGCGGTTAATGCATACTATCACCTTAACATCTCCTTAGATAATACAAGTGGATTAGGAAATACATCTCAGATATTTTTTAAGGACATGTTTATTCCAGAAGGTGTAACTGAGCTTTTTAACATTACTGAAACAAATATAACTGTAGTGCCTAATGTAAGTAATACCACAAAAGTATACACGTTCACCATGGAATCAGAGTTATCATTTTCATCATTTGAGTTTACCTATAACTATACCCCTATTGAATCAAATTTCACCAATGAAAGTAACATAGTATTGTATAAATGTTCAAACTTAACAAACTGTACCTTTGTTAAACTTAACATAACTATTGACACTGATAGCAATATCATTAACACTACCGCCTCGTCACTCTCTGTTTTCCAAGTAGGAGAAGACACAAGTAGTAGTTCATCCAGTAGCTCGTCAAGTAGCAGTTCCAGTACTTCAACTGGTGGGCCTGCAGCTGCCAGCAAGGGTGGTGGTGCAACTGCAACAAGTGCTCGTGCGCGATGTGGAAACCACAAATGTGAAATAGTAAAAGGTGAGAGTTGTCGTACATGCACTATTGACTGCGGAGTGTGTAAAGCATTACCAAATACCATCCCAAATGCAAGCATACTCTCTAAGAAAGCCATTAGAGCAACACAAGGTGAAACACAGGACCTGCTTAACCAAGTCAAGGTGCTTCTGACCAATAATAGAGATTGTAGTCACTTGTTAGGCCTTGTACAAGAAGCAAGACAATTGTACAACCAAGGAAAGTACGCAGAAGCATACCTACGAGCAGATTCTGTCAGGTATTCCTGTGGAAACATACTTGCAGGTCTTGAAGAAGAACCTCTGCTTGAAATTCCAAGTGGACAATTAAGTAAGTTTTATGATCAGACTCTTATCTTCTTAATTATACTGTGTTTGATAGTAATTGCACTATTGGCAACTGATGGAATAAAACACAAGAGAAAAAAATAAGACATAAAATCTAAATTCAGAAATCTAAATTTGATCTAAGACTACTTTAAATTCTGAGGGTGCATAACAATCTTCATTTCAATTCCTTTCTGAGTAATAAACTCTCTGACAGCTTTTTGTTTGAGCCCTTCTATTTTTTTAGCTTGTTCAGCTGTTAGGTTGCCACTCACGTTTGCGCCGCTTGTCTGTTTAAGCTGTGTTTTTTTGGCAATAAAGTCCAGCCCAAGCAAACGCAATCCTACAAAGCGTTCAATTGGTTCAAGATCAATAGACGACCCGTCACTCTGCATAAATGCAGAGGGGTTTTCCTCTTGCATGAGGTGTATACTTTGCTGTACTTCAACACTATTGACTCTAAGCCCTGCTTTTTTTGCTTGGTCAGCTAAAATAAAGTGAGGGACTACAATGTCATTAAGGAAAATTTCTGGTTGAAGCTTTGTTGTAGGACCAAACACTTCATATAATGTGTTAAACTCGTGCCGTGTTAGTTTTTCATCTTCTATCTCCATAACAAGAAGATGTGCTTTCTCATCTTGAACATTATCTGAGAGAATAAAAAAAACAAGGACAAGAACAAGAAGGGATAGAATTGCACAAATAATAAAGCCCGGTTTAATCTTGTGATTTCGTATCTTAACCATGAAAATCCCCTAGTGGCGGCGTCTCCGTTTTTTCTTTTTGACCAAAAGGAACAACACAATTGCAAGTAGCGCCACTAAGACAACGAGCTTAACATTGAAATCCTTAACAACAAGGTCTAACTTCTTTGTAAAGCTTTTTAGTAATGCTTCTGGCCGCTCACCATACTTAATCTTAATTGTGAAGTCTGGATTATCTGCAATATCTATTTCATCAAGTTCAATTTTGACAAAGGTCTTTTTTGAACTACCTGGCGTAAGTTGTATTTTCCTACCGCTAAAAGCTTGTTGTTCATTGTTCTTTGTAAAATCTATAAGTTCAGGCAATGCATAGGCTTTTACTGACCCTGTGTTAATAAGTTCAACTTCAAATCGTTGTGTTCGCTTGTTGTAAAAAACTTCCCCAAGAGTAATATCTGCTTTATCTTCATAGGTAACAAATTCTAGCACCCCATCATCTTCTCCGCTAAAATCCATGCTAGATGGATGATCACCATACACATATTTGCTTGTGACTCGCAAAACATCATCAACATTGTTTGTTAAGTCAATATCATACACCCTTGCAAGCTCTTCATTCTTGCCAATGAAAAAACTGTCTTCGTCAGCAAGAATATGAAGGGGTTTTGTATCAGATCCCACAAACAATTCATGACTCAGTGACCGAACATAGGTCACAAGATCTTTTTCATTCTTAAAGAATACCTCTACCTGTTGTGTAAGGGTGTTGTAGTCAACTTTTGTTATTTTAACCTCTGGCTCATAAGCAGGTGTTGGATAAAAATCAAGTGCAAGAACATCTGGGCCCACAGCTTTTGCATACTTCACAATAAGTTTTGTGTTGGTCAGCTCAGATAACTCCTCTCCTTGAGCAAGAAGATTCATACCAATGAGGACAATATGTGTGGTCCCATGATCTTTCATGAATTTTACTGCCTGCGACGGAGCATCGCCTGGCCCAATGAAAATTGTTGGAAATTCAGGATTAAAAAGGCTGTTTTCAAGAGTAGTTCCTTGTGCAATCATTACTTGACCTGCATCTTTTCCTGATGCTTCTAAAAAACGTTCTGCAAGCGCAATGTTGTTGTCATACCTGTTCCCTTTATTCATAATTTCAGGATTAAACCGCCCTAGTTCTTGCCGGACATTATTTTCAGTAGAGCCAACAATAAGAATATCTGTAATTTCCAGTTCTTCAATAAGACCAACAACTTCATCAATGTTATCATTGTCAGCAAAAATGACCCAGCTTTTAGTTGCGATTGCATAGGGTACAGCACTAAGGGCATTATAAGCAAATGAATCATCCAGGATTAATATTTTTTCTATCTTGCCTTTTTTTGCAAGTCTTCGAGCGAATTCCTTATTTAGGTGATCAGAATCCCCAATAATTTCTTCTTCAAACTTAATGTCTGATTCTTCCATCATGTTTGAGAAGCCTTTAATGTAGGGTTGTTTTTTTGATGTAAACACAAGTAGATTCCCTGTGTCTACAAATAAACCTGACTCAAGCAACCAGGTGCCGTGCAATTCTTCTGCAATGTACTGTAGCCTGTGTACTCCTCCAAGACCAGAATATAACAAGCCAGAATATACATCCACCCAATCTCTTGAGTTTACAAGAACTTGATCTTCACGTTCTTGGTCTTCGTCAGCAAAGGATACAGGAAGCATACCAACAGCAAGAACACTTACCAGGAAAAACAATAAGAACGCACGTACAAATGTTTTTGTTGTTGTCATTGAATCCCCATTTCCCCCTGTGTAATCGTGTATACTAATCATGTATACTAATGCGCAGTGTGTGATGATTAATACACTGTAATGTGTACGCCTTGCATACAACAAAAATGTTTATATAGTTAGTGTTAAATTGTTAAATTGTAAATTACCTCTTGATTTAATAGTTAAATTTTTTTCTCACTCGAATATTTGAGTAATGATTTAGAGTTATTTGATGATAATTGTCGTTGCAACTCAGCATGTCGCTGTGGAACAATTGGTTTACCCCCCAATGCAAGTTTAAGCACGTCTCGAGCAGTGTTCTTAAGAAGATTAAAATGGGAAAAAGAATAGGAAGCAATCATATCAAGGTATTCATGATTTCTTGCCCGATTCAAGTGAGTATATCTGTCTCGCTCTGCAGCATCACGAAAAGCTTGAAGACGTACAAAAGATGCCTCCCCGTTTGAAGGAACAAAAGATAAAATAGATTCCGGATGCATTTTAAGAGCTTTTAGCGAGTCAGTTTCACCAAAATCCTGCCAAAAAGCCTGCTTCAGCCTAATAACTTCCAAGGAAAAACTTTGTAACCCTAACTTTTCAAAGTTAAGTGAGCATGAATAACCTTCAATAACACCTGTATCCTCTAGTTTCTTTCTTATTTTTCCAACTGCTTGTGTTGAAATTTTAAGTTGAGATGCCATTGCAATATCAGTAACACGACCATTATCAAGCAATAAACCAAGAACTTTCCTCTCATTTTTTGTGAAATCCATCTAACCACCCAAAAATTTTTCAAAATTTGTTTATTATATAACATTCCAGAGTAGAACTAGTTTAAATGTTTAACGGTAAGTATATAAGTTCTGTTGCCCCTAATAAAAACTGTCTAGTTAGAACTTTATAAATTAAGAGGCTAAAAAGAAGGGGCCATGGGAAAAATAAATATGCATGGACAAGACATGCAATCAAAGAAAAAAAGAGCAATAGCGTTTGTTAAGAATAACCCTTACTTAGCACTAGCATTATTTCTTATTTTTGTAGGAGGAGCCTATGCACTTAATGATCAAACTGGTTTTATTGGTAAGGCTATTTCCTTTGTAGGTCCTGGAGCAGGCGACACAGGAGGTACTGATGCAGGTACAGGCGATAGTGGCGCTGACGCAGGTGGAGACACTGGAGGTCAAGCAGGAGATTCTGGGAGTTCTGCACAAGGAAGTGAAGGAGCAAGTGGTGATGCAGGCGGAGACTCAGGAAGTAGTCAGGCAGGAGATTCTGGCTCAGGAGATGGAGGAGGTGACTCACGGTCCCAACGAAGTGGAGGAGGATCACCAGACCCAGAAGAACAAGTAGTGTGTATCAAAGGAGATGTGACCACAAGAAAACAAAAGATGAATGTTGAAACTAATTGTGATGGCACCTTTGACTTGGTTCTTTCATCAAAACCCCTTAATTACTTAAGTAATGGAGTGTTCTTGCCGATTAGCAATCTACTACAAGAAGCAAACACTAATGGGTTTGAGTACAAGGTTGATGAAAATGTGTTTGATGTATTGTTTGAAAAAAATCCCACTGACGACAGACTGCTTCAGTTTAAGATAGGAACAAGGCAAATTAATTACAGCTTTTTTGACACAAATAGTGTCACTGCAACCCTCAGTGGGAATAGTATTATTTACACCAACATGCTTGATGGAGGTACTGTTGACTACAAGATTAGCGCTGATAGTATTAAAGAAACCATAACTTATAACGCCTATGTCACAAACGAATGGTACATAAAGATTGTCACAACAAACACATACGCAACAAAAGATAATAATGGCAATGTTAACTTTTATGACAGTGACACTGATGCCTTACTTTGGCAATTCCTTACACCTTTTATGGAAGATGCTGACGGGGTTAAGCAAGACCTCAACGCCACTATTGTAAATACTGCTGAGGGATTCAACTTAACACTAACAGGAGACGCTAATTGGATGCAGAACACTGCAGCATATCCTTTAGAGGTCGACCCCACCACAGCACTTCCTGACGCAAGCACTGGAGAAGGCGTTGTAACTATCCAAGGTGTTGTTAACCCACCTAGTTCAGTCGACAACAAATTTGTAACTGACAATCAAACCTTTTCTTCCACACAAGTATTTGCAATTGATACTGCTCTTGAGTTTTCAAAGGCAAATGTTTCTATTCCAAAGACCAGTGGTGCCATAACCCACATTATCAAGTGTAAAGATGCAAATTTTGATTATGCAAGTGGCTCGTGTAGCGAGTGGGAAAAAACAAGCATCCCTTTTGTTGATTCAGGAGATAATATTAATTTCAGTGTGACTTCATTTAGCGCGTATTCAGGAGCTAACCTTGGGTCAGAGCCAACAACAAGCAATGAATTTGGTGAAGGAACTGATCTTGCAAGTGTGTTTGATTACAACAATGTAAGTAATCTAAACTTAGCCACAGCATCAGGTGGTATTGTGTGGGATACTGCAAACATAAGCGGCCTTGACTTAAATACACACATAAACATAGGTGATAATTTTATTAGTTTAAACAGTGGATCACTCCAAAATCTTAACAAAAGTGCAACAATTACCATTAAGAATGTTGATTGTACAAGTTTCAATAATATTGTGTACGCAAATGGATTTCACAGCAATAAAGATGAGATTACAACAGGAGGAATTATATGTGATGCAACAACAAGTCCTGCATGTACAAGCATAAGCTGTAGTGGCAGCACACTCACGTTTACTGCATCTCACTTCACTGGTTTTTCATCAACACAGGGTACAGACTTAAGCATTTATGATGTTGCAGACACTGAATTTGGAGGGGCTGGTTTCATTAATGCTAACACCTCAACATATTATACTGCTTCATACAATGCTTCTGGAGGCGCACCAATCACAGGAGCAACATGTAATTGGGAAGTGACCACAGAACCAAAGTCAGGCAATATGACCTTCAATAGTACTGATAGCACGTATTACAAAGTTGATGCTGGAATTTCAGAACCTGGTTTACACAGTTGGAATGTAAGTTGTGAGAAAAGTGGTGACTTTGCCCAGAACACTGTGGCAGACACACTCTTTGTACTTTCAGCAGACCGAAGTGGTGGTGCTGATGCAACACTCACACTTCTAGACCAAGTTGACACAGGAGAAGCAGAGTCAAGTAGAATCCAACCTAACACAGCGTTTAAAGTGTATGCTCAATACTACAACCAAAGCAACTCTGCTCTTATTCCAAACAGCACTGCTGCTGGAACAGGAGGAGGTTGTGAAGTGGAATTCTCAAGTAATGGCACTGTATATGGTATGACTGCAAATGGGTCTGAGTATTATTACATTCGAGAATCAGGTATTGCGTTTGAAGGAACACATGTGTGGAATGTCACGTGTAACCATGGGTATTTTGACAGGTTACAAAAGCAAAATGATTTCATTATCTCAGCTGTTCCCTTACCAGAGTTTGGGAGCATAATAAGTATGTTCTTGGCAATAAGCATATCATTGTTTGGCTTGTTCTTTGTACGTAGAAGACATATGTGAAATTAGATATGAACTAGGCAAACTACAAGCCTGTAAACAAGTCAACAGTTATGAAGATCTCAGTAAAGGCAGCAATAAGTATCAAAACACAAGCAATAAGAAATAGGTACAATGAGTCATGAACAACGTTCTTAAACTCTTGCGTGCCAACATGTTCTACAAGAATAGCTTTTGACATGACACCCCCTGCGATTGCTGCAATAATAAAACCCATCATCTCTGGGATAAGGTGTAAGGAAAATACAGCAATAAGCTGAACAGCTTTGGCAAAGTTTGAGGAAAGATAACGTATCATAAGGACGGCAAAGCTCGCAAACACACTTGCATTAAGTACAATTAAAAACAGGGCTCCTGCGCCAAAAACAACTGAAAGGAAAAACGCTATCAGGGCAACAGATAAGTTGTGTTGAAGAACACTCAGTGCGTTATCAACAGTTGGAGCTGTAGATTTTGAAAAGAACCTATCTAGGACGTCAGTGTTTATGTGCTCTTGTTTACTAAGAAAATCTAGTTGGTATTCGAAAATAACTGGAACTTGATCCTGTGCCAGCACCCCAAGTGTAACAAAACCAACAAATGCGCCTAAAAAAACAAGGGTATAAATGATAACAATGCTTCGATGATTTTTGAAAAAAGTAAGAATGTTTGTTGGCCTCTCTGCTCGTTCTCGTTTTTCTTCAAGAGACAGCACACCAACAAAGGTTGGCACTACAAACAAGGTAGTTAAAAAAAGCATGGCAATAGAAACACCTTGCTCAAAAAAGAATAGTGTGCCAAGAATGTAACCCATTATAGAATAAATAAATCCTAGAAAAAATGAAACATACGGGCGTTCCATAAGCCATTCAGTGTTTATTTCTTCTAGTACCATTGTATCACTTTGTTATCTGTGTTTTTTAGTCTGTTATTTCAATCGTTTTCGTAAGTAATCATCTAAATCACTTGCTTGCTGTTTAAATTTTTCGGTTGCTACCTTCGGAGGTTTTGACTCTCGAGGTTTTTTTGCAATAACAATACGTGCTCCTTGTGGTCCTCGTGAAATGTACACTAGAGATCCTATCACGAGCATAACAACAAACACAGTCCAAAGAAGCTTTGAATACTTGAGAATTCTATCTTGTATAAAGCTACCTGCTGCACCAACACCTACAGCTCCACCTGTAACTGATGCTCCTGCACCTTGAGCTGCACCTTGTGAACCTGAAGAGGGAGATGCTGATGATCCTGACTCGCCTGTTCCTTGACTACCACGAGCTGTGCTGCCTTCACCTGTACCTGCTGAGGCAGATGAAGCTGTAGAGGAACCAGGTGATGACCCAATTGAGCTAACTGCTCCTGTTGAAGAGGGTGCGCCTCGTCCTGGAGAAGATCCACGCAAGGTTCGACTATTTCTATTTGTTGCTGAGCCTGAATCACCTGAGTCACTACTAGATGCACTTTGAACAGTAAGTGTAATAGTTTGATTATATGTTATGCCATTTGCCGCTGTGACTTGTGCAAGAAGTGTGTAGGTTCCTTCGCTGCTTGGGGCAGAAAGGGAGTGGCTAAATACTCCTGTTTGATTATCTGAGTTAGTAGACGTTGTACTGTTTGGAAGAATAAATTGTAATGTTGCTCCTGCAGGAATACTGCCATCATCAAGACTTACATTACCTGTTAAGGAAACTGTTCCTCCAGGTGTAACACTGCTAGAACCTGCCCCTAATGAAATAACATAATCATAGGTGACATTGCTATTGGTTGTGCTTGCAATGGTGTGACTTACTGTGTCGTCTGCATACACTTTGATTTGGTACTCACCGAGCGCAGTACTTGTTGTTGTAGGGGAGGTAAAAGTGTAACTACTCCCACTTGCTGCAGTTGTCATGTTAACTGTTGTGCCATTGAATATAAGTTCTGCTCGGACATCACTAATCCCACTAAAGTCTGTAATGGAAGCAGTTGCTGTGATGTTTTTCCCCCGAACAATAAGTGAGGGTGTATGGGTATAACTTATAGTTGGTGGTGTGTTGTCAATTTTTATTGTTCGTGTAGTGCTTGTTGCAGTATTTCCAGCAAGGTCGCTACACTGCACTTGCCAAGCGTAACTGCCATCGGTAGTGTTAATGACCTCGCTGTTGGTGCTTGATTGGGATGCAGTAACTGATTTTTTCACTGTACCATTAAGGAGCATGTCACAGGTAACAGTTGGCGAGAGGGTGTCACTCACGTCAAATTGTGCAGTAAGGTTGCCTGTTGTAAAAATGTCATCTGCTGGTCCTACAATGCTAAGAGAAGGTGCTGTGTTGTCAATGGTAAAATTGCCAGTTGACGTGCTGCTTTCTCCGCCGTTTGATGTTGCAGTAAAGGTGTAACACACAACGTCATTTTCATTAAATGAAGAAAGATCTGCTGTGCTGCTGTACACAGTGTTGTTTGCAGTTAAGCTTACGGATGTGGTGTTAGCACCACAAGTACCATAAGCAAAGGAAGTACTACCAACACCAGACTCTGGATCAGTGATAGTTGCACTAACTGTTTCCACTGCTGGTTTTAGAAATGTTGATCCAGCTGGAGCAGGGTTTGAAATAACTGGAGGAGATGCATCATTGAGAATTGTCACTGATGTTTTTTCTTTTTTTTCCTTGCCTGTAGAGTCAGTGGTTGTAATAGTCCAGTGTTCTGACGAGTCACTACTGACTGTGGAAAGAGTACCAGTAAATTGGAGATAGGTGTAAATCACAAAGCTACCTGCAGGAATAGTGTTGTTTTCCCAAAAAATTGTTGAGCCACTTGCTGAAATGTTCCAGCCCTGGTTAAAATCAGTAGAGTTTGTTTGTTCCACATTACTCACACTTGGACCTGTAAAATCAAGTTTAGTAAGTGACTTGCTACTATGAGAGGTGATTACCGTGACATTAAACACAGGAGTTGTACCTTCGTACACTGATGAAGGAGAAATTTCAATGGTAGTGCCTGCGAGTGCACTGGTAGCAAGAAGACAAAACATGAGGAATAACGTAGTAAGACTATAGAATACTCTAGACCTATGTAGATCACCTCTAATCTCCATGCTACAATAATAAGGGGCTTTTTTATTTATAAATATTGTGGAGAAAAGAGCATGGGCAACAAGACCTTCTTAAGGAGTGGCACTGGCTTGGAGTGTGAAAGGAAAATAACTGATTCATGCAAGTTATTTTCCGCAAAATCTGCGCCCTGGATGGGCGCAGTTAAACTCCCCAGTGCCACTCCCTCCAGCACACCACACACCCATTAAAAAACCAGGTAAAACTATATAAACAAACATTGCCCTCTCCCACACAGGTGTAGAGTAATGGAAGCATTGTTAGAAGAACTAGTAGAGCATAAAGACGTACGACAACTTGCTCGGTTTCAGCCGTCAGATATTGCTTCTTTGTTGTGTTTACGAAGAAATTTTATTGCAAACGCGCGTCAGAATTTTATTGAGCGAGGAAAGTTTGTTGTGACACCCCATCAGGGTACAAGTGTACACTCTGGCGGTAAACAACCTGCGATCTGTTTCTCTTTTGGACGTGGCATCCCTAGAATGTGGCTTAAAGATCGTTTAAAAGGTTCAGCTGCAACCATTAACAAATATGTGGAGATGAATCCCTTTATCAGATATCGATGTAGCTTACCCGGTTCAATGGGCTTGGGCGACCATGCGCTTACTGGCCGCGAATTCTTGATGTTGTCTGAACTGCTTGACATTGGTCCTATCAGGCCTAAAATAAATTTCCAAAACGCGGCGCGTGTGCTGCATGCAACTGATGACCAACTAAGAGGATATCTTGTGGATATTATCAGAGGAACAGAAGCTAACAGGGATTTAAGCGATGATGGATTACATGGACAACAATTGTTTAAGCTGCCACCCATGAATAGGGGTATGTTGTTTGAAGTCATGCATTATTTTTACTCGTCATTGCCTGATGGTTTCCCTAGAGAAGAACCAAAACCAGAACTGTATATTGTCCAAGAATCACGCATAGAAGAGCAACCCCCAAGAAAGCTAGGAAAGCTACGGAGAAAACACTTTCCTGCTTCACAAGAGTACTTACTTGCATTGCAAAAATTAGAAGGTGATGTGCCTGATGATATGCCATATATTGCCCAGGCCATGTACAAGAACCGACAAAGAGGAGGAGTGTATGAATCTGTTGGTAGCCAAAGTGCACAACCTGGAGCCTCCACCAAGTTAAAAGCTGGTGACCAAGATTTGGCAACACAGTTACAAGCAGAAATGGAATCAATGACTGGAGCAGAGCTTGCCAAGATTACTGCCTGGCAAAAAACAAGTGGGGAGATTTTTGCTTGCCTGCCTGAACAACTTACTGGGGAGGACGCACATGCTGCAGTGAGTAGCTTAAAATACGCTGTGGATCTTGGTTTCACTATTGAAAAGATGAAAAAAGCATTGCGAGACATTGGTGATTTTTCTTTTCCAGCTCGTTACCTAGGACATCGCACTCGAAGTAAGAAAACTTTCATTGCAGCATACAAAAAAGTTGTTAGCACATTCTACCCACTAAAAACAGAAGATGTAGCTCACCTGGTGTTGTACCGTGCTGCAAAAGCGCGACTGTCTGTAACTGAAGATGACTTTGCTGAGTTTTTGACAGAAGCACGACCTGTTGAGTTTATGGGTGAGTTGTATTTCCAACCTAAGCAGGTAAAGACCCTGCTTAACCACCACCTTCAAGATCTTGATACAGGGGAATATTTGCATTTCAATCAGGCGTTGCGATTAATACGAGAGTACGAACAAGAACATGGTGTTACTGGGTGGCCATATGCTTCTCGTGAACTGGTCGACAAACTGCCCAAGTACCAGTTAAAAGAAGATGGTGAAAAAGGCGCAGGTCATTTTGTAAAACGAGAAGAACTTGAACAAGGTGTTCTAGCCATGCTCAAGCATGTCTACAAGGTTCCTGAATTCCAAGATGATGTTACCATTACACCCTTTGATGCACAGTATCGTACTAGAGAATTAGTAGAGGAAGAAACTGAAACTGACAATGAACCAGCAGTGATTGTTGAACCTGGAGAAATGAGTGACATAATTACATTCTTTGGTGAGTAAGACCATTCACAACAATTCTAATCCCGCAACAACACAACACCAACAAGGATTAAGACTAGAACTATAAGTACTACTACCACAAGACCAAGAACCATGAAGAGCGGGGAAACAGGTGCTGACGTTTTTGCTTGCTCGCTTTGTGCTTGAGATGCTTCAGAGGGTGTTGTTTCTGTGTCTGGCACGTCACTTGCTGATGTAGATTCTTCTTCTGAACCACTTACCTCTTGTGCTGCCTCACTTGATGTTGTTGCCAACTCAGTTATTTTACATGAGACCACTTGTTCCCTTGGGCACGTCTCAATACCTAAAGCCAGAAAGGTTGCGTCTTCGTGTTGCATACGCGGAAACCTGAGCAAGTATGAATCCCTTCCATTATCTTTAAGCTGCCTGCCTTTTAGATAGGTTACTCCTTCAAGTTTTCGGCCAGAACTGTGAAAATACAGACGAACATCTGTTTGTGGGTTTGGTTTAGTGTGTTGACCAGTGTGTAAGCCTTCAAATGACACACTGTACAAATCTTTTTCAGCAGTACACTTGTTGATTTTGAAGTTTTCCTGCGCAATACTACAATCATACTCAAATCCTGGACAATCATGAAGATTTACCTTTTTTTGACAAGGTTCATATTTACAGCCAGGGTAGTTTACAGTTACTGTGTACCTACCTGTTTCATTAAAAAGTGCGTGGTTAGATACAAAATCTGCTTTTTTAGTGTAACTTTCTTTTCCGTGAATAGTACTTTGGGAAAACCTACCTGGAACAGTAAAGCTGTGGTTTGTTATAATATGATGGGCAGTAACAGTTACTTGATCAAGAGGTAATTTACCTCTGCGAGAATTTTGTGCTTCAAAAGTAAATGAACCATCTTCTCTGCAATTAGGACCATTAATAACCAGGTCAGTATATTCAACTGCGAGAACAGAGCTGAGAGTAACCAAAACTAAGAAGAGTGCAATAACTGCCAATAGTATTGTTTTTCTCATACCCCCAGAGAGTAGTATTTCTGGGACGTTTATAATGTTTTGTGTTGTAGAGACGTACAAAAGCAAAACCAGAGCAGAGATCGTCAAGAGTTAGTAGTGATTCAGCGTACTGCCTGAGACCAACAACTTTAAAAATGTGCAAAGCAATGTGCAAAGATATGGTGATAGAATTAGTATATTTGGTTATTGCAGTTCTAGCTGCTGGCTTTGGTTTCTATTCATACAGCTTACGTAACCCTGACATTAATCCTCCTGTTGGAGATAATATTGTGAGCCCAGCATATGGAAGAGTAGCAAGGATTGTCCGCACAACAAAAGAGTATGTTACTCTCAAAAAGGGTTGGGGAAAGATTCAAACGCTCACATCTGATGTTGGCAAGGATTGTTATTTGATTGATATTGTGATGAATCTTAAAGATGTTCACTTTCAAAAAGCGCCTGCTGCAGGTACTGTTTTGTATACACGTCACAAGCCAGGTAAGTGGAAGAATGCAGTAAAAAAAGCTAGTAACCTAAAAGCAGCATTGGAAAATGAAAAAATGGAAATCTTACTTGACACCAAGTTCGGTAAGGTAAAAGTGATTCAAATAGCAGGGTATGTTGCACGGCGTATTCGTTGCTTTGTAAAGAAGAATCACAAAGTACAAAAAGGACAAGACCTAGGAGTTATAAAAATGGGTAGTCAAGTCACGTTAATTATGCCTGCAAAATACAAGCTTAACATAAAGGAAGGCCAAAGAGTATATGGCGGCAAGACAATTATTTGTCGAAAACCAAGGAGTAGAGCAAAATGAAAATCATCAAAATGCTGACACTTGCAGATCTTGTAACTCTATCGTCTGCAGCGTCTGCATTGCTCGCCATGTTGCTTGCTATTAGTGATAGGCTTATGCCTGCATCGTTCTTGATTGTCCTTTCTGTATTTCTTGATTGGGCAGATGGCCGTGTGGCTCGGGCAACAAAAAAAGTGCATCCACTTGGTAAGGAGCTTGACAGTTTGGCAGACCTTGTAGCATTTTGTGTTGCACCTGCAGTGTTTGGTTTTTTGCTTGTAGGCTGGCACCCCATTATCACAGCAGTGATCATATTCTTCTTACTCTGTGGGGTATTACGACTAGCACGCTTTAATGTGACTGACCACAAAAAAGGATTTCAAGGAGTCCCCACCACTGTAAATGGGGTTTTATTTCCGGTGTTATACTGGCTGAGTCTTCCAACTGGTTTTTACGTGTATGTATACTTTTTTATGGGAGTACTTATGATTAGTTCAATTCAAATAAAAAAAATAGTTTAAGGTGCTATAAAGATGATAACCTTTAATCAACTCGTGTTACCTATTGTTGCAGCAGCACTTCTTTCACAAGTTCTTAAAGTTATCATCAAAAGTTGGAAGCATCAAGAAAGTGACATGTCTGTATTCTTGTTTGAACCAGGTGGCATGCCATCAACACACTCTGCCATGGTTACAACTCTGACAACCACTTTGTACCTTGCAGAGGTTGATACTGCTTTGTTTACTATCTGCCTGTTGTTTTCATGTATTGTCATGGTTGATGCTGTGGGTGTCCGTCGTGAAGCAGGAGAAAACGCACGTCGTATTAACCAAATGCTTGAAGCATTTACAAGCAAGAAAGGTAAGAAGATTAAGCATGTTCGGGAAGTACTAGGTCACACGCCTGTGCAAGTATTTGCAGGCATCGTGATTGGATTACTTGTAGCCACATTCTTTTTTAGTTATTTCTAAGAAGATCTAAACAACCCTATGGAAGCAACCCACCAAAGGGGTGAAGCAGGATGCAAAGAAAGAACACTAGATTTTTTGTCAGAATGCCTTTGAGTAACATCTTTCGTCGTGCTTTTGGTAACTCTTTTTTGTCTCCTTGATCTTTCTTTTCTTCAGCAACCCAGACAGTTGCTGTGAGCATGTTAAGCAAAAACAGTGTGATAGCAATAATAACAAAGAAGGTTTGGTCACGTGCAGCTACAAAAAATAAGACTGCAAAAAAGAATTGAAGATT
This sequence comes from uncultured Methanosarcinales archaeon, assembly GCA_964343705.1. GTDB lineage: Archaea > Nanobdellota > Nanobdellia > Woesearchaeales > UBA12501 > JAUSFM01. The sequence goes on from CAYFJX010000001.1 coordinate 77,196, forward strand.
TGGCTTGTAAAATATCTTACTATAGTAAGCACTAATCAGAGCTAGAAATATGACAATCATAACCAAGTAGCTTTCATACAAGAAATAAATTGAGGTTCCCACCATGCCAATGTAGATAAGCTTGCGTATGATCATAAACCACTTTTTTCCCAGTGCAAGTTCTTCCTGCACACGAAAACTAAGCATTGCTCCAAGAGCAAGACCAGTGTATGTGATCATGGCAATAAGAAAGTATGAAGGAAAATTGAGTGGGTCCATGCTTGTGCCTAGTGTGCGCCTGTTTTAATCTTTTTCAAAGGGTGTGCCTAAAACTGCCCTGTTAACTTCGTGTTTTGCAAGGTCACCTTTAAAGATTCTCTTTTTGATCCTGCTAAGCATTCGTGGATCTCTGTAGGTCTCTCCAATAAGTGCTGCACCTAGTTTCCGGTATTCAACAACCACATCAGTTATAGGACCATAAATACTTGCAGGTGTTGTTGCTGCAAGTGCTTCAAGAACTCGTACATCATCACGTACAAGGGCAACAACAGGTGTTTCTGTTGCTTCTTCTATTTCTTCTGTGGTAAGTTCAAATCCTTTATTACGAGACTTGTTAATAATGAGGCCAGTAATTGGTGTGCCACGTCGCTTTGCAATCTTTACAGCATGCATGGTACAACTGAGTGTTGGATAATCAGGACTGGTCACCACCATGAGCTCATCTGAAGCCATCATGGTTGAGAGAATCTCCTCATTAAGTGAGGGTGATGCGTCAAGAAGAATAAAATCATACTGTTTTCTAAGTTTTTGAATCTTACGTTGGAGTTTTAGCGGGTCTACACGCTTGGGAACCACACTTCCTGCAATGATATCTAAACTGCCGTGTTTGATGACTGAGTCTTCAATTTCATTCTTGCCCGCAAGCACGTCGTGAATAGTAACTCCTGGGTTGACAATGCCAAAATGAAGGCCAAGATTGGCAGCAGAATAATTAGCATCTACAATGAGTACGCGCTGGTCAAATTCATAGGCTAACACTGTACCTAGGTTAGAAACAGTGGTTGTTTTTCCAACTCCTCCTTTTATGGCAATAATGCCTATAACGCGTCCCACTATACACCTCTTTGAAACTACCTTATATACTACATAAGATCATACTTTAATCTCATTTCGGGTTTTGTACTTATAAAGTTTGTGGTGACCGCAACGCTTAAATACACCTTGCAGGTTCCTCACCCCATGCATGATGGAACTATAAGTAAGGAGTTTGTTGACGCATATCTTGCTATTGATGCTTTTGCAATAGAAGAGAGAGTTGCCCTACTGCAAGAACGATTTGGCCTAGAAAGTGCTACTATCTCAGCAGAAGTCAAACCTGGCCTGTTAGGAGTAAATGATATTGGCCGTATGCAAAAAAAAGGCCCAGGAAACTATGCAATTGAAGTAATTGGATCACGCAAGGCTGCATATATCACGCTCCATGAATTCTTGCATGTGTGGCTTGAAGAAACAGGAAGAACAATCAATGTGTATGATGATATGGATCCTCAAGTTACTCAGTATATAGCATTCTTAAAAAACATGTTTGATGATTACCTTATAGAAAGAGAAGTAAGCGCACAGTTTAATGACCATTTTGCACGTGATGTTGGTGAAACAAGGGGCAAATCATTAATGGGTGGCTTGTTAGGAATGACAAATGCTCCCCCTCTAAAGACCATAATGTTTGCACTTGAATGCCAGGCTGTTGCGTATGTCTACCCTTGGCTTAAGGATGAACACATGGGTAAGGCAGCGCGGGCAACATGCAGTGTGTCAAACCCTGAAGGCTTTTTTTATGCTGGTTTTTTGCGTCACCGCTCTGACATCCAACCAAGTGAATACCCTGTGGCTTTGTCAACACTTGATCGTATGCTTGCAGGTTCTGGACTTGGATTTAAAGATGGCGTAGCAGTTGTACCAGAACCCGGAAAAGTCGAAGCATTTGTTAAAAGAATGGAAGAAACATACGCTGGAATTAGAGCTGCAATGGCATTAGCAGATGAAGCAACAGAAACATCAAGAAGATATCCAGTGTAAATCAGTGCCTAGTTTCGCAAACTATACATAATTCTACAAATTAATCCTGCCAAGAATACAACTGCCCCAACTCCAACAAACCAGTCAACAAAATACAATTGATTCTTTGCCACACTAAAAAAGAGAATACCTGCAACAGCCACCAGTGCTACTGCACCACCAATCAACCAGTTTGATGCTTTCAGCAAACCTTTTGAAGGTTTTTTTATCTTTGCAATTTTTGCTGCCCGAGTTCGTAGCTCTCGTTTTTTTATTGGCTGCTTTGCTTTTTTGCCAAGCACACCGATATCATCTCGAAGTTCATCCATGTCTCCAACAACACTACTGCGTAATTTTTCAAAGTTTTCATTGAGTGTTCCAAACGTTGTCTGCATGTTACTTACAGTCCTAGTACGTCGTTTGAGCGCTCGTGTATCACCACTTATCTCTTCCACTTCTTCCCCCAGCTTTTCCATTGTGCGCTTAATACCATTAAATTCACTGTTAAGCTCCTCAACAAGCTTGTTTGCTTTATTGCGTGTGAGCTGCTTGTCAAGTTCAGCACGCACTTCTTTTTGATATCGTTGAACATCACTTTGTGTTGCTTTATTGTTTGCTTGTGTTTGCTTTTGTAGATCAGCTGATCGTTCTTCAAACTCTTTGCTAAGTGTTTCAATTCGTGAATCCACTTTTCTGCCAGTGTTGTTTTGTATTACTTTCAAATTCCTGTTTATTGTTCCGATCTCTTTATCCATGCTCTCAGCAAGGTGTTGCACATTACGTTTGAGGGTTGCATGCTTTATTTTCAAATCCCTCTTCAGATTGTCCACTGTTTCCTGGTGCGCTGTTGCATCAGAAAGTTCACCCACAGCGTGCTCAATACGCTCAATCATTTTAAGATCACGTTGAATGTCTTGCTGAATTTCTTTTACTTGAATTTTAAGAAGATTAAATTTGTCATTGGTTATGAAGTCCCTGCTAATATTTTCAAGGTGCTTACCCAATTCATTAACAGTGTGAAGATGCCCTTTTTCCTTGGTTTGAACATGATCAACTCTGTCACGTAAATCCAGGAGGTCTTTTTTTAGTGCCTCAAATGAATTCCGTAGAATTATGTTCAGTTCGTGAAAATTTCGTGCTTCTATAACCATCACTGTCCCCGAGACAGGGGAGGATTACAGCGTATATAAAGATTTATTTCCTTAGTACTCTAGAGTGAAAAGTATAGGTTCTTCTAGTAGAATCAGTTTATTGCATCAGCTTTATTTCTTAGAACGCTGCTTTTTTGCCTTGGTTCCCTTAGCATAAGGAAAACGCATGAACTTGTTGCAGTCTTGGCACTGGTAAATAACACGTTGTTTTGCCAGGCGCACCCTGCAATTGACCCCCTGCTTAAGATAAGAATAACAATGTTTACAATAACAACGCTTGTATTGTGCTGGCATCCTCATACGAAATTTCATAACCAAACGCCTGGCTTTTCTCACGAGCCGTTTAGCACCTGCCCTACTATGTGAAAAAACCGATCCAGCCTCTTTCATAAGCTGAATAACTTGTTGGCGTGCTTCTTCTTTTGCAGCTTTTTTAGTAAGTTTGCGCTTGGTTGTACGTGCCATACACAGCAAACAAGAAGGCATTATTTAAAAAGGTACGCTCTGAAATCCTCATTACTCGCTGCTAACTAGCCGCTACCACAACAAAGCATATAAATAAGCCCTGATTCAACATTTCTTGATCAGGGGTGATCACACTGAAATGGCTTAAAGCATTATTCAAAAAAGCGGAGATAGAAGAGTACAATATCCAGGTAGACAGACTGTTTGACTGGTTTATTGAACAAACTAGAGATATGAGTGAAGAAGCTAAAAAAGATCTTTCTGAAACCCTTGCGCGCTCACATCAAACTCGAGACGTACTTAAGGAGAAACTAGTGCTGCTTGGAGAAGCAAAATTACAAAATAAAACCCTTCCAGAAAAGGTTAAGCAAATAATGCAGGGGAATCGTGAGACATACATCCGTGCAATGACCATGTTCTTAGATGCACTTGAAATTCCTCGCGAACCATCACAAGATAAAATAAATACTTTCCTTTCTTCATTTGAAGACAGATTGAACCAATTCAATAAGTCCTCGTCTCGTAATTTTTATATTTTAAAAGAATTTTTTGGCAATGAGTTAGCTGCAATTGCAGAACAACTAAAAAAGCTTGATGAAGGTGTACGAGAACTCAGGCACCAGAAACTCATGCAAATTGGCAATATCAAAAAGAAAATAAATGAGTTAGATGGTGTACGTGCACAAAAAAATACAGCATCTGAACAGTTTCTCAAGGAAAAAAAAGGATTAGTTGTACTTGACAACATGATTGTTTCAGCAGAAGAAAGCATTAGCAAGCTTAAAGCAAGCAAGCCTTACCGTGAACTAGAGGAACTTGAAAAACGTCGAGACTCACTCAAGGGCAAGATAAAACACCACCAAGATGTACTTGCAAACGCATTTTCTAGCATTGGTAGACCTGCTCGAAAGTACTGCCACCTTTATCCTGAGGAAAAAAAACTCTTTGAAGCATACCTCGACCAGCCATATGAATCCCTGCTCACTGATTCAGAATTACTCATTGTTGGAGGCTTAGAAAGACTGCGAAGTACACTTATCACAGGACGTCTTAATCTTACTGACAGAGAAAAACAGAAAACATTGCTCAAAATAAACGAGCTTAGTATGCAACACCTACGAAATGTACTCTCATTAATTAATGTGGTAAAAGGTCAACTTGATGATGTATTTAAACAAATGAGGCTTAGTAATGTACACCGAGAGATTGAAGAGTTAGAATACAAACTAACCCATCTTCAAAACAAACAGCGTATTGCTGAAACTAAAATAAAAAAAATGGAGCGAAAAGAAGATAAGATTGATCCTTCTACTGTTGTAACCGAGCTTGAAGATGACATTAACACACTTCTTGACTCACATATTAATATTATCCTTGAAGCTGATCCCTCAGACGAGTCAGTCGAAGTTGAAGAACAAGAGTCTGCAGAGACACTTGAACAAACTGAAGAAGGAAGCACAGCAGACAAAGAAAAAGATGGGATTAAGCTTGAAGCTTGAGATAGGAGTGCACTACACAAACCGAACATATCAAAGAGATACTGAAATAGTCGTAAAAGAATGATAGATGAAAAGAAAAAAAAGAGGTTAAATGTAGGGTGTTATACAAAAAAGCTAGATGGCTGGCTAAATGTAGACATCACACAAGATGTAGCCCCTGATCAAGTAATCCCCAAATTACCTGCAAGAATGCCTTTCAAAGATCAAGAATTTGATGAAGTGTTATTTGATAATTGCATGCAGTACATAGAACACAAAAATGTTTTATCCAGCCTTAAAGAACTCAATAGGATTGGAAAAAAGGTCAAAGTAAGCTTTTTGCCAGCAAGTAAACAAGGTGGGTCAATCTGGAGTAGTCCTGCAATGAACCAGACTGGTTATACAATCGGCAGTTTAAGAAAATTACAAAAAGTGGAACCACCATATCGCACATGGTATGATAGAGATTTTGGTTTTAACGTTAAAAAGGTGTGGATAGAACTACATTTTTCACGATTTTCACCTTTACGAATCATACAGGAGATCATTAATCTCAACCAATTTTGGCAACAAGTATATGAAGACAGTTTTTTATCCTCATTATTCCACCCAAAATGGTATTGGGTGGAATTTAAAAATGATTAAATTTATATTAAACCAATAGCATTAAAAGATAGTTTAAGAAAGAATGTAAACAAGAACCATGAGACGATTAAACCCTTCAACACGCGTTATTAACATTGTACTTGGAATTGCACTAATCTTAGTTGGAGTTTGGCTGATGTTTGATTTCCTAATTAAATTCTTTGCATTTGTCATTGGAATGATCCTTGTGTCATCTGGATTCTTCCTTCTTATGAAGAAATGGAGAAGGTGACTTTACCACTTTTTAACATTAGGTATTTGCGCTTTAACATCTTTTTTCTCATGAATAATAAAAGTTGGTGTAAGCGGACCTAACAACCTGTCTATTTTACATTTGAGAAGTGCATACGGGAAAAAACCGTACAAATCTGCCTTGGGAAAGATATTACGCATGTCCCCCACTTTGAAAAATTGAGTGTGATCCTTCCGTTGAAGTTTTCTCGGACTAAGACCCACCCAATGAAAGGGTTTCATAAGCCAGAAATAACTATTGGGTGTTGTTAAAACCATTCGCCCACCATGTTTAAGCACACGACGAAACTCGTTCACTGTAAAAACAGGATCTGCAAGGTGCTCAATAACTTCACTGCACCATATAACATCAAAACTTTCATCATCAAAAGGTAATTGTTTGTTTGCATCAACAATAATACATTTATCAAATGCTTTCTCAATATCGCATGAAGTAACATCATATCCGCGTTCTTCAAGCAAAAGAGTTTGATTACCTTTTCTGCAGCCCATATCAAGTGCTGTTCTAGCCCCCCATTCTTCTTTTGGAATAGATGGAACAAGGTCAAACGCAATTTTTTTACCCATTGTTCTTTCGTTCATAGCTTCTTGCCCTAGATCAACAGGCATTTTTTTGAGTAGTTTTAAGATTCCCATCTTACCTGCTCACCTTTACTTTTTTTGCTGGTCTCTTTTGTGCTGTCCTCTTTCGAGCAACACTTTTGCCTTCTACCACTTCAACAATAGAGTAGTTTGGCTGATTTTTGTAATAAATCTTTATGAGAATGTCTGACATGACACCAAAGATAATAAATTGCACTCCAAGAATGAGCAAGAGTACTGTCAAAAGGAGCAATGGCCTATTTGCAAGAGGCACGCCAAAAAAGATTTTCAAAATAGTGAGGTATGCTCCGACAAGGCCACCGATACAAGTAGTTATGATTCCTAGTGTACCAAAGAGGTGAATTGGTCTTGCAGAATACTTCATCCAAAAACTTACCACAATAAGATCAAGAAATCCTTTCACCACCCGTTTCATGCTGTATTTTGTCTTGCCATACTTTCGTGCATGATGCCTAGTAGGTAGTTCTGTTACTCGAAACCCTCTCCACTGAAGAAGCGCTGGGATAAACCTGTGCATCTCCCCATACAGTGTTAGATTTTCAAAACACTCTTTACGATACGCTTTGAGCGTACACCCTGAGTCATGTATATTATCTTGAATCAAGACTTTTCTAAGAAAATTAGCACCCCTGGAAATAAACCGTTTTGAAAAAGTGTCTTTTCGATATTTTCTCCAGCCTGACACCACGTCATAACCTTCATCTAATTTTGCCACGAGTCGTGGAATGTCAACTGGATCATTTTGTAAGTCAGAATCCATAGGGATAAGTACCTTGCCTTTTGCAGCTTTGAAACCAGCATCCATTGCAGCTGTTTGACCAAAATTTCGCCTGAAAGAAATGATTTTAAGGTGTGGATCTTGAATCAGCTTAAGATTTTGAAGTGTTTTATCACGGCTTCCATCATTGACAAAAATGATTTCATAAGAAACTTTCATTTCTTGAAGTACTTTAGTAGTTTGCTCATGCAATAATCCCACATTTTGTTCTTCATTGTATGCAGGGATAATGATACTTATGTCTAGTTGATTATTAGTTGCAATTCCTTTTACACTTTCTGAGTTTGTCTTCTTTTGTTTTTTTTGAGGCATACAAACATCACCAGCATTAAGCATAATGTTCTTTGTTTTCTTTTAACCAGTCTGCAAATTGGCGCATCCCTTCATGAATAGGAAACGCTGGTTTATACCCAAGCAGTCTTTCTGCTTTTGCACTGTCTGCGTAGGTAAGTGGCACGTCGCCTGGTTGCATAGGCATTTGATTAATAACTGCTTTTTTTCCAACAGCGTTCTCAATTATGTCAATAAATTCATTAAGTGTAATAGGATTGGAATTTCCCAAATTTATTATTTCAAATGATAGGTTCGGTGTTGTAAGCGCACTTACCACACCTTGTGCAATGTCACTTACTTGAGTGTAATCACGTTTACTGGATCCATCACCAAACTTGTTGATTGGTGTCCCGTTGGCAATGCGAGAAGTGAAAATAAAGGGTGCCATGTCTGGTCTTCCTGCTGGGCCATACACAGTGAAAAAACGAAGACACACTATGGGAAGATTGTAGAGTTTATGATAAGAATAACAATATAATTCACCTGCACGTTTTGAAACTGCGTAAGGACTGGATTGTAAATTTACTTCATCTTCTTCTGAGAAAGGGATCTTTTTGTTGACACCATACACGCTTGATGAAGAGCCAAACACAAATCGCTGAACACCATGTTTGCATGCACACTCAAGAAGATTAAGGGTACCTTGAATATTGACCTTTGCATACAGTTGAGGATCCTTGAGTGAAGGACGAACTCCAGCACGTGCAGCAAGGTGCATTACTTTGGTAAACTGTTCTTTTGCAAACAATTCCCCAAGTGCTTCAGCATCAGTAATATCTAGCTTGTGAAAGGTGAATGTTCCTTTGGCTTGTTGTGCTTGTTTCTCAAGCTTTTCAATATTCTTATTTTTTATACTAGGACTGTAATAATCATTTAGATTGTCAATACATACTACACTGTAACCTAGTTCAATCAGTCTGCTACAAACATGGCTGCCGATAAAACCAGCGCCCCCTGTGACTAGTATTTTGTCCATTTTTATACTATTGTTAAGCCATTCTATAAAAAAGTAATGCGAGACTTATAAAGTGGCTATGTTGTGGTTTCCTCCACATCAGATCCTGCTACTTTTGGATCCCAGATAATCTTCCAGGTTTTTATAACCCCTCTTAAATTAGTTGCTTGATGATAATCAAACTTCTCGAAATGAGAAAGTCCTGGCGCATCAAATAGTAGGAGTTTATTCAACAAGTTGTGAGTAATAATCGGATTTATAGACCGCACCAACACCCCTCCAGGATCTTGTATGAGGATAAGGCTGGCACCTAGATTTCCACTTGGATTAAAAGTCTCCCTATAAGTTCCATTATCATCTAGCCAGACAACAGAGTTAAATGAATCATCTGCACCACTTTGAACAATGGCTTTTTTTGTGATTTTGTCAATATCAATAGTTAACCTGCCTCCACCATCAGGTAGTTGACACCTATAAGAAGTGTTAACCTCTGGGTGATCTTGACAAAGCCCAAAATCTCCCCCGTACGTTCCACTTTTTGTTATCCAAGTAGTTGTTGCTTCTTGAGGAGACAATTTTTGTACTTCTTTAGCAATTTCAAGTGCTTCCAACTCAGTATACGCAAACTCTTTTGTAAGATACCTAACCATATCTTGCTGCGAGAGAGCCCTAGCTTCATTCCAAATTTTCGCTCGATCAAAATCCCAAAAACCAAACTTGACGTACGCATGCATTTTATTAATCATGTCCTGACTAACAATAAAGTAGGTGTCAGGTGGGTCACAGTAAACTCGCTCAGAGATTGCTTGTGCTTTTTCTTTAGATGTAACTTTTTCAAGGAGTGCTAAACCCTCTGATTTATCTTTTTCAAAAAGGGTGTATAACAACTTTACACTACGTGCAGTATCCTTAAGTTCTTCATTAAGCAAGTCAAAGGCGTTGTTTCCACCACATGCCAACATACGAAGTATTGCAATTGCTTGATCCTCGTCGTCATTAATAAGTATTTTAGACATCCAATGAGCCTGTGGCCTGTTTTGTGTACCACCATCAAAAATCACCTTCCTGTTACCAATTGCTTTGAAGAAATGACCAAAATCCCACCAACTCGCAATAATCGCATCCGGCGCAGACTCAGCATCAATCTTCTCAAGTGTTGCATACCACCCATCATCAAAAATAGGCCGAACATCTGATTGAGAGGGGCCAGTGATAGGAAATACAATAAACATTATTGCAAAAGCAATAAACAGAGGTTGGAACCCCCTTTTAGAGAGTGAGAGGTGTTTTTCAGCTAAAGGACTTAGAAGTTGGTAAACATACTTGAAAGTTATTGCAGATCCGATTGCCAATGCAGGAATCAAAACAATACCAAATCGTTGCGCAGTTGTAGACGCAAATACCATTCCACCAAACCAAACAGCAAGAAATGCACCATGAAAAATGTTCTGATCACTTTTTTCATTGAGCAATGCAAGTATAGCTACTGCAAAAGGCAGACCTAGCAATAGTAAAAAGATTTTAAGATTAAAGAATGAAACAAGTATCAATAAAACTGAGTACCACACCAGTGAAACAAAAGCCCATGTGAAGCGTTTTCTTCCACTACAATGTAATGCAAGAACAATCCCCACTGCACCAACTATAATCAAGAAGGGACCTACTTTTTGTAAAGTTCCTTTGAGTCCAAGAGAACCTAATTCTGTAACAGTAGTATAAACATTCGGCCATAAACCTTTCCCTGTTGCAGCTTTTAATCCAGTTGCAGTTCGAACAGGGTTAAGCATTGCCCTTACAAAAGTTATGAAGTCTAAAAAAAATGTAACAAGAATCCCTGTAAAAGTAATATAGAGTGCCATTACAAGACTGATACATCGTACTTGAGTTTTTTTGAAAACTTGAATGATTGATTCCTTCCTTACTATTTGAAGCAAAAGATGATATACCAAGTACATAATAAATGAAATCACAAAAACATCAAAAATAAACCACCAACCTCCCCACACCACAGAAAACATTCCTGTTCCTACCCCTGCAAGACTTGCTAGAGTAACCATGGACCATTTTTTTGTTTTAATATCCATGGCAATAAGAAGTAACCACCAAATACAAAGTGGGAAAAGAACACTAAACGCATCAGTATCAGCAGCCCCAGCAAGTGTTCGTTGGATAAAAGCATGATGCAACCCCACAATTAAAGCAGCCACAAAACTAAGATCCTCACGCTTTGTGAGATGTCTTGTGATGAAAAAAGTTGGAATTACTGAAAGTGCCGCAAGGAAAGCAGGAATATAAAACATGACAGTCAACAAACTAAGATTACTATTAAAAAAATGTAAAAACCTGTAGAGGTATGCAATAAAATAAGGAAAGAGATTTATTGCAATAAAATCACCGTCTGGAGCAAGCATCAGGCTATCAAAAGTTTTGATTGTACAAATACCAGAATCATCACATTTTTCTTTCCTAGTATCCCCAACATGTCCATGCTGCAATATATTTTCAGTTTTGTGATACCACAAATAAGGATCACTACTAAATAAGTATGTCTGACCGTCAGGATCTTGAAATGAAGATTTCACTTGTTTCTCTAAACGATTAAAAGCTATATCATATTCACCTTTGTTCTTTTTCACATATTCTTGCAGCTCTTTTTGAATTGCAACATTTCGACGCTGTCCTGTTAAGTGAGGAAATTCTCTTGCGACATTTGCTGAAACTTCTTGAGCAACTGCCCTATCAACAATGTCAGTTGCCAGCTTTTCAGAAAAGGATAAGTCAGTTACATTAATCCGTGCACTGAACCCAAAAAGAAAAGGGAGGAGGACTAAAAAGAACAGAAGAAGAGGTTTCTTCTTCTTTTTTAGAAATCCGGTGAAGCTTCGTACTTGTTTTAAAATATCTTCACTACTAATTTCTGCCTCTTTTTGAGAGGGGTCTTTATTTTCAAAGTCTTGTTCTTCCGACTGTTTTTTTTCTGTTTTTTCTTCCACCATTCTAATCCCCCTTTTTCTTTTTGTTTGGATCCCAGATTACCTTCCAAGTTTTTATTGTGCCTCTTAGGCTAGTTGGTTCTTGCTCATCAAACTTTTCAAAGTGTGAAAATCCTGGAGCATCATAGAAAAATAAGTTAGTTATTAAACTATTTTTTACAGCAGGATTTGCAAAGCGAACTAACATCCCTTGTGAAGAGTTTATCAAAACTAAACTTGAGTTGAGAGTCGAAGTAGGATTGAAGGTTTCATGCAAAGTATTATCAGCATCGACCCATATTACTGATTGAACTGGCCTTGGAGGTGTATTCTTGACGACTGCTTGTTTTGTTTTCTTATCCAAATCAATCACAACTTGCTTTCCCCTCTCCTTTAAGATGCAAAGATAAGAAGTATTTTTTTCAAGATGATCTTGACATAGTCCAAAATCAGAACCAAATCCGCCTACTGTAGTTATCCATGTACTCACCACATCCTTAGACGAAATTTTCAAAAGATCGCGAGCAGTTTGACGTGCTTCCTCTGAGGTATAATTAAGGTCTTTTTTGAGGTGTAGAATCATTTCTTTTTGAGATTTACCTTTTACATCATTCCAAACTTTCGCCCGATCAAATTTCCAATTACCAAACTTGGTGAGAGCATGCATTTTATTAAGCATGTCCTGGCTAACAATAAAATATGTTTCAGGTGGATCACAATAGAGCCGCTGACTGATTGCTTTTGCTTTTTCTTCAGACGTAACTCTTTGTAAGATTGCCAAACCTTCTTCTTTATCTTTTTCAAAAAGAGTGTATAATAAGTTTACACTACGTGCAGTATCCTTAAGTTCTTCATTAAGCAAGTCAAAGGCGTTGTTTCCACCACATGCCAACATACGAAGTATTGCAATTGCTTGATCCTCGTCGTCATTAATAAGTATTTTAGACATCCAATGAGCCTGTGGCCTGTTTTGTGTACCACCATCAAAAATCACCTTCCTGTTACCAATTGCTTTGAAGAAATGACCAAAATCCCACCAACTCGCAATAATCGCATCCGGCGCAGACTCAGCATCAATCTTCTCAAGTGTTGCATACCACCCATCATCAAAAATAGGCCGAATATCTCCGTTGCTTGCACCAGAAACAGGAAAAACAATTAACATGATTGCGATCGCAACAAATAATGGTTGAAATATTAATGGGGGAAGAGAAAGGTGTTTTTCAGCTAGTGGACTTAAAAGTTTGTAGATGTAAACTAGGGTTATAGCAGATCCAACTGCCAAAACAGGAATTAACACAACCACAAATCGTTGTGCAGTTGTAGACGCAAATACCATTCCACCAAACCAAACAGCAAGAAATACCCCTGTAAAAATATTCTGTTCTCTTTTTTCTTTAAGAAGAGCGAGTATGCTTACTGCAAAGGGTAGACCCAACAAAATTAAAAAAAATTTGGAACTAAAAAAGCTTCTTAATAGAATTAGCACTGAATACCAGACTGCTGAAAAAACTGCCCAGGTAAATTTTTTCCTACTATTTGAATGTAATGCAAGAACAATCCCAACTCCAGTAAAGATCACCAAAAGGATACCAATTTTTTCTAAAGATACTTTGAGTCCAAGAGATGCCAACTCTTGAACAGTGGTGTACACATTTGGCCAGATGCCTTTTCCTGTTGCAGCTGTTAACCCACCTATTGTCCCAAAAAGATTGGATACCACTAAAGAGAAGATAAGAAATCTGGTAAATAATGTAACAAACAAACCAGTAGTAATAATATAGAAAACCATCACCAACATGGTACACTTCACCTGCATCCTCTTAAAAACTCGCACAAGAGCTTCTTTTTTTCGTATTTGAAGCAAAAGATGATACACCAAGTAGATAATAAACGCAATTACAAAAGCATCAAAAATAAACCACCAACCCCCCCAAGTAATCGCATACATTCCTGTCCCTAATCCCGCAAGACTTGCAAAAGTAATTGCCAACCATTTTTTTGTTTTAATATCCATGGCAATAAGAAGTAACCACCAAATACAAAGTGGAAAAAGAACACTAAACGCATCAGTATCAGCAGCCCCAGCAACTGTACGCTGAATAAATGCGTGGTGAACTGCAATAAGTAAGGCTGCTACAAAGCTGACATAATCATTCTTACTCAAACGCCTTGTGATAAAGAAGGTTGGAATCACTGAAAGTGCTGCAAGGAAAGCAGGAAGATAAAACATAACAGTCAACAAACTAAGATTAGCAATGAACAGATTCAAGAATTGATAAACATATGTAATAATGTATGGAAACAGATTTATCGCAACATTATCACCATCAGGAGCAAGCATCAAACTGTCATATGCGGTAATTTCACATTTACCATTAGAATAACATTTTTCTTTCTTTGTATCCCCCACATGCCCATATTGCAACACATTCTCAGATTTATGAAGCCACACGTATGGATCAATTTCCAGGAGGTAAGTCTGACCAGTTGGATCTTGATACTGGTCCTTTACTTTTTTTTCTAATCTTGCCCATGCAATCTCGTACTCAGCCCGATTTTTTTTTATATAATCTTGCACATTTTGCTGAATGATTGCAGAACGACGTTCACTCGTAAAATCATTTGGTACACCAGATGATACTTGTTGAAAAACAGCCTTATTAACCATATCCAAGGAAATTTCTTCAGCAAATGAGAGATTAGTTGCATTTATACGAGCACTAAGCCCAAAAAGAAAAGGGATAATCAGCAAGAATAGAAGTAAGAGTGACATTCTTTTTTTCTTAACAAACTCAAATGCACCCCTCAATTTTTCAACAACATCTTCACTGTTTACCTCCTCACCAGTAGAAGAGTTTTCTTTAACTTCAGGAGTTCGTTTTTTATCCTCAAGGGAAGGTTCTGCAGATCCTATGTTTTCTTCCACCATGTTACTTCACCTTTTTCTTTTCACCCTTCCTTTCACCATCATCATTCCCTTCCCAGTTGACTTCCCATACAAAAATAGTGTCAACAATACCATGCCCGTGTTGTACATCAAAAAGAGTAAAATGATTAAGACCTTTTCCATTAAGAACACTTAACTTAGTCATCATACTCTTGCTCAAACGTGGATGCATAGTAACAGTGTTCCATCGTGATGATTGTTGGAATAAGGCTACACTTTGATTAATTACATTTTCAGAATATTTTTTTTCATGGAAGCCAGTTTCATCAGTCCATACAATTGAGCGCGGATGTAATTGTTGTCTGCTGTTTGCAACAACAACTTCTTTAGTTTCAGTGCTTATGTTGTATACTAAATCTGCTCTGGCACCTTGAGGTGTGGCAACTCGTGCAAGACAGAGAATTGAGTCATTTTGCATAGGTGCAGCTTGACATTCCCCTCCTTCGAGGTAATAAGGAAGTGGTTCACTGATCCACTCTTTTGCTTCCTGGCTATTAGTAATTCCCCTAAAAGATTGTATTATCTGCTCTTGTTCTTCTTCAGAATAAGAGAACTCTTTGCCAATGTACTTTGCAAGTTCTTCTTTGTTTAGATTTTTTGCTTGGTTCCAGATATGTGCTTTATCAAAATCCCAACCACCAATGTGAGACCATGCTATGCTCTTTTTAAGTAAATCATCACTTATGATTAAATACATTTCAGGAGGGGCACAATACATTTTTTCTGCAATTAGTTGTGCTTTTTCCTTGCTGGTTATTTTTTCAAGAACTTTTATTCCTTGTGTTTTTGATTTTTCCAGTAGCGTGTTAATTACTGTAACGCTTTTAAGAGGGTTATGTAATTCTTCATTGAGTAGATCATACGCTGTATTCCCACCACATGCTAACATTCGTAGAACTGCTATTGCTTCTGTTTCATTTTCTGAAAGAAAAACACGCCCCATCCAATGAGCCTGTGGCCTGTTTTGAGTACCACCATCAAAAATCACCTTCCTGTTACCAATTGCTTTGAAGAAATGACCAAAATCCCACCAACTCGCGATAATCGCATCCGGCGCAGACTCAGATCGTATTTTGTCCATTGCATCGTGAAAGCCATCATCAAAGGCAGGGATGTACCTCCATTCTTCAACAGCTACAGGTTTGATAAGAACAAACAACAGAAGAATAACCAATAAGAGATTAAGTATGTTTTTATTTATGTGCAAATGTTTTTTCGCAGCTTTCTCTAAAAATAATTGTAAATCTCTGATTAGTATCCCTAAAAGAATTGCCATAAAAGGTAAAAAAACCATGACAAAACGCTTTGCCTGAAGTGAAGCAAACAACATGGCACCAATCCATATTGCAAGAAACACATAAGGGAAAACACTTTCTTTTTTCTTTTTGTACACAAGCCAAGCCAAACATACTAGTACCGGAACACCCACTCCAATAACAAACAATTTTGCTGAAAGACTGCCTTTAAGAGCAAGTAGAGCAACATACCAAAGTAAAGATCCTGCAATAATACCTTTATCTCTTTCTTTTCGCAACATAAAAAGAACTAAACCAACAAGACTCCCAAAGACAATCAAGGATGTTCCAACATTTGCAAGAGCTTGCACTATGTTAATTCCTTGTAGTTCGTCAACAGTGGCGTATACATTGGGCCATAGCCCTTTAGCAGTTGCTTTGAGTCCAATAAGGGTTTCAAGCAAAGTAATTGGTGCTGTTTTAAATCGGTGAAAATCAAGGAATACAGTGATTAGAATACCTGATACAAAAATGATTATTCCAAATAATAAAAGATGACGTCGCAACTGCATATTCTCCTGAAGGTGTTTCCATCGTGCATGCCATCCTTTGTGTAATCTGAGAGCGAGAGTTAACTCGTAGATGAGATAGGCACCCATTGCAAGAAGAATTGTATCAAAGACAACCCACCAACCTCCCCATGTCATGGCGCATGCTGCCACAAGAACACCAATAAGCAAGCCCCACATGCTAGCTGAGGAGATTTTTCTTGCTTCTTGTGCTTTGAGGATAAGCCAGAATATACAGAGGGGAAAGAGAATGGTAAATCCATCTGTATCTCCCATGCCTGCCATGGTCCTAGCAACAAGGGTTTGATGAACAGCAACAAAAAGCGCTGCAAAAAAACTAGCTATAAGGCTCCTGGTAAGTTTATGAGTAATAAGAAAAACAACAAGTGTTGTAAGTATGGAGAGGAAAACAGATGAATAAAAGAGTACAGTAAGTAAACTTAGATTACTAGCAAAAAAATGTAGGAACGCATAGGTGTAGGCAATAATATAAGGGAAAAGATTGGTATGAACATAGTCACCATCTGGTGCAAGTAAGAAAGAGTCATACTTTCTCAGCCCACACCTCCCATCATTATCACATCCTTCCTTCTTAGTATTTCCTACATGCCCATAGTGGAGAACATTTTCAGCTTTGTGATACCACAAATAAGGATCAATGGAAAGAAGATACATCTGCCCTGTTTCATCATAAAATGTGTCTTGTACCTCTTTTGTACGTTCAGCAAGTGTTTGTTTATACACGTCTTCAGTACGCGCTTTCTCAAGCGCTCTTTCAACTAAAAGTCTTTGTTCTGCTTCAGGCAAGTGAGGGTTATTTGCCCTAACACTCTTAGAAATTCCATTAACAAATGATTGATCCATTGAATCTCTTGTATCTGATTCAATATAAGGCAGATCAACATGTAAAGTCCTTGTAAATGCAGTTGCAAATAACACAAGAAAAACTAGTGCTACAAGCAGGATTTTTTTGTAATGTGTACGAAGAAGATCCCAAGTTTCCTTATGGCCAGGTTGAGAACTTGTTTCTTCTGGCTTGGTTGCCCCCTCTTCTGTCTCCTGTTTTTTGTTTTCCATGTCTTTTTCCATATCTAACAGTCCTATTTTTTCCCGTCCCAATCCACTTTCCAGGTGTGAATTTTTCCTGTGGTTAAGCTTCGATCTGATGAGAATTTATCAAAATGATTTAATCCCATACCTTCATAAAAAAAGAGCCGGGTAAACATGCTTCCTGCGAGTTCATGACTCATAAGCAAGCTGTTATCCCCAAGAAGGGCTATACTTACACCTATAGCATTGTCACTAAATCTTTTTTCATGATACCCTCGCGCATCTCTCCACATAATAGAACTGGGGGGATTCTTTTGAGGGGAGTTATCTACTACAACGTCCATTGTTGCTTTGTTAATCTTAAAAAGTACTGGCCTCCCATTTAGTGTGTTTTGACAAAGAATAAGTGAAGGGTCTTCTGGTGGTTCAACACACCGCCCTATCCCTAAATAATTTGGCCATGGAGCAACCCAACTGTTTGCTTCTTCCTCATTACGAATTTTTTGTAACTCCTCATATAATGCATCTGCTTGTGCTGGACCATAATCAAACTCTTTTTTCATATAGTCTCGTGTTTCTTCTTTGTTTAATTTCCGTGCTTGATGCCACATTTTTGATTTGTTAAAATTCCAACTACCAAAGTGTGCCCATACACCACCCTTGCCTTGCATGTCCTCGCTAGTAATAAAGTAATTCTCTGGAGGGTCACAATACAGTGCATGTACAAGCTCATTGGCTTTTTCTGAGGAGAGTAAGCCTTGAATCTTTTTGGTTCCTTCTTCTTTGCTTTGTGCTAACAAGCCATACAATACATCTATAGTCTTTGCAGGATCATCTATTTTTTCCTGGAGAATATCATACGCTGTATTTCCGCCGCAATCAAGCATACGAAGTATGGCAATTGCTTGTTTTTCATCGCTTGTTAAAAGAACTTTGCCAACCCAGTGTGCTTGCGGCCTGTTTTGGGTTCCACCATCAAACGTAACTCGTCGGTCACCTATTGCCTTGAAGTAATGGCCAAAGTCCCACCACGAGTTTATAATTGCGTCAGGTGCTGATTTTGCTTTAATGCCAGTAAGACTGTTGTACCATGCATCATCAAAGATAGGTGTTTGTATTCTTCCATTTCTAAAACCACCCTTAGTGGGTGCTACAAGCATACTGAGAAACAAAACAAACACAGCTGCAACGAGAAGACATGCTATCACTTTTTTTACTCGTGGCCGTGGCTTACGCAAGGGTTTTATCTTGTTGAAAAGCTTGTTGATAAGCTTTGGCATAGTATGATGGATGTAGGTTACTGTTTTCCCCACTACAATCCCATACAAAATACTGCTTGCAATGAGAATTTGGATAATAAATCGAATCCCATTCTTAGTTGCATAAAACATGGCCCCTGTCCAAATAAGTAAAAGAGTGCCAAAAGCAATACTCATCAAACTCAATTCTTGCTTCTTGAAGATGGACATCAAGATGATAACTAATATTGGAAGTCCTAGCAATGCAGCAAAAACTTTTGCATCAGTTTTTTGACCAGCTGCAAAAATAAAAACAAGTATTTCATATGCAAAGGTAAAAGCAGCTAAGTGAATAAGGTTCTTTTTTGTTTTTCTCGAGAATACAAATGCCAAGAGGCCTACGCCTAGAGGAATGGCCAATAAAAGTAACAAGTACTTCCCTTTAATCTGACCAGTTGTCAAAAAAATGCTTAGTACTGCCCAATACCATGCAGCTGCGCCAGCGAATAACATGTACTGTTTTTTCTTGAGATACAAGAAAACCAAACCAAAAAAGCTAAGAAAGACAAAAATTTTACTTCCTAACTGAGATAAAATATTGTGAATGGCAACTTTGTTAAGTTCTGCAACAGTGGTGTACACATTTGGCCACAAGTTTGCTTTAACTGCACTGCTAAGAACAGTGAAAGTGTACAACACATTTGTTTGAATAGTGAAAAATAGTTCTGCTGATAAGAACAAACTAACAAAAATAAAAGTGCTTAAGACAAACACACCAAGAATAAATGCTGACGATCGAGCTTTAAGATTCTTTACTATGTTTTTTGGTGTTCCTTTTCGTAGTTCAATTAAGAAATAATAACCTAGTGTTCCTATAAGCACTGCGACAGTTAGATCAAAAATATACCACCATCCTGCCCAAATCATACCAAAGGCTGCCAATGATACACCTGCAAAACCAGTGTAGATTGCCTTGGGTTTCCAAGCCTCATCCTTTGTTGATAATGCCTCTGCAAGAAGCCAAAGAACAAGTAAGTGAAACATGACTGTGTACGAATCTGTATCAGTACTTATCATCCTTCCTATAATTGCAGGATGCACTGCGATAAGCATTGCAGTGAAAAAGCCACCTACATTGTTGCTCAGTTTACGACCAAGTAAGAATGCAAAGAGTGTTGCGAAGATACCAATCATGACAGGTACATAAAACATAACATGCATGAGGGAGATATTTTCGTTAAACAAACGAGCGATTTTGTAAAAAAAGACAATAATATGAGGGTGTAAATGATCTTCTGTTACGCTTCCAAGTGGAGCAAGAAGATATCCATCATAGACTTCCCCATCTCGCATCTCTGTACCAACATGGCCATGGTCAAGAATGTTTTGTGCCTTACGAAGCCATAAGTAGGAGTCAATATCACCTAAGTAAGGAATCCCGTCTGGAGCACTAAAACCACCTTTAAAAGATTTACTTGTTGCATCAATTTGTTGCTTGTAATTATTTTTATTTTCTTCTTTGTACTTGGCAAGTTCTTTTGCCATAATTCTATCCCTGCTTTCCTCAGGAAGATTACCATACTGACTGTTGACTTGCTTGCTTAGTTCTTGACGAAGACTAGAGTCTACAGAATTTTGTGCCCAATCATCTGTAATGGGTAAGTACAGTGGTTGAATACGAATAGCAACACTAAGAACAAGAGGAATAAGAAGAAGTACTAGGGTGAAAAATAGTTTTTTATTGTTGAATACTTTTTTGCCAGCTTTCTTTATCTCCTTGCCAATTTTAGAAAAGTCAAGACTAATTTCCTCACTAGACCCCTCAGATGCAGTTTTAGTTGGAGGAGTTGTAGTTGCCTCTTGTGAGTTCTCTTTTTCCTGTGCTTTTTCTTCTGATTCTTGTAAAGTTTCTTCTTCTACCATGGTAGTTGTCTAAACGCCCCATTATTCCTGGAATCTTTCTTGAGGCCTTCAAAAGCCCATAATTCAAGGATTTGTACAAGGTATTCCCCTGGTTCTTTTATAAAAGTTTTGTAGGTTTGAACCCTTGTATTGTAACCTATGGAAAGTTTTATATAGCACCTAGCATTACTTCCCAATAGTTAATCGACTTCTTGTCGATGTGAGTGTGTTTAGACAGCGCAACTAACCAATTATATTAGGGGGAATGTAATGTCAGATCACTCAGATCGTAGCAACACACAACGGGGTATTGGGGGACTTGTTTCTAGAATCCGAAGTAGTTTTAGTCGACATGCTCGTAATCTTGCTGCCCCCTTAAGTGGTGCAGCTCTTCTTGGACTTGTTGGTTACACATCAATGAACATGCCCGAAGCACAAGCACAACCATCACCTGCTCCTCCTGTCCCAGGAGCATCTGCAATACCTACACTGACTGCTGAAGAGATTAAAGAAGCAAAAAAATTACGAAAGCTTGTTGCTGACTTCGCAAAGATTTGTCACAAACCAACATACATGGGTTGGATTACCCGAAATGCTGTTAGTTGCATGGGTGTAGATGAGCATTACCTTACACTAAAACTGGCAACGCCAATTGGAGATGCTGACACGCAAGATACTGCGACATGGGAAGATTACAAGTTTGCTGACCTCTTCACTAGTTTTGATATTGGAGTAAATGAAGACTCCACACAAATGTTTCGCGAAGCAATTGCTGAACTGCACAATTCAAAAGTAAGGTCAAGCGCACGTCCAAACAACGCTGACCTCTTAGAACCTACCAAAATATATCTTGCTGCTGTAGGTGTAGGAGGAATGCGACTAGAATTTGGATACAATCTTCCTCTAAAAGAGCGTAATAAACGAAAAGTTTTGAAAAAGCGATTAAAACAACGATATGCAATGATCACCCCAATTTGGGATCATCAAGAAATTCTACGAATACCTGCAGAGATACTTAACCACATGAACGTGCCAAGTCTCAAGGCACGTATTGATCGAGAAAAAGAAAAAGTAAATGGTGCTCGTAAAGCATGGGGAGAACATGGAACATTTTACGTGGTACAACTTGGCCCAACAGATGAAATACTAAAAGAAATCTTTGCTGATGACAAAAACAATTTTGGCGATCATCCTGAAGGACGTTATTCTTTCCGTGCAAAAGATTACAAAAAATTTACTTGGTTTATTGATACTGACGGAAATACTGATAATGAATTAAATGAACCACTTGCTTTCACAGGTGGTTATAGCTACTCTTACAAAGCACAGCCAAAGTACACTGGCCCCACTACAGGTCTTACACCATTACTACAAAAACAGATTGAAGGCCCTGAACAAACATACACCATTAGTTTCCATAAGATTGGCGATGGTCCTGTTGATGCTGGAGAAGGAGAGGGCGAAGGAGAAGGCGAAGTATCCCCTACTGGCGAAGGAGAGGGAGAAGCCCTAGTTAGTGGTGAAGGAGAAGGCGAGGGCGAAGGTGAGGGAGAAGGCGAAGCACCAAGTGTTGCTCGAGTCTGGCCACATGTTGGAGATCATAGTATTCCTGAAGTGCATGCAGGTTGGGGTTTCCACGAAGGCCTTGAAGGCTATATTGAAAATGATTTTCTTGCTGAAACAAATGCGCACGGCCCAGTTGTAGGCGGAAGCTTAAGTCTACAAAGAACCGTACAGCGCGGAAAAAACAGCGTGGCATTAAGATTAGGTGGTGAACATTTTAATTACAAAGCATTCACAAGCGGCGACGGGAATGTAAGCCAAGGATCAACTGATCTTGGTTCCTATGAATGGACAGGTTCACAAACAGACCTTGAAGCACAATTAACATACGTTCGTAATTTAACCAATGAAGTGCAAGCCAGACATGCTCTTAGAGAAGATTTCAGGGTTGGTTTGCTTGTACAGTATGACTCTTTTGCAGAAACTGGAGAAGCTATTCAAAATAATGATCGCACCACTAAGCGGGGTCTGTTAATGCTTGGTGGAAGTGCCGCAGTTGCATTCCTTGAAGACTATGGATTATTACTTGAAGGACAGTTAGGAGCAGGACCTAACTCACAAAGTAACACAGAAGGAATAGAATACAATCCTGGATTGAGTGTTGCACTATCTGGAACTGTTGCAGGCCGATTACCTTCAGCAAAAATAAGTGCCACACTTGGATTAAACTATGATGGCATGGGTGCTGTTGAAGAAACCAATGGAACAGGAATTCATGAACTTGACCGGTCAGAATGGCAATTTGGGGGTGCCTTAAGAGGAATGTACCTTTTTGGTCAAGATAAAAAAAATAGCCTTGGCGCAGTACTAGATCATAGGGCAGGTTGGATTACAAACTTTGACAATGGCGAAGACCAAATTTGCAAATCAGAAGATAACACAAAAGTATACATCACACTTGAACTACCCTTTTAGGAGGATATGCACATGAAAACAATCACAACACTCAAAACAACACTGACCATCGCACTACTGACTATGCTGCTTTTGTTTAATGCAGTTATGGTTATTGCTCCTGGTGACACCGATAGAGATGGTGTTCCAGAAATCGACCTTGGCAATGGAAGAAATACCGATAATTGTGTTGGTGTGTTTAATCCTGACCAACTTGACACTGACGGAGATGGTGTTGGTGATGCATGTGATGAAAATCCTGATGGCCCAGATCCAATTGGTCCTCGAGAACCAGATACAGACCTAGACGGTATCCCCAATGACGATGATAATTGTCCACGAGTACCAAATCCTGACCAACTTGACACTGATGGAGATGAGTTAGGAGATGCATGTGATCCTGATGATGATAATGATGGAGTAACAGATGATGATGGTGATGACAATTGCCCAGTAGACGTCAACCCAGAACAAGAAGACCATGATGGAGATGGCATGGGTGATGTGTGTGATGACGATGATGATAATGACGGCACACCTGATGATGAAGATGACTGTCCTTTAGGCAATGGTCGTGATCAACCAGCAGAATGTATTGATACTGAAGATCCTATTGTGACACTTGTCAACCCAGAGAGTAATGAAATTATTAGAGCAAATGATTTTACGTTTCATTTTTTGGTTGCAGATGACCTTGATATGGTTCTACGATGTGATATCATCTCTGATATTAGAGGTAATGGTATGTCAACCGTAATTCGTATGGATGGACTTAATACTATACTTGACCTTTTTACTTTATTCCAGTCAAACAAGCATCATGTTCAAGATGTTCCAGATGGAACCTATAGTTGGTTTGTTGCATGTACTGATGAAGGAGGTAATAGAGCAAGCTCACCAACCCAACAATTTACTGTAGACACCAGTCCACCTGATGAAACTGCTCCAAGTGTAACCTTGATTGCACCAGCAGACAATTTTGAAACTGATCAAAACGATATTACCTTTTGGTATGAAGTAGATGATGAGGATGATGGAGAAGTGATTTGTACTCTTTTTACCGATATTAATAGGCGTTTTGATCAAACAAGTGCACCTGTTCAACATGGACCAGGTGAACATAGTATTTTAGTAGAAAATATTCCTCCTGGCGAGTATGAATGGAACATGCATTGTTCAGATCTAAGTACTAATGGCGCTTTTGCAGAAGATAACTTCACATTCACCATAACTGAAGAAGTTCAACCACCTGTATGTGAGAATGGAGTACAAGATGCAGGTGAAGAAGGAGTGGATTGTGGTGGCAATTGTCCAAACGCTTGCCCAGTAGACCCAGGCAACCAGTGTGAGAATGGAGTACAAGATGCAGGTGAAGAAGGAGTAGATTGTGGAAGAGTATGTAATAATCTGTGCCCAGAAGATATTCCGGTGTTTGGTGACGCAGTACCAAACAGCAGACCAAGTATAAAACTTTCCTATGAAATCGACCAACCCACCACACCAGTTACTGTTACATTTACTGTTTCAGTTGAAGGTGGTGAAGGTGACTTAAGATATGAATGGGATTTTGGTGATGGTACTACAAAAACAACCAGTGTACCAACTGTTACCCACACATATACAAGTCAAGGTAACCAGCACGCATCTGTTGAAGTATTTGATGCTGATGGTGATAGTGGTTATGATAGAGTAACCATCCGAATGTATTCAGGTATTCGTGATGGATATAGAGATATTCGTGTTGGCCAGGTTGTCTTTGACGGCTCTGGCTACAATGAAGCCTACCCAGGAGATCAGGTTATGGGTGTTGTAGGCATTACCAACACAGGTCATGAGACGCTTCGTGACTTGCGTATTAATGTGTCATCATACGAGTTTGACTTTTTCCACCGTGCAAAGATCACAAGGATCCTGCCAGGTGAAACAATTACTAAGCGAGTATTATTGGACATCCCACTATGGGTTGAACAAGGTGAATACTTGCTTAGAGTGTCAATTAGTGATGGCAACCAGTTAAATAAGAGCGTCTACCGGCCAGTATTTATCGTCGGTAATTCGTACCAAATTAGTGGTTAACTAGCGTTTTGTTTATAACCATTTGTATTATACATAACAGAAAAGCTTATTAACCACTCTCGAATACTAAACGAACAAGATAGAGGAAATCATTAGACACAAAAATAGAAGTGGTTTAGACATCGATGAAAACAAACAAAAAATAACAATGACTCTCAAGAAGCTTTTTGGAGGGGGTAAAACCATGAAGGCAACTAAAATTTTAAGCGCGCTGTTTATGATGGTTCTACTATCCATTATGACATTAACAGCAGCAGTAGCGGCTCCTAGTCCTACTGTAGATATCCCCGGTATTGTTGTAGACTTTGTTAAGATTAACGGAGATCAGATCGACAATGGCGGAGTGATTAGTGAAGCGTTTAACCGTGGCGAAAAAATCGACATTAGGTTAAAAGTTTCATCACAGAATTACCCAGGTGCGACAGTACCTGCGTGTGTGGATGATGATGGAAACCCATTACATGAAAATGGAGATCCTAACCAGCCAATGCTTGTTCCTGACGCAAATGGCGTTTGTGCACAAGGCGAAGTAGGGGAATTCACCCCAATAAATGATGCACGTGACGTAGAAAACATGGCCGTGCTTGCGTGGATTACAGGAGATGAACATTTCCCACTTGTTGAAGTGTCAGAAACCTTTAATCTTCCACAGAACACACGGGAAACTGTAGACTTTGATCTTGAAATTCCCACAATCCTTGATTTAGAGGATGGTGACAACTACAAATTAAATCTGCTTGTTTCAGCTCGTGGCGCAGCAGTTGCGCAATACCAATTTGATCTTAAGATCAGAGCACCACGACACTCAGTTAGTATCCGAGATGTTGTAATCAGCCCAAGCCAACAGGTTATGGCAGGACGACCATTCACTGTAATGACTCGTGTCCAAAACCTTGGTCAAAAGGTTGAAGAAAGCATCAAAGTAACAGCAAGTGTACCTGCATTTGGTATTGTATCACGAAACGCTGAATTCATCGACGAAATTGACAATGATGATGACGCAGTAACCAGTGAACTTATCTACCTGCGAGTACCGCAGAATGCTCAACCTGGCATCTACGATGTTCTTGTTGAAGTATCATACGATGAGAACACAAAAAAGGAAACTGCTACAGCGCAGATCCAAGTTGTTAACCCAACTTTTGTAGCACCTGGACAAGCTTCCACACCTACACAACCTGAACCTGCAAGGGCTAAAACAGTTATTACTGTTGGACCTGATGTTCAAGATGTTGTGATTGGTCAAGGTGGAGCAATCTATCCTGTTGCACTAACCAACGAAGGTCAAACATCAAAGACCTATGTTGTTGCAGTATCAGGAGCAGAAGCATTTGCTACAAGCCAAGTAAGTCCAAGCAACGTAATTGTTGTTGACGGTGGAGACACAGAATCTGTATATGTGTATGTCTCAGCACGAGATGACGCACAAGCAGGAGCTCATGCATTCACACTAGACATCAAATCAGCAGAAAAGACACTACAACAAATTCCGCTAACAGCGAATGTTGTTGCAGCGCCTGAAGGAGCTGATGACAATCTACGACGTGGACTTGAAGTTGGACTAATAGTGCTTATCGTACTACTCATTGTTTTGGGATTAATCATTGCATTTACACGATCCCGAAAAAGTGATGAAGACGAAGCACTAGCAGGACAAACATATTATTAACTTTTTTTATCTCTTTTTTTCTTATGTTTTTTATTTAATTATGTAAGCTAACTTTTTGTAAGCTAATCTGGAGCTACAAATTCTTCAAAATCAAATACTATTTTCAACTGCACAGATTGAACAATTATTTAATCCGCGCCGGGACTCGGCGCGGTTGGAACTGTGCAATACCCAATATGATTTTGAAAAAGCGTTGCTTAAACCAACGTGTACATGTTTCAAGTGTTGATCAAATCCCCACCAGGCGAGATGTTGCTCGTCTTTTTGAGCATATTGAACGTAAAACCTATGCTGGAGAACATGGAGGAGTGTTTGAAATGCACATTAGAGAACCGTTTGCTTACCGTGAAGTTTTTGGCCATATAGTAAAAGAGAATGAAGAAACACGCTACCACTTTGAACGTGCTCCAGCTGAATAGTTTAAACTACATTTATATATACCAACATTTCTAACAACCTCATGAACTTCAAACTCCAGCTTGCATCATTATTCACCTTAACAATTCTATCTGGGTTTGTTGTTGCAATTATTCTCGCAGCATCGTACTGGGTTGGTATCTTTTCATGGCCTTGGCTGATTGGATTAACAATTCTGTGGAATCTTATTGTCTGGCTGTGTGGCCCATGGTTCTCAGATATTATCTTCAAATGGTTTTACAAGTGTGAGTTCTACCAGTATGAACAAATCAAGAATAAGCAGTACATGCAGTTTGTTGCAAAAGTATGTAAAAAACACAACATTCCTGTTCCAAAAATAGGAATTATCAAAGATCAAAATCCGACTGCGTTTACGTATGGTTCTGCTGCTTATAACGCCCGTGTTGTTTTTACAGAGGGTTTATTTACATTTCTTACACCAAAAGAAGTTGAAGCAGTACTTGCTCACGAGCTCGGCCATATTGTCAACAAGGATTTCATTATAATGACTGTAGCGTCAACCCTGCTCCAGCTCTTATACCAGTTTTACGTTATCTTCACCCGAGCAGGCGGGGTTCGTGGAAGACCCATACGAATGAACAAAGCTGGAAAAAAAGGTGGAGGAGGAAAAGGAGTGCTTATTGGGATTGGTTATATTTCTTTTTTGTTCTACCTTATTGGCACGTATGTATTAATGTACCTCAGCAGGACGCGTGAGTACGCAGCTGACGAGTTTGCAGCGTATGAAACAGGAAACGCGAATCTTTTGTCTTCTGCACTTATCAAAATTGGTTATGGGATTGCATCAGTGAAAGACACTGACAAAACAGCGCACTTGCTTAATAGCACGCGGGCGCAAGGTATTTACGACGTCAAATCTGCCAAGAACATGGGGCCAATCCACCACAGCATGAGTAAGAAAGGCAAAATTGAGAATGCTTTGTTGTTTGATATTGTAAACCCTTGGGCATGGATCTTGGAATTAAGTTCAACACACCCTCTTGTGGGTAAGCGTATCAAGCGTTTGTGTACATTCACAACAAAGCCTGCATTTAATTTTGACAGACTCATCAGACTTACCGTTGACAAGGCTCGTTTGTGGAAGAATTTTATCACTGACATGATTGTGAAGTGCTCTATGCTTCTAACATTCATTGTCTTTGGCATACTTGTTGGATTGCAGTACGCAGCCGGTGTAAACCTGTT
The DNA here is from genome assembly GCA_964343705.1 of uncultured Methanosarcinales archaeon. GTDB lineage: Archaea > Nanobdellota > Nanobdellia > Woesearchaeales > UBA12501 > JAUSFM01. The sequence goes on from CAYFJX010000001.1 coordinate 105,634, forward strand.
GATTCCAACAGGGATTCTTTTCTTGGTAGTTTTAATTGCAGTGGGAGCAATCAATATTATGTACCGTTTCCCCACCAACAGTTTTGTACCAAGCACGGTGCTTGACTGCATGGCTGACATATACGCGTCTCCTGTGCGAGGAAAACCTGTTGCCCTCCAAGGTAAGGCTATTGGCAGAGGGAAAGCAGGTTACATTTTTAGTGAGGACATGCTGTTCCAAGACAAAACAGGTATTATTTATTTGAATTATGAAAGCGCTATCCCATTTTTTGGTAACTTGTTTTTTGCATGGAAAAAATTAGAGAATTTGCTTAAGCGACCTGCGCAAGCAACTGGTTGGTTCCTTCGTGGAGCAACACACCATCTGGAATTACACCGTTTCACGGTTGGCCACACAATTATTAAGAGTTATGTTCGATTCTGGAGCATACTTGGAATTATACTTATTGCTCTGCTGCTGTACTGGTGTGCAAGCTGGATATTTTTCTTGCCATGGTTTTAGAATTTGAAATATTTCCGATTCTGTCGTCGATTTTTCGTATTTTGATAAAGCAAAATATTTTTAAACACCTCCTAATTTCAACAATAAAAACGTGATATAATGGATGATCTACTAGATAAAATATCCAAGAAAGTTGCTCAGGAACATAAAGATCTTGATAAGAAAGCAAAAGGATTACTTCACATACTTGTATGCGGAAGCTATGATGGGATGGATATTGAGATTATTGAAAAATTTAGAGATATGCAACGAAAGAAACAGATATCAGGTGTTTTTCTTATGAAAGACATCCAACTTCGTGTTGGTGAAAGTGAGATAGAACCACCCCTTCATGAAAAGCTACATCATATCTGGACAATAATGAAACAAGGAGATAATATTCCAATCATCGTATTATTTGCAGGCCAAAGTGCTTCGCATAGTCAAGGACTTAATGCTGAAATACAAACAATATCACATGATCCAGAGAAAATAAAATGTGCATATCTTTTCAAAACAGAGGATGTGCAATTAGTTTCTCATGAAAAGTGTTTTACTCATGTGAATGTTGTAACAGATGAAAGAGAATTTATTCAGCAAGCAGATGAGATTGTCCAAGCCCATTTAAATCAAGCAAAGATGTTTTATCAAGATGAGGGGAAGAGAAAAAATGAATAATTATTTAAAAAGTAAACACCTAAAAGAAAAAAAGAGGTGCTCACATGTCTGAGGATTTTAACATAATCACAAAAGCTAGACGATTTTCAGAAGTAGTTGAAAATCCGAAAGCCATCTCTGTGTTTCTCTCTATAGCAATTAATAAGGTACGAAATTACGAACAATTATATGAAGATACTGGCTTAGAACTAGCAGAATTAGCACCCTTGGTTAAACGTTTACAAGAGGGAGGTTTTATAAAACCTAACCCAAATCCTTTATCAAATAAATTCAAGCTTGCATTTACAGGCCAACTTTTTGCTGAACAGCTTAAAATTGATTATCCTGAGATAAAAGAATTATTAGGGGAACAAAGTTTAATCACTCCAATTAAAATAAAAAGCAAAGTCCAAGATTCTAATCTAAGTTCCTTCCTGCCATGACTCAGAATACTTTTTCTGTTCTTCTGTCATAGAATCAAACTTTATGCCCATTGCTTCTAATTGTAATCTTGCTATTTTATCATCTATTTCTCTTGGTAACTCATGCACTCCTGGTTTAAAATTACCTTTGTTTTTGACGAGGTGTTCACATGCAAGCGCTTGATTACAAAAAGACATTGCCATGATTGCTGAAGGATGACCCTCCGCAGCAGAGAGGTTCACCAACCTTGCCTGCCCTAGTATAAAAATCTTCCTTCCATTGTCTAAGGTATATTCATCCATAAAAGGTCTTATATTCCTTTCTGTGGCTATCTTCTTCAAACCATCTAAATTAATTTCAGCATCAAAATGACCGGAATTAGCAAGCATTGCACCATTTTTCATAGATTTCATGTGTTCAATATCTATAACATTTTTATTTCCTGTTATTGTCACAAAAATATCACCAAGCTTTGCTGCTTCTGCTATTGGCATCACACTATAACCATCCATCACAGCTTGTAGAGCCCTAAATGCATCAACTTCAGTCACAATTACTTTAGCATCCATACCCTGTGCTCTCTTGGCCAAACCTTTTCCACAAGGCCCATAACCACATATAACAAAGTTTTTTGCTGCTAATAAGACGTTTGTTGCCCGTAAAATCCCATCAATAGTACTTTGACCAGTCCCTTTGATATTATCCATTAATCTCTTAGTATTTGACTCATTTACTGCTATCACAGGATATTTCAAAGCCCCATCCTTAACCATCGCTTTAAGCCTCACTATTCCTGTACTTGTCTCCTCAGCACCACCAATAAGGCTTGGAATAAGCTCAGGGTGTTTTTTGTGAATTTCACTGACAAGGTCGCAGCCATCATCAATGGTGATGTGTGGTTTTTGTTCAATAACTTTAGTAATATACTTGTAATAATCTTCATCACTCTCGCCTTTGTAGCCATACACACAAATGCTGCCATCTTTTCCTTCTTCTGCAAGTGCAGCAGCAACATCATCTTGTGTGCTAAGTGGATTGCATCCTGTGATTACAACCTTTGCACCACCAGCAACAAGTGTGCGAACAAGAATACCTGTTTCTTTAGTAATATGAAGAGCTAATGCAATGGTAATGCCTTGAAGTGGTTTCTCGCTTGCAAAGCGCTCTTTGATTTTCATCAACGCGCCCATTTCTGCTTCTGCCCATTCAAGATTCTTTTTTCCTTGTTCTGCAAGGCTCATATCTTTGACTTCGTATGTGTCTCCTGTATCCATTGTACTGCTCCCTGCTGAGGTGCTGGTTTAAATGTTTTGTGATTGTAGAGAGTAATAAGTATAAGCAGAGGTAATGAATAAAGTAATCTGACTTTTGGTGGTAAACTTGGTGCAACAAAGTCGTCAAAATCAAAGAATATTTTCAACTGCACAGATGGTGCAGCAAAGCTGTTTAATCCGAGCCGGAACCTGGCTCGGTTGGAACTGTGCAATGTTAAATATGGTTTGATGTACTTAGGAAAAAACGTCTCAGGTGGGCTCCGATTGAAATGAGGGGCCCGCCCACATTTTGTGTCTTTTGTGTAACAAAAGACTTTTGAAACAGCCCAGGCTGAAACTAACTTTGCTCAAGATATGTTGACTGATCCCAAAACAGTTCCCGAACAACAACCTTTATAAATATCATTTACTCAGTCAAATAACCATATGAAAACAAAAAAGAGGGGAGTTAGAAAGGTTCTTGTTCACAGCATCATAGCGGGGTTGTCAGTTGCACTGCTTGCACTCTTCTTAACCAAGTCATTAAGCCAAGGTGGGCTTATCTTGTTTGCCAGTGTTGCAGCGACCGCTGGAGTCATGTGCCATTTTCCAAAATCAAAAAGCAACAGCCTGCGTAGTGTTATATTAAGCTATGCTTGTGCAATTATCATAAGCATCCTTATCTGGCAAGGTATTCAAATGTATAATACTTCATTGGTGCTAGCTTCATTCCTTGCAGTGTTCAGTGTTTCAGTTATGTTCTACATATTTGATATTTTTCACCCTCCTGCAATTAGTGCAGTAATGGGATTCTTGTTGTATAATGACCAACAACTGCATCATTTGTTAGTCTTGTTTGTTTCGCTTATTGGCTTGCTCATTATTCTGAAATTATTATGGTATATCTATGCAGAGGAACTTCAAATAGAACATTTTGTTAAAGAGTTTACTCAAAAACATTATGGTAGAAAATAAACTAATTATTCTTTTTTAGTTTCTTCTTTAGGTTTTTCCTTTTTCTCTTTTTTCTTATCCATACCTTTAAGGATAAAGTTAAGGATTGGTGGTGGAATAAGAGTTGTCAGAATCACCATAATAATGATTATAGAAAACACAGGTGGTGGAATAACACCAAGTGATTTTCCAATGCTTGCAAAGATAAGGCCTACTTCTCCTCGTGGAACCATTCCCCATCCAACAAGCCACTTATTACAGCTTCCTGCACACACTCCTGCTAGGAGCTTAGCAATAATTGCAACAAGTGTGATTGCAAGCCCTGCCATTACTAAACGTGGGTCTGCAAGGGTTCGTAGGTCAACTGCAAATCCTGTAAATACAAAGAAAATAGGTACAAGGAATAATGCAATTGGTTCAATAAGATCTTCAATGTGACGGTCAGAATGCCGTCGCAACAGAGCCATGAAATTCTTTTCAGTTTTACCATTGTGGTGTTTTTCCATGTGTTGTTTGATATCTTCAACAATTTTGACGTCTTTAAAGTATCGGAAATGAACTGGTTTAAGGATGATCCCTGCTGCAAACGCTCCAATAATTGGTGCAAGTCCAATAACTCCTGCAAGGTACGCAAAGATTAGAGCAAAACAGATTGCCAAACTAAATTTCATACCAACCCCAGCGTGAATTTTTGCCATTCCCCTACTAAGGTAAGGTGCAAGAAGTTGACCAAGGACAAGCGCTCCTACTAAGAAGATAATTGCCTTTGCAAGAATCCAAGATACCATACCAACACTTGCAGCGCCAAGAGTAACAATTGCTGAAACCACTGCAAGAATTACTAAGCCAAGAACATCGTCAATAACAGCTGCACCAAGTACAATTTGAGCTTCTTTAATATTAAGTTTGCCAAGGTCTTTGAAAACACGTGCTGTTATACCCACTGAGGTTGCAGTGAGTGTTGCACCTAGGAACATGTAGCCGTTAGGTGAAAGTCCTTGGATAAGCCATGGACCAAACCAGTAGGTCCCAAAGACAAAAGGTAAGACCACACCAAGGACTGCAACAAGTGCTGCACGAAGCCCCACTTGTTTAAGTTCAGCAAGATGAGTTTCAAGACCAATTTGAAATAAGAGAATAACAACACCAAGTTCTGCAAGGAAGGTAATAATAAGATCTGTTTTAATAGGTTCAAGCCAGTGAATACCCAATATACTTAGATTACCGAGTGCAACACCAACAAGGAGCTCACCAAGAACTGCTGGTTGCCCCCATTTTTCTACAAGACTCGAGAGTTTTGCAGCAACAATAATAATTGCAATCCAAAGAAAAGTAATAGATGCATGATGCCCTGCGTCAGCAGCTTCAGAACCATGTTCAGTGACTGCCTGTACAATATTCATTATGAATAAGAAACACAGTGCAAGGAGCAGTGTAAAACGTGCTTTTTTCCAATTTTTTTGCATCCCCCCCTTTGCAAAACTCTTCATGGGGGCTGTGCTACAAGCAGTGATTTAAATAGGTTGTGGTTTTTTACTACTAAAAGAATTATTCTGGACTGTAATTTGACTTTAAGTAAGAGTAAAAGGATCAGTATGATCATCAAAATCAAAGAACATGTCAATTGCACAGATTGTACAGCAAAGCTGTTAAATCCGGCTCGGGTTCCGAGCCGGTTGAAACTGTGCAGCTGAGGGAATATGATGAAAAAGCCTGGTTCTTGCCTGCCTTGTTTGCTTATGCTTTTACAACCCAAGCTTAAACTAACTCTGTTATATCATTACTTTCTTACTTAAACATACCCTTCACGAACAACAGCACACTTGTCTTGAAGACCATAGTTGAAATGTAAATCTTCAACAAGGTGCACAGTTGGCTTGTCTCTGAAACTTGGTTGTACAACCCTAAAGAGTCCTGCATCGTTGGTTGTTGCAAGATTTGACTGGGCGTCCTTTGGTCGTGTGATATAGAACTTTCCAGTATAGCCTTCTTCCTGCAATACACTTGCAAACTGTTCTTCAAAGTAGTCTTCCATTTCTTCAACATAGTTTTGAATACTTAATCCTTTGAGTTTAGGATTGTCTCCACGCATAATAACGTGGGGAACAACAACTTCAATACCTTGTTCATTTTTTTCTAGCACATCTGCTCTGATCCATAAACAGTTTCCTTCAAGGCTTGCGTATTCTCCTTCTTCCGGATCTTCGCTGTAACCATCTAAAATCCTAATGTTTACCATGTACGGTCGCTTTGCAATAAATCCTTGTTCACCCCTAAGATAACACGCATTCCCCATTGCGCCAGCAAACTCGTCAAGAAGTTCATTATGTCTTTCAGCCCTTCGTTCAGTTGTAGTATTGTATGATGTGAATACATGTAGGTCAAACAAGACTTTTGCTGCAAAATATTTTTCTGAATCTGTGCCATTTTCTAAAAAGTGCAATGCCATGTCAGCAAGTCCATCTTCAATAGTATCATTGGCAGGGTTTGGAATTTGCTCATTGAATCCTTGTTCATCCAGTTTCCCAATGAAATGACTCCTTGCATAGGTTTTGTCTGCTCGTGCACATTCAACAACTTTCATAAGACCCGGAATGTTTAATGCTTCCATTTCAGCAAGTTGTTCGTCAGTAAGTGCATCGAAGTATTTGGTTGCTAGTGACCCTGATTCACCAGGTGAACCGTAGGAGGTAAGAAAATGAGAATCGTTGTCAAGCCCTTTTTCTCTCCAAAAGTTCATAATAAGATAAGGTGCGTATCGTACTTCGGGGAACTCCAGTGCTTTTTCCATGGCAGCGAGTGTTTGCGTTTGTCCGGGAAGTGTGTTAAGAATGTAATCCCACACAACATCTTTATGAAAAGCATCAAATAACTCAAGAACATATGCTTGGTCACCTAGTGCACTGTGCACATCCTCGCTTTCAAGGAATAAGTTCATGGTAGAAAGAGGCATAAGTCTCAAGATCGGTCCATTCTCATTTTTAGAACCTTCCATCTTATAGTATTCTCGTGGATCTTTTCGTGGTTTGATTGCTTGAGTGAGTGTATGTTTGGTATCAGCGCTAGTCCTTTGAACTGCGCCCAAGTCATAATCACTTAAACCGCTTGATGCAAGTATATCATCAAGAACTGCATTGGCTCGTGCATATTCTTCACTAAGTGCAACACGCTCGCGTGTCATGAGAGGCGCGTCATTGAGTATCTTACATAACTCTTTAATTTGTTGAGCAGGAGATAGTCGCAAAACAGCAGCATCTGCTCTTATTTCTGTTTGTAGAACTTCAGGAAGTACTTCACAGTATTGTTGATATTCTTTACTAGATCGTTCAAGGAGACCTTCTTCTATTGCCTTTGTTGCAGAAGCAAGAACCCACTCTGACTGTTCAGGATCTGTGAGCAGGTCTAGGTCACGCCTATCACTAGCTGAGAAAGCCACTCTTTTTTCTAATACTTCACGCCTTGCTTCCATGAGTGGTTGAAATTGAGTTCTGCACGCTTTGATATGTAAATCAGTAATAACTTCTGGATCAAGTTCTAGTAAGGGTGCTTGCCCAACTCGCCAAGTATATGCTTCAATTGCATCTATTGCTCCACATGCTTTTGCATAGAGCCACATCGGTGCACCCCTAAAATGGTGTATCCCCTGTTTGAGACTTTCTGGTAAGTAGTTTGAAAGTGTAGGCCAGTCAAAGGATTGAAATATGCTTAACTCTTCAGTTAATGCTGCAATTTTCCTTTTTCGCCACGGTAAAATCTGACCAAGATACAATCGCTTGCTACGTGGTCCAATCGCACAATTCAAAGCATCAATCTCATTGCGTATTGCTTTTTTTCTCTCTTCGGAGGTATCTGACCATTCAGTTGGTAGAGCCCAAGAAAGTGCATCCATTGCACCTTGAATTTTTTGCCATTTACGCAATCGTTCACGATTACGAAAAATTGCTTCTACTAATTGTTCAGGATTTAAATCACTTGGAGGAAACACTCTTTGTTCTTGTTTATATGAAGATACAGCATAGCTACGTTCAAGTACTAGATCTTGATAGGCACGTATTATCCTTCCCTGTTCTGCAAGAAGCTGATGCCCTGTCCAACCAGTAAAATCTTTACCTAGACGTGGACTCTTTGGCAAGTCAAACACTCCTTCAAGTGTTTTTGCAAGTTCTTCAAGTGGAGGCGGCATCTTAGTCATGGTCATCCTCCTCTGTTTCCAAGAAATGATTCACTGCATATTCAATAAGATGACTCTTGTTACGAAATAAGCCTTTGCCTTTATGACGCTGTAGTTTTGCTTGTACTCGCTCTAGAGTATCTGGACGTATAGAAATTGAAATCTTCTGTTTTTTACCATGGATCATTGTGGGTAAGTCTCCTTACAAATCCCCCTGGTATCATAAAGTAGGACAAAGTATTACTATTTAAGTCTTTCTTCTTATTTTCCGAAATATTTATATACATGTACGTCTAGACGTAAGTACATGGCAGTCAAATCTCTTACAGTCACTGAAGACGCGTACAAGGCGCTGAAAAACATGAAGCACGGTAATGAGAGCTTTAGTGAGGTAATATTACGCATAGCAAAGGATAAAACTAAACTTTTGGACACGTATTTTGGTATTCTCAGAAAAAACGAGTATGAAGCAAAGGAATGGAAAGAAACAATTAAGAAAAGGAGAAAAGAAATGGATAATGACTTTATTGAACGACAAAAAAAATTCGCAAAAATAAGAGGAGAAACACATGGCAATACTTGACTCCTCAGCCTTGATTGATTTACTCTCAGGTACTGATAAAGGTAGGCAGCTTAAAGAAAAATACCAATCACTTTCAACTACAACTACCGCCATTTGTATTAATGAAGTCTTAATTGGTCTTTCTCAGAAAGAGCGTGAAGCTACAAGAGAGTACTTGTTAAGCCTAGAAATTCTACCTTTTGATACTGCTGCAGCATTTAAAAGTCTTGAGCTGGAAAATGAGCTTTACAAAAAAGGAATACCTCTGAGTAAATTAGATTTGTTTATAGCATCAGTTTGCTTAACACATAAATTACCTCTCATTACAACTGATGAAGATTTTAAAAAAGTAAAAGGATTGTCAATTCTAACAGTATGATCATCTCAGAATTCCCGGATAGTCTTCAATGTCCTAATTCTGCCTTCAACCTCCCCCAAGCCAACTGATTTAAGCTTATTGAGGCTGAATTCCTCTGCATTTATTGAAGCCATTGCTGTGGCAAACACCACTGCTCTTCGTAGATTACGTTCCCCTTGATTGCCAGACTTAGCAAGGTAGGCAGTGAATGTCCCACCAAACGTGTCTCCGCAGCCAGTCGGGTCACGAACAACTTCAAGAGGATACGCTGGTGCATTAAAGTAATGAGTGTTCTTGCCGTCCTTGGTGAAAAGCAGAGCACCATGTTCACCCTTTTTGATAACAATAGCTTTTAGGCCAAGGTCAAGTGCTTGCCGCGCAGCTTGAAACAAGTTAGGTGTCTTGAAAAGCATACGAGCCTCTGCGTCATTAATCAAAAGTACAGATGCTTTTTCTATAACAGACATAAGCTGATCTTTTTTGCTTTCAATCCAGAAGTTCATAGTGTCCATGACAATAAACGCGTCTTCATGAGTAAGTTGATTAACCACTTTTAGTTGGAGTTCAGGATCAATATTTGCAAGAAAAACATATTTGCTGTGACGATACAATTCTGGCAACACAGGATCAAACCCCATAAGACAGTTTAAGTCTGTTGTCCGTGTTTTTGCCTCATTCATGTCAAACTCGTAATAGCCTGACCATTTGAAGGTTTTCCCTTGTTTTTTGATGCCTGCAAGGTCTACTCCTTTATCTGTAAGGAGTTCAAGATGCTCTTCTGGAAAATCGTCCCCAACAATGCTTACAACACCTGGTTTTACAAAGAATGATGCTGCGTATGATGCATAGGTTGCTGCTCCCCCAAGAATATCTTCTTGTTTACCAAAGGGAGTTTCTACTGTGTCAAGACCTACTGTCCCAATGATGATCATATCAACCATAAACTGTTAAGAATAAAGGGGGTTTTTATGTTTTACTGTACTGCACTATCGCTTCTATGCATCAGATTTTTCTTCTTTTTCCATCTGAGCACTAAGGGCATCTATTTTCTTTTGTAGTTCATCATGTCGTACTTGCATCTTTTTCTTTAAGAAATCATCTTTGACTTTTTTCATAGCCTTACTAAGATTTTCTTGTTGCTTAATAAGCTCTTGTACATTTGCTGTGATCTTTTCTTTTTCCACTTCTTTCTGTTCTGCTTTTTCTGCTTTTTCAAAAATCATGTGTTCTATTCCTTTTGCTGCCGCCTTTAATTCTTCTGTTGTTTCTTCAGCAACGTATTTTGCAATGACTTTTTCATCTTTAGGAATCTGTCGCACATTAGTAAAGTGAGGTGATAGGATTTCAATGTCTGCCTTGCTAAACTCGTCGAGGAATTCCTTGTGTACTTGTGAAGTTGCTGCAGTGATAGTACCCACATCTTTAAGGATACCATTAAGTTCATAGGTAATGGCAAAGTCTCCCAGTTCAACAACGCTTACAAATGCCTTGTCAATCCCCACTGTCCGAGCTGCTTTGAGCATTATCTTTTCAACAGTAGTCCGAGCAACATCATATCCAAGACCAACACGCGCGCTTACCAATGATCCAACTTCAGAAAGGTTAGTAAATTTGTCGCTGATAAATACATGATTAGGAATAATGAGTAGTTTTCTCTTAGGTGTTTCAATTTCTGTATGAAATGCTTTAATCTCTGTAATCCGTCCGAGTTGTCCATCAAATTCAATAACATCATTAATCTTGATTTTCTTGATAAGTTTGATAAGAACTCCTGACATGCCATTAGCAATGATGGTAGAACCTGAAAACGCGACAATTCCACCAAAGATAAGACCTGCAAATTTACCTACTTCACTTTTGATACCAGGGATATTAAGCAAGATAAGAACACCCCCAAGGACGTAGATACCTGTTTTAATAAGAAGCTTACTTGTTTCTGATACAATACCAAATCGTCTTGCAAGTTGTTTGTAGACCCAGTCAGTAACACGATGTGCAGAGAACATAACAATGCTAATTACAAGAATAAAGACCATATTAGGGATGTAAGGAATTATTTTACTAAAGAATCCTTTAGATAATTCAGCTGTTTTGGCAGCTTCTGCCGTAGCCATTCCAACTATACTATCTACACCTAACCCCAACTGTACTACCTCTTTTTTTAATTATATCTTGTTTTTGGTGTTTTTCCTTTATATATTTTGTTGATTGGGCATCTTAGCAACTGTCTTTGTAGTTATGACTTTCCTATCTTTAACAGCTGATCCTGTTCTTGCTATTGCTGACTGTTATGATAATAGCACCACACCCATCCCCATCTGTAGCTGTATTGACTTACAAAACGTAACTAAGAATAAAACAGCTTTTTATCATTTGCAAAATGATATGAATTGCTCCAATACAAGCACCTGGAGTGGAGGACAAGCATTTGCTAATCGCGAAGAAGTTCCACCTCCAACTGGAGAAGATCTTGGATGGGTAGGAGTTTCTGTGTTATTGCTCATTGGTTGTGTGTTTGTGTATCGAAAGTGTCAAGGAAGGCATAAGTATCACAGACATTACTAAAGCAAGTAACTAGCCTTGCATTCTTTCAAACTCTTTCAGAAAAACTTGCGCAACAGCTTTGTCCTTGATTATGAGCACATTCTCATCATTTCGATTAGCACCATTTCTGCTTGGATTCATTGATCCAGTAATAACAGTGGTGTTGTCAATAATGAATACTTTATGGTGCACCTTGCCAGACAAGTTATCCCACACAACGGGCAACCCTGATTGTAAAAGTGTTTCAAACATGCTCCATTTACTGCGCTGTTGTGTTTCAAATATACCACTTACATTAAGACCCTGTTTGTGTTTAAGAAGTAAGGTTTTGGCAATCAAAGGGTGGGTAAATGAAAAGGTCATAAAATGAATGCTTTTCTCTGCTGTGTTAAGCACACCCACTATTTTCCCAGCGCAGTCATCTTCAGGACAGAAATAGCTTTGTAAGGTTATATTGCCTTGTTGAATAATTGGTTGCGCTGTTGTAGTGCCCTTTCCATATTCCCCTTGCCAAAGCTCTTGGAATTCTGTTTCATAATTGCGCGCAAGTCCTGGTGATTGAATAACTACCACATTGTTATGGTTCTTAAAATTTCCTCGGTAGGTTGGATTCATGCTTCCTGTCCAAACAAGGTGATTGTCAAATATGCAGAACTTGTTGTGCAGGTAGCTTTTTCCTTCAGCAACACGAACGTTTAAGCCATTCAAGAGCTCTTTTTCGTAATTTCGATGGTCTACAATGAGCTGGTGTTGTGTGTTATGTAATGCTGTAATGATTTCAACAAGGTCAAGATCGAAAAAAGCACAATGTACTTGCTTGCTATGATTGGTCAAGTAGGTAAAGTGTTCCAGGCAATTGTCTTGTGGACAGAATAAGACAACTGGTGGGTATCCTTGTGATTCTTGGATTGGAACAAGCCCTACTGCAGCACCAGTAATGCTTGGGCCTAGTTTACTCATTATCGCAAGCGATGCAAGAATAAGCACAAGGAGTGTTATTATCTTTTTCATGGTTAGAATAATTTTATTTTGCTTTAAAACGTTTGCCCAGGAAAAACCGGAAAATTTCCGAAACAAAAAGAAGGAACTGAATTATTTCTGATTTCACTCTTGATGTAAGATCTCTTGCAGCTTAGCTATACTCTTTAGTAGGCTTGGCCGTGTTTCATGGTGCCTTTTTTCAAGCTCATTAAGAAGATCTGCGTAGCTTTCAATTTTCTTATCTGCTCGTGCTGGCACACCACTACCTGGAATACTAGTAATACCTGAAATGTGAATCAGATCCTGACGAACTGGTTTTGGTTTCAGATCACCACTAAGAACTATGCCTTTTGCTGCAGCGTATGATGCAAGCTCTTTTTTGCTTATTGTAACAAATAGTTTGATTCCTTCCTGATGAGATTCTGGGACACAGCCTTTTTCAAGCAGACTTTCTAAAAACCATTCAAGCTCGTGGTCCATACTCCATGCAAGTACTTTTTTGCCTTCTTGAGTAGCGTCCCGAACAATCTTCACAGGCATGGTAAGTATATGTTCAAGAACATAGACCACTAGATCATTGTCAACCACAAGAATATCATCTTTTTTTATTGCTTCTTGCTGCCGCAAGTATTTTTTTATTCGCCGTTCAAGCAGTTCACAGAAACATGGCTTACAGAAGTCCCCATGATACTGTTCCTTGTTCTTGCATTTGTGGCATGTCATAAACAGGTTAAAATAAGGGGTCATATATTACTTTTTTTATTAATGGCCCTGTTTGATTTTTGAGGTGACTTTTCTAAAAACACCAAATTCCAACGCCACAGGCCTTCTCCAGCCTCTTTAAAAATAGCCACCGAAAGGCTTAAATAGCATTAGGACTACCCTAGAGTAGAAATCGGGGTGGTTTCATAGAGGTTTATAATTACGATCTATCACCTCTTTTTTCCCAGCAGAACCCGCTTGCGGGTTCTGCCAGGGTTTCCTTAACAACACAAAAAGAGTTTTTGCATGGAAAAAGGAGGACAAGCCTTCTTTTTTAGAACACAACAAATTCACTGAGGTGTGTAGGATTTACTCTACACAGACAACTGATAATCACAATCACCTCTTTTTCCCCTGCAAAGCATCCTTCAGGATGCGATGCGGGGGTTTTATATTCCTTAACATATTCATTAAATTACAGAGACAACAATTTGGTGTAAGACAACATGAACAAAATCACATACAGAACATTGATTATATTTCTTGTACTTATTATTTCAATAACACCTGTAATGGGTATGCAAATCTCACAAGTGAACAACTTTCCTGTCTTGGTACAGCAGCAAATGCTTGGTGACCAGATTGTTAGGGGAGTTCCACAATCAGAACATAATGAACAGAACATTTTTGTTCCACGTAAATTCAAATTAAACCGGGTACATTTTGATGGGGAAGGATATCACGTAGGATTACAAGGCGGTTATGTTACAAGTTTAGTAAGCATAACCAACAATGATATTCATACCATGACAAATGTAGGTGTAACTGTTGCATCATATGATTATGTGCTCCACCACAGATCATACATTGACACTATTAAACCTGGACAAACTGTTCATCGGAGAATTATGTTTGAGGTTCCAGATGAGATGACACCAGGCATCCATTTATTGCTTGTTTCAATTAATGATGGCAACAGCATTCGTAAAGTACAATACAGGCCATTAATTGTTTTGTAAGAAAGTTTTCTTAATAGGCTGTTATTTTTTCTTTTTCTTTTCATTTAGTTTCTTTTTCTTTTTTTCCCTGTCTTCTTTTGCCAGCCTCGTACCTACACTATAGACTTCAGCAGAGAGTAGACCAATCATGATCCCTGCAATAAGTACCCACAATAAGTCAGTTCTCACAACTCGAACACCTAAGCCAGGTGTAGTGAGGTAAATGTCAAGGTTGCTAAGCTCAAGGGCGTACTCTGCGTAGAGCAATGCTGAAAACTTGTTCTGGCCCCGAAGAGAACGAGCATATTCAAGATAGCTGTAACCAAGCACAGGAAAGATGTTGTTTTGTTGTTGATGAGCTATGGCTTCTTCTGCAGCATGCATTTTTTGTTCAATAACAGCATCCAGGTTTTCTTCTTGAATAGAGAGTGTTGAAAGAATCAAATTAATTTGGGCTTTTGCCAGTGCAGCTTTGAAGAGACACATTGCATAATTACCACTGCGTTGAAAACCTGTTGCTTTTTCAATCTGCTTTTTAGTACCTTCATGCGCGTTTGGAAACAGGAAATTCACATAACGGTAAAATTCAAGTGTTTCTGAAAGTTTTCGATCGCATGACTCCCTAAGATCATATTTTTCAAGTTTGAATTTCTTACCTTGCTTTCCAAAAAAGGATGTCCAGGCTACAGCACTGTAGGTTCGTTCCACAACAAAACTCAATTGTGACAGCACCCCCTCACGATCAAGATCTTCTGATTTTTGATTTATCTTTTCAATAGCTTCCTTAAGCTCCAAGAGTGTATCTTGAGCCTCAATAAGTCGTTCCTTAACAATCATGTATGCTTGTAAATCAGTGATAGTTTGTATAGTATAGGAGTTTACACGATTATTCAGTTTGATTATGTCCTTTGCAACATTAGCAAAGATCTTTTTTATTTCATGGTCAGTAAACGCCTTGGTAAGATATAATGTGTCTTTGTAAGCAACATTTGCTCCAAAACAAAAACTAGCTGCAGAATAATAATCCCCTCTGTTAAATGCAGTTTCGCCTTGTACTGTAAAATTATGGGCCCCTATTTGTGCTTCAATGATTTCATCTTTCTTTGTTTTTATTACATGTTCCCTTTTGATGCTCTTGGTTTTTTCGACAACAGAAGTGTCATCATTTTCATCAAGAGTATTTGCTTCAAGCAAAGCAGTATTCAAACTTTTTTGCAATGCCACACTTCTTTCACAAAGAAGTGCACCAAGCATCTTCATGGTATCAGTATAGGCTTTGTTAATCACCAATTTTTTGTGTTCTTTTTTCATAGCAACTCCAGTCAACAACTCATATGCTTGCTGTAGAGTGGTTATTTCATGAACCTCAACCCCTTTTTGTTCCCCATAGGTAACTGCGTCAACGAGTAAATCTTGAGGCATGGCAATAGAGGTAAGATTGGCCTCAATAGTAGTGGCTTCACCAAATGTTGCTGGATCTTTTTGAGTAAATCGTGTTCCTGAAGGTATAAGAGCAAGGCTAACATTTGCCTGCGCAGCTGCATCAATTTTCTTTTGCACGCCTGCTACTGTACCAATAAGATTACCAGAACCAATCGTGCCAGTAAATGCTGCATCTGGTCGAATATTCTTTCCTTCAAGGACTGCAGCTGTAAGCAAGGCAACAGACCCACTTGCACTTGGCCCACCAATAATTACCGAGCCAGATTTGATAGTGTAAAAGAAATCATGTTTGGAACAATCTTTGTCAACAAACTTACAGGCAATATTCTTTGCTAATCGTGTTGACATTTGTGTATCAAGTTTTGAAGCAGGCTGTGTATCAATAAATACCTTGCCTGTACCTGGCCGGAGCGTAAGATAAAGGTCCGCAGTGCTTCCTTGAAGATCATCATTAACTTCAGAAACTGCCAACAAGGTCATATGGCCTGATTGGCTCCTTCCCTGGGCGTGGAGTGATGTGAGTACCACCACTGTTAACAGAAGTAATACTATAAGTCGTTTCATGTCTATTCACCATCTACCCACCCTTTGAACCGGGAGTGCACAGTCTGCCATTATAAAGTTTTAGGGTCTATAGTGGTTAATGTGAGAAAAGTTTGGGCAGGGGGTGTGATCTGGTTTTTTGTAGGTAATCTAACAGCGGCAAATTCTACAAAGTCAAAGAATATTTTAATTTCACAGATTGAACAGCAAAGCTGTATAATCCAGGCCGGAACCCGGCCTGGTTAAAACTGTGCAATGTTAAATATGATTTTGAAACAACCCAGGCTGAAACCAATCTCTTGTTTCATCAATCACACAAATATTTATAAAACTGATTGCCTAAGTTATTTCCATGAACAACCTATCTCAAGCACTTACTGGCCTTGCTGCATTCGTTGCTGCTGCACTTGCACCTATGGATACAGAGGCAATCACCAGTGATGGAGTACAGTTTTATTGTGGTGCTGATCCATGTGGTTGGTATGGTGGCGAACCAAAGCAACCAAAGCCACCCACCCCACTCGAAAAGGCAATGTACATAACGTACGATGTAGAAGAAGGTGATACATTTCTGCGTATTTCACAAAAGTTAACAGGAGATAAAAAAAATTATGAACATTTCATGAGCTTTGCAGGATTTACTGATCCCACCACCCTTCGTGCAGGGACTGAAATAAGATTGCCATTTCATTTCAAAGGTGTGCATAAAGGAGAAGAAAGTTATTTTAGGTGGGGTAATGATAAATACATGCCATTAACTCCAAATTCTGGCGGTAGTCTTACCTGCGATCTCTAAATCCCCCAGACAGGGTTTTTCTTACGCATAATTGTTAGAATTTCTTTGATTGCTTCAATTTCATCTTTACTGAGGTACTTCTTGAGCTTTTTCATTTTCCTGAAGTCTTCCTCAGGAACTGCTGTATAGAGAATGTCTCCTTCTTTGACTTGCCTACCCACTGTAACTCCATCCATGGACAGGGCAAGCTGCACCCCTTTGCGAGCTTCATGCACATTATCTTTATCTTTTTGCATGCTTTTAATACTGGTTATTGTCTCGCCTTGCTCATTCATAAGTGGATAGGTTGGTTTTGCTGTCCCTAACAGGATTTCACTTCCAACAACGGCTGGGTTGTTCTGCCTGAAAACATAGCCACGCAGTAAGTGGATCTTACAAGGCTTCACTACATTGTCTAATTCTTTTTCTTCAACAGCTTTGTTGCGTTCCTCTTGCCATTTTTCAAACTCATCAATAAGCTGGTAGACAACAGGGTGCGCTATGATGTGTACCCTCTCTGACATTGCACGTATTTCATCAGGTGCTTCAACATTAAAACAAAGTAGAACTCGTTCAAGTTCATCATCATTACTTTCAGCGTCAGCCATGTCTTTTTTTGTTACATCCCCAATAGTTGCTTTACGAATAGCAATACCTTTTTCTTTTAACATGTTAGTTAGTGCTTCAAGTGATCCAAGACTGTCAGCCTTGATAATTATCCCTTTGTCCTGGGTTTCAATAATAGTGCTTTCAATTTCCTGTTGGATTTCTTCTTGCACCTGGTCAAGCTCTGCTTTAGTGGCACTTCGTATGGGCATGCCTGAAACTGCGTCTTCAGTACCTGGTGCTGCAATTTTAACTCCTGTTGCTGCATAGACTTTTTTGACTGGCTTGAATTTTGCCTTTTTCTCACGCATTTCTTGCAAGGGCATAGGTTCAAACAATCCCCTGATCTTGGCAACAATAGGCTTTCCCAGCGCGCCAATAACTATAGTGTCTCCGACAGAAAGTGAGCCGTCGTAGATAATAACATCAAGTGTTTTGCCCAAGCCTTTTTCTTCTTTGACTTCAAGAATAGTGCCTTTTGCGCTTCCCTCTTTGGTCACGTGCAGTTGTTGTTCAAGATATCGTTGTGCAAGACCTGCAATAACCATAATAAGTTCAGGAATGCCTTCACCTGTTTTCGCACTGCAAGGTACTATTGCAATAGTTTTGGTAAAGTCGTCAACACGATCAAAACGTTCCCCTGCAATTTCGCCTT
This sequence comes from uncultured Methanosarcinales archaeon, assembly GCA_964343705.1. Classification (GTDB taxonomy): domain Archaea; phylum Nanobdellota; class Nanobdellia; order Woesearchaeales; family UBA12501; genus JAUSFM01. The sequence continues at coordinate 123,740 of CAYFJX010000001.1, forward strand.
GCTCATGTAAGGAACCAACAAGTTCGTAGAGTTTTGTCTCAATTAATTTTTGTACGTCTTCATGCTGGCCTGTAATGTTGGCAAGTAGTGCTGGTCGTGTTTTTTCATCTGTAACACGCCAGTTAGGAAGCATATCTATTTTGTTTGCTGCGATAATAAAAGGAGTTTTGGCGTTTTTAAGAATGGTAAGCGCCTCAATGGTTTGTGGTTTAAACCCATCATTGATGTCAACCACAAGCACTGCAATGTCTGACAAGCTCCCGCCTCGTTTACGAAGGCTGGTGAATGCTGCGTGGCCAGGTGTATCAACAAATAACAATCCAGGGATAGTTAATGTAAGTTTTAGTTTGGCTAAAAGCTCACCACACACTTCTTGTATTGTTTCAGCAGGAATGATTGATGCCCCAATTGCTTGTGTAATTCCTCCTGCTTCTCCTGAAATAACTGCAGTGCCACGTATCTTATCTAGAATAGATGATTTTCCATGATCCACATGGCCCAATACTGAGCATACAGGGCTTCGCAAGTTTTCTTCTGCCATACTCCCTGCGTAAAGGGGAATATTTAAATAACTTGCTGTTTTAAGTTAGATCAAGTAAAAAGGGTGTAATATGGAAATTTTTGTTTTGCAAAAGAGTTGCCCATTATGCAGCGACGATGTTAAGGGTAATGCATACTATGGCTTTTTCTGTAAAGAATGCAATGTCTTGTTTCGACCAGAACATGTGGGAATGACCAAGGAAAAGCTTGCTCGCCTTGCCAAAAAGGTTGAAATCCGCAAGATATTTAGCACACCCAAAGATGCTGTTCATTCTGAAGACATGCCTGAGTTTGCTGAACATGAAACAATGGATGAGAAAGGCAAACCAGTTATTCGTGTTAAGCAAGCAAAGCCCAGAAGTCCAGTCAAAGAAAAAGAAGGGCCTCAAGTAGAATGGGTTGCAAGTGAAAAGTCAACATTTGTGCATGTGTCAAGCTGTCTTGCTGCTCGTAATATTAAGAAAGAGAACAAGATTGTATTTGCAAGCTTGGATGATGCTGAAGAACAAGACTATGATCATTGTAGATGCGTAAAGAGTTTGAAGTGAAGGATAAGATCTAGAGACTGGTTAATGTGATCTATATTTGCAATAACCATACCCCGCTCCAAATCCTCCTATTATAGAAGCAAGAATAATTAAAATCTGGATTAGTAACTCTTTGTTATTGTTTTTAAGGGATAAAATTAAGAACACTAAAAGACCCATCGCTAAGATTGCATAATATAACCTATATTTTCTTTCTGAAGTGTTATCTTTGTGGACATAAGAATTTGTTTTTTCTGTTATTTCAAGAACTTTATCAATATGTTTATCCGTAATTTTATTTAACACCTGAGGAGGCAAACCACCAGATTGCATTGTCATAGAAATCATTTCAGCCATTCGTTTTGGCATATCTGACTGCTTAACAACTTCAGCAATTCCCTCTTTCTTCGGATCATTTCTTTTTCGTTCTTCTTTTTTTAATAATTTTTTATCTGACATCTTTCTAGTGATTTAATTAAATTCTTATTAAAAGACTCTTTTAATGTACTCATTAAATTCTTTCTCATGGATCTATTGATCTCATTTATTGTTAATCCAATTATAAAGTTGGATATTAATTCATTCTTGAGATCTTTTTCTATACCTTCGAACTCAGTGGAAGTTATAATTTTATTAAATTTTTCAAACTGAACCTTTCTCGTTCCTTTATAACAACCATCACATACCATGCTTAAAATAGTAAATTTCCCTTATTTAAATTTTTTGTGGTTAGGATCTTTTTTGCTATTCAAACCATCCGATGCAAGTACTGATCTTTAATGGTTCGTGCTCCTTTGTCACTTACTTTAACGAGTTTTTTCTTTTTTGCTTTTTTTGTTTTGCTGGCCTTGCTTTTCTTCTTGCCTTTTTTTGCTTTTGTTTCTTCAGCTTTTTCTTCGCTCTCGTCTTCATGCAAGTGCAACAAGTTTAATTCACTCAGCTTGTTTACATTACGCATAACAATGCTCATTTTTCTTTTGTACTGTGTAGGAAACAACTCTTGCGCAAGGGTTTGTACATCAATAGATTGCATGCCTGTTCCTTGGCTAATCATTTGTGTAAGGGCAAGAACGCGCTTTTCTTGTGTTGTTAGATCATAGGTTATTTGTGGTTTTGAAGGCATAGGTCGTTTCTCCCCTTCATACACTTCTTTAAGTTGGTCAAACAGTTCAATAAACTCTTTTCCCTTTGCTGTTATACTCATAACCACCTCATTTTCAACAGCATCTGTTGTGACAAGCTCGCTTGCAGCAAGGAGCATCACTGGTTTGAGAGGTTTTTCAACTAGAACCAAGATTTGTTGAATATTAGAAAGATTCAAGGTGTACATGCTTTTACTACTCATTTCATTATCATAGAGTATTTTTAGAATATTAATAGCTATCCTGTTTGAAAGCACAGCGGCAAGGCCTGGCAGAGATTGTTCCATTGAGTCAGGAGAGTGTGTAGTATCCCCTTGTGAATAGGTGTCTGTCTGAATCATACTAATACCTCATCACCCCTTAATAACCTATAAACAGTGCAATACGCCTCTCTTTTTATTTTTTGTTGTACTCGTCTCTACTCCAGAGGAAAAACTGTCACTTTTGGCGATATTGGAAGTATCGGAAATAGCGGAAAAAACGGAATCTTTTTATAGAGCAGAACCCAAAAAGAGATACAGAGAGTTAGACTTCATCAAGGAGGAAAACAGTGAGTGGGAAAAATAAGCGACGACAGCAAGATGCAGAAGCATCATCAGTAGCAACAGAAGCACCAAAGGCAGCAATGACCTTTGCGTCGGTGCTCAAGAACCCCATTTACGCGAGTAGGGAGGTCTTGTACGACCAAACACCGCCAAATGGATTTGTGCATCGTGTAGACCAAAAAAACGAACTGGTCATGGAACTTGCCCCCATCCTAATGGGATCTGCTGTGTCATGCGTATTTGTGTATGGCAACCCTGGAACAGGGAAAACAGGTCTTATGATGGAACTTATGGATGAGCTTGAAAACGAATCACAAAATCATGACGTCAATCTCAAGACAGTGTATGTAAACTGTTCAGAGAATCGTACTGAAACAGTGATTTTGCTTGAAGCTCTGAGCCAGCTTAACCCTTCAAAATCCTACCCTAAAATGGGTTGGAACAGGGCAAAAGCACTGAGTGAGTTCAAAAAAGTGCTTGAAAAAGAAGAGCACGTCCTCCTCATACTCGATGAAGTGGATTATGTTCTTCGAGAATCAGGCGATGACATCGTGTACCGCATGAGTCGTATTAATGGTAAGAAAAAGAAATCAAAACGCGCTCATGTTTCAACAGTACTCATATCAAATGATGTGAGAGTTGGCGATTACATCAAGCCACGGACACAATCAACCCTTGGAAGGGTAAAAATTGTGTTTCCACCTTACAATCACCTCCAACTATACGACATATTACGAGAAAGAGCCAAGGTTGCCTTCAAGAACGGCGTTGCAGGCAATTCAATTTTAAAGAAAATTGCCGAAATTGAAGGATCACGTTATGGTGATGCGCGAAAAGCACTTGAACTGCTTGACAGCTGTGCTAAAATCGCCATTGCTAAAAAACGTAACAAGCTTACCCTTGACCTGGTAAACGAGGCTGACTCACACCTGGAAAAGGACCAGACATTTGAGCTGATAACATCACTGACACGACAACAAAAACTCGTGTACCTCAGCATACTCAAACATGAAAAAGACATGATGGCAGGAACCGATGTGTTTAAAATGTACAAGGAAACTTGTAAGTCATACAATACCAAGCCGCTCAGTGAACGTCGTGTGCGTTCATTTGTTGTTAATCTCAAGGATTTGGGATTAATCAATTCAGAAGTTGGTTGGGTTCCTGACTTGAAAAAGAAAGCACGTAAAATTGAAGTAACACTTGACAAAGCTGTCAGAAACAAAGCAGTCAAAATGTTGCGTGACGCGATTTAAGCTGCGTCAATCCACAAATCATATTCATATTTTGGTTTGGGGGTGCATCATGCACTCTCATGGGAAAAAAGAGGTGAAACTTGCATTGGCATGCTGGTCATGCTTGTGCACGTTCTTTTTTCTCGCTGTGAACGCAATGCGCGTGTACAGTTCATACATTACGTTCAAGCCTTTAGTCCATGCAAAAACCTTTTTTAGGCTGAACCAACTGGAGGGCATTCTCCATCACCTCAGTGTCCCTCCTTTTGGTTTTTTTCTTTATGTGTTTCAAACCTTTTGTAATAGTTTCACTTTTTTACGCTAATTCCGAAAATATTTCGGAGATGTTTGTTAGATCTTCAAAGTGTACCAGAAATTTTCCGGTTTTGTCGTCGAAAAACTTATTAAGGGGTAAAGCAATTCTTAGTGCATGGAAATTGTAGATAAACTTAGGAAATTCCTTATTTGGATGGATGAAGATGGCATGGAGTATTATAAAACATATGTTATAGAACTTGTGCTTATGAGTATCATCTGGGTGTTAATTGTTGTCGGCCTACTCATGGGGAAATTAAAATGAGAAGAAAACCAAAAATAAAGGTGATAAATGTCCTTATGCTTATAATAAGACTAGTCGGTTTAATCTGCGCATGTGTCACTATCTACTGGCTCATGTTGAAGATTCTTGACCATAGTCCAAGTTTGTCCCAGATTAATCTTAACTTAATTATTCTTATCTGGATGGTTTTGATTCCATGTGTATCAATCACATTCACACTAATGTACAAAATGAACGGAAGATTAGTAAGGATAGATGAAAGGACTAAACAAACCAATAACATACTCTTTGCTCTAGCCAAAGACTTTAAAAATCACAAACATGATAATAAAGGAAATGTTATCATAAAACAATAATCCATATAAACTTCTTATTTTTCTGTTTTTTCATGACACTTGACCAGGATGTCCAGAAGGAAATGCAAAAGGGAAAGTTCAACTCATATGCAATGGGTTTTTTTGGCGGACTAATAACAGGAGGTGTTGTTGCTTGGGTAAACAGAAGACATGGTACTGATGCAATGATGTGGTCTGGTGTAAAACAAGCAGCCTACACATTCACTGTGGGGAGCACTGGTGTGTATACATGCAGACGTTTCCTTAAGCGTAGCACACAATTTGTTAGGAAAACCCTTGAAGCAACAATTGTTCCAAGCATCTTTACCTTTACCGCAAACTATGCCTATCACTCCCTTCTACAAACACCTGAAGCTTTTTATTCAGCAGTTGCAACATTTTCTATGGCAGTTGCAACATTTCTGCCTTATGCCGTCTATTCTCAATATCGTCCTCAAAGCAGAATATAAAAAAAGAAAAAAAAGTGCAGCACTCACTGCTACGCTATCACCTCTTTTTTGCTAGGGAGTAAACGGTTTTTAGCGCTACAACAAGTGCTGCAGGGGAAACAAAAAGCATAATGTATACAAAGACCGCGTTAAGAACCTGACCAATATCAGGTATACTTTGTAACATACCACTTGCAAATCCTGCACTTGTCATCAATGCAATACTTGCAACCAAAAATGGCACTGTTTCTTTTGCAGTAATGTTAATGATGCCAACAAGTAGGCCGGCAGTAACCAAGACCAAACTAATAAGCACTTTATATTTTGTATTAAATGAAAACAAACCAAGTATGATAGCAAGTAATACACCTGCAACAAAGGCATAGTGGCCCACTGCTTCTTCAGTCATTCTTGCCATTGTTTTTTTTACTCGTTTCATAATTCCACCTCTCCTTGTTCTTTGAATTGTAATGCAAGTTCAATATCACTACGTTTCCAACCAGAATCATGCAACCTATCAGCAATCTCACGCATGCTCAAACCTTGTCCTTCTGCATTCTCAACATAGGCAATAAGATGCTGCGTACTCTTCTTGATTTGCTGCAGTTCTTCTTCAACAACACTTTCTTCCCAGCCTTCTGCAGTCAGGCGTTGCATGATACTTTTCTTTCCTGCCCCTGTTTTTTTCGCAGTAACCAAATATTCAATAAGCTGATTAATACTGGCATTCACAAGCCGTAAGTCTTTGTTAACAACACGCATATCCCACCCATCAAGAGTTAGTCTACGTCGTATTTCTGCATCAGAAAGACCTTTTGATTTTGCCTGTCTGATGTATGACATGAGTTTTTTGTTTTTGTCTTGTACTAAACCAAGCTCGCGGTTAATGTCTTTTTTGCTCCATCCCATTTCAGACAATCGTGATTGAATCTCTTTATTCCCCATTCCTGTAAGTTGTGCTGTTTCAATATAGGAAATAAGTTTTGCTACACGTCCACGAACAAGCGCTAGGTCTTCATGTACTTCTTGCCTATCCCAGCCAAAGTCTACAAGGCGCTGTTCAATTTCCTTTTCACTAACACCTTCGAGCTTAGCAGTGTTGATATAATTAAGTAATTTAGAGATGGTCTTGTTGAATTGTTTCACTTCAGCACTGACTACTTTTCCATCCCAGCCACGCTGTGCAAGTCGCTTTACAATTTCTTCGGATTGGAGACCTTTATATTTTGCAGCTCTTACATAACCAAGTAGTTCTGAAAAGCCTGATTCAATAGATCGTATTGCTTTGTTGGCCATTTTTTTGTCCCAACCTTGCTGGACAACCCTGGTTTCGATCTGACTTGAGGGCATCCCTTTCATCTGTGCTTTCTGAACATATTTGTAGAGTGCCATAAGTCGCGCGTCTGAGTGAGATAGGGCTTCAGCTACATGATCTTGAGACCAGCCATGATGTGCAAGTCGTTTTGTGATTGCCTCTTGAGTAATGCCTTGCATACGAGCTTTAACAACATAATCTCTTATTTGAGGATCAAGTTTTTTAGTCTTGGTTTGTTTACCCATCATTTGTGGCAGTAGTTTTAGCAATAAAGGCCTTGCTTTTTTGAGTTGTTCTTGCTGACGAGCTTCAAGCGGTGTGCTTGCTTGTTTTTCAATGAGGGTTTGTTTAAGTACTGTTTGAGGGTGTGCAATAGCAACACCTTTAAAGTGGGTTTGTAAGAGTGATGAAATGTTCTGTGTTGTGATGAGTTTTGCATTTTGTTTTTTCTTTGCTCCAATTAACAATTCAACTGTCTGCTTGTTGGCTGTGTATCGTTGTGCCAAGTAATTGATAAGATATCTTTCTTTATTGGTAAAGTTGATAGTAACCAAGTTTTTGTACTTGTTCTTTGGATCAAACTTCTGTTTAGCTGCAAGGGTGATATACAGTTTTTTGTACGCTCCAAGAGTGTTTGCTTTGATCATTGCATAGAGGCTTTCTTCATCAACAAAAATACGTCGAGGTGTTGGAACTGACAAACTAGTAACTGCAAGCAGGATTGGTAAGAGGAAAGGTACAATCCAAGCATAGTTTGCTCCTGGTGGTACCTCAGGAAGTCGTACTTCTGCTTTTTGGACATTGTCTACAAATTGTTTGATTACTCCTGCGCTAACTGCTTGTGTCAGTTCTGTTTGTGTTTCTACTGGTTCTGCTTGACCATCATCTGATTCTGTACTTGTTAGAAGAGGCACTGGTACAGATGGTTGTGTTCGTGGTGGTCCTACTTGTGCTCCTCCACCTCCACCGCCGCCACCAGTGGTTGCTCGAATAGTTCGTGCTGCGCTTGAACCTCCTTTTTGTGACGGTTTGGTTGCGGCTTTTGCTCTGAAAGAGGTGAAGTGAGTTACATTAAACTTGAGGGTTCCATTTACAAAACTAAGTATTTTACAGAGGCTTGGTCCACAGTCAGTGAAGTTTCCTGAATCATCATGGTCTACTTCAATGGCAACACCTGAGGCTGTAAACTCATCGAGGCCTGAGAGGGTCAGGTTTGCAGTGGTATTAAGTACGCTTGCTCCACTAACATTAACAAACACCCTGTTTGGTTCTATGGTGATAAATTTGCTGAGGTTAGAAACATTTCCTGACATAGAGCCTGTAAAGATCACATCACCTGCGTCCTTTTCAACATTAACCCCTGTTGTTGCTCCAAAGGAAACTTGAGCAGCACTGACATTAACCAGCTTGGGATTACTTGATACATTAGCTACAATACTTGTCGAACTGTTGGTTATTTGTGTATTGTTGAGGAGACTACTTGTACTGTTCATAATGAGTATACCATTGGTGAAATTGGTAAAGGTACAGCTAGTTATATTAATTCCACTAGAGTTTGCAATGCTGAGACCAAATCCTGAACCTGGACCTATGATGGTGTAACCTGCACAGTCAAGTTGCAGGTTTGTCTGACGCAAAATTCCAAAACAAGAGCTTGTTGAGGTTATGTTTGCTGTCAGTGTTTTTGAACTTGTAAGGTTGCTACATGTTTCTGTTACAGTTGAATTAATGGATGTGTTGAGGGTTAGTCTGTTATCTGCTGTGTCGTTTGCAACCCAGCTGAGATTGTGTAGTCCTGTTTGCGATAAGTTAACACTTGTATTGTAGGTTGTCCCTGAAATTTCAAGACTTCGCTCAATAATTGTTCCATTGGGGAAAGTGATATTGACACTTGCGTTTGAGACATTGATCCCGTCTTCAATGGTTGCGCTTATTTGTACCCTGCTGTCTTGTGCTGATTGGGTTAGGTTTGCTGGTGATATACTTCGTATGGTTGGTGCAATCTGGTCAGTAACTGTTAAGAGTGTTGCAACAGTGAAGTTGACATTCCCACTGGTGTCATTTGCTGTTGCAGTAAAGTTATAACTTCCTGTGAGGTTTGGAATCCTGTATGAGCCATTGTATTGGTCATTGGTTTGTTTTTCTAAGGTTACTGTATCCATTGTTTCATTTGGAAGGCTGATGTTAACTATTGCAACACTGATGTTTTGATCGTCGGTTGCGTTAAAGGCTACTTCTATCAATGTGCTAATGTTGGGACTTGTGCCATTCTTTGGGGCAACCGTGCTTACTGTTGGATTGTCTTGGTCAACAGTAAAGAAGTATGCTCCTGAAGTACCTGTGTTTTTTCCTTCGTCTGTACAGTTGACTGTCCAGTTATGTGTGCTGTTGGTGAAGTTACTGGTAAAGAAGCTGTGATTGCCTAGTGTTCCATTGGTGCCTGCAAGGTTAACAAGTTTGTAATTACTGCCATTGCCAATAGTGATGTTACAATCAAGACTGGAATCAATTGCATCAGTCACATTAAAGGTGAAATTAAGTTCTCCTTCACTGTGGTTATAATAGCTGTCATTATCTGGTTTCTGCAGGGTTACTGTTGGTGCTGTTTGATCTACAGTGAAAAAGAATGTTCCTGACTGGTTAATTGAACCTGCGGCGTCAGTACAGTTAACTGTCCAGTTGTGTGTGCTGTTAGTGAACTCATTCCCAATAAAGCTGTAATTTGTGAGGCTGTTGTTTGTTGCTGCAACATTTTGTACTTTGAACACACTTCCATTTCCAATAGTGAGGTTACAACTAAGAGAGGTGGAAAGTGTGTCGGTTGCAGTGAACGTGAAGTTAAGTTCAGTGTCTCCTCCTGGCAGACTTTGGTTAGTAGGAGCAGAGAGGGTTATTGCTGGAGCATGCTGGTCAACAGTAAATGTCCTGCTTGCACTAGTAACTGCATTACCTACATTGTCTGTACAGTTCACACTCCACGTATGGGAAGCATTCGTAAAATTACCAGAAAACAGACTATAATTTGTCTTTGTTCCATTTGTTGATGCAAGATCACCTACAACCTTGTCAGTACCGTTGGTAACAGTGAGGTTACAGTTAAGACTCGTATCCAAGTTGTCTGTTGCTGTCCAAGTAAAATTAAGTTCTCCTTCACTGTGGTTGTAAAGTGTTGCGTCAGCTGGAGCATTAAGGTTCACTGTTGGATCTGTTGCATCAAACGTGAAAAAGAATGTTCCTGACTGGTTAACCTGGCTTGAGTTGTCAGTACAGTTGACTGTCCAGTTGTGTGTACTTTGGGTAAAGTTGCCAGCTTGTAGACTGAAGTTTGTGAGTGTGTTGTTTGTTGCTGCAACATTGAGGATTTTAAAAGTTGATCCATTGCCGACAGTGATGTTACAGCTTTGTGCTCCTGAAAGTGTATCAGTTGCTGTAAAGGTAAAATTAAGCTCACCAGTGCTATGATTAAAGTTGGTGTTGTTTCCTGGTGCATTGAGTGTTATTGCTGGTGCATGTAAATCAACTGCAAACCCTCTACTTGCTGATTGCACTGCATTACCTGCTTCATCTGTACAGTTCACATGCCAGGTGTGGGAAGCATTGGTAAATTGTGATGCTTGGAAGCTGTAATTGGTTTTTGCTCCACTTGTTGATGCTATTGAGCTTACCACCCTATCAGTTCCATTAGTGATAGTGAGGTTACAACTGAGACTGGCGTCAAGGTCGTCGGTTGCTGTCCAAGTAAAATTAAGTTCTCCTTCACTAAAGTTAAAGGTCGTTGCGTCAGGAGGATCATTCAGAGCAACTGTTGGAACTGATTGGTCAATAGTGAAGTTAAAGGAGCCGGTTGTTGTACTGAGTGTGGAATTATCAAAGCAGGTTACATTCCAAGTGTGGCTTGCATTGGTGAAGTTGTTTGCAAAGAGGCTGTAATTACCTAATGAGCCATTGGCAACAGAGGCAACATTCAAAATCTTATTGGTACTTCCATTTACAACAGTAACATTACACGCCATGGTACCTGAAAGCGTATCGTTTGTGCTAAACGTAAAGTTTAGGACACCATCGCTGTGATTAAAGTACGTGTTATTCGCTGGTGCTGTAAGTTCCACGTTTGGACCTTGTAAGTCAACTGCAAAGCCCCTATTAGCCGAACTACCTACACCGTCTACACCATCAGTACACGTCACATTCCACTCGTGTGTGGCATTAGTGAAGTTGCCTGCGTACAAGCTGAAATTGTCAAGAGTGTTATTGGTTGACTGGGTGCTTATGACTTTGGTAGTGGTGCCATTTACTATAGTAAGATTACACATCACTGTTGTGTTAACATCTTCAGTTGCTGTCCATGTAAAATTAAGTACTGCATCACTAAAATTAAACGTTGTTGCTGCTGGAGGTGCATTAAGTGCTACGGTTGGTGGTTTCAGATCTGTGGTGAATGTTCGACTACCCGCGCTTCCAACATTGTTTGCACCATCAGTACAGTTCACCGACCACAAGTGTGTCGAGTTAGTGAATTCATTTGATACAAAACTGTAATTGTCAAGAGTGTTGTTACTGGACTGCAAGGTTACAACCTTTGTTGAGGTTCCATTGACTATAGTAAGATTACATTGCATTGTTGCATTAATATCATCTGTTGCTGTCCAAGTAAAATTAAGTTCTCCTTCACTATGGTTGTAGGCAGTATTGTTAGCAAGTGCTGAAAGAGAAACTGTTGGCGCAGTCTGGTCTATGGTAAAAGTGAAAGGAGCTGTTTGAGTACTTTTGGTGGCATTATCCTCACAAATAACAAACCAAGTGTGAGTAAGATTAGTGAAGTTATTTGCAAAGAAACTATAATTTCCAAGGGTTCCATTGGCAACAGAAGTAACATCCACAACCTTGTTGACAGTACCATTCACAATGGTGATGTTACAATCCATGCTGCCTGAAAGCGAATCATTTGTGCTAAACGTGAAATTAAGCACTGCATCACTATGATTAAAGTAAGCATTGTTTTCCGGAGAAACCAGGCCAACATCAGGGCCTTGCAAGTCAACTGCAAATGATCGCGTGTCAGATACACCAATACCTCCAACGTCATCTACACAGGTAACAAACCAATCATGGCTTGCATTAGTAAAATTGCTAGCGTAGAGACTACGATTTTTTCGAACTGACCCATTAGGAGTATTGACACTAGTATTGAAAAAATTATTAGTTCCATTGGCAACACTTAAGTTACAGCTCATAGGATCTTTAAGATTGTCAGTTGCACTCCAAGTAAAATTAAGCACTGCATCACTAAAGTTAAACGTTGTTGCATCTGGTGGGTCATGCAGTGTTACCACAGGAGCTTCAAGGTCAATTTTAAAACCAAAGTTTATTAGTTGCGTAGAATTGTGGTTCCCTGCAGCATCTGTACAATTAACAAACCAGTTTTGATCAGTTTTATTAGTGAACGAGCTGGCAAAAAAACTGACATTAGTACGAGTGTTGTTGTTCACCGATGGAAAATTAACAATTTTAAAATTTGAGCCAACACCTGCTGTTGTATTCGAAATACTAACATTACACGCTGACGTTGCATTATTATCAATATAGGAAAAAGTAAAGTTAAGCACGCCTGTACTATGGTTATACTCTGATTGATTGGCAGGATCATACATAGTAATTGCAGGAGCTCGCGTGTCAGCACCTCCTGCTCCATCTTCTGTTCCATTACCAGCAAAACTACTAAATCCGCTGACATTAAACTTTTGTACTCCACTTGCAAAACTGATATTAGTACACACCCCACCAAAACAGTCAGTTCCATTTGCTTTGATAAGCCCATTGTTAGTTTCAAAGTTTGGTAATAAAAGCATTTGGCGGAGCTCTGTGTAATTAAGTCCTCTCAAGGTGACATTTGCTGTCCCATTGATTAAACTGCCAGTATACGCGCTTGAGTTTATTGCAATGGTGTCATTCCCAATAAATACATCTTTTACCGGTGCAATAGGTGTAGCAATGTCAAGACTATCAGGAAGCGTATTCCCCACCCCTTTGTCAGTCCATTTAATCTCCCCAAAACTATTGTTAAAGATAAGCCAGTTCTGCCTTGTTCCCCCAGAAGTATCCTCTATTGATCGAGAGTTAGTCGATGAAAGATTGGGGTTAATAATGAGGTTTTCTTCAGATCCATCAATCTGAATACCAGCAGGCTGAAGATCCCCAGTCAGGTTTGTTCCTGTTGCAAGAGCAGTGAAATTACGAAGAACTGTGTAGTTCGACGCGTTTAACCATACTGCTGGAGAATCAGGACCGCTTGTGTTAAAAGAACTGTTGTGTACTGAGATAGAATTATTTACATTGTGAAAAAGTAAACCCGCAGAAGTGTTTCCTTTAGTAGAAACATGGACATCACTGATGTTAATATTGTGTGATCCATTGAGTAAGTAAACTCCATGGGAATAGTTACCAATAGTGGTGATGTTGTTGTTGAGAATACTAAAGTTAGCTGCCACATGTGTGGCGTTTTGTCCTTGCTGCAAAAAGATTGCTGACCGATCTCGCGCAGCATTTTTTGCTTCTGCAATGTTACAATTCTTTATAGTTCCACTGTTGCCCCCTACACGAACCCCATTAACATCACTAGCACTTGTTGAGTTACCATACGTAATGTTGAAGCCATCGCAGTCAAGAACAATGTTGTTACCAGAAAACGTGTAACAGGTTTGTTCAGAAATAACATTTTGAATAAGAGTAACACTACTACTGATTTGACCACACTGTGTGCTATTCCCTCCCCCTCCACTTGAACTACCACTGGAACTACCACATTGGCTGGTAGTACATCCTGAATCAGCCCAGCAATCACCTTGGGGAGTTCTCCTATAGGCAGGTGGGCCACCACATTCAGCATTACACTCTGAATCGAGTGTACATGCTTGTATTCCAAAACTAGGTTCATCTTGAACTGGTACAGTAGGATCCGCTTGGAGGATTGTAGGTTCTGGAGAAATAAGAGTGGAATTATCGATGGTAGTGTTAGGCACATCATCACTGAAAGGGACTGTTTCATTAGTGATAGTTATATTTTCTGTTAGATTAGTGGTTTCATTAATTACTAGCTCTGTTTCATTGAGTTCTGTTAATGGTTCTTCCACCAATTCATCAACTGGTACTGCTTCAAAACCAGGTTCTTCTGTAGGAGAAGGTTCTTCAAATTCAAAAGTAACTGTTTTCATGCCTAGCATTTCATCTTGGTGGATTAATGATACATCAATAGTGTGGTGTCCCGGAGTGAGACTTGACGGGTCAATAGCAACATCAACATTGACTGCTTCATCCCAACCATACACAGTTGCGTTGTTATAGAATATTTCAGAAGGAGGTGTAGACAGTACCACACTTAAGTCTTTAATTGTTTTTTCTCCATTAATCACTATTTCTACTTGTGTTCCAAAAGGAAGCAGTTGTTGTTCAAAGGGAACAACAGTCTTCAGAGTATCAGGACCTGCTGAGTCTAGAACCACATTTCCAGTTATAGTTCCTTCTGCAAGATAATACATTCCTGCCCCTGCTGCAAGCAACCAAACTGCAACAATCAAAAAGTAAGGTAGTTCAATCTTTGCCTGCTTATTAGAATCTAGAGACTTCTCTATTCTACCTTCTTTTTCCCCCAATGTTGTTTCCCCTTTTACTGTAAATGATGTAAATGCAAACTGTGATTAAGCCAAATGATGTTGTATAGTGGCATCGTCCCATAGCCCCATACGTTGAATTCTGCTCTTGATTTCTTCTACCCCTAGACCTTTTTGTTTGAAATCAGTAATGAGTTTTGTAAGGATTGTTGATTGTTTGATTGGTGCTGGCACTGCATTCTTTGAAGGCATAGGTGGTATGCCTTGTTGTTTTTGTAATTGTTTTGGTGTTTTCTTAACTTTCTTGAGTAGTTTTTTGAATCGTTCTGTGAAGGCATCTTTTTTAATAACCATAAGTTCATGATTCTTAGTAATCATGTGCCAAATGTGTCCTGGAGGGTGTGGAATATCAAAGTTATCTCCGTGTGTGTGATGAAAGGTTTTGTCAACCCCTTCAGGTATGTGGTGTTGAATTCCTGGATCTTTTCCTGTTAGTTTGCAGTACCATACACGAAGGGTGTCAAAGTGTACTCGTGCTTCGTAAAGAATAATGCCTGCAAGTAAGATAAGCAAGAGAATAACAAGAGGTCCTGTGAACTCAGAGGTTGCTGAAGTTGAAGATGATTGAGGTGGAAAGGGTGTTGGCTGTGCAAGGGGTGTAGTTGTGGAAGCTTGCTGTTGTGGTTCTGGTTGTTTAGGTTTTGTTTGGTCAAAGAGCTCTTCACTGGGAATAACACTTGAAATATGTTCAAACCCTCGTGGCCGTGAGGGTTCTGTTTCTTCTACAACAGGAGGTGCAGTAGGTGTTTCATTCTTTGCTTCAACAGCTGGTTCACCTGGACAATCTTGTGGACAGGTTTTTGCATTTTCTACAATGTCACAGATACCATTGCCACAACGCAGTTGATCATATAATCTGCTTCGCAGTGTTGGATCACGAGCACGTGAAGCTTCAACAAAAGAAGCAAGCATAAGAACAAAAAGTAGTAGACAAATAAATAGAATAAGTACTCTTTTTTTCCGTGTTTTTACTGAGGTTTTCACTATCACCGTTACCCCTTTTTGGTTCCCCTAACGACGATATTTAGGCCTTATTTCTTTATAAAGTTTATTGTTAGACGTGAAATTTGAACCAGGTGAGACACAAGAAAACAAAGAAGAGTTTACACTACCCAGGGAATAAAACGGTATTTTACCTTCTTACAGTATTCAATATATTCAGGATCCTGGTTTAGATGACGTTCTTCAGTAATAGCTCGCAAGAAGTAAATGCCAGTCCAAAACAGCATACCCAAGGCAAACTTGAGACTTAAGACAGGCAACAAAGCAATCCACCACACCATGACTTTACTTATGTACGCAGGATGGCGCACAATGGAGTAGGGAAATCTGCTCACAATACCCCTATTAGTGAGGTTTGATGCTTTGAATCCAAGGGAAATTGTTGCTGAAACATATATTGCCAGAAGAACAACTAATATAATACGAAAAAGCATGGTGCCAGTAGGATTCCAAAAGAGAACATAATCATTTGAACCCCATGGAATATAATTTCCAGTGATATTATTGAAGGGAGGATAGGAAATAAGTGCTACAAACCAACCCAAAAACGTTGGCTCAACTGAACGAACCACATTTTTTAGTTTTTTAAATTCAAAGGTGTAACCAATACCAAATATAAATGTGTCAATCATAAAAAACAAAGAAAGGGTGAAACCATACCAAAAAAACTCATTGGTTAAATTGTTAATAACACTCCCGAGATTAGAATAAAAGAAATTAAGCATGATAGGCAGGAAGAAAAACTTTACCAAAACAAACAAGTACGCGACTTTTTGTTCTTTTTGTGTTGGTGTGTGAATCCTATGTTTCATGAAGTTTTTGATGTACTTGACAACACTTTTTACAAACATAAATTGCTTGTTTTCAGTATGTTGGTCTGCTGCATAATGATAGTAAAAAGGAGCACAGAAAATATATCCGATGAGTAAGTAAAACATAGTCTTAAAAGCAAGCACACTCACATGAGTTTGATAATAAGGAACTGTCTTGTAAATAAAGAGTGCCAGGCTATAAAGAAGCAGACTTGAAAAGTAGAGTTGTAATTTTCTCAGTGTATCTTTCTTTATGATTATTCGCATATGAGGCCTCTATAGAGGAAGGAGGAGGATAATCCCATAAAAAGATTGTTGTACTTGTGTCTTTTTAGAGCTCGCAAACTAGTCAAAAGAAACTAGTCAAAATGGTGTGTGTTTGTTGCCATAAGCTCTTCAAATTGTCGTTCAACGTGCTTACGAACAATTTTCTTGTCATGACCTTTGGCCACCAATTTCTCAACAGCCTTGTCCACAAAGGTTATTCGCAGCTCATTCTTAGTAGATCGCTGTGCTTCTGCTGCAAACAGTTTAGCAGTGAACGTGTCAATATATTCTTCTTCTTTGGCTGCTATTTTAGTCTTCAGATAATCCATTACGTTGAGTTTTGGTCTTTGTTTGGGGATTATTCTTTCTGGCACCCTTTGCGCGGGTGGTGTTCTACTGACTTGTTTTTTCTTTTGCGCTGCTCGTGCTTCTGGAAGCATGGTTTTAAAGTGACCTTCAACAAGAGGTGTAACAAGCTCTTCATTGTACCCTTTTTCTTTTAGTCGTGTAATTGCTTCTTTGACAAAGCCTTGCTCAACAACTGCAAGGCCTTTTGTATCGAGCTCAGCACTGAAAAGCCAGGTAATGTATTTTTTGATGTGGGCTTCCTTACGTTCTCTCATTCGTTCTTTGAGCATCTGTAAGACATCAGTTTGTTGTGAACGAGGTTGCTTTAATTGTCGCCCTCTTGGTCGTTGACGTGCCTGTTTATTTTGCTCTTCCTGCTTTGCTTTGTCCTTTCTTTCTTTTTCTTGACGTTCTGCTTCTGGCAAGAGTCGAGTGTAGACTTCTTTGACAATAGGGGTTGCTTTCTGTACATCATGTCCTTTTGCTTTTAGTTTATCTAGTGTTCCAACAATGAAGATTTTTTTGACTGTAGCAAGACCTTTGTGTTGGAAGGTATTTTTGAATAGTGTTTCAGTGTACGTTCTAATGTATTTTTCTTCGCGTTCTGCAATTTTCTTCTTAAGCAGTGCGCCAACATTGAATACGGGTTTCTTAGGTTTTTGTCTTACAAGTGGTTTAGGCTTTTGTACAGGTTGTTCTTTCCTTAGTCTTTCTGTCTTTGATCTTCTTTCTTCTTGTTCTACAAGTTTCAAGTAGGTATCTCTGACTAATGAAGCTGTAATATCTGCAGTGTGACCTTTGTCTTTTAGTCGGGATAGGGCTTCTGAAACAAAGATCTTTTTAACTACAACCATGCCTTTTTGCTCAAGCATGTTTGTGAAGAGTTGCTCACTGTACTTTTTGATGTATTCTTCTTCGCGTGCAGCAATCTTTTCTTTGAGGAAGACACCTATGCTTGGTTTCCTTTGTTCTTGAGTTAAGTGTGTAGGTCGAACATCAACAACTTTTTTACTTGTGCTAGCTGGTACTACTTTCGGCAGTGCAAGCTTGATGACACGCTTTACAAGTAGCTTTTTCCAACCTGTGTTTAAGAGATTGTTTTCAACAACGTGAACAGGTGTTTTTGCTTTGAGTTCAAGACGAACATAGCGAGCTAGTGACTTGTACTCACCAAGAATGTCTTTTTCTATCTTTGATACTAATGCATGCTTATGTCCTTTACTGACCAAGACTCCACGATAGGTAGCAAGTCTATCAGCAAGCATTGTTTCAGTATCAGTAAGTGTGCTTGTTTTTTCAAGTGCTTCTGGAAGAGCATTCAATAAGCTTTCTCGTAAGTACTTAATTTCTTTTTGTAGTACTTTAGTTGCTAAGGAAGGTGTTGCTGCTTTAGTACTCCCTTTTCCAGTATGAAGTGAGGCTGCGTGTACATCATAACCAGTTACTAGTTTTCCCATTCCTGCTGCTTGCGCTGCTTTACGGAGGGCAAATCCTGGAACTTTTACAGGTGTACGAGATATAGCTCCTGGTTTTGGAGGTACTTCTTTCTTCCTGTGTGCAGGTGGAGGTGCTGGAGTAATAAGTGGTTGTCTCTTTTGCTTTTTATCTTGTTTCTTGTCTTTCTTTTTGCCAGGCTTCTTCTCTTGCTTTTTCTGCAGGTCTTTCTTCTGTTCCTTTTTGTCTTTCTTGCCCTTTTTCTTCTTGTCTTCTTCCTCTTTTTCACCTTCAATAGTCATGAAGATTCTGTCAACAAGCTTTTCATTCCAACCCCTCTTGTCAAGCTTTCTTCTGATCTTGATGGTTGGCTTGTTCATTTCAAGACTCTTGGCAATGAACTCATAGAGATTATTGTAGTTATCTTTGATGGTTGTATATGCTCTGTCAATTAATCGTCTGTCATGGCCATGTTTGATCAGTCTGGTGAATGCAGCAGTAGTTACTTCTTTATCTTCTAGCTTGTCAAAGCCTTCAAAGAAGAACACGTCAGTTAAGTGTCGCTCTAAGTACATGAGTTCTGCCTTCATGGTGTCAATGTGCTTGTGGAGAACTTCTTTGTTCCATTTTGCTTTTGTAAGACGGGTTCTGAGCTCATCAAGTGTGAAGCCTTCACTAATACCTTCAATAAGGTGATTCATAAGTGTAGGTGTGTATTCTGGAAGACCAAGTACTGAATCAAGCACCACTTTCTTAGCAGGGTTAACATCTCCAGCACTGAATGGGTTTTCAAAGTCCACTTCTTCAAACTCTTCCTCAAGATCAGGCGGAATATCACGCATGGTAAAGATACGACTTGGCATTTCTTTAATCTTGCTTACAATTGATCCTACCTCACTAAAGGCAAGCAATGTTGCCATTTCCATCCCAACATGGTACCTAGCATTGGTTTCTGTTGCTCTTCGTAACGCTTTTTGTGGCAACTCAATAAGTTTGAGTTGTGGGAATCGAGACTTGAATTTCATGAATGCCTTACGCGTCACGTAAATTGTCCCATAGTGAGATATGAGCTTACTTCGGATCATACGATGTAATGTTTCCTCGTCTGCCATGGTAATTTTGAAGAGGAAACCACTGATTGCTTCTGTAACCAGTTCTACTTGTTTTGCTCCAAGTGATTGGAAGAGGACAAACAAGAGTGTTCCACTGAGGAACATGATAAGCACACTTATTGATGGTGCTGCCCATTGCTTGAAAACAAATGATTTGATTGTTTTTTCCTGTGCTGGAATTTCTACTTTGATAATGAACTCTTTCTTCAGGCTTGCATCACCATTGGTCCAGCTGAATGTTATGTCTCTTTCTTCTGTAATTTCATGTGCTGCTTCAAGAGTTACTTTGAATGTTGCTTTTTGTGAAGCACCAAGCTGGGTAAGTTTTGGAGGTCGTATTTCAACTATTTCAATTCCTTTTTCGGTATCCACTGTTGGTTTCAGATCAGTAATAGCGCTTTTCCCAATATTAACAATGGTCAAATCAACAAGTGTTTTCTGTCCTGGCTTGACAACAAGGTTGGTACCAAACTTGTTGTTGGCAAAAACAACCCTACCATCTTGTTCTGCTGTAAGTAACCCAAGACCTTTTCCAAAAGCAAACCGTTTTGGAGGTAGTTTCTTAAGTCTTCGCCTGCTTGAACGTCGACCTTTTCCAGCATTTCCTTCGCTTGCTGTACCAACTGCTCCGTCTCCTGTTGCTTCACCTGTTGTTGCAACTGCTTCTCCTGTGAGTGCTGAAGCTGTTTCAGCTACCGCTGCAACTGCAGGTGCTTCTGCTACAGGTGCTGCTTCTGCAACTGTTTCTGCTGTTACTGTTGCAACAGCTGCCTCTGCTGTTTCTGTTGTTGCGTCCGAGGTTGTTTCTGATGTAGTGGTAGTTGTGGTTGTAGTAGTCGTTGTAGTGGTTGATGCTGGAGGAGCACTTGGTGTTGGTGCTGCTGCAGGTGCTGATGTTGATGGTGCGTCTCGTCCTGTGTCTGTAGTTTCTTCCTCTGTGGCAACTACTTCAGTGGTGAAGGTTCCCATAGTTGAAGCATTAAAAAGAAGTGCCCCATCTGTGGAACTGTAACTAATAACAGTACAATCACCACATTCTGAACCATCTTTATTGACTGTGGGTGTAGTACTATGAGTCAGGTTGTTCATGGTTATTTCTGTAGTGATATTAAGTGTTGGTATGCTGTCTCGATCAAAGACAAAGTTGTTGTTGGTAAAGTTGATTGCTGTTCTGTTAACACTTAGGTTCTGGGCAGAGACACTAGTAAAGTTGTAGAACCGAGCCTGACCATGATTGTTGATGAAAGTAAGGTTGGTGAATGAGAGTGTTTGTCCTGATTCAAAGAAGCTGATAAAGCTATTGTTGAATAGTTCATTGACAAATGTGCTGCCAGCTGCATTTGTTGCATTGATTTGTATAGTGTTGTTCAGGTACTCATTATCTTGGAAAGTACTATTTCCTACAAATAAGAGGTTGAGTCCCTGTGTACTGTTGTAAATAAAGTTGTCATGCACACTGAGGTTCTTGGATGCGTTTGGAGATGCGCCAGTATCATTAATGTATATCGCTGAACCATTCATTTCTCCAAGTCTGTTGTGAGCAATCGTTGAGTTGAATACTATGGCTGCACCACTACCTTCAAGCATAATCCCCATAGTGGTATTGGTGATATTGTTGTAACTGATGGTTCCATTGCTGAGGTTTGCAGATGATCTTATACCTCCTCGGATTCCAGTGTTGTTTCCTATTTTGTTGTAACTAACACTCACATTCTCCATCTTACCACTGATGGTAATCGCATTGTTGGAGGTGTTGGAAAAGTGATTGTTGATAATTTGTGTGTTGTTTCCTGTGATGTATTGCATACCAGTAAAGTCATCAAGGAAGGTATTGCCACTGATGAGAATATTGTTACTGGTAAAGTAACTGATTCCTAAGCTTGAGTAGTGGCGGAATGTACAGCCTGTGATGTTTACATTGTCTTGTGAACTAGCAGTTATTGCAGTTAGTCCTGCATTTTGTGCTTCTAGTGTAACGGTATTGTTACAATCAAAAGCAACACTGCTATTGTCTATGGTAACTGTTACATTGTATGTTCCTGGACAGATTCTGTGGTTTTTCTGGAACGTGTTGTTTGTGTTGTTGAATAATGGCCGGGTAAGACTGTCACTATCATCACAATCTGCTGGGTGTGTACGGTTTGCCTGGTTAGAATAAAATCCATCACCGTCAACATCATTATCATCACCAACACTAAAGTTACTAAATGATAAGACATTGTAGTGGTATTTTCCACTTCCAGCATTCACAAAATTAGTACAGGTTCCTGTTGGACACTTGAGGAAGAGTCCGCCCCCCTCACTTCTGAATGCTGCTGCAGTACTAAATCCAGTGGGTGCTCCGTAAAAGGTGAGGTTTGCTGGTCTGTTTAATGCAGCATATTGTTCGCTGAGTACTCGTGTGAAGTTAGTTTCAAAGACAATAATACTACTTGTTACATTGAGTTCTACACCAAAGCTTTGGTTAATGCCTGGGTAGTTAAGTGCTCCAGTTGCATTAAGGAAGCTTAAGTTACTTGCATTGAAGTTTGATGAATTGACAAATAGTGTGAATGTGTTGTTCAAAGTAAGGTTGTAGAAGAATGTACCATTGCTTCCTGTGTAGTTTATTTGCATAGTGTTATTGAAGAGTTCATTATTCCGTAGACTACTATTGTGCAACGCTTGCATTTCTAGTCCTGCAAGACTGTTGTAGATGAAGTTATCATTAACACTCATGTCACGTGGAATGTTTGGTTCAGTACCCGCACTACTAAATTCTATTCCAGCGTCAAGCATAAATCCAATCCTGTTATTGGAAATAGTGTAGTTCTTTGGATCTCCTCCTGATCCCCTGATCCATAAACCAACTGTTGAGTTAGTGATGTTGTTGTAAGAGATAGTGTTGTTACTGAGGTTTCCTGCCAAGTAAAAGACACCATCATCACCATCTGAAACATTCCGTAGAACATTGTAGGTAAGGTTGTTTCTGTAAGATTGTCCAGATAAAGTCATACCGTTGGTTGTAGCATTAATTACCTCATTGTTGAAGATGTGAGAGTCATTGATAGTGATAAGTTGTGCTCCTGTTGTTGGCATGTTCTCAAAGGTGTTGTTTTCAATGCGCAAGACGTTAGATGCAGTGACATCAATACCAAGAGAGGTGAAGTTAGTGAAGTAACAACCAGAGATGTTGATATTATCTACATTGTCAAAGTCAATCCCTGTTCCAGTTGCTCCAATACCATCAAGTCGTACAGTGTTATTACAGTTAAAGTGAATACTGCTATTTTCAAGGCGTACTGTGGTGTTTTCATAGGTTCCTGGACAGATTCTGGTGTTCTTGACAATGCTGTCGTTTGTTGTGTGATTGATAAGTGGTCGTATGAGTGCATTAGTGTCATCACAGTCAATTGCGTGTGTTTTGTTTGCTGCATTAGTTAGGAAGCCATCATTGTCAAAGTCATTGTCTTCACTAATACTGTAATTACTGAAGCTTGCAACATTAAATGAGTATGTTCCTCCTGTGTGATTAACAAGATTTGTACAGATTGCAGAGTCACATTTAGCGTAACTGCCCCCTGCTGAGGATACAAAGACAGCTGCTTTGTCATAACCAGTTGGTGCATTGAGCATAGTGATTACTGCTGACCTGTTTAATGATGCAAAAGTATCAGCTCGAACTTCTGTAACATTCTTAACTGATAAGTTAATTACTGTTCTGTTAACTTTCAGGTCAATGCCAGCAGTTGCATTAATACCTGGATAGACAAGACTACCATTGAGGTTTACAAAGGAGAGGTTGCTTGCATTGAAGTCTGATGAGTTGACAAACAAGCCAAAGCTAGCGTTTAAAGTCATGTTCTTTATGAGTGTTGAATTTGCTCCTGTGTAGTTCACTTGTACACTGTTGTTAAAGAGTTCGTTGAAGTCAAGAGTACTATTGTAGAAACTACGAAGGTTTAATCCAACACTGTTGTTGTAAATGTAATTGTTATTAATACTAATGTTCTGTGGTGGTGTACCTCCATCAGCCAAAGAGTCTATACCTGCAATTATCATGTACCCTATTCTGTTGTCAGTGATAGTTACATTACGTGGGTTTCCTCCTGTACCTGAGTTTCCACGGAGGTAAATACCAAGCGAGGAGTTAGTGATATTGTTCTGGGAAATAGTGGTATTGCTTACATTTCCATTAAACCAGATAACACCGCTTGCTCCTGAAATATTTCTGAGTCGGTTTCTACTAATATTGTTTCTGAATGAGTAGGATTGAAGCAAGACTGCATCTGTCGAGGTGAGGTTGTAAAAGTCATTGTTCTCTACACGGGTGTCATTGATGCCTGTTGCAGTGATAGCAACACCGCTATTGTTAACTGTTGTGTTGACAATTTGTACATTGTTAACTTGACTAATACTAATGGCTGTGCTGTAGTTAGTGAAAGCACAACTACTGATGTTAATGTTATCATAGTTTGTTATACTAAGCGCTGTACTGTGAGCACCATCCATATCTGATAACACAACAGTATTATTACAGTTAAAGTCAACACTGTCATTGGCAATGGTAATTGATGCGTTATACACTCCTGGACAGATTCGGATTCCTTTGTCAATGGTGGAACTAATTGTGTTGTTTCTAAGTGGCCGTACACCTGGGTCGTCATCATCACAATCAAGAGGATGCGTCTGGTTAGCCATGTTACCGTAGAAGCCATCACCGTCATCGTCCTGTAGGGCGAAGAATGGAATAGTACTTGGAAGAGAGTCATTCTTTCCAGTGTCAAAGTCATAACCATTATCACACACTACATGACCATCTGCGTCACTCTTACCTTGAGTGGTAGTACACCCATCTGCTGCACTGTCAAAATCATCCCAGAAGTTTCCTAGGTTGGAAATATTCCAGAAGTTCCCATCATCATCTGTTGCAGGTCCTCCAGTACCATTATAGAAGTTGTTTCTAATAATGGTGTGGTTTCCTGACTTAGAATTGTCAATCCAAATACCAACTGAACTGCCAGAGGTTATGTTAAAGGTGTTGTTGCTAATGTTCCAGTGATCTGCTGCTTCGCTCAAAAGATAGATACCATGATCACTGGATCCAGCTGTGTCAGTAAAATTATTGTTTCTGATAGTGATGTTGTCTCCCCCTAATGCAGGATAAATATGGAAATCATCTGATTCATCAAAAGTGTTGTTATGTACATTCCAGTAGTCTGTTAGGTCATCAGCAAAGTAAATGTGATTATCATCAGTACCATTAAACCGGTTGAACTGTATGACAGCAAAGTTATTACCCGCACCATCATTGTAAGCATCTGAATAAACACCATAGTTCCAATTACTTATATTACAATTTTGGATGGTAACATTTATGGCATCAGTCAACTTAAACGCATTATCTCCCCCATCTCCACTCATTTCAGCATAATTACAGTCAATGGTTGTGTTGTCAATATTGTGAAGGGTAACGGCAAGACTATAATTACTTCCAGGACTTACATTCACAATTGTTTTGTTGTCATTAACATTTGCTACTGCCTCTTGTACACTGCTGTAGTTCCCTACAAGTTTGTTGGTGTCCAAACTAAATATTACTATTCCATTGAGGCTTGGATCAACATTATAAATTTCTAAGTTTGGTGTTGGCCCGCAATCACCAGCAGCTCGCTGTGTCCCTGCTCCACTAACATAATAATTACCAACAGCACCACTACCATCATCAACACAAAACGAATTATAAATATGCTGGCCATCATCTCGATCCTGGTCTTCAACCCCACTTGTGTCAAACGTATTCCGCCAAATACTCTGATTCCTACCACTACTATCATCCCACTGAATACCCCGACCACTAGACCCAGAAATATTAAACGTATTATTAGTAACATTCCAATAGCTTGCCCCTGAAGCTGCAAAGTTAATACCATGATCCGAACTACCTGAAGAATCAAGGAAAGTATTTTCTTTTACCACATTATAATCCCCACCACCAAATATATCAATAAGATCATTGTCAGCGTTAAGGAAGGTATTGTTCAAAATAAGAGCCTCATCAAACTGATCATCCATCACCCTGATATGATTATTAGTACTCTCATTAAACACATTGTGTTGAATAACAGTAAAATTATTTGAAAACCCATCACTATGCGCGTCTAAAATAATTGCCGAGCCCCAATTAGTAAACTGGCAGCGTTCAATAGTAATATTAAGTGAGCTTTCAACATCAATACCATCACCACCACTACGACCATCCAAGGTTGCGTTGTTACATTGTAAGGTTAGGTTGTCTGTTTCGATGTCAACATTCTCAGTATAATTCTGACTCGGACTCACATTCACCACACTTTTGTTATGGTTCACATTCGCAACAGCCTCCTGAATACTAGAAAAATTCGCAACAAGCTTATCAGTACTCGTACTAAAAATCACTTTCCCATTCAAACTCGGATCAACATTATAAATCTCCAAATTAGGAACAGGACCACAATCACCCCACGCCCTATGCTCACCAGACCCATTCACATAATAATTACCAACAGCACCACTACCATCATCAACACAAAACGAATTATAAA
>CAYFJX010000001.1:149691-255518 GCA_964343705.1 uncultured Methanosarcinales archaeon
ACTGAATACCCCGACCACTAGACCCAGAAATATTAAACGTATTATTAGTAACATTAATGTAAGAGACTGTAGAACTGGCAAAGTTAATACCATGATCCGAACTACCCGAATCATCAAAAAATGTGTTGTCCTTTATAACAGTAGTATTAACTTTTACCCCACTTTGGAAATCTATGAGATCATTATTGGCTCCAGTTAGTGTGTTATTAAAGACTGTTAGGTTAGTTACTACAGAACTAGGTAGAATATGGCCAGTTGTCGCATTAATAAATGAGTTGTCACGAACAGTCACATTGTTTGCATCCTTTATTCTTGTTGAGACCCCCCAATCAATAAAAGTACAATTCCCAATAACAACATTGTCACTGCTTGTGACATTAATTCCTTCATCTGAAGTCCCCCCATCCCCAGTCATATTGTTGAAGTTACAGTTGATTGCAACACCATCCGCACCAACACTTAAACCAAATCCAGTACAACCATCAAGTACACCATCTGACCCTTTGACTAGTGTTCGCGAGGAAGTTATACTATCTCCACAACTACATGCTGTTCCGCCACCGCATGTTGCTCCTGTGCCAAAGGTTGGTTCATCTTCCATGGTTAAACCAAGACCTGTTGTGTTTGTTTCATTGAGTGGTTCAAGTGTTTCAGCTTCTGGAACTAGTTCCTCAGGAGTTTCTGTTTCACCTGGGGTCTCTATAGGTGTGTCTTGTGGTAGTTCAAGTGGTTCTTGTTCAGTAGTTTCTTCAGTGAGTTCTTCTTCAGCTGATTCGTCAGTTGGTTCTTCAACTGGCTCTTGTTCTGTTTGTTCATCTTCAGATGGTTGTTCCACTGGTTCTTCTGGAACGTCAACTGGTTCATCACCAAACACTGGTTCACTTGGTTCTTCAACAGGAGGAAGTTCTTCTTCTGGCACAGGTTCAGCACCAAAGCTTGGTTCTTGTGCACTGATTACTTCAAGGGTTTTTGATGTAAGTCCCAGTATTTCACCATTGTACACAAGCATAAGATCAACAGTGTAGGATCCAGGCGTGAGTTGACTCATAACATCAAAGATGCCTAAGTCCACATCAAGGTCGGTTTCCCATCCAAAGATTGTTGCATTGTCATACAGTATCTCGTACGGTTGCCCAAGGACACTGATCAAATTCTTTTCATGGTGTTGTCCATTGATGGTCATTTCAAGTGATGTTCCCAGTGGGACTTTCATGTTGCCGAAGCCAATGGTCATGTTAACATCCCCTTGTTCAAAGACAACATTTCCAGTTATGCTTTGTAGACCTACATCACTCATGTAGCCAAGTGCAAAGAGTCCTACAAGTACAAGAACTATTGCGAGAAGGTTACTTGATTTACGCTTCTCTTGCACATTCCAAGGTTTGTCAGGTATTCTCATGTTTGTTGTAGTTTCTTTTTTGCTCTGTTCAGTACCGTGTGAATTATTGGCGCCTTACGGTTGAGAACAAGTGCAATTTGTTTTGGCTTCATGCCTTGAGTGTAAAGGTGGTAAGTGATGTTTTCAAGAAAACTGAGTTGCCGATTTTTGAGAATGGTAACAGGAATTGAAGGAGTTTGAGAATCAATAGAAAGTTTGGATGGTTGTTTTTTGCTTGCTCGTTTATAACTTGTCCAGATGCTTCTGTCGTCGCGGTCAAGTGCACGAGCAATCTGGTGAAAGGTCAGGTTGCCGTTTTCTTTGAGGTATTTGCAGATCGCTTCACTGGGGCTGAGCTTGGTGGTAAAAATTGCAAGAGGAATATGATGTTGGTCAGTGTAATATTTTTTTTGAAGGTCTTCAAAACTCATGCCCTTGTCTTTCATAAAGCTGAGTAGACTGGTGAAGACCTGTTCTACATTTTCATTAAGAAGTGTATTAATCTGATCTTTAGAAGAAGGAGTACTAGTTCTATCAGATTTTCTATTATTTGGCGCCAATGAAGTGGATTTTAGGAAGATTTCTTTTTAAAGTTTACTGTTTATGTATACTTTTTTTCTTTTTTTGTTTAGTTTTTTACTTTGCATGTATAATTCCATAGGTTTTTAACCCACATAAGAAGTATTTTTACTGCGAATGTATAAAATATAGCATGGAAAACCACCAAAAAGTGGTAAACTAAAGCAAGGCTTAAATACAAGTAATGCAACTCCAAACACAATGAGATTAGAACCAATACCAATTGATCAGCACAAGTATGAGGTGGCTGCATAATCAACAAAGTACACAGTGTAGTAACTAATAATACAGGTTATTAAATAGCAAAAAAACAATACAACGTAAAGAAAATGACAGAAAACTATACCCCCCGAACAAGCAGGCAATTCATACAAGAACTAGAACAAGTAGATCCAACTATGCCAGTGTACGATCCAATAGAAGAACAACGAGCAGATATGTTGGCATCAGGATACGCCACACGCAGAGCAGCAACAATGGCGTACATCCATAAACCAGCTCCAGAGGATAAGCTACTGTATGTTGAAGATCTTGGCATGGTTATACGTGAAAGTCGCGTAACTGAACTTGAACCTGCTGTCCAAAGGGAAGTTGCTTAGAACATCATCTGATCAAGAACTTCATGAGCAGTAGAACTTGTGAGCACTGTTTGTAATTCACGAGCATCCTTACCAAGATGCATCTTTAGTTTCTTTCGAATAAATGCTGTTTCTTGATTGCTTACTCGTGCAACACGGTCAGCTTCTATCAAACCATACGGGTACCCAAGAAAAGTGGGATCACCAGCATGACTTGCTAGTGCATCAAATAAGTGATAGTGTGGAACCACTACATCACATCGAAACACGTACTGCGAATGTATATTAAGTTTGGTAAAAAAAACATTCCGAGTCAAGTTGTAAAACCATTTTTTCTGTTCAGCTAAGTTTTGCAAGACAAACCCTGCCGATTGCCCTTGTGTTGTTCGTATACTTGTTGTTTTACAAAATCCAGCGACAAACACATTTTTTTCCTTTGCTTTTTCTTGTAGTTCTGGAAAGTGTTCAAACAACAATTCCAATGAACCGTCACGCACTATGACATCTTCCCCTTCAAGTCCTTCTAACACTGTTCCAATTTCAAGAGTTTCAGCAAGCTGCATGATACTATTGCCCACTGTTAGTAAGTCATGATCTTTTTGCACTACATCACCAAGCTTTTCCTGGATTCTCTGTTTAAGATGCTCATCACCACCAAAGAACTGCACGCGAACCTCTCCACCATTGTAATCAAGAAGAACAAAAAACTCTTTCAATACATGTTTAACCCTCCTTTTGTTCTTGTACAAAACTGAACTTACACGAATTACTTGCAAGCAGAAATCTGATGAAGAAAAAAGTTCGCCTAAACCACCATCAATAAATACCATAGTAGGTAGTTTCTCGAGTGAGGTATCAAAATAAGTGAATTTCTGTTGTTCAACAAGTACTTTTTGATTTTTTAGCAGGATAGCATGGGCTTTCCCACTGTCAACATGTAGTTTTTCACGCAGTTTTTGCACTAATTGGTTAAAAATCATCCAACACCCCATAATGCCAAGCCCCCGTAACCTTTAAATAGTTTTCCAAGAACTTTTATAAAGGACCAGAAAAAGTATGACTTGTGTTTAAAAATGACGTATGATTTAGTAATTGCAGAGAAACCATCAGCAGCAAAGAAGATTGCTGACGCGCTTTCTGATAGTAAACCAGTAAAAAAAAGCGAGAAGGCAGTGCCTTATTATCTTCTTTCACATAACAAAAAGGATATTGTGGTTGTTCCTGCAGTTGGTCACTTGTACACTGTTGCTGAAAAGCTTGAAAAAGGTCAAAAAAAGAAGTGGACCTACCCCATATTCAATACTGAATGGGTGCAAACATCACAAATTGACAAAGGTGCAGCGTACAGTTCTAAGTATGTAAGTTGCATAAAGAAACTTGCCAAGGATGCTAAAAGTTTTACTGTTGCATGCGATTATGATATAGAAGGAGAAACAATTGGGTTTAATATTGTGCGTTTTGCATGTAAGCAAAAAGATGCCAATCGAATGAAGTTCTCTACACTTACCAAAGATGAACTGCGTAAGAGTTATGATGAAGCAGCTTCAACCCTTAACTGGGGTCAGGCAAACGCTGGCAGTACCCGACACGTGCTTGATTATTATTATGGTATTAACTTGTCACGGGCATTGAGTCTTTCTATCAAAGCAGTTGGTTCATTTAAGATCTTGTCAAGTGGGCGAGTACAAGGTCCTGCGCTTAAGATTGTTGTTGACCGAGAACTTGAGATTCAGGCTTTCAAACCAGTTCCGTACTGGCAACTTGAACTAAAAGGTACGCCCCAAGCACCGCGTCAACCAAAAGATAAAGACACCCAAATCACAGCATTACACAAGGAAGAAAAGTTTTGGGATCAAAAAAAGGCAACAGATACCCATAAAAAAGTCAAAGGTGAAAAAACAGGGACTGTTGAAGAACTACAAAAAAGGCAATTCCAACAAAAGCCACCTGCACCATTTGACCTAACAAGCTTACAATTGGAATCATACAGAAGTATGAAAATTTCACCTAAGGAAACATTGGCGCTTGCACAGCAATTATACCTTAAAGGAGTTATTTCGTATCCTAGAACATCATCACAGCAACTTCCTCCTGAGATTGGCTTTGAAAAAATATTGAAGCAGCTACAAAACCAAGATACCTATGCAGAACTTGCAAAAAAACTCTTGGCAAAAGGAGCAAAGAACCTAAAACCAAATAATGGAAAGAAAAAAGATGCTGCGCACCCTGCAATATACCCAACTGGATTGCAAGGGGAAATTCTTGAGCGTGAGGCAAAAGTGTATGATATTATTGTTAGACGATTTATGGCAACATTTGCTGATCCTGCTACGCGAGAAACTGCAACCATGACTATTGGTGTTGCGCAAGAACCATTTATTGCAAAGGGAACACGAACAGTAGAAAAAGGATGGCATGTTTTCTATGGACACCATGTAAAACTTGAGGAGGAAGAACTGCCTCAAGTTGAAAAAGGAGACATTATTAGTGTAAAAAAGATTGACTTGTTAAGCAAGGAAACACAGCCACCAAAGCGATACACACCTGCATCCATTATCAAAGAACTTGAAGCCAGGGGACTTGGAACAAAAGCTACACGCGCAGCTATTGTCGACGCTATTCTTAAGCGAGGGTATGTAATTAATAACCAAGGAAAATCATTCCAAGCAACAGACCTTGGCATCAAAGTATGTGAAACACTTAGCAAATATTGTCCTGAAATTCTTGACGAAGCTCTTACACGACATTTTGAAGAAGAAATGGATGAGATCAGGGAAAAGAAAAAGAAAGGAGAGGACGTGCTTAAAGAAGCAGAGGGCGTATTGCGAAAATTACTTGACCACTTTAAAGAAAATGAGAAGAAAATTGGCCAAAATCTTCTTGATGCTCACGTGGAAACACGAGACAAACAAAATTACCTTGGCCAGTGTATAAAATGTGACAAAGGAAAGCTCGGTGTGCGAACAGGAAAGTTTGGGAGGTTTGCAGCGTGTGATGGCTATCCTGATTGTAAAACCACCTACTCACTACCCAACAAAGGAATTATTAAAGCTTCAGAAGAAAAATGTGAAGCCTGCAAGTTTATCCTTATACAAATTCGTATGCCAAGAAAAAGTCCACAAAAAATTTGTTTAAGTCCTGACTGTCCTTCAAAGAAGATTAGCAAGGCTGATGAAAAACTAGAAAAACCATGTGAAAAATGTGCAGCTGCTGGTAGGCAAGGTAAACTTATTGTCCGTAAGAGTGTGTATGGATCATTCCTTGGATGCACCAGCTATCCAAAGTGCAGAAATAATGAGCCTTTACCTGGAAATGAAAAAAAAGAAGCCCCTAAAGAAGCGTAGTAGCCTGTACTACAGGATTTTATAACCCTTAACGTATTCTCTTCTGCTATGAATCTAAGAAAATCAAAGATGACCCTAGCTTTGCTTGTATCACTTCTCTCAGCCTGTGCAACAACGAAGCCACCAAAGCCATCAGTACCAGAACCAACAAAAGTGTATGAGACTAGGGTATGTAAAAAACGTGATAGATCATTACAGTGCTATAATACTGCACCAGGAGTGGAAGTGTATCCAGTGAGTGCTAGTGACAAGCTTCTTCTTTCATTTAAACGCCATAGCAAAAAGTTTCAAGCAATTGATATAACCTGCGCATACAGAGGGGAACCAGTACGTGCTGTTGCAGATGGACATGTACAATATGTGGGTAAGAGTTACATGATTCGATTACAGCATGAGACATCAGCAGGTACGCGTAGAAGTGTGTATACCCATATTCGTAAAAACCCTGATCTTCGGCGTGGGATGGAAATTAGTGCTGGAGATATTGTAGGGCAGTGTGATGTGAGGGGAATCAAAAGAAAGAGGCAGAAGCTCTTCCCCAACGGAGTGCTCCATTTTGAGTGGCAGAAACCCAATGGAAGGGGTTATAAGCGTATTGACTCCCTCAATGGAAGGCGGGAGTATAGGGATATTCCACGGTCTTGAGCTTGTTCTTTCAGTAAACTATATAAATAAAATCAGAAATTCGGAGTCTATTAAGCCCCTGTAGCTTAGACGTATCGAGTAAACATCGTGCGGAGCAATAGGTAGAGCATGCGGCTGTTAACCGCAAGGTCACCAGTTCGAGTCTGGTCGGGGGCGTATTTTTCTTTATTTTGATATTTAGTTAAAGTTATTATTTGACTTTTTGTAGGTGAGCTAGATTCAACAAAGTCTTCAAAATCAAAGAGAATTTTAACTGCACAGATTTAATATTTTTAATCCGCCCTTAAGGGCGGTTAAAACTGTGCAATGTCAGATATGATTTTGAAACAGCCCAGGCTCAAACTAATTTTCCCCCACACCCTAAACTGAGTTCTCATTTCTTTTACCTTCCCAATTCTTCCCCTGTCGCTATCTTCCATAAGAGCTTGAAATAGCGTTTGTATGACTCTGCCATTCGTGGTTCTTTGATCATGACACCAAATGGTTCTGGACCCCAGATAAAGAATGAGACTTTATCTGCATACACATTGGTTGTTGCTGGGCTGTCATACTCTTTAGGCAAGAAAGAAGCTTTTGTGTGGGGTCTTGTGTTCAGGTAGGCAATGCGTTCACGAGCATTTTCATTGTATAGATGAAACTGCTGCATCCCTTTTTGAATTCTACGCTCATGGTAAATGTTCAAAAACGTTTTCATACGGTCTGCAACATTATGGGGAATGCCAAAACTGTACACTGTTGCTTCTTCTGCAAGTTGATCATCAGTCATTGCCTTAATTCCTTGCATGCCTTCAAACAGTTCTGCTTTTGTTTTTTGTGCTGCCAGTGCATTGTGTGCTTTGAGGTTTGCTATGAGTTTCTTAAGTTCTGATTCTTTGTCCTGTAACATACAAAGAAGGTTGTCAGGATCACTTGCTTGGAAAAGTTTCTTACCCTCTATAAAGATGTAGGTGACTAATCCTTTTGCAACGAGCTTATCTAAAGCATCATAGACATTGGGTCGGTGAATATCTAGCTTTTCTGCTATGCTGCCCGGACTTGAAGGGCCAATGGCGTGAAGACGAATGTAGACTTTAATCTCGTTTTTGCCAAGGCCAAAATGTTCAAGAATAGTGTAATCTGGCTGCATGCTATCAGCCAGTAATCATAACTTTATGTTCAAGCTCGGTAAGTTTCTTATCCCCAGCATATCCTGGTTCAGAACCTTCATCATAGAGCTGCAGAAGAATTGTTTTCTCTTTTTTAGTATCTTGGAATTGGAATCGTGAAATATCAATGGTTCCTTTGAGTCTTTTGTTCTTTTCAAGTGGTTCATACTTTTGGAGGATTGGAATCTTTTTGAAGTCAGCTCGAGTCTTGTCATCATAAGCATACACTTTGACTTTTGGGGTGAAGGCTCTAAACCTGTTTTCAACAACAAAGCTTACCTCTGTGATTTTTCCACCCCACTCTTTTAATTGTGTTTTAGTACCCTCTACAGAGATGGTAATCTTATCAGATGAATCGTCGTCATCTTCTGTTGAAGATTCAGTTGGTTTAGCAACCACTGTTTCGAGTTCATCGTCAGTTTCCTCTTCTTTTTTTGGTTCAGCTTCAGGCTCTTTTTCTTCCTCTTTTTTCTCCTCTACTTCTTTTTTTTCTTCTGCCTCTTTCTTCTCTTCTTCCCCTGCTTCTTCTTTAGCTGGTTCTGCCTCAGCTTGCTCTTCTTTTTCTTCTGCAATTTCCATGCCTTGTTCAACAGCATCGCTTACTAC
The DNA here is from genome assembly GCA_964343705.1 of uncultured Methanosarcinales archaeon. GTDB lineage: Archaea > Nanobdellota > Nanobdellia > Woesearchaeales > UBA12501 > JAUSFM01. The sequence continues at coordinate 157,967 of CAYFJX010000001.1, forward strand.
AAGCCCTGCTGCATTGCCGCTGTTCCATGGAAAATAAGCATAGAATGGATTGTAAAAAAATGATACTGCGAGAAACAAAAACAAGAAAACAACCAGTGTTTTTCTTATGCGCTTTGGGTAAAAGCTAAAGGTAAACTGTTTTTTTTGATCCATGCCAAAATTGGGTCGTGGATTATGTTGCTCACTTTTTCTTTCTTTGCCTTTGAGGCCAAGTCCCACATGTGATTCAGGTGGTCGGTTTTCAGGGCGTGGTGCATGTTGCTTTACTTCACTATCAGAAAAAAGAGCTGCTTCAGTTTGTCGAATATCATCTGCTCCATCACCATACAAATCATCAATTTTACGCATGAAAACGCAATGGCATATCTGATATATAAATGTTGTTGTGGTTCAGAAGCAGCTACAATTCAATAATCTTACCGTTTTTACCCACATTAATAACTTTGGTCTTGCCAATTTTTTCTTCAATCCCTTCTGCTTCATGAACATGACTGCAGAGGAGGATGTCAGGTTTAAGTTCTTCAATTGCTTTTCGTACACCTTTGCTGCCTTCAAAGAATTTGCTAAATCTCTCCATCTTACTTCCAGCAGGATGAATGTGAGTCATCATAATCTTCTTCTTAAGGTATTTTACTTTGTCAAAGCTTTTCTTAAGTAACGAATGAGCTTCGTCTTCAGTTACTTCTTGGAATGGTCCAACATTGGTTGTACCACCACAACCAAAAATACCCACATCCTTATATCGTACAGAATAACCATGCATGTTTTTTATGCCATATAGTTCGCAAAGAAAGTCTGTTGTGGCAAGGCTTTCATGATTTCCTGGGATAAGCAGAACTTGTTTGTTCTTTTTTACAAATGGACCAATGATATTCTCAGTGCTTTGTTCTGCGTAGGTAATATCACCACATAGAACAACAAGGTCAACGTTTTCCTTTTCTGCTTGTGCTGCAAGTTTCTTAACAAGGTTGGTGTCACCATGGATGTCACCTGCAGCAAGAATTTTAAGCTTTTGATGCTTTTCTGATTTTGCCTTTTCTTGTTTTTCTTTTTTTGATGTTTCCGCTTTCTTAGGCGTCATGTAGAAAAAGAATCTTATCTCCTTTTTATATCTATGCTTTCTTTATTAAGAAAAACTATCTGGGATGGCCGAGCTTTTTTAGGGCCTTCGTCAATAATAAAATCAACCCCTGCTTTAATGTCAGGGTCTATGTCTCCAATCTTTGTCATAAAGCTGTCGCCTGCTTTGTTCACACTTGTGGTGATTATGGGAACACCTATTTCTTGGACAATTCCTACAATCCAGTGATCAGGTATTCGCACACCAAGATCTGGATTCGCCAGTGTTACTGAGCGAGCTAGGATTGATTCTTTTTGGGGGAGAATAAGTGTGTAGGGACCAGGTAGTTTTGCAAGCCATTCTTGAGCAGTAGGAAGTATTTCAAGGTGTTTGTGAATCCAATCCTGAGATGGTGGAATAATACTAAATGGTGCAACTGACCGATTTTTGAGTTCACGTATTCGCTCAACTGCCCCTTCTTTACACGCGTTGCAACCAATGCCATAAATCGTGTCAGTAGGGTAAACAAATACTGCCCCGTCTCGTATTGCTTGCAAGTATTCTTGTTTGTTTAGAATGAATTCATCCTTAGTAATGACCTTGCTCATTGGGGAAAGAAAATAGAAAAGGTATATAAACCTTTAGTGTGAGGGCCACTTCAGAATTATCGATCCGCCCAGTACTGACAGTAACAAGAATAACTTGGAAGTTCCCCTATAATAGGGTTGCTACTGTGATCAAGATAACAATTCTCCCTAAAGAAATTAGTTTTGCGTAAACTAACAACTAAAGCCTGAGCATTACTCACTGCCTCATATCCCAAAGCAAATATAAAGAAAAAGTTAGGCTTCAGTCTTATTACTTTTTGTATTTTTGTTTTTATAGAATCCTGAGGTTCTTCTTTTGAGACATAAATAGTTATTTTATCCCAATCCTCAAGGGTTTTTTCGAAAGTCCTAACAAGATCTAGGAGATTGTAACCTTTGTTGACTTTTAAATCATAAAGCCAATCAATTATTAAGTGAATTACTCGTGTGCTCCCCATATAAAGAATTCTCACACCCCTCTCACCATACTTGTATCTCACATTCTTTATGATTGCTTTGATTTCTGCTTGAGCATTTTCTTCAGTCAATTCAAGCAAGCGAAGTCCAATCTTTACTAAGGGTAAGCTCCAATGTTTATCAACACAGTCGACAAATTGCTTGATTTTAGGGGAGTTTATATGTTCTTTAAAACTTTCAATCAACTCTTTAGTGGTTTTATCATCTGTAGAAAGGGGTTCTTTTTGAGAAATTAGAATATCTTCTTTTCTCTCAAGATATTTTTTGATCTCAGGTTCAACTGTTTCTTTTATTTTTACGTCCTTAGTCCAATCCCCAAACGTGTCTCGAAGAAGTTTGACTAACTCCTTTAAATTCTTCGCAGTTTTTATAATAGTAACTAATTGGCTAGGAATGCTTGCCATGTCAATCATCTTAAACAATCTCATAATGCTGGGCAAAGTAATCAGCAAATGACAGAATGTCATCCTTTATAACTAAGGTAGAACCAGGAACAATTGCTGCATTCTTGAAATCAAGAGGTTGTTTGGTAATCGGACAAATATGTAACTTACCCATTTGTGTTGTCAATTTACCATTACCATTTATCCCATAACCAAGTGTCTCGAGTATTACTTTCTTCTCATCAGAAGTAAGAACCACTGTTGATTTAACCTTCTTAACATCCAATAACGCCATGCCTATACACCTTCCAGTTATTACATCGTTCAGTTATTTAAATATTGTTGTTTCACCCCTAGGAGTTATATAAAGAAGGGTGTGTCCCGAATCTTGCTTTTTGTGCAGGAGGGATAGCACTGCGAAGGTTAACGCTCGCATCCGCTCGCTGATTCTACGTCGGCACCCCTGCATAAATCGGGGTGCCTCCGAACAGACTTCAAGGCAGTGCTATCCCTCAGAAAGACTCTCGGGACATACCCTATAAAGAAGAAACCCTTAAAAGGTTCTCTCTAACCAACTATTTCAAAAAAATGCTTTGAATGTAACAAAAACGTGCAAGTAGAGCACGTTTTTGGGATGAAAAATTAGTACACTAATTTTCCATAACCAAATTCATTAATAAAGCTCACTCGCTTTTCGTAATCTTTCCAGTCCATAAAGTCTCGTGTTCTAAATAGTTGTGCTAACATAGTATCACCCCGTTTTGAATGCTAAATGATAAAAGCGCATGCATGTAGCCGTGTTCTGTCTCAACTGCTTGTTTTTCTTCCAGGTGGGTTTTGAATGCCTCCACGAGATGCGCCTCAGTCTCGCGGATGACATCCGAGGTTCCAGAAGTGGATTGTATCAGGGGGGTTTTTCGGATCATAAATCGTGTTTTTGCCATAGTATCACCTCAGTTGTTTAGTGTGTATTGATTGTTAGGCGTTTAACGCTTTCAAAAAATAATTGTTGAATGTTGTGTGTGCTCATATCGACCATGTGTATCACCTCGTTTTTCATACCCTGTTTATGTTGGCAGGGGTTTATATACTTGGCGCGCACACATGTCCAGTGTCCAGTGGAACGGTAAAATGCCAGAAAAGGTCATATTTTGGAACGAGAGGGGCTGTGTGCACTGGACAGGTGGTTGAGTAAACTTAATAAAAACAAAGAAAATACAGAGTGTATGAAACGATATCATATCATCATAACTGGCCATGTCCAAGGTGTATTCTTTCGATTACACGTAGAAAAGCATGCCAACGTGCTTGGACTCAAAGGATGGGTTACTAACAAGGATGATGGCAGTGTTGAAGCTGTTGTTGAAGGTGAAGAAGTCAAGCTCAAAGAGCTGGTTGTTCATTGTGAAAAGGGTTCTGATGGGTCACGTGTTGATGGAGTGGTTGTTGAAGAACAAGAAATAACAGGCGAGTTTTCTGAGTTTAAAATTCTAAGATAAGATATGTTTATTTGTTTTCATTATTAGACAACGCTTTCTTTGAAATATCATAAGCTAACCAAAGAAGGGCAAGTCCGCCAAGTATAATAAAAAGTTGATAATCTTCAAGAGTGTCAGTCAAAATAAACTTTCCTGTAAATCCATAGTACATAAGTGCCATCCCACCATAGATCAACCCCCCCTGTTAAGAATAAATTTCCTAAATGATTAAATGAAGGTTTTTTCTTAAGCTTCAGCCAGCTAACAACTATCAAAAGTATACCTATAACTGCAGGAATTACAACACTAAATTTCATCTTTTATTCTCTTTAGAAATAGCTGCTCCGAGTATAGCACCAAGGACGGCTCCGCCGCCTCCGCCGAGTAATCCACATATAACAGCACCCCCTATTGCACTTCCCAAGGTTCTCTCATCGACGTTTGACATGCATTTTCTTAAGATCCAGGAGTTTATATAGTTTTTGTATATAACATTACCCGTTGAAAATTTACAATTACCCAAAAGGAACAGTGTGTGCATCACTTCGACGACTACCTGTTTGTCGAAGAGTAACCTGTGAGTCACCAGTTACAGGATTAATATATCCTGGTATAACGCCTTCATATTTCCAACTAAGCATCCTGTCTTGAATGCAGTCAGTACGAAAACTCAAGACTCCTATTCTGTCATCACCAACATGTACATTCGCATATCTCGAGAGCACACCATTACTTTGATCATATATGTTCAGGGGAACAACTGCTACTGGCTCATCAACATTTGCACCAATAAAATCTAGCAGAGGAGAACATTCACGCCTAAAAACAATTGCGTAGCGGTGAAACCATTCCATCCCCCAGACATGAGCACCAACACCTTGCTCAATAAGAACGTCTGCAATCCCTTGAACATATGACTGCGTCACGTTTGCTCCTTGGGGCCCTGCTATGGCTTCAACTACATCATCAGTAACCATTTCGGCATACGCGTCTTTATCCTCAAGAGGAATGCCAGCAAGAATAGATCGCAATTCCTCAGCAGTAATTGCAGTCATAGAGAAGGGGATGCAGTTATCATATTTAAAATTTTAGCTAAAATCATCCAGTGTGGTCATGCCACCACCAAGAAATTTGACAATAGTAGTATTGCCTTCAGTGCCACCGCTGATTTTCTTCAAGGTTAGATACTTGTTTGCCGCAAGCTTGTTAATTTTTCTTTGGAATGTTTTGTAGACACTTGCACCCCCCTCTTCTTGGTATAGCTTAAACAAGTCTCCGATCTTTTTTTCAGAATGCTTTTTGACAATATCAAGAATAAAGCGTGATTCATCTGCAAGATCATCTCGTTTCTTAACATAAAACTCGTTGAGTTTAGTAATAGCTTTTTGCATGTGGTCAGACCCAATTTTTTTTGAGGCCATGTCCTCTGCTGCATTACCTGCCTCTTTCAAAAGATATAATCCTGCACGAACATCTCCCATGCTGTAGGCTGTCTCTGCAGCAAGGGTAAACGCTGCGTCATCCCATACACCAGGAACAAAGGCGTACTGCATTCTATTTTGTAGGATAGCATGTGTTTGCTCTTTTGTGTAGGGTCTGAACTCAAGCAGTTCTGCCATAAGTCTTGATTTTACACGAGGGTCAAGATTAATGATCCATGTTTTATGGTTGGTGATCATAATAATACTTTTTCGATACACTTCTTCAAGCAGTTGGTAAATAAAATCAGCATCATCAAGTTTGTCTATTTCATCAAAAACAAACACCACTGCTTTTTTGTTGAGCATGTCTTTAACAATTTTAAAGAGTTCTTCACTCCTCTTATTATGGGTGAATTTGTATCCTATTTGGTCACAAATCTCGAGAATAACTTTGAAGGCTGTATTTTTTTGCCAGCAGTTGATAAAAATAGGAATAATACGCTCACATGTTTCATCTGATTCTTCTAGTTCTTTGAGCAAGTGTCGCATGACAACTGTTTTACCAATCCCACTCGGACCATGAATAAAGATGTTTCTGCCGTTTCGCTCTGCAACAAGTGGCTTGATACACATGGCTATTTGTTGCTGTTCTGTCTCACGATGGGGGACCAGTTTTGGAATGAAATCATAGTCTAGAGGAACATGATCCCTAAACAAACTTTCTTCACTGCCCAACATATTGTCAAATATTCCCATCTGCTAAGCTTGCAGAGTTTGTGCACTATTATATATTTTTTGACGCGTCACAACAATATTTATAAAGTTGGCAAGGTTACGTAGGAAAGAGGTGGATGATGTTTATATCACAAAAAGAGGGGCAAGAGCTGGGTGCACAGATTCATGTACGCACCAATAATCGTATTCTACGAGCAATTGAAGGCGCTAGCCATGCTGTAACCACTTCAAAACTAAGCAATTTTGACGAGGTACGGGAAGCCCAAGGATTGTACCAACGATCAAAGGAGTTATACGAGACACTTCCTTACAGCAAGGGGAGTGCCAGGGCATACAAGCATTTAATGACCCTCCACAGATTTATTGTTGATTCACAACGAGTTTTAGATGGAGAAGAGTTTGATAGAAAGTCATTGTTTCTTGTTAATCTAATCCACAAGGCAGGAGAAAAGCTTGATGGAAATAACACCGAACGAGCCATGCAATTATATAGTAAGGCAATGGATGTGTTTTCTTCACTTTCATCTCAAATTACCTTGCAACATAAAAAAGACAACATGCAAAAAAATCTTAAGCAGTTATATGAAAAAATAATGTTCCACAAGGAACTTGAACAGGAGAGGAAAGCACACAAAGTACTGCATTCATTGGAAGTTCTTCTGCAGAGGTGTAGTGAGTTACTTGTGAAAGATAAAAAAACTGCTCGGAAACTTCTTGGGGATATTCAAAAAGTATATGGTGCTGCACACATCCCCGACACGTTACTATGGAAAAAAGCAGGCATTAAAAAACAAGTTGACACAATACAACAAACACTCGCAGGAAAAACAAAAAGTGCACCACCTAACGAACTTTTTTTATCAGATGAACTTCATGCACTTATAACTGCTGACCATGGTTTAAAAGACCATGCGCGTTTTGAGGAATTTGTACAGAACGTGCGTGAAATTGAAATGTGCGGCATTGATCACTTTGATGAAGCACGCAAACACTTTGAAATTGCAAAAAATGTAGCAACACACATTCAAGCTGATAAAAAAGCACACAGAACAATAGGTGCTTGTCTTGCAAAAATACGCCGACGATTTGAAATTCTTGCAGGATTAGAAAGAGTAAAACACGCCAAGCACCGTGGTGATACACAAAAACACCTTGCAATAGTACAACGAGACACACTTGAGTATAATAAAAGACACCCTCGTGAACAAGCATTTACTGATAAGATTTACGAACAGTGTGCTTTATTGCATAGTGTGGTTGAGAAAGGTCAAACTGTTGGTGAGATATTAGAGAGTTAAAAAGTGTTCAGCATCTCTTCTTCTTTAAAGTGCAATGGTCCTGGAATAATTAAACAGTGTAGCGGCGCTCCAAAGTCATGTTGCATAACTTCTTGCACAGTGCCATATTTTACAACAGAATCTTTCCCGCCAATTCGCGCACACCCAATTACTTTTGTTTCTTGTGTAATAATGCCTTGTTCTTTTTTTGCTTCAATACCTAATAATATCTGAAGTGCATCTTTCACTGTCATGAATCGTGGTGGTTGTTCTGCCATTTTAATATCAAGCAAGCAAAGTGTATGTGCATTAATGCTCTTATTTTCTTGAATAATTTTGTAGAAACTGTCCGGTGCAAAGTTGGGTTCTGGAAAAACAATGGATGTTGTTTTCCCAAACTTGTATAGTTCCAGGCCAATATTACCTATTGCATTCATGATTGAAGTATTATTAATAAGCTTCACTGGAATCTTTTTTTCGTGTGCGCGAAGTAGAATGTCAGTATGGGTTGTAGCACCCAAACAGTCACCGATCACAAGAAATGCCGTGTCTCCTGATTGGGCATCTGCAAGTATTGTTTCTCCAGCTTGTTTTTCCACTAGTTCACGATCTGCAAGAATAATCTGTTTGCCATACACTGCTTCAAGCTCTCCCACTGGACATTGTAGTTGAGAAGTATAGTTTTCTAGGTAAATCTTCTCACATTTCTTGATTGCTTCAAGTCCACGCAGTGTGGTGTCTTTTGCATCAGATAGGCCAATTCCAATGATATAAAGCGTCATACGCCTTAAAACAGCCTACCAGTACTTAAGTGTATCTATTGTATACTGCAACATATATATTAGAACATGAATGTATTTATATACACGAACCCTTTATAAATAGAAAAAAAGGATGAGTTTTTGGCGAAACTCAATTCGACTTTGACACAAATCAACAAGTTTTGGCGAACTTGAAAATTGGCTTCTATAGAGTGTAGAGTACACCTAGTATAAAAAGTTTTTGCTAGTGGTAACTATCGCTCGATACACTAAAAAAAAAACAATACAAAAAAGAGTAGTGGACATTTGCATGGATACAACTCAATCAGCCTAAAAAAAGGGGGTTCAGAAAAATGGATTTCATTGTGGAAAACGCACTAAAAGATCAACACGAAGAAGAATTACAAGAACTAAACAATGCTCAAGCTAACATCAAAGTAATTGGTATTGGCGGAGCAGGAAACAACATGGTAAACTGGCTCTACAAAAAAGGCATTAAAGGAGCTGAAATCATCGCGATCAACACCGATGCACAGCATTTAACAGTTACTGACGCTGATAAAAAGTTCATCATAGGAAAAGACCTTACACGAGGACTTGGATGTGGAGGCTTCCCTCAAAAAGGAGCAGAAGCTGCAAAAGAATCCATGCAAGCACTCAAAGAGTCCCTTAAAGACGCAGACATGGTTTTTGTATGCGCAGGACTTGGTGGAGGAACCGGAACAGGAGCTGCACCAGTTGTTGCAAAAATTGCAAAAGACAACAGCAGCATTGTTATTGGAACAACCACAATGCCATTCAAAATTGAAAGAGCACGAATTGACAAAGCTGAATTCGGACTTCAACAATTACGACAAGTTACCGACACAGTTATTGTAATTGACAATAATCGATTGGTAAACATTGCTGGAAACCTTCCAGTACAACAAGCATTCGCAGTTGCAAACGAACTTATTGCAACAATGATCAAAGGAATTGTTGAAACAATCGCAGTACCAAGCTTAGTTAACCTTGACTATGCTGACGTTCGAACAATCATGACTGATGGTGGTGTAGCTGCTATCGGTGTTGGAGCATCAGACACATCAAGCAAAGTTGAAGAAGCAGTACGCGGTGCACTAAGCAACCCACTCTTGGATATTAGCTACCAAGGTGCAACAGGAGCAATCATCCACATCCACGGCGGACCTGACCTAACACTTGAAGAAATCAATCAGGTTGGTGAAAAAATCACCGAAGCAATGGATCCAGACGCAAATGTCATCTGGGGTGCTCGAATCACAGAAGACATGAAAGGCAAACTTACCATCATGACCATAATCACAGGTGTTAAGTCACCATGGATCCTGGGTAAGAACACTGAAAATCTTAATGCAGCTCGTGTAAGTGAAGAGCTAGGCATCGAGATGGTTCGGTAAGCATACTGTATCACACTTACGGTATTTCTTGCCTTCATTCTTTAACCACCCCCAAACCAAAAAATGAAGGCATAATCCGCGTCCCCATCGCTCTGTGGTGGGGATTTTTTTTCTTTTATACATAAAATATGACAAAAATGTCCCATAATACTTTTAATGCACAAACTATATAAATTCAAGTATCCATCTTATATAATGAACTAGCTAAAACTATAAAAACACTATCAAAAAACAAAAAAGAGGTGTGATAAAATGACAACTGATTTAAATGAAGAAAAAAGCACAATTGTAGAGTTTGAATTAGTTGAAGACCTACAAGAACATATAGCTGTAAGTTCTGATGTTAAAGTAGAACCTGAATTGAAACAAGAAATAAATAAGTTTCCCGAAGGAACCTTAGTCAAAGTAGTTAAAGAGATCGGTTCATACACAAAGATTATTTCAGTACAAGAAGCTACAGAAAAACTTATTGAAACAGAGATTTGGTGATTTTTTTGGTTAGTGTAGATTATGATTATCGAATTCTCTGTGATGCTAAATTCATACAATGGTTGTCAAGACACCCTCAAAGAACAAAAATATCATCTTGGTTAATGCACATTAAAGGATCCTCACTGTACCACCGAAGACACCATAACATCATTCTAAGTTTTGAAGCAAAAAAATTGGTTGACGACGGAAAAATAACTAAACAGAAACTTTCAAAAATATTTAGAATTAGTTCAGAAGTTTCTCTGCTGGAGCCGTATAAAGATGATATTACTAAAAACATAATATTCGCCATATCTTTAACCCATAAAAAACCCCACAAGTGTTATTTATTTACAGACAATCAAGAAAGCGTAGATACATATGAAAAAAACACCCATTATAACAACATAAAACAAGTTATTATAAGAGAAGGGGATGATGCATTTAGAATAGTAAAAGCCATGTTTGAAGATTTTTGTTTAGAAAGAGAAAAAAGAAGAAGTTATTCAAATTAGAATGCACCCTCATTTTTCATGGTAGTGAAGTGACAAATGTGGTTTTTTACATTCTAAAAATAATAAAAATAAAGAAAAGAATTATAATTTTTCAAGTGAATAAATTTTCTTAAGAACCGGTACTGGTGCAGATCGCTGTGAACCATACTGGTGGTATTCAATGTCTCCAACCACTAGTTTTCCGCGTCCAGTACGAATTTTAGAGAATCGTTGTTTGTGCTTTCCACCATAAGCAACAAGACCCTGACTTCCAAGTTTCTTGTCCATGAGAGTTAGCCTTCCGTTACCGTGATAACGCATACGTGCTTTAACCATTGTTTCACCTCAAACTAATTCAGCAATATAGTTGTACTGAGTTTTTCTGTCTTTTGTTTCTGGGAATCGAAACTTCACTGTTGCACCTGATGCAAGACCTTTTCGTGTAATTAACTGCCGACCGCCTTTAAGACGAATCGATCGTGAAGAACTAATTCCTTGACCACGTCCTGGTGTAACACCATTTCTTTCCCTGTTTATTTTTCCTGTATATGTTTTTCTTCGAGCCATACAATCACCTTTTTAGTTATAAAAGACGCCTACGCTTTTATTTTTTCTCTTTTTCATCTTCTTTTTTAGCAAATTTATCTTTGAAAAAACGGAAAAACTTTTTACCATGCTGTCGAGCTTCTTTTTTGAGGTTCTTTGCAAACTCCTCATACTGCAAGCTGTAATCCCATAAGATAGCATTGAAGTTACGATACCGGTTAGCATATCGTTGCAAGAATACCATGCTTTCAAGCACTGTTCGTGGAGGTACTGGAACCTCTTCATCAGCATACCCAACAGTAACAATGCTTACAGGTGTTGCTCGTTCTGGAATGTTCAAAGCAAGTCGCATCATCATCTCATCAAATGCACCTACCATACAACTACCCAGGCCTTCTGCTGTTGCTTGCACCATCATGTTCATTGCAGTACATGCACAATCTTCAAGTGTGTATTTCTCACCAATTTTCCCATAGTACTGAATGGTTCGTTCTGGAATACTACAAATAACAATGTGCATTGGTGCTGTCTCCATCCACACCTGGTTAACACAAGCACGAGCAATCTGCTTTCGAGTCTCATCATCAGTCACTACAATAAACTTCCAGTCTTGCACATTTCCTGCAGAAGGAGCATGCTGGCCAGCAGTAAGAATATTCACCAGCTTATCCCATTCAACTGGGAGATCTTTGTACTTACGGATACTTCGCCGTTTTTTGATGATCTCCAACATCTCTTTTGCGCGCTCTCGCTCGTTCATACCTATATTTTAGGTGGTGAGATTAATAAATATTGTGCATTCACCCCAGCACAAACATTTAAATAACCCCCAGGCCATCACAAACCCATGAAATACTCCTTATTAGTTGAATTGTACGGTAAACTTGAAGCAACAAGTAAACGACTAGAAAAGACCTATTTAATCTCTGAATTTCTCAAAAAAACACCAGAAACAGACCTGCCCCATATCACTCTTTTACTTCAAGGTAGAATCTTTCCTGCATGGGATGATAACACTATTGGTGTTGCATCACGCCTTGTTCTCAAAGCAATCAATGTAGCAACAGGAATTGACCAACCAAAAATTGAGAAGGAATGGAAAAAAACAGGAGATTTAGGTGATACAACTACAAACTTAGTAGGCAAGAAAAAACAGCGTACACTCTTTTCTAAAAGCTTGATGGTCAAAAAAGTTTTTGACAACCTACGAAAACTACCCGAAATTGAAGGAGAAGGCACTGTTGACAAAAAAGTACAGCTTATTGCAGAACTGTTAACCAGTGCAGAACCAGAAGAAGGAAAATACATTGTACGAACAGTTCTTGAAGACTTGCGTGTAGGAGTTGGAGATGGGACCCTACGTGATGCCATTACTTGGGCATACTTTGAAAAAGAAGTGCAAGTGAACTATGACAGTGAAAAAAAGAAAATAGAACCAGAAGATAGGGAAAAGTATAAAGAAGTACAAGAAGCAGTGCAAAAAGCATACGATCTCACTGCTGACTTTGGTGAAGTTGCAACACAAGCAATGACAAAAGGACTTAAAGGTATACTTGCTCTTAAGTTAACCATTGGCAAGCCTGTTAAGGTTATGCTGTTTCAGAAAGCAAAAGATATTGAAGAAGCTTTTGAGAGAGTTGGTACACCTGCCGCTTTTGAATTCAAATACGATGGCTTTCGTTGTATTACAGGATGGACCCCTATTTACACCTACAAAAAGGGACTCATTTCAGTTAAAGATGTAAAAAAAGGAGATTTAGTCTTGACTCATAAAGGAAGATTCAAAAAAGTCATTGCCTTAAATAAGAGGAAAATAGATAAGAAAGAAAGGCTGTTTAGAATCCAGTCTTTTCTTGGGAATGAATTTAGAATCTCAGAAGGCCATAAAGTTCTTGTTTATAGGGGAGGAAAATTGAAGTGGATCTATTCTCAAAATCTCAAGAAAGGGGAATCTGTTGCATTTCCATTTCCAAGATTTATTATAAAAGAAAAACCACCAATTAAAAAATTAAAACTTAAAGACACATCAAATTATACAAAAACCATTAACATTTCATTAGACTTCTTCAGGTTTCTTGGATATTGGATCGGAGATGGTTTTACCAATGAATACCATAACACTGAAAGAGTTGGCATAGTCTTTAATAAGGAACATAAAATTAGAATCAAAAAGTATACCAACATAATAAAAAAATCACTTCAAATAGATAAAATTTCCCAGAGCAAACAACGAGGCATGACCTCTGTTTATTGGCGAGACAAACCTTTACGAATATGGCTTTCAACTTACTTTCGGCGAGATTGGAAGGGTAAAATGCTACCTAGTTGGTTTTTTAACATAACAAAAAAACAATTTTTAGCATTTCTAGAAGGGTGGATTGATTCGGATGGACACACAGATTCAAAAGGAAGGACATCAATAACAACGAAGGAGAAGGATTTAGCTATGTTTGCTCAGCTTATCGCTTTGAAGCAGGGTATTGTTATTGCTGTGAAAAGAATTAGAATTCATGGTAAGAATTATTATAGACTCGTACTTTTAAAATCACAAAAACATTATAGAAAGATTCAAGACCATGTAGTGGTTAGACTTTTAAAATATGAAGAAGTGAAACGCCCAGACCCAAGAACCAGTTTGTATAATCTTCATGTTAAAGGCGATAATAGTTATTGCACTACCTTATTTGCCTTGCACAACTGCCAGATCCATAAATCAGGAAACAACATTATGATATACACGCGACGTCTTGACGACGTTACAACCCAGTTTCCTGATGTTGTTGCTTACATCAAAAGCCATGTGAAAGGGGATAATTTTATTCTTGATGCTGAAGCAGTAGGGTATGATGCCAAGACAAAAAAGTATTTGCCTTTTCAAGCTATTTCACAACGAATTAAACGGAAGTATGACATTGCTGACGTTGCAAAGAAGTTTCCTGTTGAATTAAATGTGTTTGACTTATTGGCGTATGAAAACGAGAACTTGATGAATGTACCATTCAAAGAACGACGTGCTCTCATTGAAAAACATGTCAAGAATGACCCGTACAAGATTGTTGTTGCAAAACAGCTCGTAACTAGTGATGCCAAGAAAGCTGAAACGTTTTACAATCAAAGCCTTGCTGAAGGTGAAGAAGGAGTTATGGCTAAGAGTCTTGATAGTGTGTACAAGCCTGGTTCACGTGTTGGTTTTGGAGTAAAGGTTAAGCCAACCATGGAAACACTTGACCTGGTTATTGTTGGTGCTGACTGGGGTGAAGGAAAACGTAGTGCTTGGTTAAGCAGTTATACACTTGCATGTAAAAGTAAAGAAGGTTTTGTTGAAATTGGTAAAGTGGGTACGGGTGTAAAAGAACTTGCTGAAGCAGGTGGCATTACATTTGCAGAATTTACTGAGTTGTTAAAGCCCTTGATTATTGATGAGAAAGGCAAGAATGTTACTGTAAAGCCAAAAATTATTGTTGAGATTGCATTTGAAGAAATTCAGAAAAGTCCAACGTATAGTTCTGGTTATGCTCTACGGTTTCCTCGTGTAATTCGAGAACGAAGTGACAAGGGTTTAGCTGATGTTTCAGATATTCGTGTAGTTGAGCGGTTGTTTAAAGAACAAAGAGGGCGTTAGCAGTTTCCCCTTACATTCAAAAAATTAACTTGTAAGGGGAAAGATTTAAATATAAGAAAGCTTTTATTCTAGAAATGACATATATCCATGTAAAAAAGGTTGGAAATAAGAAATATTACACCTTGCGAATCTCATACAGAGATAAGAATGGAAAAATAGTCACTAAAGACCTTGAAAATTTGGGTAGTGATATCAATAAAATAAAAATTGAAAATCTGGAAAAAAAATACAAAAAAGAAATTAGAAAATCATATAGGACAATAAAAAGATTTTTAGAATCCAATTATTATCTAGAAAAAGCAAAGGGAAAAAAACTGAAAAAAAGTAAATTTTTTGAAAAAGAGCAATTAGATGAAATTGAGGCAATCAAAATACATTTTAGGAACAGGTTTCTAAATCTTGATAAATTAACAAAAAGAGATATTTATGAACTCTTCTTGATTAAGTTTGCGGTAAGCAGCACAGCAATTGAGGGCAATACTATAACTTTATCAGAGGCAAGTCGGTTACTAAAAGAAGATGTTCTGCCAAAGAACAAAACTTTAAGAGAAGTTTATGATTTGCAAAACACAAAAAAAGTCTTTTTTGAATTATTAAATAAAAAACCTGAGATTTCCTTAGAATTGATTGAAAATGTGCATGATAAGTTATTGGACAATATTGATGTGAGAAAAGGATACAGAAATCATGACATAAACATTTTTGGCCAGCCATTTAAGCCAAGCCCTGCTAGATATGTTAAGTCAGATATGAAATCATTATTAAATTGGTACAACAAAAAAAAGAAAAATATGCATCCATTAGCTTTAGCAATATTTTTCCACCACAAATTTGAGAATATTCATCCATTTTCAGACGGAAACGGAAGAACAGGAAGAATATTGATGAATCTCATCTTATTTAAGAAGAATTTCCCACAAATGATAATTCTTCAAACACTAAGAAAAGAATATTTAAAATCCATGAACAAAGCAGATAAAGCATTGAAAAAGAACATGTTTAGCGATGAAATAAAGGATTATAAAGAATTATTCTCTTTTATGGTCAATGAATTTAGAAAGACGTATTGGAATACTTTTTTGGTGTGAGAAGAAACAGAGAGATAGTAGATTCAAAAAAGTCCAACTCATAGTAGTGGGTATGCTCTAAGGTTTCCACGTGTGATTCGAGAACGAAGTGATAAAGGCCTTGCTGATGTTTCAAGTATTAGAGTTGTAGAACGATTGTTTAAAGAGCAAAGAGGGTGTTAAGTTTCATAAATGTTTCGTGCTGCTAGGCGCAGACCCCGATCTAATTGTTCTTGTTTTTGCTGTTCTATCTTTTGTTGTTCTCTTCTTTTTTGGGCATGACTCTCTCCAACAGCAAACGTGCCAGCTGCTGTACTTCCCATGATAAGTGGAAAAACAGCATACACCCATCCCGGAGCATCTCCTCGCATACCTGCATCAATAGCCGCTGCAAATAAACCACCAACTACCCCTCCTCCTGCCGCATATCTAACATACAAGTTTGTTGTGACTGAAGAGATTGTGTCTCGTGCTCGTTGATATAATGGTTTTTCTTGTAGTTTCCCTTTTGCTTTATCCCACAATTTTGACACACCACGCTCTGCTTTCCGATACCCATATTGAATCCAAGGGATAGCCATGCCAACACCCATTAAATTTAAAATATGGCCAGGGTTCTCAAGGATATATGTTGCTGGACCGGTTGGAAAAGATTTGTTAATACCTGCAAGTATTACATAACCAATCGCCCCACAAACACCAAAGACTGTTGCACTTCCTACTGCTCCAACTGAAGCTTCCCCCAAATTGAGGGGCGCATCAAACCATAACCTAAGCGATCTTTGTTTCTGACCTTCAACCCTTTGTAGTTCTTCACCACCTTTCCATTTACTCAGTGCATCTGCAAGTGCATGGGCGTCTTTGTATCGTTTTTTTGCTTTGTAATGTGTTCCTTTTCTTATTATCTTAACGAGCTTTTTTCCTTGCCGCCACACTATCTCATCTAGGCCTTTACAGGTAAATTCATGATTACCTTTGCCAGGATTATAGACAATACTTGGTTCATTGCCAGTTATCAAGTATGCAAGTGTTGCGCAAAGAGTGTACACTTCTGTTTGTGGGTTTACAACATTGCCTGCCATTTGTTCTGGCGCTGCAAAATTAACATCACCGCGGGCAACAGTTGCTGTCCCTCTTGTTGTAGGATCACGTGCAATACCAAAGTCAACAATGCCCAATTCATATCCTTCTTTAGTTCTGTAAATTCGTATACTTGAAGGTTTCAAATCTCGATGCATAAGATTGTACGTTGTGTGAATTTTGTGCATAACTCTGGCAACTTTTGTAACAATGTCTACTGATTCATTAACTGCAGGAACATTCTCTTTTCTGTCTTCTCTCAAGTTTTTGCCTGCAACAAATTGTTGTACTAGTGTATAAGAAAGAGAATCTTTATCCCTTGCCTTATCAAGAAGTTTTGGAAGAAGTACATCATCAATAGATGCAGGAAGTGAATGCGTATTTCGAATGTGGCGATCAATGTCATCCCACTGTGCTGCATTGTTAACATGAAGTTTCTTTACTGCAACATAATTGCCTGTATTAGTGGTTGCCAAGAAAACAATGCCTTGATCACCTTGTCCAATCTCATCCCCCAGAGTGTAGATATCATGTTCTCCTCTAAGATTGGCTCCTGACTCGACTGTTTGTGAGCTAGTTGTTCCCCCTAAGTTTGTCCCAGGTGGAATTTCCCATGTGTACCCTGATGGATCGTGCATACTGTGTAGGATCAGATAATGGTATTTAAGCTTTATTGCAATCTAGTGCTTTTTCCTTCTATAAATCTTACAGATTTTCCACAAGGCCACTGTTCCCCAAACTGTTTGTAGAATGATAAAGGGGATGCTATTAAGAGCAATGGAGTAGTACACAAGAAAGCAAGCGCCCACAAGGTTGAGCACATTGTATCTATAGGTGTTGCTGATGTCATGCATTTCTTCAAGAAAAAACGCTACAAGAATAAGCACAAGGCCAATACTCCCAAAGATAACTGGTTCCATGGAAAAATTAGAAGTAAAGGACTATATAAATATTTACTTGATAAGATTTTTCACCAGTACGATAAGCTTTTCAAACTTCTCTTTGTTCTTTTCATAAAATAAAAGAGGTATCCTTTCACCATAATAGGCCAGTCTGTTTCTGTAATATGACATTTGACTTATGAGATGAGCTTCTGCCTCAAGATCAGGATTTTGCTTATAGAAAAAACTGATTAGGCATTGATGATTCTTTGATTTCAACCCGTTTTGTAGAAGATAAGCAACCAATAATTCTTTTATAACTTCATAGTAACCTTCAACTGTGAATGAAATATGTTTTTCATTAAGTTCTCTTTCTTTAACATATTGTAGTCTATGCTCTGCTTGTTCTACCATCGAAGCAATTCGTTCAGTATCTACTTCCACCACCTTCACAAACTCTTTTTCGCATTTATCCCAGTTCATCAGGTTCATTTTATTTTAAAGCTCCCATACATTTTTATGCCATTAACCACATTATTGAACAAGCGTGGTTGTAGTTTATGGATATCTTCTCTGATGTGTAATTGTATTTTATGGTTAAGTTGCTTTTCAAATCGCTCTAATTGTAAATCAGTTTTGGTGTGTGTCTCAACAAACAAATCAATATCACTGTCTTTATCTGATTCTCCTTTACGTATGCTACCAAAGAGAATAATGCATGAAGGGTTGAGTTTTGTGATGATATGTTCTATCAAGCCAGAGGTAACAAGTTGTTCAATAAAAAAATGGGTCTTTTTTGTTTTAAACAGGATGGAGTCCATGGCCTGATTATCTTCTGAAATAAGACCTTGTTTTCTCAACTGAGATACATATACATGAACAGTAGCCCTGGGCATTTTAGTGAGCTTTTCAAGCTGGCGAACAGTAAATCGCTTACCTGGGTGCTCGTAAAATACTTCCAGTAATCGTTTTTCTCTGTCCAGATTTTTAGACATTTGTCCCATTTTATAGACTTAAGTCCAGAAAAATAGACACAATATATAAATGTTGTGGTTTTCGAGGAAAAGATTATATAACACAAAAGTAAAATAGAGGGTATGAAACTCAAAAAGCTGTTGAATCCAACAAAGACAAAGGTATTATGGACTGGGGCATTTTTTGTTATTGCATTTTTATTATACATGGCAATCTCTATTGTTGAGGCTATGATTTGTTATGAGTGTTATTTTCCTGAATCACGAGCTTTAGTGGAAGTACCAATTTTGATTCTACTTGATGCTTTATTGGTAGTTCTTGCTCCTGTTATTGGAATTGGCCAGTTTATTAGTCATGCAACTGTTAAGAGTATGCATTTTGGTTGGTTAAAAGGTAGCTTGATGTACATCCATTGGATTGTACAAGTAACCTACATGTACATACTTGCATGTTTGTTTGTAGAAAGAAAAAAGAAAAGGAAATAATTATGTGCATGAACCTTTTAGTTTACCAGTCTGTATGCCCATCCCATCTCTAAAAGTTACATCCCACTCTCCGTATTGGAAAAGGACTTCAAACACACCTTTGAATTTTTGTGATGTAACCTCCGACTGCTTACCAAGCCATTCTGAAATTGCTGTACAAGTTGGCCAGTCTTTGTTGGGTGTTGTTCCTGTTGCAAATAAGGGGAATTTCGCAACAAGTCGATCATACAAATAGCCTTTGATTCTACCCCCATCAACAGTTGTCATGGCTTTTGATTTCTTAGAAATTTCTCCAGCACACATGGACCCTACAACCCCTTCCTGTACCCGGAGGTTGCTATCAAGATATTCAATAGCCCAGCTGTAATGTGGTGGATCCATTTCCGCAATAAAGACACTTACTATATTTCTAACGCTGTTGTGATTTCTCAACCAAGTATCAATTTTGTCGCAGCTTGGACGGGGTGTTATGCGAGATCCTGGTGGAAAAAGATTTTCTAACTGTTCTTGAATCATATCATCACTTGCAACACCAACTTGTCCAAACTTTCCTGGATCACCATAGTAGATGACTTTTGGTTTTGGTTCAATAACTGGATCAAAAAGTGGATCATATTTTCCCGAGTTATCAGTCAGAACAGCCCAGTCACAGGTACCTAAGGTGAGGTCATATTCAGTCACGCTATCTATACTTACTCGTTGGCGTACATGCCAGGTTGGTTTATCTGCGCAACCATAACGACAATCATCAGCATTTGGTGTATATGTTGCGTGAATCACGCCTGACTGTTTCTTTAGCCATCGAAGTACTGCAGGACAAAGCGGTGGATTGTCAAACCGCTTAGCATACGCCGCTTTTATAGGTCGATCATATCTGATGTCCAAGGTTTGATGCTTAAAATCATTCTGTTTACTTGGTTCTTGCAAGAGCTTTTGCTCTCCACATCCAGCAATTAACAAGAGGCAGAGCATGAGTGTAATAAGCAATAGTTTTTTCATCATGTGTGTTCACCAACCTAAGGAAAGTAAAGCTTCTTTATATACCTCAAACTAAGCTTCAAAATGAGTTGAAGTTATCTATCGAGAATCCAAGAAATAATCATATACAAGAATAAAGCAACAATACTGCCCGCCATAAACCAGAGTGCAATGTCCGGTTGTTGTGAGACTGTTTGAGCTGTTGCTTGTATAGTGTCCGCCACTGCTGGTGCTGCCTGGGCTGCTACTTCTGCAGATTCCTCAACAGCCAGGGCCTCAGCACGTTCAAGGCCTGAATCCATAAGTGGCCGCATAGCAGATTCTACACTTGGAATCGGCATGACAGTAGTACGAGACTGCACCATTTTCATAATAACACTGATACCTGCAGCAACACCAAGTGCGGGTAGTACACTTTTGAGTTTTTGTTTTAATCCAGATACTTTTTTTGGAGCAATAATAATATACTTGTTTGCAAGTTTATAGTGGCTTACTTCTCGTCCTTTTTTACTGTAGTGAAACTCATCACTCACAACAAGTCCTACTTCAGTTAAATTGTGTAGGTGGTAATGGACCGTTGACAAGGCCATCCCTAGCTCCTTAGCTATTTTTGTTTCTATTTCTCCTTTGTCTTTGTCAGCAAGGTAATTGAGAATTTTACGGCTGGTAGAACTGCTTATTGTTTCAGCTACTTTTTTGGTCTTGCTTTCATTTAAGTCAACAAGGAGGAACTTGTTTTTTGCCATAAAAAGAAGAAAAAGAAAAAGTACTATTTAAGCCTGTCGATAGGTTTAAGTCAATTTGCTACTAACACAAAAAATTTAATATACAGGCAGTTTCTCAACCCACCAATATGACACGAAACAAATTACTCAAAAGACTAGCATCAGCAATCTTAGAAAAACAAAAAGATTCACCCCTTTTTGTAGGAATTGACGGTGTTGATGCATCTGGTAAAACAACTTTGGCAGAGGAACTTGTAAACGAACTAAAGGAATCCGGTCGCCAAATAATACTAGCTTCTATCGATGGTTTTCACTGCCCAAAGAGCATTCGTTACAGTAAGGGTGAAAATTCACCTGAGGGATATTATTTTGACTCATTTGATTATAAAGCAGTTGTAAATGTGCTTTTAGAGCCTTTGAGTTCTGATACATTACAATACACAAGAGCTGTCTTTGATTATCGAACTAATTCGAAAGTTGTTTCACCAGTTCAAACTGCAACAAAAGATTCAATCTTGATTATGGAGGGAATCTTTTTGTTTCGTCCTGAACTCTTAAGATACTGGGATATAAAAATTTTCGTTGATGCAGATTTCAAAATCACTGTTGATCGTGCTATAAGAAGAGATGATGAAAGAGAAAAGATTGGTGCTAAACAAGATATTATTAACAAGTACAAAAAAAGATATATTCCTGCACAACAAATTTACTTTAAAAATGTGAAACCAAAAGAAAAAGCAGATATCATTATTGACAACAATAATTTTGAAAATCCTGTAATAACAAAGGATTAACAAACTTGGCCCTTAAAAAAATTATGAACAACCCATTGAGTTACCACAGCTCAAGCACCGGTAGCAAGTTCCGTTTCTTACTGTTGTGTGTCCGCAACTGTTACACGGTGGTGCGTCACCCATCATGTCTTTGAGTTGGTTGCTGAGTTGCCCGTCTGTTGATGGTGCTTCACTTGTTGCTTCAGCTGGTACTGGTGTGTCTTTTGCCACTGCAACTGTTGCGGTTTCCTTGGGTGCTGCTTCTTTTTTTTCTGGCTTTACATGCACCAAGTCATCACGCTGCAAGTATTCAAGACCAAGCACTCTAAAGATAAAGTCAACCATTGATGTGGCTGTCTTAATGTTGGGGTGGTCAGTCATACCGTTTGGTTCAAAGCGCGTGAAGGTTAGTGCCTCAACAAAGCGTTCAAGAGGTACATTGTGTTGCAGTGCAATGCTAACTGCTTTTGCTAGACAGTTGGTCATGCTTCTGAATGCTGCTCCTTCTTTGTGCATTTCTACAAAGAACTCACCAAGACTACCATCATCAAACTCACCTGTCACAATTTTCAAGTTTTGACCTGCAAGGTTTGATTCAACAGTAAACCCTCGTCGTCGTTTTGGAAGTACTTTTTGAGCAACTTCTGCAGGAGCTGCTTCAGTTGCTGCTTCTTCATCTTCCTCTGACTTAAGAGCGTTGAGAGGTTGTGATCCTTTACATCCGTCCCGGTAGAGTGCAATTGCTTTGAGTCCGAGCTTCCACGCTTCAAAATAGATTTTTTCAATGTCTTCTACAGTGGTGTCTGCTGGGATGTTAACTGTCTTTGAGATTGCACCTGAGATAAAGGGTTGGACTGCTGCCATCATTTTAACATGGCCCATTGGTGCGATGAATCGTTTGCCAACACCGCACTTGTTTGCACAGTCAAATACTGGAAGGTGCTCGTCTTTTAAGTGTGGTGCTCCTTCTACTGTTTGTGCACCACCAATGTAGACTACTGCTTCATTGATTTGTTCTGCAACAAGACCAAGTTTGCGTAATTCTTTTGCATTAATGTGTGGTGTCCATTCGTCGAGGCTTTTCATTTGTGCAACATAGTCGCGAGCCTCAGTAATCTGCTCGTCTGTAAGTCCAAGCTTTTTGAGTGCTTCAGGATTCACGTGAGGGGCTGCGTCTAGTGTGCCTCGTCCAAGCACATACGTTGTTATGTCTTCAACTTGCTGTGTGTCATAACCAAGGCTTTGCAAGGCTTGCAATAGAGAGTTGTTAACAATTTTGAAGTAGCCGCCTCCTGCTAACTTCTTCCATTTGACAATGGCAAACTCTGGTTCAACACCTGTAGTATCACAGTCCATGAGTAGGCCAATGGTTCCAGTTGGAGCTATTACTGTTACTTGTGCGTTTCTGTAGCCTGTTTGTTCTCCTGTTGCTACAACTGCATCCCATGATTCGCGAGCTGCAGTAAGGAGGTCTTTTGGACAGTGTCGCACATCAATTTTGTACGCTTCTTCTCTGTGTTTGTTCATAACGCGTAGCATGGGTTCCCTGTTTTGTTGGTAGCCAGAGAATGGTCCCATAACTCCTGCAATTTTTGCTGACATTTCATATGCTGTTCCACACATGATTGCAGTGATTGCCCCTGCAATAGCCCGTGCTTTTTCACTGTCGTAAGGAATACCATTCACCATAAGGAGTGTTCCAAGGTTTGCAAAGCCAAGTCCGAGTGTTCTGTATTTTTGGCTCATTGCTGCAATTGGCTTTGTTGGGTATGATGAGAACGCAACAATGATTTCCTGCGCTAGAATAAACATTTCACACGCGTGTTTGAACGCTGGAATATCAATGAGGTTTTGGTCATTACTTGCAAATTTCATCAAGTTGATTGACGCAAGGTTACATGCTGTGTTGTCTAAGAACATGTACTCACTGCAATTGTGAATAGTTATTCCATTTGCAACAAATGTGTGTGTCATTGGTTCTGTGAGGTCATAGACATCTTCTTCTCCCAGATATACTAATGATTCTACAGCGTCAATGGGTTTGTCTTGGTAGACACCTACTGCTTCATTGAGTTCTTTTAATCGTTTTGCCTTAGGAGATTCTGGCATGAATCCTATGAGCTCTTCAAATTTTAATCTGCTTGAGCGAGAAATGCGTAAGGAATGCATTTCTTTTACTGCATATTCTTTCATCCCTCCTTTCCCATCAGGAAGCAAAGCAATATTTTTTCCTGCCCTGCGATTCTTGTAAAGTTTGCTTTTGATACCAAAACCAAGCAGAAGAATCTGAACATCCTTAAGCAGTTGTAAACTAGTTGAGTCTAGAGCAACGTATTGTGATTTTGCCCCATAGTTTGCAACTGTTCCATCTGCAGTAAAGAGTCCTTGCAAAACATATTTTTGTTGAGCAAGTGGCAGGGCAAATATTTGTTCTGAAACGCATTTTTGATGCCCTAACAGACTAAGATCAAGCAATTCCTTGAACTGTGAAATTAGGGTTTGATTTGTCACCACATATTTTCCTGATGTTTGAGTAACTTGTACTGTTGCAGGAGAACTCTTGTGTGTTACCCTATCATAAGAAGAAGCAACATAGTCAGAAAACCTATTGAGAATAGGCAGTTCACTTTGCTTGCTCATAGTTATTTGTATTCCTCGCTTAGAACTGATATTACCCCCACACCCATCTCCGAGGTAGACACCAACCATTTGATAGAAAGTTGGATCTTCAATTTCTGGTATTTCTGCTACTTCCTGAGCAGGGAGGAGTACATGATCATCTTTTGTTAATTCACAAGCTTGAACAAACCCTCGATTCACTGTAAATATTTTATGATCTCCAGTTACCTTTAATTCATAACCGTTTTTGGTGCTAAGTCTGTAAACAGGTTTATTGCCAGTGCGAAATGATCCTTTAATAGGTGCTTCTTGAATAAAACCTGTGTTAGTTAAGAGAGTAGTTTCTTGATCAAGCATTGCGTCAATTCTTATCCACCTGCCCTCTTTTGTTAGCACCTTAGTATCTCCTGTCACACACGGATTAGAACCAAAAATCCTATCACTGTTTGGACAGGTGTGCCAATCATTAATAATAGTGTCAAACTGAACACCTGGGTCTGCACATTCCCATGCTGCATTACATACTTGTTTCATGAGATCCGCAGCTTCGTATTCTTGGTGTACCTCACCCGTTGTTCTGAATGTTGTTTGCCATTTTGCTTTGTTCAGAACTGCTTGCATAAAGCTGTCAGTGATACGGACAGAATTGTTTGAGTTCTGCCCTGACACAGTGTGGTATGCTTCCCCATTAAAGTCTGAGGGGTATCCTGCTGCGATGAGTGTTTTTGCCTTTTTTTCTTCTTTTACTTTCCAGTTGATAAAATCAACAATTTCTGGGTGGTCTAGGTCAAGGCAAACCATTTTTGCTGCACGTCGTGTGGTACCACCTGACTTGGTTGCTCCTGCTCCCCTATCAAACACTTCAAGAAAGGACATAAGGCCTGAAGAGGTGCCGCCACCTGAGAGTTTTTCATAGCGTGATCGTATTTTAGAAAAGTTTGATCCTGTCCCAGACCCAAACTTAAACAAGCGTGCTTCTGCCTTGAGCAAGTCAAAGATTCCCATAAGGTCATCAGTGACTGGTTGAATAAAGCAAGCAGAACATTGTGGGTGTGCATAGGAGTTTTCTGTTTGCTGCACGTCTTTGGTGTTTTCATCCCATGCCCAGCTGCCACCACTTCCTTTGATGTGGTATTGGTGCCACAGGCCGCAATTAAACCAGACTGGAGAGTTAAATGCTCCCCTTTGGTTGACAAGAAGGTGTGATAGTTCAGCTTCAAATGCATCAGCATCTTCTTTAGTGCCAAAGTAGCCGCGCTTTTCTCCTTCAACACGAATAGTGTTAGCAATTCGGAATACTAGTTGTTTAACGCTTTTTTCTGATCCTGTTTCAGGAACCCCTGCCTTTCTAAAGTATTTGGATACTGCAATGTCTGTTGCAAGTTGTGTCCAATTTTTTGGAATTTCACAATTTTCCATTTCAAAGACTACTTTTCCAGTTGGTTCTTTGATGACTGATTTTCGTAGCTCGTACTCAACCTCGTCAAGGGGGTTGCGGAGCGGAGTTGTAAACCTTCGTGTTATGTTTAAAGTGTTGGGAAGGTTCTGAGAAATTGTTTCTGGCTGGGGTTCAAATTCCATTCTATCACCTACTCTTCGTTTAAAGTTTCCTGATAAGATAATCCAAAAAATCAATATTTTGTATAGTTTTTTGATAAAACCACACAACATCTTGTGTTTTTCGTAATTGAAAGAGTGAGCCCATTCATATTTAAAGTTTATTGTTTGAAAAAACCCCTTTATAAAATCCATATACTAGAAGATATAGTTTATAGAATAGGTGTAACTTTTTGATAAAAACAAATGCCCCAAAGAAAAAATAAAATTTAAAAATCAGAAAGACCACTGAAAGGTATTCAGACAAAGAGGTGTCCCATAATGGAAATGAAACAATTTGGCCATTACTCATTCATTCTTGGTGTGGTGCTAGCAATTGTGCTTGGTTTGTTCACCTTTTCAGGACAAACAAGAAACATTGTGCTTCTAGCACTAGTAGTACTTGGTCTCATAGTTGGTTTTTTGAACATTACTAAGAGCGAAATTAATGAATTCTTGATTGCTTCGATCATGATCGTGGTTGGTGCAAGTGTATTCAACAACATTGCAGGTGTTGTACCATATGTTGGCGAGTACTTGAAAGAAATCATGTTGTATTTGTCTATGTTCATCGTGCCTTCAGCATTGATTGTAGCATTCAAGGCAATATACGACCTTGGTAAAGATTAATTTTATTTTTTTCTTTATTTTTTATTCTCTTTCAAAAGCTTCTTGCATTCGTTCTTGGACTTCTTCAAAGTTTGTGCCATCCCAGCGTACAACTTGCTCATGTCTGTAGTCAGCATTGAATTCATTCACTGGCATGATCCCCAGTCCACGTGGTCGAGCACCGAGCCATGCATCCATAAAAACAGGATAGTCATCATATAACATCCTGCCATACACTAAGGATTTATCATCACTAATATGAATGTCAACAGTGTCTCCATTTGGCATTTGAGGACCAATGTGTTCTCGTACCCAATGCACTTTTTCTGAAGCAGCTGATGGAATATGTTGTGGAGATTTTGTAAGAACATGAATATCAAAACCAGTACGAATAGCTTCGTCAAGAACTTGAAATCCTGCAGCTATTTGTTCAAGGTTTCTCCACCACCCTGGACGCTCTCGAATAAGGTTCATTAGGTTCTTAACATACGGTGGTAAACCTTGTTCCCAATGCAGAGGGTAAGGAGGTTGAAGATCTGAGTAACGTGCCATATCTCGGCGCATAGCCCCTGCATAGTCTGCAAGTGATGCGTCAAGGTCAAATAATGCTGGCTTTTGCGGATCCATGCATTGCGGAACCATAAGGAAGTATATAAAACTGTAGGTGGAAACGTCCCTGCGAGAAGTATGACCCAGGGTTCTATGTCCCCTGTTTGTAGAGGAAGGTTGTGGTGTTTTTAAAGGTTTTGAGGAAATATTTTATAGTTTAAAGGCTATCCAAGAGCATGAAAAAAGGAACCAGTTTGGAAAAGAAAGTAAGAAAAAGTGTTATTGCGATAGCTTTGGCAGGTGGACTTGCAGCTACTGGCATTGCAGGGCTTGCTATTAATCATTTTCAGGAGAAACCGAGCCTAGCGCAGCCAGAACAGGTAAGAGCAATTTGGGTTGCTAAACAGGAAAGACAAAAGGTTGAAACAGAAAGAAAGTAGAAAACATATTACTTTCTCCTCAGATGAAAGAGATGGAGTTTCCAGACTGTAACTATGCATACGATGCATCCATTTTCGCTTCTAATGCTACACGACAAACAGTAAAGTTTATGGAAGAAGAATGCTGGTAAAGGCCTTTATTCACACTCATGACTGCCAAAGACATATACACCAGAGAATCTTTGAAACTGACCATTTTCAATATTAATCACATATCGTTCAAACTGGCTCGGTCTTCTATGTGGATTGTCCCAACCATCAATCACATAAGCGTTGTAAATCCTTGGATCACCTGACCGATTTGGGTGTATATCTCTAAACGCAATCTCACTCCCATCGCTCAGCCTATTTGCCATGTGCTCCCTGATTATGTAGGCTGCTTTTCTCATATTATCATTACAAAACACAGCTCCATAACGCTCATGAATTTTCCCGCTCTCTTCAACAATGAGTATCGAATCACCTTTTGGATGGACATAGGCGGCAAACAGAGCTGTCTCATCTGTAGGCAGGAGATCCTTCCCAAGATACTTTACCCCTCCTCTTTGTGGGATAACCACCCCGCCTGGTTTTCTCGGCCCATATCCAGGAAGAATCTCATCAACAACCACAGTTTCCACTTGTTCTAAAGGCACACCAATCTTCTCAGCAACATATTTTCTGCCTGATTCTACCTGTTCTGCATATTTTTCAGCAATCGTTTGGTATCTCTCGCTTTTTTTTTTCACAGGTACTGTTGGTGTTACCACTGCTAGCTTATCTGGAACAGGAGCATTGTTACCTGGTAAGAGCATAGCAGCAATGCCTCCAGCTGCCAGAGCCAGTGCTGTTAGTCCTCCAACTATCCAAGAGGTCTTTCTTGGACTTATTCTTGCTTCTAATCCAGCAATGTTTTCACTATCCACCATGGCACTTTTAGTAGTCATTGTGCGTATAAAATAGTTGTGTTAATGCTTTATATACAAGAACGTTCTCCAACTATATAAGGTTTTCGGAAATATCACTACTTCACAGTAAATATGGCGTCCCTGCGAAGATTCGAACTCCGGTCTCAGCCTCTTTGCGCTCGTCTCGCGAACACCGCAAGGCCGTGTACTATCCAGGCTATACTACAGGGACATGACTGGATGGGAAGATAAGGGATTTATAAGATTTGTTGTTTTAGGGGGGTAAAGTAGTAAGTACAAAAGCCAGCATGTATGGAGCAGAATTAGTTCAAGCAGGGGCTTTTTCCTCTTATTCTTTTTGGCTGCACAGTACTAACCGCGCCGGGACTCGGCGCGGATTAAATGGCTTTGCCGTGCTAATCTGTGCAGTTGAAATACTCATTGATTTCAAAGAATTTGCTGCTCTTAGATTCACTTACAAAAATTCAACCTAGAATTTAAATTGATTGTTTTTGTATAGAAAACTTTTAAAAGAACATTGCCTTAAAATAAAATATGGGAAAGAAAAGAAATCAATTTGATGGTATTGCGGCAATATTCTTTCTTATTGGTGTGATTCTTATAGTGATGAATAAAAATAGCAACATGGTAAATACTGGTTGGGTTTTAATTGTTATTGGTATAGTCAAACAAATCGTGGAGTGGAAATAATGAATTGGAAACTTCTTTTTACGTATCTCAAATTTATTACAGGAATAGGTGTTATGGTATATGGCCACCTTACAAAGAGAAATTTTGGTGATCTCATTATTATCATTGGAAGTTTGATAATTTTGTCTACAGGAGTAACATTTAAGTTTGAACCAAAAACTGGACTTAAATTTCACTAATTATCTTTTTTTGCAATAGTGCCAGGTGCTTTTCTGCCCACTACAGGACCATCTTCAACAGCAAAACCAACCTTCTTCAAATTATCACGAACACTTCTCGCACAGCTATACGTTGCAAGCACACCACCTGACGCCATGACACCATACACATCTTTGAAAAAAGCTTCTGTCCATAGCTCAGGACATTTCTTCGGAGAAAACGGGTCAAGAAACACCACATGAAACCCAGAGCCACACTGGGTAATGGTCTTTCGTGCATCACCTACAAGAATCTGTATTGAAGTATTCCCTTCTGTGTTAGCACCAGAAGCTGTTGCTCCTTTAATTAAATCATACTTTTTGAAACTTGGATCAAGTTCTTGAATCTTGGCAAGGATCTCCTTGTCATTTTCCAGGCCAACAATTTCAACAACACACTTGTTGTCTTGGGAATGAATTAAGTCAAGTGCAGCTGCACTGTTGTAGCCCAAGCCAAAGCAAATATCGAGGATCTTCACTGAATCCCCTACCTCTTGCAAACAGGGTTCAGCAAACTTCTTCACTGACTCTTCCTCAGCTCCAGAAACAGAATGATACGTCTCGTCATACTCTGCATTATGGAATGTAACTGAGCCATCTTTGGTTACTACCTTTGTTTTTTCCGCCATATATAGTCTGGAGTAGGATAAAGTATATAAAATATAAGGATTCAACCAAGAGCATGAGCAACTTAGATGATGTTGTAATTCTACCAGCAATGCATGATACAGACTTTGCCAGCAATGTAGTTCGTATTTTACAGCAGCGACCTGGTGGGAAAAATGTTCAGCTGGGCAAGGTTACGTCCAAAGATTTTGAGGATAGTGACCCTTATTTTAAAATTCACCTCTTAGATGATGAGGATATTTCTGGGAAAATTGCTTTTTTTCTACAACGGTATCACCATCAGACTGCCCGAGCATGGGTTGAGAGTATGCTCTTTGGTAATGCTGCAAAAAATGCAATGGTTGAAAAGACACACGTAATTGAAACATACACTGGTTGTTCACGACAAGAAAAAATATCCAAGCCAGGCGAAGCAATTAGTATGCAAGCAAAGGCCCTTACCTTACAAGCTTCAGGCATTGACACATTTACTACTTTTTCAATTCATGCTGATGCAATTCAAGGTTTTTTTGATCCTTCATACACACGGTTTGATAGTATCCCTATGTGGCCTTTGTTTGTTCGCGTCATACATGGAGTAACACATGTAGGTGAACGAGTACAAAACGCTGCTCCTGACGCGGGTGCTGCAAAAGCACTTGAAAGAATTCTACACTGTTCAACAGTGGAAGGACATGAACGATACAGTACAGCTGCAGTTATTATCCATAAAGATCGGGAAAACCAAGGTGATGGGATAGATATGGGATCTCAGTCAAAAGGAATCATTGGAGATGTACGAGGATACACTGTTGCATTAACTGATGATGAAGTCAATAGTGCTGGCACTATTTGTGATGCTGCACGCTTGTGTAAAGATGCTGGAGCTCAACGAGTTATTCTTGCAGGTACACATGGAAAATATGCAAAAGATCAACGAGGTGTTGACAAACTTCAAGATGCAATAGATAAAGGCTATGTTGATACTGTTATTGTTACAAACACGGGTGAGATTTTTCCTAAATTACAAAACCTGCTTGATGATGAAAGCTACAGTGATAAAATTGCGGTTATTCCTGTTGAACCAATGGTTGCTGATATTATTGAAGGACTGGTAACACCAGGAAAAGGGTATCGCCACTTGTTTAGTAGTCGACGTGTTGTACAAGCGTACAAGGATGTTGCTCGACACTTTGAAGACATTGCATTACGAAGTAAAGATACAGGAATCCAAGAAGATGCCATCCAATTCAGAGATGCAATGTGTGGTGCCGTGCTTGGCAATTATGAAGGTGCCTATGCTGCACCAGGAAACAACAGGTATGCGCGTGCATCAACACCCCCTCAAGGGATACCTGCTGTTTTAGCTGATCCTGTTGAAACACCAGAGCAAAGACAACCCGCATCTGCTCCCACACAAGAAACTCAGTAACCAAGTAAACTCATTTGACCTTTTCGTTTATTTTCTCGCACTTGCACTTTTTCTGGCCTGAACTCTTGACCAACTTGGTTTTTGATTGCAATGGCTGTTGACTTGCCAAGAATTTGAACAAGAGTGGTTATGTCTGCTTTTTTCACGTCTTCAATTCCACAAATTTTGTGGCGGAACAACTTTCGTGCACGTACTCTCCCAATACCACTAAGTCGCAGCAGAGGTAATAATTCTTCACGCACACCATAACGTAAACGCAATCGTGCTTTTTGAATAATCTTTAACTGTTTGAACCGTTTTTGAATTCGTGCTAGTTCACCAGCTGCATAGAGCAGCCAGTTTGCACTATCAAGTTTTACACGAATTTCTCCTGGCCGTACATTAAACTTTTCAAGAAGGTACTCCTCATCTTTTTCATCCATCCACTCGTCAAAAAACCATGCTGTTTTGAAAGCAGCAAGAAAATCATCATATTCAGGATCATACAAGCTTGGTTCAAGCTTGATAAGCATACCATCCCATTCAACAAGTTTTTGTTCCACTTCTTCAAGTTCCTTCTTTCGTACACGTAGTGTTGGACGAAGTTCAAGCTGGGAGGAAACCATGTGCAGGTATGAAAATTCTGTTGCAAGCTTGGTTTCTGCTCGCTCAGTGCATTGTAGCATGTCATTGGCTGTGTACGGATCAATATATAATTCCGCGACTCGCTTACCGAGCTTTGTTGCAGTTATTCTTCCTGTTTCCATGTCAGCTGCACTAACAAAATCTGTGCTTGCTGATGCATTTGCCATTTCAATAAAACCATAACTGTGCAACAATCGAAGCATACGAGCAATAATCTTTTGTAAGTGCCCCATGTCCTTGTATTGTGATGCCCAAAATGTTTTGGAAAAGAAGTCCATGATTGCTTCCTCTGTGTTAACAAAGTCCATGGAAATGAGTGACAAGAGGTACATACGCAGTACTGGTTCAACTGCGAGCTTTGATTGTATTTCTTCTGGCATGCCACAAACATATTTTTCATAGATGTCTTCTGCTTCTTGTTCAGTAGTAGCGATGGCAATAGCTTCTCCATATGTTTCGTAGTCTGGTCTGCCAGCGCGGCCTGCCATTTGTTCATACTCTAAAACAGGTATCCAATCCATACCTCTGTGTCCAAATCGTTTGAGGTCTTTAAGGATAGTCCGAAAGGCAGGCGTGTCTACCCCTGCGGCTAAAGAAGGGGTGGCACAAATAACAGTTATCACACCACTACGAAAACCTTCTTCAATAATATCCCGTTGCTTGTAGGTTAATCCAGAGTGGTGAAATGCAACTCCTTTTTTTGCGCAGAAAGCAAGGCGCTTGCATTGCTTTGTTGGACTGGAAAGCACGTCAAGCAGTTCCTTTGAAACCATCTGAAGAGTGTTTTCGCGGCCCCCCAAATCTTTGATTTGCTTGCTCAAATCTTCTGCTGTTTTCTCTGCAGATCGCTTGGTATTTACAAAGACCAAGGCTTGCTTGCCTATTTTGAGTGTGTCAAGAGCAAGGTTGATTGCGCCTGATCGCGTAGGGGAAAGGATCTTCATAAACAAGGGGAATAAGGGGCTTGTTATAAAGTTTGCTCACTCTGAGTGTGCCCCCTAGGTCTTTCTGAGGGGTGGCACTGCCACAAGATTTTATCAGGAAATCTCAAGGGGCGAAGCTCCTTGACGCATCTGAGCTTTGCTCAGATTGCGGCCGAACAATGAGGCGATTTCCGTTAATACTACGAATGGATTTGAGTAGTTAACACCGCAGTGTCACCCTTCCTGCACAAAAAACAAGATTTGGGACACACCTGCTCACTCTGACAAGTCAACAATGCTCTTTAAAGGGTGATTAAGCTTTACCAAGCTTGGATCTGCGTAAAAAGCTTCACGCTTGATGTTTTTAATTATGTAAAAAACCTCATTGTATTCAAAATGGAACCTGTCTCTTAAGCGCTCAAGAAATGTTTCAAGAATACCCATGTTACGAAAGACTACTTCAACCATGAAATCAAGACCATTGTTAATTTTGTACATGGTGTTAACAAACTGCTGGTTTTCAAAGTACTCTTTGAGTTCTTTTCGGTCTTCTCGTTTAACTTTAAGAATCAGAATTGCACGGGCACCATACCCAAGTGCGTGAAAGTTAAGCAATGCTGTGTAGCGATCCAGATATTTTGGAAAGTTCTTACTTAGCCGGTCATGTAGTGTGGATATAGGTATTCCTGTGTACTTACTAAGCTGCGTTAGTTGAATGCGTGAGTTTGCACGCAGGTAACTCAGTACTAGTTTGTCTTCTTTTTTCATGCTGACACCTCTTTTTTGATTGATGGTTTAATGATAATAAGATGCATTGCAGTGCCCACCTAACGGGAGCATGGTGCGTGACTGCAATGCACACGACACGTGTCTACTTGTAGAATAGGCGTTGCAGTATTTGAATATGTGTTGTATTAGAAATACAATAGTGTAGTGTGGTGGACAATTAGTGAAGAATAGGAAATTTAACAGAACTGTTATCACGAAAAATACGACCATATACTTCTAGCATTGCTGGGTCATTCAACGAGTGAGGACTAAGAGCTAGGCGCACGCCATAATACGCTATACGCTCACTATCCCTACAAGAAGCATCACATTTGTATCTAAGAGAGTTAACAGTAAATTCAACTACGTGTACAAGAGGATCTCCTTGTCTGAAGAGACGTTTGTATTCTTGTTTAAATTCAGGAATACTAATAAGTCCCTTGTCTTCTGCTTCGTGAACATATTCATGAATAATTGGGTCAAGGCCAACAATGCCTCCTGTTTCAAAAAGTATAAAAGTGCTACCATCTTCACGTTTTCCATGACGAGCAGTAACAAAAGGAGGTAGACTCGCACTGTCAACTAAGTAAACTGGAACTTCTTCTAGCACATCGTATGCTTCTGGTGTGAAAAAGAATTGCAAAACTTCATCAACAGTAAGAACCCCATCATTACCAGCAAGAGCTGGGGAAAAATTATGATAGAGACGAATATGTTCATTCAGTGGTTCTGTTGTAATATCAATGCCATTCTGTGTGACACATGCTGGCATAAGTGCCAAAGCAAGTGTTG
Organism: uncultured Methanosarcinales archaeon; assembly: GCA_964343705.1. Classification (GTDB taxonomy): domain Archaea; phylum Nanobdellota; class Nanobdellia; order Woesearchaeales; family UBA12501; genus JAUSFM01. The sequence continues at coordinate 192,414 of CAYFJX010000001.1, forward strand.
CCAGTGTTTTTCCAATTGTTTTTTTGAGCATATGAAAAAAAGAAAAATAAGAGGTATTTAAGCGTTTGGGGGAGAATATTGCTAATTAAGGGCGAATTTGACGTTGGTTTACTGTATTTTCCCTTCTGCCCTCAATTGTTTTACTTTCTCTCGTTTCTCTTGAAATTTCCAACGCTTATCTTTTTTAGCAAAATCAGCTTTGAATGCTCTTAGTCTTTGTTCAATCCCATCCAGTGTTTCTTCTACAGCATCAAAAGCTGCAAGTGCTTCCCTGTGTAATTGAGCAGCATAGCCAGGAGAGTACTCTGTGTGGATTACATTGTCACCTTCTTGGTAGTTAGGAAACTCAGAAGCATGATTCGGAAATCGTGCGTAGAGAACGTTTCCACAGGCGTACTGAAATCCTGGTTTTTGCATTGTTTGGCGCATCATACTTACTTCCTCTGAAAAATGAAGATGGGATTGCGAGGATTTGAACCCCGGATCTCGCGACCCCCAGCCGCGAATCATACCAAGCTAGACCACAATCCCATACAGAGAGAAAAAGAAATAAGGATATTTAAGCTTTTGCGTTACAAGAGCTTAAAACTCTCTTCACCGCGATACACACGTGCAGCAAACTCCACGTCACGTCCACCATAGGTGATTGCTGCTACAGCATCACACATACGAACAGCGTCCAACAGTGTCTTTTGGTGTATGTTACGACCTGTTGCATTGCCATTACATCGACTAACGTGAAGTTGTTTGTGTAACCTGTCAAGAAATTCAATAGGGTCAGTACTACTGCCACCTGAACAGATAACGCGTGTTCTACCTGCTGCTTGCACTGCTTCTTTGAAAATCTCTTCTGATGGCATGCCTTCTTTTTTAGGATAATTTACTTTAACAAAGTCTGCTCCAAGTGCGCATGCAACTCCTGTTGCTCCTGCAATAAGGTGTGGATCTTTTTCATCAGCAACAGCATTACCTCGTGGGTAAATCCAGAACACAACAAGTAAGCCGTGCTTGTGTGCTTCAGCTACAATGCGTCCTGCTTCTTGGAACATGATGTGTTCAAATTGACTACCAACGTAAATGGTGTAGCCCACACCCACAATGTTCAAGCCACTATGGCGCTTCAACCGAATGACATGCTCAATATCAACAAGTGCCTTACTAAGTGGGTCTTTTTGTGGTGTTTTCACCAAGTGTGATTTTGAATTAAGTTTGATAAGGTAGGGAACATTTGGATAGTTTTTTCCATACATTGACACCATGCCATACTGTGTTGCAAATACACCAATGCTTCCTTGGGATGCAATGCGAAAAAGGTGTTCAGGATCATTGTCTTCTAGGGGAATTGGTCCAAGACTGGATGTGCCGTAGAAGTCATCATTAAGGTGTTCAAATTTTTGGTCACCTGCAAACAGCATGAGGTTGCCTGTTTTTTTTGTTACTTGTAAAAAGTTTTGAATGTATTCGTTGCGTGTTGTTGCTGGAACATCAGCAGGAACATTGACATGTTGTGTTGTGTTTTGCATTAGATAATCACCTGTTGTGTTTGTATGGATTGATTTGAATGATTTTCAGTAATGTAACGAAGGCCTGCACTAGGAGTGATAAGAAGGGTTTGTGTTTGTACACCTGTTGGAAATTTTGCAATGCCTTTTATGAATGGGCCAGTGCTTATTCCTGTCGCAACAAATGCAAGGCTTTCTCCTGATGCAAGGTCTGTTGTGGTGTATACTTTTTCAAGGTCTGTGTACCCCATTGCAACAGCGTCTTGTTTTGTTTTGTCATTGTGTGGTTTGAGTCTTGCATGCACGTCGCCACCCAGTGATCGAAGTGCTGCTGCGATGATAACTGCTTCTGGTGCCCCGCCTGTTCCCATAAGTATGTCAAATGGACTGTGATTAATTGCAGGTGCAATACCTGCTACAATAGTACCATGTTCTGGCAGCGAAACTCGTGCTCCTGCTTCCCTAATTTCTGAAACTAGTTGTTTGTGACGGTCTCGTTCAAGAACCACTACGTGAACATCGCCTATGTTTTTGTTAAGTGCGTTTGCAACATCTTTGAGATTTTCTTTTACTGAGTTATTGAGGTCAATAACTCCTTTTGCTTTGGGACCAACTGCAATGTGGTCAACGTATGTTCCAGGAAACGGGCGTAGTGATCCTTTTCTTCCTGCTGCTAGGACACTGATAGAATTTTGTTTTCCTTTTGCAAGGTTGCTTGTGCATTCAAGAGGGTCAACAGCAATGTCCATCTCAGGCCCTCCTTTGCCAAGCTGCTCACCATGATAAAGCATGGGTGCATGGTCTTTTTCACCTTCGCCAATAACCACTGTCCCCGTAAAGGGTATTGTGTTGAATGATTCACGCATTGCTTTTACTGCTGCGCCATCTGCTGCAATCTTGTCTCCCTTACCAAACCAGTGGGATGCTGCAATGGCTGCTGCCTGTGTTACCCGGGTAAATTCTTGAAATAGGTCCATGCTAAACACCTGAGAAAAATGTCATGTAGTTTCTTTATAAGCTTTTATAGCCTGGAGAACACCTTCTATTGCTGCTGTGTAGGATCCTTGTTTTTGTGGTGCCTTGGTAAATCCTGTTGCTGCAAGTGCACCAGCACCTCCCATTTTGAGAACCTCCACAATGTCTTCTGGGTCTTCGACACCTGCGCCTGCGTAGACTGGAATGCGTGGGTTGACTGCTTTTATTTTTTGTATCGCTGTTTTGATTTCTTCTGGTTTTTCTTTAACCATGGAAATGCGTTGTCCAATAAATGCATCCCATTCAACAGCGATTGCATAGGTTGCAGGATAGTTGAGCATTGCTCGTGCTATTTTTTCTCCTGTTTCTGCTGTGTCTGCACAGAAGATTACTGCAAGGCTTTTTGCAAATGCTTTTTTTGCGGTGGTGATAAGCTCGTTGAATTGTTCTTCTGTTCCACCACTGCCATAAATGCGTGCTTCGTAATGATTGAGAAGTGTTCCTGCAAGAGGTGTTATGGAATCAACGCATACTGTGCCTGTTTTGCTTTGTCCTTTTTCTACGTTGTCTATTTTTTGTGAGAACACATTGATGTGATGGTCTTCTGGCAGTGCTGCTCGTGCTTTGTCAAGGTCTGCGATTGCTGGGCAGATGATAATCGGTTGTGCATACTGTGCTGTGAGTGGTGCAACTGCTTTGATGTAGTTGTGCACTGCTGTACCCACAATGTGCTGTTTAAGATTCACCACAAGTATTGGCCATGCCATGAGGTGTCCGAGAAAATAACGCTTTATAACGTTTGTGCATAGTGAATATAAGGGGTATAAAAAGGAAAGCATAATATAGGATGCCCCATCAAGAAAAAAATATGATATTTGACAAGATAGCAGGGGTTTACCATTTTCTTATCAAACTGAGCGTCTACAAAGATCAGACAAGGTTTTGGATGTGGGGGGCGGCACAGGAATAATTGCAGAATATATCTGCCCTGATGTTAAACAAATTGTTGTACTTGATCCTTCAGAAGGTATGCTTTCTAAAATACAGTCAACAAACATAGAGAAAAAGCAAGGTATTGCACAGAAGATTCCTTTCAAAACAAACACTTTTGAGGTGGTGTATTGTGTTGACTCGTTTCACCACTTCACAAATGATTGTAAAAAAGATGAATATGAAAAAACAATAGATACTTGCATACATGAATTATTGCGCGTTCTTAAAAAAGAAGGTGTTCTGTGCATTATTGAATTTGATACTTCCAATTTTAAAGGGGAGGTGATACAATTTTTTGAAAACACTTTATTTCGTTGGGGAAGCAGGTTTTATTCCCAACAAGAATTTAAGGAGTTATTTGAGCAATACCATGTTGCAGTGGAATTTAAGCAGATAAATAATGAGTTTCTTGCGAAGATTACCAAGAAGTAATTTTTACCAAGGCACTATTTAAAAAATACAAAAAGAATTAAGAAAAAAAGTTAAAAAGTTACCGTAGAAACGTTTCAACGCGTTCTTCAAGCCGCCTGTACGCAGGTGGTTTTGCATGGGTTTGTTCAATGAGCCCAGCTGCAGTTGCACCCCCAAGGAATTCATTTTGTACTGCGTGGATGGTTCTTTTTCTTCCGCCAAGACGTTGAAGCTCTGGAATACCATATGATCTACCTGGTTCCATGTGCTTGAGAAGACCTTCGCCTTGGTCACCAACAGCATATTTTTGTGCACGGTCAGCAAGTTGGTAAGCAGCTTCTCCTGCTTCATTTTCAGTACGAGTTACAAGTTTAGTTCTTGTTAGTTCAGCTAAAACTTTACGTTCAAATCTGCTCTGAACATCTGGCGCAACAGTACCATCATGTGCAGGTGTAAAACCATTACTAGCGTAACGCATCAGTTCAACAACAGTGTACGCTTCGCCAGCACCGTCCTGTACCATGCTAGAAATTACTCGCACCGCATACGCAGAAGGTCCTTCATAGGGTGTTCCTTCTACTGCTGGAACTTTAATATCTGGTCTAGAACCATCTTTTGGAATTATACTTGCTCTCAAGTGCGGCTTTGAACCGCCCTTTTTCCTTTTACCTTTCTTTGCCATAAGCTTTCTCCTCACATAAGTTATTTATTTAACAAAACCAGTGTGTAGCTTGACAGATGTACTATTTAAGGTTTGCCCCACTTATTTATTTTCCATATAGTAATATTAAAACACCATTAAACAGTAGTAAAAAACAGAAAGGCTTAAATATGATGGATATATCATAGTGAACAATGAAACGCCAACTATGTATAACATTGGATGAAGAAACACATTCTAAAATACAACGTAAGCTAGGTGGTGCAAAGTTTCGAAGCAAAAGCCATTATATTGAATGCGCAGTTGAGAAGTTCTTGGAGGATGAAGAATGACATCAACAAGCTCAATTGTAAAAAGTAAGGTTAGAATACCACACTTAGTTATTATAGAAAATAATCACCAACGTCAAATTGACTTAATGCTTGATAGTGATGTTGATGCAATTGTTGTCAATACCATGAACATACATCCTGGATTTTTGGAAGAGTATACACAGGTAGCACAAGAAAAAAACACTCCTTTATTTGTGCTAACAGGTGGAATAACCCCCTCCTTTGGAAAACCTAGTCCAAGAGAAACCCTAGGTGAAAACGCTTTGAATGTTCGCCCAAATCAGTACTGGGGTGTGCACCGAGGCCTTGCAAGAATTATAGATGAAGAAACAAACACAGATCCAAAGGCACGACACAAAGCAATTATGGAAAGAGCACATGAAGTTTTTGGGGAACCGGACTTCTATGACAAACCTGCATTTATTGATCTTTTGCTGAACCCAGACCTTAGAGACTGGGCAGATGACCTTGAAGCAACAGACAAACCTGTTATTGTTGACTGCGGACATATTGATTCTAAAACAATGTACTCTGGCAATGCTGACGAATTAAGTTTAGAAGAGGGTGCAGTTCTTGTACAATATTTACGACAAAAAGGATTTGATGCTCGATTAAGTGTATTGTATAACGAGTTACAGTTTTTTAACACAATGGAAAAACCGCGAGCACGAAAAGCAATCAAAGCATTGTATAAAGAGGCAAAAAACACAGGAACACACTTTGGAGTACGTAACCAGTACCATTTCTTACTAACAGGCCACGGCATTACTGAAGATAGATGGAAAGATGTTATGCTTTCACCATTTGAAGGAAAATTAATTATGCAATGTAGGCAGGATCTGGACAAATATGCTCGAGGAGAAGACGTGTTTAGTAGAGATATTGGCGTGGTAACTGTTGAAGCAGATGGTCAAACAGCTTTTGCTGGCACAGGATACGTTGTTGGAGAAGGAGATACCACAGCACACCGTCTTATTACCAAACCAAGCCTTGCTCCAAATTGTGCAATGCTTTCTGCAAAACTTAATCAACACTATGAAAACATGGGCGCTGCACGAGTGATGTATTTACGAGACGAGATGCAGTGGGGTTGTGCCATTAGAAATGGTGCACGAACAGCAAGAGAATTGTACGGCGTGAAAATGGCAATTGATTTCATACCCTACATGGAAGTTAAAGATAGAGTTGCAACACTGCCAGGAAGAGAACTTGCTACAGAAAGAGTTTCAAGCAGGGGGTAAGTGATCCCACATGAACCCATAGATCTTCTTAAATCCTTCAGCAATGTCCTTGCTTTTGATAACAAACACTGTTGGCTCTTCTTTTAGTTTTCCAAATGTTTCTCCAGAGTAAATTACAACTTGATCACCAAAAAATTCAATGGTTAAATTGCTGCAGTATTTCTTTGGAAGGAACTTAAACTCGTTTTTCTTGAATTTCAATGGTTCTTTGACTTTTTTTCGCATGCCTTCATCAAAGATATGATTAAAACAAATATTACTTTTCTGTCTCTCCCTATCAAACTTCATTCTAAAGTATTTTAGTCGCTTATCAAACCACATGCCTTTGCCACCAATACAATAATAAGGTTTTTTATCTTTGAGAATGTCAAACATGTAGTTTTTGTATGCCTCAACACCCCTATAAAAATATGCTTCTTCATCTTTGTAGTGTTGCTCAAACTCTTTTGCTAAACCTGAAAGGATTGCGTCTACTTGTTGCTCTTTTTCCTTTAGCAACTCCATGAGCCTTCGGGGATGAATGCACTTGTAGAACTTCTGATTCTTCACAAATAACTCAGTTGCAAGGCCTTTTTCACACAATCGTTCCATTGCATCGTAGACATTACTTCGATTGATCTTAGTTTTGACTGATATGGTGTTGACTGAGGCTTCACCTACTTTGACCATGGCTTCATATATTCTGGCCTCATTGAGACTTAATCCCAGTCCCATCAGTACTTTTTCGTGCATAGTGGTTAATACTGCCTGCTACTATTTAAGATTTTCGTTATTTTCGTTGTATTCACCACGAATTAGTTTTATATATGACTTTGGTTCCCCATCCTAAAGGGGTGACAAGAGGAGAAGAAAACCAATGGTAAAACAAATTGATCCAAAACGACTTGCACAAATTGTAAAGGAATGTGAAGAACTCAAGAAGCATTTTCTTGCTGAAGAAGTACCTGAACCAGTAAAAACAATGGAGTGGTACTCTAAAAGAAGACTGCCACGAATTCTTGTTCTGTACACTGGTGGCACTCTTGGCATGGCAAAAAAGGTTAATCCCAGAACAGGAAAAGAAGCACTAAGCCCTACCCTTTCGCTTGAACAGTTAATGCGAAAAGCGCATTTGATAACAGGTGTAAAGAATGATTTTGAGATTGTTGGGTATCATATTTCCCATATTGATAGTACTGAAATCAATATTAAGATCTGGAACCAAATGGCAACAATACTTGAGAGTGAGTATGATAATTTTGATGGAGCAGTAGTGTTGCATGGAACTGACACCATGGCATATTCTGCTGCAGCAATGGCTTTTACTCTAAGAAATCTTGCTAAGCCTATTGTTTTTACTGGTGCACAAAAAATTCTTAAAAAATCTGGGACAGATGTTATTGCTAATTTAACAGGAGCATTGGAAGTTGCAGCAAGTGACTTAGCAGAAGTTGCACTTTTCTTCAATGGTGATATTTTCAGAGGAACAAAAGTTGATAAACGACATGACACGCAAATAGATGCATTTCATGCTCCAAATTTTAGAAGAATTGGTACACTTGAAAATGATGTTGTTCTCAGCCCAGATGCCGTTTTAAGGGGAAAATATGCCCCAAGTAAATTAACATACAATCCTGGCTTTGCATCAAGTGTTGTTGAAGTAGTGCTCTCACCAGTTTCAGCACCAGGTGAAATAGCAAATGCAGTACAGAGTACTGGCTGCCAAGGATTAATGATTAGGTCATATGGTCCAGGTAATATTCCTCGTTGGTATAATCCAGTTATAGAATACCTAACCAAAGAGGTTGGGTTCCCTGTGTTTATTTCTTCACAATGTGCAGGTTCAGGGATTAGTGGGGAAAGCGAGTATGAGCCAGGAAAAGAAGCAATTGCAGCAGGTGCACTTCCCATTGGAGATATGTCACCACCATCTGCAGCAGTGAAACTCATGAAAGTTATGCATCGCACACAAAACCTTCCAGAAATTCAACACGAAATGGTACGAAGAAGTTATGCTGGTGAGATTACTGTAAAATGACACTAGCAGACCTATTCACACAGCATCAAAGGAAACTAAAAGAGTTGGCAGACTTAGAGGAACAACTGAAAGATAAACAAGCATATAATACTCAGTTAAGAAGACACGTTATTGATCTGCTTTTTGATGAATTTCTAGCTGACGCTGATTTCTTTAAATCTTTTTCAGATGGAACAAGTGAGCCAGAATTTTCTGGAGATTTTAGCCTATTGAGGCTTAAACGAATATTTGATCCAGGAGGATCTACTGGTGTATACCCACAACACCATGAATATCCTGAGAGGATATGGGTAGAAACAAATGAGTATCAAGCATTTAACTTCAAGGCACCCCCGTATATGGGTGGAAATTATTTTGTTGTGAGGAATAAGGAGGGCACCATAACAGTTGCTTCATACCATATTAAGGACATCTTGTTAGCTACTGGTTCTTCTTTAGGAGAAAGTATAGATGCAATTGGACCTGTAAAAATAACGTATAGCAGAGGTTTTGTGGACAAAGCAAATAAGCAACCCTATAGATCAAAAGTTACCACATTAAGTCGTGAAGAATTAAGTGCAACAAGTACATACCCATTGCAAGATGTCTTTGAAAGCTTTTATGGAGGTCTTAACCAGGTTTCGGCTGAGATACTTACTTTAGCTGACGCTAAAATTGAACATCGTAACGTAGAGATAAGAGAAAATGACACTCAGGCCAAGCGATTAGAAGAAAGGCTACAAAGATTACACAAAGCATTACGATGAAAACAGCATACAATTATCGAGCAGAAATAGAAAATGAAAAGACTTTCCTAACAGGAATGCTTATAGTACTTACTATTTTAGTTATGCTTCTTTAACCCTTCTGAACACATTTACCATTAAAGCAGCCATCAGTACATCGCAGCTTTCTATAATTTAAGTAGTGCACACCTGGCCGGTTAGGGTCAAAGTCGCCGTCACAAAACCATTCAATAACATACTTATCATTAAAGCAGTAATCTTCTTCAAGACGATCGTCGCTGCGGTAGCTCTTACCAACTCCTTTGGTAAACGTGTTTAAGCCATCGCTGTCTTTGCAGAGTTGTTTACAGTACCCATCTTCACATGCTTTTCCAAAATCACAATCCCTAAATCGTGAGCAGGTTTTCTCCATGCACTTTCCTCGTTTACATTGGGTGCCATCAGTGCAAAACTTAGAAAATACCCATTGAGCATTACAGTTTTTGTTATCTTTGTCACGCAGTTCTTTCATGACATGCGGCTTAACAGTAACATCACCTTGGGGATTACTACATCGCAGATTACCTGTTGCTTTGAAATTACATTCTTCTTGATATTGTGGCTTAGGTTGTTTTTTGATTGCCGCAACCTTGGCACGACATTGCTCAAGTTCATGACGAGCAAACGTACAGTCTGTACTTGCCCCACTAGCGCATAGTTCGCCTACTTGCTGAAACAAGGGGCGACACACTTCTTTTTCCTTAATAGTAAATCCTGTTATACCTGTCTCACTAAAAATAGTAATAGAAAGCATTGCCACAATGGCAAGCACTGCGATGATAAGACGTTTATCTGCCATAATATATAGTTAGAGCAATATTGTTTTATAAAGTTTTTTGAATTAGTAAAGGAAAACATACGAGAATAATCTGACTTTTTGTAAGCTAATAAGGAGCAGCAAATTCAAAAAAATCAAAGAACATTTTAATCGCACAGATCACACAGCAAAGCTGTTTAATCCGCGCCGGAACTCGGCGCGGTTAGAACTGTGCAATGTCAGATAAGATTATGAAAAAGTCCCTGCTTAAACCCATTTTACCTTGCTTATGCCCGCTTTTAGTTCAAATTAGCCTTATACTAAAGAAAACATATGGGGCTGATGAGATTACCACATAAGGGTTCCACCCTTATCAACCCGAATGCAGGAGGGGCCTCGTAAACTCAACCCCTCAGAAAGATAAATTATATGGGGCTGATGAGATTTGAACTCACGACCTCTCGATTTCTATAACAAGTATATCAGTCGAGTGCTATAGCCAGACTAAGCCACAGCCCCATAATTCCCCTTGGTGAGGGAGTTTCTTTATAAAATTAACGTGCCCAGGACCAGCTAAACCGACAAAAACTATTTAAAAAGCACACGCAATAAAGCAAGCATGCCCTACCCAAAAAAGAGGTTGAAAAACAAGGAGTCCCGTGTCTACAAACTCCAAAAGAGAGAAGCTGCTCAAGAAAAAAAGATCAGGCATCTTGAAAAAGTCCTGACTAAGATGCAAAAGCGGCAAAAGTACGCATGGGGATTGTCTATGCTCAAACTGCTTGTGCGTGTGTTTCTATTTACTTCCCCACTCTGGCTGCTGTTTATGATGTCTTTTGAGACTGATGTGAGCCTGCATCTTTCACCATGGGGCATTGCACTATTATTATTCATCTATTTTGGAACACTGGGAATGTATTTTTACTTTAGGTATAAGAAAAAATGAGAACAACAATCTTCATACTGGTAAGTGTACTGTTGTTGTGGCCAGTACATGCTGAAACATGTGTGAAACCAGAAAACAACATGCATATTGTTGAAAACACCATGTTTTGTAAGGGACACCATGAAGTCAAAAATATGTATGTGGAAACACCTGGAACAATTCTTGATTGCAAGGGTGCAACACTGGAAGGACAATTGAACAAACAAGGGATTATTATCCAAGCAAACAATGTGGAGGTAAAGAATTGTAATTTAGTAAGCTACAAAAAAGCAATAGTGGTTGATAATGCAGCTGCTTCTTTTGAAAATGTGCATGTAACTCAGAGTGTTATTGGACTGTACACTCTTAACAGCAAAGTATCCCAAGAAGGATTAACCCTCATTGATAACGAGCGAGATTCGTACAATGATATTAAAGAAGTTACTTCAGAAAAAAAACAAGTGACAAACGAGGTTTCAGAAGAGTTACTTAACCGTCTTGAACTCAGCACACACGTAACTGACAAAGTAGAAGTTACAAAAGAACTTATTGTTACCGATAAAAAAAGCACGTTTGCTGTGACCATCACTGCATTAGAAGATCACGAAAACCTAGTACTCTACGAGCACATTCCAAAAGAGCTTGCTGATCATGTTGACCAGATTACCTTTTCACAACCTGTTACTGTTATCAATGAGGATCCTGACGTGATGATTCCTTTAGGAAGACTTAAGGTAAAAACTAAGTTTAGCTTTGAATATAGCATCAAGAAAAAGCTAACAGGAAAAGAAAAAATGCCCAGCACAGTGGTTGCTGAAAAGAACGTAGGCGAGCAAACAGAAGCAGCAGATGATGTTGAAGCAACCCCCCCACAAGAACAAGAAGAACCAACAGCACCTCAAGACAATAATGAACCTAAGAAAACAACAGCAAGATTTTGGACAATTCTCTTTTTTATTATTGCAGCCTTGACGTCAGCAGCTTTTTTCTTTTTTGAACGGCACCATAATTAGTGTAAGTACCTACGAGCACGACGCATTGTTTTCTGTAAACTGTCCCGTGCTGCAACAAGACGTTCTGATTCAATAACATCAAGGGGTGTGTCTACGCGTGTAAATCCCCCTTTGCTAACACCTACCTGCTGTCCAAAGCAAAAAGAGTCTTCTTGCCAAGGTGAATACACTGAAAGTGTTGGAAGGCTACTTGTTTGCTGAGCTACTGCGTTGATAACTTTGGCAACAGAGTAAGCGAGCTCTGGAGATGTTGAACCCAGTACTTCAAACCATTGTTGTGCTTGACCAATAAGTTGCTTATACAAATTACTAGGGTTCAGACCTAAATTAGAAGCAACATCAAAGAAGCGTTCACCATAGATACGTGCTTGTGAGAAAATAGGCACCATCTGCTCATTGTGAGGCCCCAGGACAACGCCTTCCACATCTTCAAGCCGTAAAAGTTCTTGTTTTTTTTGTGCCTCTTTTAGCATAACTCGTCTGAAGCGTTCACTGTCACCTTCATTGAATCCTGCTACTTGTTCCTTATCTAAACAACTTTGTTGTAGAAAACAGGTTGTGAGTATGTCAACTGGATTAGTATAGATAAGAACTTGCCCTTGGTACTGGGCAAAGCGTGGGGCAATACGAGCAATCATACCAAGGTTGTATTCTAAGAAATCCTTGCGTGAAAGCTCACCTGCTTTGACTAAGTCATGCCATGTTGCTGCTGATTTTTTCTTTACTTGGGTCAGAGTAAGCTCACCCAAGTTGTATGCATGGTCCAGTGCTTGATTGTAGGCTTGAATTCGTGCGTGTGGTGTTGCATCAAGCGCTATGAGAGTGATGTCTGGTGCTGCTTCGAGCAATGTGCTAAGATCGCAGAGGGTAACAGTAGGCCTAACCTGCACATCAAGTTGTCCAATCTTTAGTTCTAGGTAGGTCTTAAGTGCCTGTGCCTTTTTTGGAGTGCGATTTGCCAGATAGAGGTGATATAGCGGTGATGCTTGTTGTAGCAGCTGGTCTGCAACTTGCCAGCCTGCTGACAAGAGGCTTCCCCCAGTGCCAAGAATGCCAAGGCTGTACAAATGGACCATACAAGCCCCCTAGTGCCTGTTTTTTATATAGTTTTAGAAACCCCAGAAACCACCCCCTGTTACCCCTTTAAAGTGACTAAAAATAGAAAGGTTTATATATGATGAGTTATCCCCAAGCACTATGGTGGGCCCATCACGATTTGCAACAGACAATGATATTCTTAGTTTAGGCAAAGCTATGAAACAGCGTGGCTGGGGTGTTGGTGATTTAGATGATTATGGATCATTATTTGGCAATGCATTTAGAATGACTTCAGGCATTGTTGCAGTACCAGCGTTTCAGCAAATGCTTACCCCTAGCCAGCTAGATGCTAGTTTGCAAGGTCCACGACCTGTTGGAGCAAGTGTTGTTGCCTTAACAGATGAGGACCGCCTTGAAGTACAAGATGCTGCACATAACTCACGAGGTTTTGACCAAGCTACATATAGACGAGTTTTAAAAGATGCAGGCCTTATGTATGTTCTTGGAACACCACGAGATTTCAAAAGTCCAGGAGCACTCGGTGGATTTTTTACACATTCAACACTATCAGAAATCAAAAGACACTACGAAGGACTTGCATTTAAAGTAGAAGTGTTAGGAAGAGACAATGATGCTGTAACAAACGTACGACGTGCAGACAAAGTACTAACAATCACACCTTCTGATGTTGCGCTTATGGGAGAAAAAGCGTACCTAAACAAACCAGTACGAGTATATGGTGCGTTTATTCTACGAGGAAATGGTTACCTTGAACTTGCAGGAGGAGATTTTAGAAGTGCAAGTAGACCAGACGCTGATCCACTTACTGACATGAAAAGCACTTTAGATACATTAGGATACAAATGGTTTAGAAAACTACCTGAAACCCATGAAGAAGGAGAACCAATAGACATCAAAAAAGGTGTAGGTAGACAGAATTTTACTGATCTAAGATATGAAATGAGAAAGAGTTACGACATTGATGTACGCAGTGAAGATCGTTTTTCTGTATCCTACAGAGGAACTGAACGTTCACAGATCACTTTAGTTCCTGGTGGACTGCTCAGGATACACGTAAAGGATGTTCCTGGACTGCGTAGGTCAAGTGTAATACACCAGCATAAAGATATAATGCGGAACGCAGCAGTACTACCTGAAGTATACCTTCATCAATTTGTATAACGCTTTAGTTCTTTAACAAGATCTGAAGCAAGATATGTGTACCCTTTGTGTTTCTTGGCAAGAATATCACCAACCTTGCCAGTAAAGTATGCTGCATTAATTGCTGCTTTTTCCTTGCTCAACCCTTGTGCAAGAAAACTTACACACAACCCCACAAGTACATCACCTGTGCCTGCTTTAGTCATACCTGGGTTTCCTGTTTTATTTTCCCACACCTTACCTCGGGTAATAATCTTATCAACAGGACCAGTGATTACAATGACATTATCTCCCAGTTTCTTTTTGTAACTTGCTTGTGTTAGTCGAGAATTTTTGAGAAGGATTTCAAATTCTTTAGCATGAGGTGTGAGAATAGTACCAGAAACATCTTGTAACCGAACCACTTTCAAGGCATCAGCGTCAATAACCAAAGGTTTTTTCATGGCAACCAATTTTTTTACCACTTCCCTTACAAAGCCATCTGATTTTCTTCCAATCCCATTGCCAATCAACACAGCGCTGTATCCCTTTGCTTCTTGAACAACACCAGCAACATGACGTAGAGAAAAATGAGTGCCAGAAAACTTTTTCACCACAAGATCAGGTGACAAACAGTGAGCTGCCCACCCTACTTTTTCTGGTGCAGCAATGGTAACCCAGTCAACACCACTCCGCAAAGCACTCAACCCTGCAAGAACAACGGCACCAACATATTGTTGAGAACCACCAATAACTAAAACCCGTCCACTATCTCCTTTGCGACTGCTCTTTGGTCTGCTAGGAATCATAACATTTTTTTTAGTAATTAACATGATAGCACCGCCCTTAATATTTCTTAAGTAAGTGTGGGATTGCAGCTCCGACCGAGCAAGGCATTGAAAGCAAGACCACAGCATGATACACAATCCTTGGTTCACTAAACTGGTTTACGATCCCAAAAATATACACCAAGTACAATGAAACAAGTAACGCAATACCATACAGTGTAAATAATCGTTTTGCCCAGAACTGACCAAATCCCCTGTACTTTCTTTCCTTGGTACCTACCCTGCTATACCCTATGTAATAAATTTCAATAGTGAGAATGGCAATAGTTGAAAAGATTATCAGTATAACATTCATTTCACTCAGTGCCTCAGCAGTTCTAACAACAGCCCCTTTAAGCACAAAGGTCAAACCAATAATCAAGGATCCAAAAAAGGTGTTTACCACATCACGCCGAGAAAAATGAGAAGGGTGCTTATCTAATAATTTTTCACGCATGAGGTCGACATCTTCCTCCATACGTTTTAGTTTGGCGTAATTATTTTGACCCATTTTTAGTACAACTCCAACCCATCAATAGCTGGTTCTTCTGGTTCGTCAGAAGATTCAGAAGATTGAGAGTTATCAGAAGAAGATTCCGTGGGTATTGAAGGAGTATCAAACATTGCAAACATCCCCCCTTCATTTGTTGCTGTAACTGAAGTGGTTGAGGGGTTTGAAGTTGTTGAAGTACTTGAACTACTTGCTGTTTCTAAAGGCAATGTTGACTCAGATGATGCAAAAATATCACGCACTTGGCCTGAAGTACGAGGCTTATCAAGCATGGCTGAAAGAAGGGAGATAACCTTACGGATATCCTCATGCGAATCGTGGCTAGTATCAACAGTAATTTTCACCTTAGCACCTCTTTCAAATTATAGTGGTTTTAGCGTTTTTAAACCTTTCTATTACCACAGTGGATATTTAAAAAGATTTATATAGGTTTACCAAATTTCCAAAATATATGAAAAAACAAAAGTCTGCAAGCAAGGCAAAGGCTGATCTAAACATCACCAGCACTGATGATTTAAACATACCTGCAAAAATCGTAGAACAGGTTATTGGCCAGGACGAAGCTGTTGAAGTTATTAAACGAGCATCCTTGCAACGTAGACACGTTCTACTCATTGGAGAACCAGGTACTGGAAAGAGCATGCTGGGATTGGCTTTGGCTGAAATGCTTCCAAAAGAGAAATTGGTTGATGTTCTTTCATTTCCCAATCCAAATGATGAAAACCAGCCAATCATAAAAACAAGCCCTGCAGGCAAAGGTCGAAGCATGATTGCAAGTGCCAAACTGCAAAGTAATGCCATGTTTAAGAACCAAAATATTGTATTTATTATAATTGCAATTATCGTATCCTTATTGCCTTATTATTTGTATAGCAAAAAGATTTTTCCGTTTGACGCACCAGTAATATACGCAGCGTCAATGATAACAGGAATAGTATTTATTCTAGGTGTTATCTTATTTATTAACCTAGGCAAGCGTATGGGGCCTCGAGTGAGTACACCCAAGATTATTGTAGATAATTTTGGAAAGAAGCAAGCACCATTCTTTGATGCAACAGGTGCTCACGCAGGAGCATTACTAGGAGATGTACTCCATGATCCTTTTCAATGCCATAATCCCGATAATTGTTTGCATTTATCCGACAACAAAAAGGTTGCAATAGCTACGCTTATTGACAATAGGATGGCGAATAAGAAAGTAGAGAAAAAAGAAAAAAGAAACTACGAAGCAATATTCCTTAATAAAAATGAGCTCTCTGTCTTGGGTGAAACAGAAGGTTCTGTTTCACCAGTTGACGTTTTATCCTCTAACCGCCATGATTACGACGGTCAAATGATAAAACTTACAACCTCCGAAAACAATGAAATTCTAGTTACACCAGAACACAAGATAGCAATCTGGAAGAATGGAAAGATCGAGTACGTGGAAGCACAGAACATCAAAAAAGATTATGATGTTGTTGCACAGGCAGAAGACATTATTATTGATGAACAAGATATTATTAACACGTATGATGCACCACAACAAGAACAAGCTCGCTTGTACTACAAGTATTGTAGAATCAAGGCTGAAAATCCAGCCTGGGGCTACAAGCGAATATCCAAAGCCATGGGTCAAAAAGAAGCAAAGACTCGATGGTGGCATGCAGGAAAACACATACCTTATCCAGTTCAAAGAATCAACTGGCTTAAACAACGAGGTCTTTTACCTCTTAAAATTGACAATCCTAAGCTGCCACTCATTGCAAAAGTGCTCGGTGCAACTTTTGGTGACGGCGGCATTTTTGAGAATCTAAATGGAATCTTTCTTTCAAGCTCGGAAAAACCATCAGTAAAAGAATTCGGCAAGGACATAGAAAAGATAGGAGATTTAGATTTAAATGAAAATTCCAGAATTATCAAAGGTGGAGAATATGGACATTCATGGTGTTACCAAAACACCAATAGAAATATTATACGATTCTTTTTAGCTTTAAAAGCACCACAAGGTAATAAAACCAAGTTAGAACTAAAAGTGCCAGCTTGGATCAGATTACAAGAACAACTAGAAGATGAATTTTATGCTTCCTTTTTTGGAGGTGAACTAGGCAGTCCAAGTCTCCATAAAGATAAGAATCGTTTAACCACTTTAGAACTTGGCATAACAGGAGCACCAAAACTAAATGATAATCGGGTTGCTTTTCTCAACACAATTGCAGATTATTTATCAAAAAAGAGGATTAAATGCAATTCAATTTATAGAAGGAAATTAGATGATAAATCAGTCATCTACAGATTGCAGATAGCAAAAAAAATGGACAATGTTCTTTTATTCCTTATGAATACAAAACTCAATTATTGCAAATATAAAAAAGACAGATTATATCTGGCCTTAGGACAATGGGCTCATGAAAAGAAAAAGATGTACCATAGTTTACTTGAAAGAGGCTATGGTGCAGAACATGCAATGAAAACACTGAAATTAACGCCAAACTCACTCTATTTACTCCTTAATCATTTTGGACCAGCAGAGGCATCAACATGAAACTAACCAAACAAACCATTAGGAAAGTAGAAAAAGTACCATACAAAGGTAAACTGTACAATGTTACAACCTCTTCAGGCAATGTCATAGTCAATGGTGTCCTTTGTGCTAACTCTGGTGGGTTAGGTACACCCGCACATGAACGAGTTGTAGCTGGAATGATTCACAAGGCACACATGGGAGTATTGTTTATTGATGAGATTGCTACACTGCAACCACACACCCAGCAAGAACTGCTGACAGCATTACAAGAAGGAAAGTACTCAGTAACTGGGCAGTCTGAACGAAGTGCTGGTGCAATGGTACGTACCGAGCCTGCGCCATGTAATTTCATTCTCATTGCTGCAGGAAATCTTGAAACACTCAAACACATGCATCCTGCATTACGATCTCGAATCAGAGGGTATGGGTATGAAGTGTATATGAAAGAGACCATGCCTGACACGCCAGAAAACAGGAGAAAAATCGGGTTATTTGTAGCACAAGAAATTAAGAAGGATAAAAAAATCCCTCCTTTTGCCAAGGACGCTGTTGAACAGATTATTCAAGAAGCTCGAAAAATGGCAAACAGAAAAGGTCACCTTACCCTACGTTTGAGAGAACTTGGTGGGTTGGTTAGAGCTGCAGGAGACCTAGCACTGGAACAAAAACTTAAACTGGTAAATAAGAAGCAAGTTATTGATGCAAAGAAAATTGCGAGAACACTTGAAAAACAATTGGCAGATAAGATTATTGAACGTAGAAAAGAGTACGAAGTTATTATTACTGAAGGTAAGAAAATTGGTCGTGTAAACGGACTTGCAGTTATGGGTGGAGAGACAGGCATTTACTCAGGAATTATTCTTCCCATAGAAAGTCAAGTGACTCATGGGGGCAAAGAACGTCAGATTATTGCTACCGGAAAGCTTGGTGAGATTGCTAAGGAAGCAATTAAGAACGTTTCGGCAATTATCAAAAAGTACTTTGGTGAAGATATCAAAGAAAAGCATGATATTTACGTGCAGTTCTTGCAAACGTACGAGGGTGTTGAAGGAGACAGTGCAAGTATTGCTGTTGCAACTTCAATTATTTCTGCACTAAAAGGATTGCCAGTTCGCCAGGATACTGCAATGACAGGAAGCCTGTCTGTACGTGGTGAAGTGTTGCCGGTTGGTGGTGTGTCTGCTAAGGTTGAAGCTGCCATTGAATCAGGAATCAAACAAGTAATTGTTCCTCAGTCCAACCTCCAAGACATTGTCCTCTCAAAGGAGACATTGAGCAAGATTAAAGTTGTTCCTGTTGAGAACATTGCACAAGTACTTAAGCATGCTCTTGATTGGAGGGGTAAAGAAGCCATTCTTAAGAAGATTCTAAAGATGGAACGGTATTAGTACTAAGAAACAAACAAAAAACTACCGTTCAGGCCCAACTTCTTTTCCTGAGTCATTATATTTCTTTATGTCAATAACACCAGGTATCTCCCTTATAGTTGCGATTAAGTTTTGAAAGTCTATAACTTTAGGAACAGTTAACTTAAACGTAATGGCAACTTTGTCCTTCTTACTCCGTGTGTTAATAGAATGTACATTGACTCGTGATTTTGAAAGAAAATTAAGAATTTCGGCAAGCAAGCCCACACGATCATGGACAATAACCTTAAACTTCTTGAGATCTGGTAGTGCTTCTTCTTTCCATGCAGCAACCACCCCTTTACTTTGATCAAGGGCATGGATGTTAGGACATTCCTTGCCATGGATGGTCACTTTTTTATCCTTGGTAAAGAAGGCGAGAATAGGACTTTTGTACTGTGGCGAGCAACACTTTGAAAATTTAATGTTTGCTGGCTTCACTGGTTTTGACCCTGAAATAATAATGCGTTCTTTGAGACTTTTTTCAGAGACACCAATGTCGCCCGAACGTGAAATATCTGATTTTATGTTTAGCTTTGACCTAATTTTACTTCGGGCCTTTCCTGTTTTTACAAATGAAAGCCAGTTACGTGAAGGACTTGCATTTTTTTGTGTGTAGACTTTAACAACATCACCACTTTGTAAAATGTAATCTAATGGAACAATATGGCCATTGACTTCTACTTTTGAACAGTGGGTACCTACATTGGTGTGAACTGCGTATGCAAAGTCAACAGGTGTGGAATTTTCTGGAAGAGAAATAGGGTCACCTTTTGGTGTGAAGACCACGATTTCATTTTCAAATAAGTCAATTCTAAGGGTTTCAACAAACTCTCGTGCTGTTTTTGATTCTTGCTTCCACTCAAGCAGTTGTTTGAGCCAACTCAATTTTCTGTCAAATTTCTTGTCACGCTCACTTCCTTTGTAACGCCAGTGTGCTGCAATACCTGCTTCAGCAATATTGTGCATGTCCCGGGTACGTATTTGGATCTCAATAATTTTTCCGTGACTACCCACAACTGACGTATGTAGTGACTGATACCCATTAGCTTTAGGCAGTGACACGTAATCTTTGAATCGTCGAGGGATTGGCTTCCAGAGTTCGTGTACAACACCTAGAGCAGTGTAACAATCAGGGATGGTATCAACAATGATTCGAAGAGCAATAAGATCATAAATTTCAGAGAAGTCTTTTCGTCGCTTTCTCATTTTTTGATAGATGCTATAGAAATATTTTGCACGGCCAATAACCTCAGACTCTATGTTCATTGATTTTAATTTCTCAGTCACACTTTTGATAAACAACTTTGTTTTTTTCTCACGCTCACCACGTTTCTCAGCGATTCGCTCACGAATTCGCTTGTATGATTCAGGATCAAGAATCTTAAAAGCAAGGTCTTCAAGTTCACCTTTTAGTGATCGTACCCCAAGCTTGTGTGCAATTGGCGCGTAGATATCCATTGTTTCGCGGGCAATTCGCTCTTTTTTCTCAGGTCGGAAATTACTTGAGCTGAGAGTGCGCATATTGTGTAATCGATCAGCAAGCTTGATTAGAATAACCCGAATGTCCTTAGTACTCGCAAGCATTATCTTACGAAGGTTGGTAGCGTTGTACTCTTCTTTAGTTGGCATGCGCTCTCTGATCTTAGTTACTCCTTCAACAAGCAAAGTTATTTCGTCACCAAACCTCTTTTTGAGTTGTTCAGAAGTAACACCACAATCTTCAATACAGTCATGAAGAAGACCTGCACAAATACTTGCAGAATCTGCCTTCATATCCATGAGTACAAGAGCTGTTTCAATAAGATGATTTATGTACGCTTCGCCAGAATGTCGTGTTTGTCCTTTGTGTGACTCATGGGCAAATTTAAATGCGCGAATAATAACATCAAAATCTGCTTTGGGATTGTATTCTAAGATTTTATTTATGAACTCCCCGATCTTCATGTGTTTATGAGCTCTAGAGTCAAATGCTTGGACATCTTCAATGAGTTTCTTAGATAATGCCTTCTTGTAGGTCATATTGTTCCCCTTTCCATTGTGAGAATGTGCTCCTGCCATAGTCAAAACCCTATCTGTAATCTGGTTCAATACAATATATAACCGCAAAGATTTATAACCTTTTTGGTACTCTCACCGCCTATGACGGCTGAAAACCCGCAAAACAGGAAAAACATCAAACCAGTTGTATGCTTAGGAATTGAGAGCACTGCGCACACCTTTGGAGCAAGTGTTGTGGATAGCAAGGGCACTATTATGTCCAATGTAAAAAAAGCATTTACAACAAGCACAGGAGGAATGGTTCCTGCACAAGTAGCAGAACACCATGTGCAAGCGTGTGGAAAAGTCATTCAAGAAGCACTTGCTGACGCTGGTACGACTATCCAAGAAGTGGATATTATTGCTGTGTCTTCTTCACCTGGACTTGGTCCTATGTTACGTATTGGTGTAGTTACTGCTCGCAGTCTTTCAATACTCTATAACAAGCCAGTTGTGGGTGTTAATCACTGCATTGCACATTTGGAAGTTGGCAGGCTTGCGACAGGAGCAAAAGATCCCTTGTTATTATACGCGTCTGGGGCAAACACCCAAGTCATAGCGTTTGAAGCTGGAAAATACAGAATCTTTGGTGAGACACTTGATTGTGGCATTGGAAATTTGTTGGATTCTTTTGCACGACATGCTGGCCTTGGTTTTCCTGGTGGTCCAAAGATTGAAAAGCTTGCAGCTGCGTGCACAAATAAAGATGAACTTGTTGAGCTTCCTTACTCAGTAAAGGGCATGGATGTAAACTTTGGTGGGCTTCTTTCGAATTTAAAGCAGAAGTTTGATTCTGGAAAATATCCTATTGAAGACTTGGCGTTTGCACTGCAGGAAACAGTGTTTGCCATGCTTACTGAAGTGAGTGAGCGTGCTCTTGCTCACACTGGAAAAACAGAACTAGTTCTTGGCGGGGGCGTAGCATGTAATAAGCGACTTCAAGAGATGTGTCAGAAGATGTGTGAGGCTCGAGGAGCTAAAAGTTTTGTTCCTGAAAATTCCTTGCTTGTTGACAATGCTGCCATGATTGCCTGGACAGGCATACTCCGGTTTCAAGCAGAAGGAGGTATTGCTCCAGACCAGATTGAGACACTAGTAAAAGATCCATACTTGAGAACTGATGAGGTTGAGGTTAGTTGGCGGTGAGGTTTTTAAAGCATTTAGTAATTCTTAAATAACATCCTCTTTTCTCCAAATATATGCCACAATCACTAGAAGACAAACTTGTTGCAACGTTAAAGAAGAAAAATAGGATATCTTTGCTTGAATCTGTACAACTTATGTATGGGGGTGACATATGGAATTTTGCGACCTTGATTGCAGGTATAAGTGCCATTTCAAGCGCAGCTTTTCTAGCGGCTACGATTAGTGATGGAGTTGTAGCTGACGAAAATTTAGTGAATGTGTTAGAAGTAGCACAGAAAAGCATGGAGAAACTTAGTGGGAGTATTGGTGACACACTGGCTGGAACACCCTCAACTGAACAAGTTATGACCGCACAAAATGATTATGCTGAAGTCATGACACATCTTGAACATGCCACCAGGGTTTCTGACAATAATACTATAGAAGAAATTGTAGAAAAACTTGCTGCAGAGAGTGATCAGTTTTCAGGACAAGGCAATGGACAACAAGCTATTGGTTTGCTGCATGAGGTGCAACCAGATATTACAACAGTTATGGAAGAAAAGTCAGGAGAAATAGGAAAATTGTTCTTTTGGGCATACTTAAGTGCTTGTGCTTCTCTCCTAATCAATATGGGCACGTATGAGACTGTAACAAAGAAAGGGAGAAACTACCAACAACTAAATCAGGAAATACAAAAAAATAATACTAAAATTAATGATGAACTACCTAAGATTTTAGAAGGGTTAAATGAGTTTCCCACCTCTAATTTAATCTATTCTATTACCTTACAATATCTTCGTGAAACAGGGAATGTTACCCTTGCTTTGGATTTCTTAGCAGAATCAACAACTAAAGCTGATATTGCTGTAAGAAAGTATGAGGAACTAGGAGGGAACAGTGTATTTAAGTTTGATAAAAAAGGGAAGAAAGGAATCACTCGTGACCAACTTTTTGAAGTAATTAAGAGTGTTATGCCAGAAGCAAAACCAGTTGATCCAACACCTAAGCTAACCACTTTTAATGAAATAGGTGGGTATGCTGAATTAAAAGAAGAATTACAATTACTTGCAGAACTTGTAATTAATCCAAAAGATGCTGAAGCACAAGGTGTAAAACCTGAAACAGGACTTATTTTGTATGGTCCTCCAGGAACAGGAAAAACAATTATTGCTGAAGCAATGATCGCCTATGCATTAAGAGAACTTGGAGAAGATGCAAAAAAACATTATGAAGTAATTACGGCTGCAGAGATTAAAAGAGGGTTATATGGAGAGAGTGAAGCTCAAGTTGCACGTTTATTTGCGCGAGCCCGTGCAAATGCCCCGTTCTTTATTCTTGTTGATGAAGGAGATAGCTTGTTAGGTGAACGAGGAGACAGTGCAGCACAACACATTGATGCCCAAGTTACTAACCAGTTCTTAGTTGAAATAGGAGGTGTTAAAAGAGGAGAAGGAGTTTTTACCATCATAACAAGTAATAGGGAAGAAGCAATAGATACTGCAGCAAGCCGATATGGCCGTCTTGGGGTAAAAAAGCTTGTTGGATTACCAGATGCAAATGCGCGATATAGTATTTTAGAAAAACATCTTAGTATAATGGGAAGGCAAGATCTTTTGGACAAAGATCTTGAGTATAACAGAATCGTGAATGCAACAGAAGGCTTTACTGGTGCAGATATTGCAGGAGCAGTAGGCAGGGTATTCTGGACTCGATATGGACGTATAAAATTACAAGAAGAAGAACCCTACAAAATTACAACTGAGCATTTAGTTGAAGCTGCTAACCAGTATAAGACAACAGTAAAAGAAACACGGGCTGTTGGTTTTATGGTGGATAAATCAGAGTCCACCACACCTTAACCAAATACATTCTTATAATTCAATAACAGTGTATTCTCAGTTTCTTCAACAGTAAATCCTTTTATCTCAGCAATTTTCTTAATGCTTTGAGTAATGTTTGCTGATTCGTTCCGCTCGCCTTTAACTGGACTGAGGTAGGGTGCGTCTGTTTCTGTAAAGAGTTGATTGATGTTCACGCGTTTGACCATTTCTTGAAAGTGTGTTGAGAAAACAATGTTGGTTGGTATGGAAAAGCACATGCCATGCTCTGCTGCTTTTTCAGCAAGCTTCAGGCTTCCACCAAAACAGTGCATAACAATCTTACTGGGCTTCAGCGACGAGGATTGTAATAGTTCAATGCATTCTTTTTCAGCTTTCCGCGAGTGTACAATAATGGGCTTTTTAAGTTTCTCAGCAACGCTGATCATTATTTCAAACACTGGTACTTGCTTCTTTAAACTGCCTGGGATAGTGTGGTTGTCCATGCCTACCTCGCCGATTGCAACTACCTTGTTTGCTTTTTTCTTGCCTTCTTTGACCATCCATGCAGCTTCTTCGTCAACATCAAACTTTTCAATCTTGATGGGGTAGATGGCTTGTTTTGCTTCTTCAGCAAGTGCTTCAACAGGGTACACTCCCAAAGCTGCAGAAATAATGTCATACTTTTTGGCAAGAGCAATGCTTTTCCTGTTTGTCTCAGGATTCACACCATTGGTGACAATCCGCACCACATTAGCTGCACGAGCTCGTTCTATGACCTTGTCAAGGTCCTTGTCAAATTTTGCATGATCTAAATGTGCATGAATATCAATAAGTACCATGCATCTGACAAAAGACCTGCTGTATTTAAATGTTTACACTAGCAGTTTTAACACTGTCTCTCCAAGTCTGCTAAAGAAAATATAATTAAAAATAATAGCACCAGCTGCAGACATAAGAGAATAAAAAGGATTGTAACCAAACACAAAAACATACAAGAAAAACAAGATCACATACAAGAGTATGGACAACCCAATTCCAATGAGAGCAACACCCACACCACTTAATAGCGAGGCCAAAGCTAAAATAGCAAAGTACACACAGATCTTTGCGAACATGGTAACACAAATACGCGCTGTGATAACATGAGAGAGTACCACCATGAGTATCATGCTTATCAAACCAACAAAAAAACCATTGGCAACAGTTATCAAGATTGAAAAAAAGGTTATAAGCTCAAACCCAAAGGTCATACCAATAAGTTTCTTGTGAACAGTTGAGAAACCCCCCACAATAATCATTATAAGAATAAACAAGGGTTTTCTGAATATGAGTAGGAAGAGAAAAACAAAAAGCACTGCCAGATAACTAAGGAGGTTCTTGTTAAAACTCTTAAGGATTTTCTTTGTTGCTCTCACACCGCCCACACTCCTACCCACCTGCAAGTACACGTACAAGCCATTCTCCCATTCGGGAAAGTAGGAAATAGTTAACAATGCAGTTTATAGCAATAGTTAGTGGGCCCCAGAAAAAACTAAACTGTGAAAGAATCCCCCATATAAGCCAAAATATCACGTTCATGAGTACGACAATAATCATGCCAATAACAACAATATCATAACTACTTAAAAAAGCAGTGAGTAAACACAACATAGGATAAATTACAAACTTTGCAAAAGTGTACACTGGTTCTCGCGCAGCAAGAAAGTCACCCAGAGCAATCATCACAATGATTGACACACTTGCTATGAGGGGTCCAAAAGCATACGTCAGTACGATCGCAAAAAAAGTGTACAACTCAATCCCCAACGATACTATGGTAAAACGCTTATGTAATGCAACAAGTGCTGCAAGCACAACCATTATGAGAATTGCAAAGACTGCGATAAAGGTTTTTCTAAATAAGATCAATAAAAGAGCAAGAAGAATGACAAACATGTATGTTTTAACTTTTGTTCGCATGGCAAGTCGTTGCAATGCTAGGTTAAGCTCGTTAAGTTTTTTGAGTTGTTCTTTTGCCTCGTGATGCAGGCGAACAGGATTTTTAATCATTGGTGCACCTTGGCTGCTCGTCGACTGGCTGCTTGTGTAGTCGTTCTTTGACTGCTGCGTAAATAAGTGGTAGGGCAATAGTTGCGTCACATAACACATCTACATGCGCTCCTTCATCATTCATTTTCCCCCATGAAACTCCTTCTTGTAAGGGTGCTCCACTACTCCCACCTGGCTCTGGCCGATCAGTTGTGATCTGCACACCATAGGTTGCTGCTGTTGGCGCAAGCTGCATTGCTTGTTGAATATAATTCTTAGGCACTCCTCCACCGACATAGATAACCCCTGCTTTTTTTGACTCCCATGCAACATCCATTATTTGTTTGAGGTCTTCAAATGCTTTAGTGTTTGCTTTCTTGCCTTTTGCAAGCTGCCCCCACACCATAAGACCAATGCCTGAATCTGCAAGTGCAGGACAGAAAATAGGAATATTTTTTTCAGCGCAGGTTTTAAGAATAGACTGTTCTGCTGGGCATTGAAGCAATGAGCCGACTTTTGCAAGAAAAGCAGGGATGCTTTCAGTTTCACTTACGCTTGTAAAGTTTTTTTCAAAAAAATCTTCAAGCCCTTGGTAAATAGTGTTAGGCATAAAACAGTCATACATACGATACACATTTTCTTCATTTAGTTTTTTGTCATCCGCCTGGGGCCGACCTTTGTGATGATTGTACCCAAGTGCCTCTGCCATGTCATGGGTCAGTGTCGCGCCTGTTGTAACAAACACGTTAATATTGCCAGATGCAAGCATGTCAATAATAACCTTCTTCATACCACCTGGAACCATTGCTCCTGCAACACCAAGAAACACTGTGCAGTCCTTGTCAAGAAACATTGTTTCAATAACATCAGCTGCTTGAGAAACTCGGCCAGCACCCATCACCGCATTACCCATCTCTTTAACAAGCTGGTTTGCAGTCATTTGATTAGAGAGAGAAATATGGTGGATGATATTCTTCTTGCATACACCTGAATAGGTACTTGGTGCATGGGCTGTGTTTAGATTACCTGAATGTGAATGTTCCATTGTGACCCCCTGGTGGGACTAGGAAAGACTGGATTTATATATGTTTGTGATTCCTTTAAAAAGGATCAGGGTGTGGAAGGTAATGCCTGCTTAAGATACACAAACTTTATAAAATTGGTCAAAAATCTGGAGGTTGGTGGTTACACATGGCAATTATTGGATTTAACTTTACACGAATGCTTATTGAACGGAAAGCGCCTGTAAAAGGTAAGATTTCAATCAAGAACAACGTTGCGATTAAAAACGTTGAGAAAAAAGAGTTTACCTTTGGTAAGAATAAACAGACTGGTTTACGATTTGTTTTTGAGTTTGTATGTGAATATGACCCAAAGATCGCAGATATCACGCTTGAAGGAGAAGTTATTGACATTCAAGATGATAAGCGATGCGATACTATTCTTGCAGAATGGAAAAAAACTAAGAAACTTGAACCAGCTATGATGTCTAACATTTTAAATCAGGTTCTTAGCAAGGCTAATATTCAAGCATTGATTCTTAGTAAGGATATGGGCTTGCCTCCTCCAATTCCAATGCCTAAAGTAAATGTTAAGGCTGGTGGCGAACCTACTCCAAAAAAGAAGTAGACGCAAGTAAGGCCACAAACTATTTATACACTTTTCTTTGCTAGTACTGTATGAACTACTTGAAAAGAGTGTGGCAAAAGATTAGTCCAGGTAAGTCATCAAAAAATCTTGAGAGGGTTCTTATTCTTACGTCTTCATTTGGTGGCTGTGGAGGGTGTGAAATCATTTCCAAAAGCATTGCATTGGGGCTTCAAAAATTACAGATTAGTGTTGATGTGATTACGCATGCGCCAGAGTATAGTTTTAATTATCGTAAAAACGGGAAGTGGACAATGCATGAAACAGTGGAAGAATTGTTACTTTTGTTAGAACACTATTCAATTGTACACATTCATACAACGTGGTTTGCACAAGCGTGGAAAGGAGGCCTACCTAAAATCCTGAAAAAAACAAGATGCCCCATGGTGTATTCATGCCATAGTTTGTCATTGGCACAAGAAGTCCCTTGGAGAGAAACGAGAGAAACAATGACAAAGGCTCAGGAAGAAATAATGGAGCAAGCCGATGCGGTAATACATATGACCCCCTCAGGAGAAGAACTGGCCAAGGCACACTATCCAAAGTTCAGTGATAAAACAGTGGTTATACCCAATGGCATTACACTTCCTGTTGATAAAGACAAGAATAAAGTGAAAGAAATACGAGCAGAGCTCTGTCCAAAAAATGAGTTCTTGCTCCTGTATGCTGGACGTGTGATAAGAGAAAAAGGGGTTTTTGAATTAGTTGATGCATACAATAAACTACGGCAAAAATATGATGTCTCCATGGTCTTGGTTGGTGCGGGGTATGCATGGCATGAAATTAAAAAAAGAATCAAGGGCGTAGATGGGCTTATGCTTCTTGGCTCGCAAGAACCAGAAAAACTATCACAGTATTATCATGCTGCTGACGCAGTGGTAATCCCGAGTTACACTGAGTCTTTTTGTTTGGTTGCTGCAGAAGCAATGGCACACAATACACCAGTGCTTATTACAAAAACAAGTGGGCCAACAGAAGCATATTTTCTTAATGACCAAACACAACGGCTTGCGATCCCAATAGAAGAAACAAAAAGTGCAACAGCCATTGTTAATGCTTTTGAATACCTACAGAAAAACAAAAAGGAAGTTACTGCAATACAAGAACGTGCTCTCAGCCATGTACGGAAGCAATATCCTGCTCAACGAATGGTTTCTCGTACAAAAGAGTTGTATGAACAACTAATTAGAAACTAGATCAGAATTTCAACAATTCAGGTGTAAACGTGTATGTACTAAAGCATTGGATGGCTGCATTTAACAGACGATCTTCCATTTTTGAGTCTTTATAGTGTGCGCCTTGTGCTTTTGCATAATATGAAGAACCTAATGCAAAACAAATAAGAGGTGATGGGCCTCCAAATTTTCCTTGTTGTATAGCCCTACCAAATTCTGAGCGAACCATTCCTAGATCAAGACCTATACGTCGAGCATGGAAGTAAGCATTACCCATGAATTGACCTGCTTCTTCACCCATTGTTCCTTGGTGAGCAGCATTAAAGTCAATACCATACTTGTTCCCATCTGTAGAATAGAACAAGTGAATAGGACTAAAATCACCCGTTGTCAAGGCAACTGGTGCGTTAAGTTCATATCTTTTCCAGTACTTCTTCAGAGCCTTTACAGCTTGTGCATGTTTAGGATTATGGTTAGGACGTCTTGCCTTAAAGGCAAAGTATCTACTTGGTGTTTTTGCATATAATGCTGTTCTCCCAACTGTTATGTGAGATGGTGCAGCAACAGGACCTTGGAATGCTTTTAACCATTCATCCGCGTCTGCTAAGAACTGACGAAATGATAATGCACCCGATTGTAATGCTTCAAGAGCATCCTGGCCAAAGACTCGTTCTTGTACCATAAGATTTGTACCGACATCATAAAGGAAAAGTCGGGGTGTTCTATATTCACCTTCATTCATATGTGTAACAGTAGCTAGTGCTGCTGCTTCTAAGGCAAGCGCTCCTGCTGCCATCTCATTATGTGCTTGTTTTGCAACAAGTCCAGGAACTTCAAAACCTGGTGTTTGATAGAAGTGGATTCTATTTGATCCCTTTTTCATTTCCCTTTCTTTAGCTGCTCCTGGAGCAAGTGCAAGAATTGCTTCATTAACTGATAATCCTGGGGGAATCCGTACTGGCATAACCCCTGGAGTGGTTGAAGGTCTTTTTATTGTTTTTCTTGAAGGACGTGTTTTTGGTGGTGCTGGAGGAATAGAAACAAATGGTGCCCCTCCAATTACAGCGTCATAAACTGCAAGGTGTCCTTCGACACATGCTTCAAGAGAATACTGAGTTGTTACCTTTTGTCGTATTCGTTCCGCTTTTCGGCGTTCTGATTCTGGATTAATAACTACTTCTGCCATGGCACGAGCAATACCATCAACATCTCCTGGCTCAACTCCACGTGCATATTGTGGTGTTACAAACAAGTCATGTGGCGCGTCAACATCACTGATGATAACTGGAGTTCCAATAAGCATTGCTTCAAGTGCTGCAATACCAAAAGACTCAGTGTATGACGCCATTGTTAAAGGACCAAAAGCACCATTTGCTGCTGCAGTAAAATACGCTGCAACATCTGCTTTATTATCAATTCGTCCTTCCATGTGAACATCACGACGGAATCGAGGATCAAGGTTATCTGTAACAAGTTGTTCATGCCCACCTTTGTTATCCCCAACAAGAACAAGAGCCGCATCAAGACCATAAAGTGCCCTCATACAATTGTATGCTTTAACTACTGTGTCCACTCCTTTTTCATATGAAAATCTTCCAACATAGAGAGCAATAGGTTTTGGACCAAATTTTCTTTTAAGAGCTGCTGCTTTTGCAATAACACCTTGGTTTTCAAAATATTTTCCAAAATCAGTAGCAATAGGAATAACTGCTGTTTTTGCAGGAACATCTGCAGGATAAAATTTGCCCATAGTTTGGCGCATCCAGTCAGAGTGTACAATGATTGCATCAGCATCACTAAACATTCTTGTTTGGGCACGAGTATTCCTCTCAATAAATTCTTGAGCTTCCTTTATAAGCCTAGGATTTCCTGATTCTAGTTTAGCTTTAAGAGTCACCCAAGGTTCTACTGGTTTAGATAAACCAACATATGCTTGAATTGAGTGTGCTGTATGTACTAATGGTGCATTGGTCCTTTTTTGAACCTGGGCTAACTGTGTTGGGTTAAGTGCAGTACTATGCATGTGAACTACATCATAATCTGATGCAAGAGAACTTATAAGCGCGTCAATAGTTGGAAAAACTCTAACTTGGCCATTTGCATACCTCATTCGTGGTCTGCCTTTTTTAGGCAGTGTGTAATGGAAAACATCATGTTCATGACCAGCAGCATCAATACCTTGAGAAAGTAATCGCACTACTTCAGTAGCTCCTCCTAATCCTGCCCAGCTGCCAGTTAATATTTTTGTCATAAGCATCCCAAAAGAACCACCTTTGCACCTCTTTGTGATCCTTTCAGAGATAAGTATTGAGAGCTCATATATAAATCTTCCCATCTATACCACCGATAAGGAGTAAAAAAAGAAAGGTTTATATAGGAGAGAGGCTTTCTTATTGAAAAAGCTTAAAAAAACACTTACAAAACACCTAATAAGGAGGCATATCACAATGAAAAGACTTTTTTCCCCTGTACCACAAGAAGAATTAGATAGAATAGCACAACAAGTTTTTGAGCAAAGCCGCATTGTTATTGGTGACCAGTTTGTAGGTGCAGGGCGTAATTATAGTGATAGAGGAACCCCAGGATATGTAGATAACCTTCTTGATATTGAGGGAGTTGATGTAAAAAGAGCTTTGAGAGAAGCACAAAAAGCACACCCTGATAGGCAAGTCCAATACTGGGATGTTGGTTGTGCAAATGGAAAAGCAATGGTTGACATGCTTCGGTTTGCAGCTCACCACCTTGGAATTGATGTTCTGGGCACTGGCTTTGCAGCTATCCCAAAAGAGTTTATTTCTAACCCCCCAACAAAAAGTGGTGTTTTTAGACCAAATGGAGCTTTTATTTATCACATGTTTACAAGCACCGATAGACATGGAGCTACTGAAGATGTAACTGCTCGTTTTAGAACAGGAGACATACACAGAATTCAAGCAGACATAACACGACCAGATGTTGTAGCTTCAATGGCATGCATAAAATACTCACATAATCCATGGCACATGTTTGCAGATTTACTTCGAAGAGTGCAACCCGATGGAAGAGTATACATTGGTCACCTTGTAGATGGGACTGGAAAAGTAACTAGCAAATCACCTATTTATACTATTGATCGCAAGGAAATAACACCAAGACAATACACTGATGCTTTGATGGAATTAAACCCTGGGTTACAAATTGTAGCAAATGAAGATACCCAACGAAGAGTTCCAAACCAAGATGGACAACTTGTTCGAAATACACAAAAATTCTATGCTGGAGACAAGGCACTTAATGCGTACCGTGCAAAACTTGTTGCACAACGAAGAGGTGCTAGAACACCTGCAGAGAAAGCAAGTATTGACGAGAAACTTAAGGAAGTATCAGGGAATGGTTTCTTTAATGTGTCAGTTGCAAAGAATGGTTTAGATGATGTGTTCTTTGGACTTGTATACGCAGGCCACCAAAAAGATGCAAGAGGCGGTGTTCACACACGCTACTTGTTTGTTCCTGACCGAGCAAAGTTTGACAAGGTTGTGAACCAAAAAGGATACGTACCTGTATAAACATTTTGTACTTTTTTCTAATTTCTTTTAAAGAAATTTAAGAATCCTAATAATAAACTTAACTTGAAACTGCAGTTAAACGACGTTCTACATTCACATTGCCAGGATCATGCTTTAGATAGTCTTGATATGCCTCACGTGCCAAATAATTTTCTCCAAGTTCCTGGTGTGATTTTCCAAGAAGTAATGCTGCAGTTTTAAGTACACGTTCATTACCTGCTCGCTGAGCAATAATTTGAGCATTCAAACCATGATATAATACTGACTCAAAGTCTCCAGTCTTAAACGCTCGTCGAGCATGTGCAAGGTGTGTTGAAGGATCATAACCAGCAGTCACACTGTATGCTTCTTCCATCAACGTATCTGTTAACTGTGTTAAAACTGAGTGTGATTTCACTCTGCCTAGTCGTTCCCATTTACTATTCAATTTGTCACGAATTGCCCCAGAGGATGTGCCTTTGTCAAACACTGCTTTAACAACCCGTGCAATAGTTGGAATATCACGATGTCGTGTATACCCTCTTTCAAGAGCGTCATTATTTCCTTCAAGAATTTTTTCAATGCGATATTGTGATGATTCTGGAGAATACACATCTTCAGTAACACGCTCTGCTAGTGCTTTTGCTTTTTTTCGATCTTTTACAATGCCATGGTCAAGCATTGCCATGATTGCATCGTACCGTGCTCTTCTGAAAGTAGGACTGCGTTTAAAGATAGTATGGAATTCTTGTGCCATCCCCATTGAAGAATAATCTTCAAATCCTTCTTTGATTAAATCTGCATAATATTCACGTAGTGTAAGTTGTATTTTACGTGCTTCAAGACGGTCATCGCCTCCACGTCGGGAAATCTCTACTTCTAGCTCGCTGATTGCATCTGTTTTTCTATTAAGTTTTTCAAGCACACCAATGTATGCCATACGTGTAGCACTTTGACTTGGATCAGTGTCAAGAATCAAACGGTATATTTGAGCTGCACCACCAGCTAAGCCTTCTTGTGCCCACGCACGTGCAGTAGCAGTAAGTGTATCTAACACCCATTGATCTTCATTTATTTTATATTGCTCCAAGAGACTTTCTACTAGTGGCCCAATAGGTGTTTTTTCTAAACCCCCTTTCATTGCTTCAGTAACTTTACCTGCTTGTGAACGTACAAGTTGCTCTGCAGCGTCAAGAGCTGATTGCATCCCGGCTTGTTCACGTGCTGCGTTTTCACGAGTAGCTTTTAATGTTCTTCGTACTGCCGCTGTTGCTGTATTTGCTTCTTCAAGACTCTTTTCTGCAGCCTGTGCACGAGCTGCTTCACGCCTTCGCGCTTCTTCAGTTGTTTGATAATCTCTTTGGAATGTTCGAGCAGCTTCCTCTGCAGCTTGTCGCAACTCATCAGCTCTTTCAGTAGCTTCCTTCATTGTTTCATACATCCTTTGATAATGGCTTGATTCACTCTGAGCTTCTCGTAATTCTCTCTCTAATTCTCGAACACGTCCTGAGCCTGAGTGTACTGGCTGACCATCAAGCGCAGCGTCTAATTGTGTATTAAGATCTGTAACTTGTTCCTCAAGACCCTTTATTACAATGTCCAAACCCCCCACAAACTGACCTAGTTGTGTTTCATCCATTCCCATGAATGTACCGTATCCTTCAACCCATGCACGAAGTTGAGCTGGGTTAGTGTCATGTGCATCCTCAATTTGACCATAGGCAACATGCATTGCTTTTACTAACTCATCAGCTTCAAGTCCAAACTGCTCAGTATAGTCTTGTCCCCTACCCTGATCTGAATTAAGTTCACGTACAAAGTACCTGTACAGTTTTTTGATAAAAGGAAAAAGATTCCCATTATCTAAAAGTGTTTGAAGCTCACGCCGATCAACAGGAAACGTATAGAATGGATTTACATCTGCCATGGTAGTACCTCAAAAAAAAGAAAAATTATTGGCCTCCTTGTGGTGTGCCACCACGATACGCAGCAATCTGGCCTCCTGCAGGAAGCAGTTTTTGTACTTGCGCTGCTGCATGGGAACCATCTTCTCGTTCCACTTTAGCAACATACTGTATTGCTGAAGCAAGTCCACGTCCAGATTCAATTAGTCCACCAAGAAGTTTTGGCATAGCTTGAGTCATACCACCAAGTTTAACATAGTGTTCTCCTGGTTTTTCAGGGTCAATACAGATTTGTTTTGCAACTTGGGACCAGATCTCATTACCAAAATGACCTTCACAGTCTACAAGATAGAACTGACCTCCTTTCATCGAGGAGTATCGTTTTGCTGCGTCAAGAGTTGTTTTCCAATTAACATTCTTATAACACCCTTTATCATGGTTGTCAGCAAAGTATTGGAGTACTCGACGTACAAGTGCTGCTGGAGCATCTCGCATGTGAGGTGCCATTGCGCGTTGCATAGGCTTGCTATCATCCCAACCCCAATTGTATAATGCATCATCATGAGTTTTAATCTGAGCATGTATATCATCAAGGCTGAACTTTCTAATAATCTCGTTCAACCGAGGATTTTCCACATCTGTTGCCAAAGCATCTAATTGCCCATGCATAGGAGTTTCCATACAGTATACAATAACACGTTTGACTGTTTTTCCTTCATACTCTGGATGTGGTTCCACGTCTGATCTTCGTATTGCATTCACCACTTCTTTTAATGCACACTCACCGTTTTCAACCCAATCTTGATTAAGATGAGGGTCATCATCAGTTAAATCAACAAGCTGACTCTCAAGCGCATGTGTCATCTCGGTTTTGCTTTGTGTTAAAGGCGTGAGGGGTGCCATGTTAACACCTAGTACCTCATCACTTCCATGGTCATAAAATGCTACAACAGAAACACGAGTGTATGCACCATCTCGGAAGATAGTGTCTCCAAGAGCACCTACATGATCTCGGACTTCACTGATAGTGTTAAACATACTTCCTGTTGCGTCAGAAACAAAATATACTTCAAGCACTGTTGATTTTTCTTCTTCATGTGCAGCTTCTTCATGTTTTCCTTCTGAAAGAAGTCGTCGTGATGTTTCAGTACCACCTTGCATTCTTCCTAGTAACTGGTTAATTGTATCAGCGGAGCTTCCACCAAGTTTTTTTCCTTCTGTAGCAGCTCGTGCTCGTGCTTGTAATTGTTTTAACTTTTCTGGATCCATTTTGTTCTTCCTCGTAATGTTTCTTGTATTTTTTCTATGCAACCCTATTCTAAGTTTTGTAGTAACTTCTGAACATGAGCATTACTAGGATCATGTTCTAAGTAGTTTTCATATGATGCTTTTGCAGCATTATTTTCCCCTAGTGCTTGGTATGCTTTTGCTTGGAGAAGGTGTGCTGTCTTTAAAGCATTTTTATTGTCACTTGCTTCAGCAAGTTCTATTGCCTTACTTCCTCGTTCGATAGCTGCTTGATACTCTTGTTGTTTCATGTGCATCTTTGCCACACCAATTGGACCCCATGGGTTTTCTGGTGCTGCCCATGAGTAAATGTCATAAGCAACAAGTGCTGCAGATGGCGTTTCTGACTCAGCTGCTGTTCGTGCTTGTTTAAGTGCAATACCTGCTAGATCTTTTTTAGTTAGGTAACCTGCTTCAACACATGATTCTAGCACAGCATATAATGAGTTTCGTTCATACATAGAGGGTGTATCTTCAGTCACACGTTCTACTTTTTCTTCTAAACTCCGTACATATCCCACATGTTCTGTTAACCTATCTATCAATGCAGTAATAAGCATTGGAACTCCAAGGTCTTGGTTTTTGCTTGGAACTCCTTCAGTTTCTTGAGCATAGTCATCAATAATTTGTTGTAATACAGTAGGATCTTCAAACACACCGTCATGTGCTAAGTACATTATTACACCAATAAGCGCGTTCTTGTCGCTTGAGAGTAAATCAATAGTGTCACGCTGCTCTTGAAACTGTGCCTGTTGGTTGTCCATGCCTTCACGATATTGTATAGCGCTTCTAAATACTTTAGCATACTCGTCTCGACCAGCTGTTTCATATAATTCAGCAATTTCAGTAATAGCTGCAGGGGTTGTATCCTTTTCAAAAACAACTGCTAAGTTGTTGACAAAGTCCTCAAATTCTGCAACTTGTGCTTCAAGGTAATCTTGAGAGCGTCCATTCTCACCTCTAACCCCATCTAATTCAGCTTGTGAAGATTGTAATTGCTCAGTAAGAGTGTAATGTGCTTCCATAAGGTTAGCCAGGTTATTCAGGAATGGCTCAGCCAAAGGCATTTCAGAACCCCACCCAACTGATTCTTGTCGTAAATATTCAATAAGTTGTTTTGGTGTGCGCCCATCTTTTCTTGCGCGTTCTTCACTAAAGACTGTTAAGAGTGGCAAGATAGCTGTCCGTAGTAATTGATCATACCCTTGTGTTGTTTCCTGTTCACATTGACGACCGTGTTCTTGTTTTTCTCTTTCAGCTTCTTGGTAGGATGCAACTAATGTTTTTAGAACAATCGAGTGATTGTGCTGTCCTCTCTTTTTGTAGGCTTCAGCTTCTTTTTGAAGATCAGCAGCAGACGTACGTTGTGTGAGGTGGGTAGCAAGTACACCTAAGAATTGGTGGTGAGCTTGACCTTTGTCTTGCTCTGCTTTTTTCTCCGCTTCTAAATCTTCAACGTTACCTGAAAGTTCAGATTGTTCGCGAAGGTAATTCTCTCGTAGTAATGCAATTGCTGCAAACACACCTGCTGTATCTGAATGTCCTGCAGTTTGATAATTATCTCTGATTTCTATAATTCTGTCAACTGTAGTTGCTGTTGTAAGTGCTTCACCAAGATCTTCATATAGTCTTGCTGGTACTTGGTGAACTACTTGGATTTTCTCTGTTCGCTCGCCTCCTTCAGAAGCACCAGTAAGTTCTGCTACAGTCTGTTGAAGCGATTTTATAGCTTGCAATGCTGTTTTGTAATCAGCTTGATACCAATCCCAAAATTTACCAACAGACTGTTCATCCTTACGTGCCATCCTTAATTTACTTACTTCATCTTGAGCAAGGGCTAACTCACGTGTTAAGTCTTGAACTTGTGTAACTACTTCTTTTGCTGCTGCTTCTGATGAGTGTTTAAGTGCACCTAACTCATCTGATTTAGCAGCTATAGCACCATCAAGCTTTTCAGCTCTATCTGCAAGCGTTTGTATTTCATCATCCATTGCAAGAAGTAAGTCTGGCTTGTTTCCATGTTGCTCAAGGAGACTTCGCAGTACTCTATTCTCTGCCTGTGCTGCTTGTAAGTCATACACTGTTCTAGGTAGTTGATTGTGTGTGTTTCCACCATAGTCAACATCAAGTTTGTCATTGCCTCTCCAGTGGAGCGTTTTCCCTATATGGGTTGGACGGGCAAGATTTGCTCGTACATAAATAACTGAAATATCATCTTTTCCTTGTAGTTTGTGAAATTCTTCAAGCCATTGCTGTTCAATACCCTCATTGATTTGGTCAATCACTGCGGTATCTGGATCGTGGCCATTGCTACGTAGCCAGTCTGTAATCGCTATTTCATCAAGTTGTTCTAGTGGCTTGCCATACTCTCTTTCCATTCGTGCAAAAATACTTGGTGTATCTGATATCCACTTGTGTATTTGATGAGGTTGCATGTCCTCGAATAGTTTACCATATTCTGTTTCAAGCATTTTTTGTGCTTGCTCACTTTGTTTTGCCCAGGTAACAATCTCTGGACGAGACATGTCAACAAACTTTTTTCCATATCTTCGTTCTAGCATGTCAACTGGTCTTTGATATTCTTGAATAAGTAGTTCTCTTCGCTTGAGTGATTGGAAATTTATCCATGCAGCCTCTCCCACACCACCTTTTTGAGGATCATAAGGTGTATTTGCTGCTGTATGAATGGTGTCTGCTACAACTTGAGGTTGAACTGTATAATCAATACCAAGCTTTTTCATTTTTTTATACAAATCCCATGTAACTTGCCCAAGTGCTAACTGAATATCATAAATTCCAAGGAAAGCAGAACCATCAGATCTTATTACTAAATCAGAATCATGTGGAGTTACAGTACAGGTGACATCGAAACTCTTGTCCATACCAAGTGCCCGTACCATTTTGCTGCTGTGCCTGTAGAGTTCTGCGTCAAGACTGTCAACAAAGCCACGTCGCATACGTTGTAGTTCAGTGTAGTGCACTCCTTGAAGCATGCCACCATTTCTTTTCAATGCAGTAATCACATTGTTAAACTGTGCATCAGTAAATTCTTTCACTTGATTCAAGAGCGATTCTTCTTGTGCTACAAGTTGTGGGTTTAAACTTAAAGTTCCTGACTGAGTAATACCCTGTTCATTATCCTTTAATTCCTGTGCATCAGATTTGTCTGCTATCCGTACTTTATACAATTGACTATCACCCACATGCACATGGAATAAATGGCCACCTGCAATAACTGCAAGTTCAAGAGTGCTATTCATTCCTTGTCGTTCAGGATGATCTTCATCATGTGAAAGTTCATAGATACGTTCGTTTGCTTGGAGAATTTCGTTTTCCATATGTCGTTTGAGTTCATGACGATTAAGCTCATTATCAAAATAGTCTTGTGGCTTTTGTGCAACCCATACTGCGATCCGTTCCACTGCAGCTATTGCTTCTTTGCTAGCGTATTGTCCGCCATTGTGTCCTTCGCCACCAAGTCCATCAGCGACTGCAAACACACCTGTTTCAGGACTGACAAAAATACTATCTTCACTTACTGATTTTCCAGTTACTGCCTTTCTGCTTCCAATAGAAGTAGCTACTCCAACAAGAGTATCCAATGTTCCGTTGCTTTGTAGGGATGTCATTTTGTAGGTATTACTGCACTGAAGGATGTGAATTACATCATCCCAAATATACGTCCCAGAAAACACTCAGCACAAGCGTTTTTCTAGGGTTTTACCCCATCCTCATCCCCTTTTGTTTTGAGTACTTTATTTGGTTTAATCTGCGTTTTGTATGGTCAACTACTATTTAAACCTTTGTATGTGGCATTACCCTTCAGTGAGAACAAAAAACAACACAAAACCAAAAGCCTTAAATATAACCTGGCGTTTACCTTAAGTCAACAAGATGGGTGGTGATGGAGTATAGATATCTTTTTATCCTCTGTACCCACGCAAATGATAATAAGAGACATTATGACCCTATCGACGTGATACCATGCCAAAAGTACTGAACCTCAAAGTTGCTGAAGCAATCCAGGATGATGTTAACAAAGGTATTGTTAGAATAGACTCTAAACTCATGGGAGAAATAGGGGTAAAATCTGGCGATATTGTTGAAATCATAGGTGAACGTAACACTGTTGGCATAGCAGATCGAGCTTATCCAGGAGATATTGGATTAAATATCATTCGTATGGATGGAATTCTACGACGAAACGCAAAAACAGGTATTGGAGAAATTGTCAAAATTAACAAAGTCACTGTTGAAGAAGCAAAACGTATTGTTATTGCACCTGCCCGCAAAGGCATTCGAATCAGCGCACCACCAAACGCGTTCAGACAAAGCCTACTTGGCAGAGCTGTTACCAAGGGAGACATAATCTCTTTGGGTGGAGCACGTAGACGGCACAGAACAATGTCTGGTCACCCACTTTTTGATGATTTATTTTCAAGTCTAGAAGATAACATGATGAGTGGCTTTCCTTTTGGAGATATCAAATTTATTGTTGTTGAAAGTAACCCAAAAAAACCAGTTATAATCACTGATCAAACTGAAGTTGTTCTTAATCCACAAAGTGTACAAGTAAAAGAGGAAAGTGTACCAGAAGTTACCTATGAAGATATTGGAGGATTGCAAGAAGAAATCAAAAAAATTAGGGAAATGGTGGAATTACCGCTGAAACACCCGGAAATATTTGAGCGTTTAGGAATTGAAGCGCCAAAAGGTGTATTACTTAATGGGCCGCCTGGAACAGGAAAGACCCTACTTGCAAAAGCAGTGGCAAACGAAACTAATGCTAATTTTATTCTTATCAATGGACCTGAAGTCATGAGTAAATTTTATGGGCAGTCAGAAGAAAATCTACGAAAAAAGTTTGAAGACGCTGAAAAGAATGCCCCTTCAATTATTTTTATTGATGAGATTGACGCTATTGCAATTAAACGTGAAGAATCCAGAGGAGAAGTTGAACGACGTGTTGTTGCACAACTACTCAGTCTAATGGATGGCCTAAAAAGCAGAGGTAAAGTAGTAGTCATTGCAGCGACTAACATCCCTGACCAAATTGACCCTGCTCTTCGACGACCTGGACGATTTGATAGAGAGATTGAAATCGGGGTTCCTGACAAAGCTGGTCGTCTTAACATACTAAAAATTCACACACGAAACATGCCGCTTAAAGAGGTCAAGCTTGAACAAATAGCTGAAGTCACTTATGGTTTTGTTGGTGCTGACCTGGCAGCGCTTGCAAAGGAAACAGCAATGATTGTCTTACGTAAAGTACTTCCTGAACTTAGTTTGAAAGAAGAAAAAGAAATTCCCAAGGAACTTTTGGAAAGACTTATGATTGCCCATGAAGATTTTATGGATGCTCTGAAAGTAGTGCGTCCATCAGCAATGCGAGAAGTACTTGTTGAAGTACCAAACATACACTGGGATGATGTTGGCGGGCATGAAGATGTAAAACAAGAACTTAAAGAAGCTGTTGAATGGCCCCTAAAAAACCCTGACGCTTTTGGTAGGTTAGGCATTGAACCACCAAGAGGAATATTACTCTACGGGCCACCTGGAACTGGAAAAACAATGCTTGCAAAAGCAGTAGCAAACGAAAGTGATGCAAATTTTATCCTGGTAAAAGGTCCTGAACTCCTATCAAGATGGGTTGGAGAAAGTGAGAAAGCTGTCAGAGAAGTATTCAAAAAAGCACGTCAAACAAGCCCAACAATTATTTTCTTTGATGAAATAGACTCTCTTGCTCCACGACGAGGAGCGGGTGGAGATAGCAATGTTACAGAACGTGTAGTAAACCAACTCCTCACTGAGATGGATGGTCTTGAAGAAATGCATGATGTGGTTGTAGTAGCAGCAACAAATAGACCTGACATCATTGACACTGCATTGCTCAGGCCGGGTAGATTTGATAGAATAATCATGACTCATGTACCTGATGAAGGAATGAGAAAACGCATATTTGAAGTGCACACAAAAAACATGCCCCTCTTACCAGATGTTGACCTGGCAAAACTTGCCTCACTCACAGAAAATTATGTTGGTGCAGACATTGAAGCAGTTTGTCGAGAAGCTGCAATACTTAGTTTAAGAGCAGATATTGCTGCGACAAAGGTTGGCATGCCTCATTTTGAAGGAGCATTAGATAAAGTCAAGCCAAGTGTAACTAAGGAAATTGAAAAAGCGTATGAAGAATTACAAGACAAGTTCAAGGCAGCTCGTGCTCGACAGCTTGCCATGGAAAAACCCAATTATTTTGGTTAGGCAAGGGACATATTTCTAAATTAAAGTTGTCATCTGACTTTTTGTAAGCTAATAAGGAGCGGCAAGTTCTACAAAATCAAAGAATATTTTAATTGCACAGATAGTGCAGCCAAAGGCTGTTTAATCCGCGCCGGAACTCGGCGCGGTTAGAACTGTGCAATATCAGATTGGATTATGAAACAGCCCAGGCTGAAACTTATTTTGCTTATCTTAAATCAGCTTTTCTGGCAACAACTTTTTTATCTCATTAACAGGACAAACTTAATAAAGCAGTATAGAATTAGCAATAACATGACAAAAGCAGAACCTGGCGACCATGTCCTTATTGAAACTAAGACAAAGAAAGGCAAGACAAAAGAAATAGAAGGCGTCCTCATGCCTACTGAAGATGATGCTCACACATTTGTAAAACTTTCAAGCGGGTACAACATCGGGATTGAAAACAAGAACATTATCAAAATTAAGCAAACAGAAAAAGGCAAAGATACAAACAGTGAAGTACACTGTATAAGTGATCACCCTGACCTGCCAACAATCTCAATCCTGCATACCGGGGGAACTATCGCATCAAAGGTTGACTACAGAACAGGAGGAGTAACCTCACGATTTGGGGCTGAAGAGCTTATTTGTCTTTTTCCTGAGCTGCAAAAATTTGGAAACATTAAATCAAGGCTTGTAAGTAACATGTGGTCTGATGACTTACGATTTGGTCACATTGCAAAAATTGCAAAAGCAGTCCAAGAGGAAATAAAAAAGAACAACCCAAAAGGAATTATTGTGGGCATGGGAACTGATAACCTTGCAGTTGCTGCTGCTGGTCTTGCATTTGTACTTGAAAAAATTTCAATTCCAGTTATTCTTGTTGGCGCCCAACGCAGTTCAGACAGGGGAAGTAGTGACGCAGGTATGAATCTTATCTGCGCTACTCGATTTATTGCAGAAACTAATTTTACAGGAGTTGCACTGTGCATGCATACAAAGAGTAGTGATACACAATGTTCCATTCTACCTGCATGTAAAACAAAAAAACTGCATACATCACGAAGAGATGCATTTCAAGCAATAAATGCAAAAGAGATTGCACGTGTTGACTATGAAACTGGAGATATAGAACTGATCTCTACATGGAAAAACAAGCAGGATCCTGTTGGTCAAAAAGAGCTCTCTATCAAACCTAATTTTGAGGACCGGGTTGGAATTCTTAAAGTACATGTGAATCTGCAACCAGAACAAATTCACGCATTTGAAACATTCAGAGGATTGATTATTGAAGGAACAGGACTGGGACAAACTCCTCTTGAAGTGCTTGATGACGAGAGTAAAGTACATGAAAAAATCAGAAAGGAATTTGAACACCTCGCAAAAAAAGGCGTGATCATGGTTATGACATCAAATTGTGTCTTTGGTAAAGTTAACATGAATGTGTACAGTAGGGGAAGAGATTTACAAAAGATAGGAGTCATTCCAGGAGATGACATGCTGAGTGAGACAGCACTTGTTAAACTTGCATGGCTACTGGGTAACTACCCAAAGGAACAGGTGCCTGAATACATACGGAAGAACCTACGGGGGGAACTAGGAGACCGTACAGAGTATGAAGAAGGATTTGTACATGGCGAAGATACTTAAACAAGTACTAAACCACCTTACACAATTAACACAATGATAGACTATTCAGAGTTGGGGCTGAAGATGGGCTTAGAGGTTCATCAACAAATCGAAGGACGTAAGCTATTCTGCAATTGTCCCACTACAATACGAAAGGACAAGCCAGACTTTGAAGTAGTTAGACGACTACGAACAGCGTCAGGAGAAACAGGGGCAGTAGATGTTGCAGCTCGCCATGAAGCTGAAAAAGGAAAACAGTTTACCTACCAAGGTTATGATGATACTACTTGCTTGCTTGAATTAGATGAACAACCCCCCAATGCAGTAAATGCAGAAGCATTAAAAATTTGCTTGCAAGTTTGTAAACTCCTTAATTGTGAAATTGTTGATGCAGTTCAGTTTATGAGAAAAACAGTTGTTGATGGTAGTAATACTTCAGGATTTCAACGAACAGCCTTGGTTGGTGTTGATGGTTGGATTGAGGTTGATGGGAAAAAAATTGGTGTTGATAGTGTGTGTCTTGAAGAAGAAGCTTGCCAAGTTGTTGAAAGGACAGACAACCATGACATATATAATTTGTCTAGGCTTGGAATTCCCCTTATTGAAATTGCAACAGCCCCTGATATTAATGATCCTGAAGAGTGTAAAAAAGCAGCTTTACAGCTTGGCATGATTTTACGAAGTGTGCCTGGGATGAGAAGAGGCATTGGTAGTATCAGACAAGATGTGAACCTCTCCATAAAAAAAGGGTACAGAGTGGAAGTAAAAGGATTCCAAGAAGTAAAAAGCATTCCCCAAGTTTCTATTAATGAAATGCATAGGCAACTTGATGAAGCTAAGGCAGG
Organism: uncultured Methanosarcinales archaeon; assembly: GCA_964343705.1. Taxonomy (GTDB): domain Archaea; phylum Nanobdellota; class Nanobdellia; order Woesearchaeales; family UBA12501; genus JAUSFM01. The sequence goes on from CAYFJX010000001.1 coordinate 236,700, forward strand.
CAAAAAAGGCGAGCCGCATGTGCGTAAAGCTGAACCAGATGGAAGCACAAGCTTCTTGCGGCCAATGCCTGGTGCTGCACGTATGTATCCTGAAACTGATGTAAGAATCGTAGTACCTGGTGACGTAAATGTAGAAGATGTAAAATTATTAAGTGTAAAAGTTGATGAATTAAAAGAACTAGGCCTAGGCAAGGATCTTGCAGACAAGATTGCAAAGTCAGGCAAAGATGAACTTCTACTAGAAATAAAAAAGGAGTGCAAAGGCATTAAGTCAGCATTTATTGCTGAAACCTTAGTAAGTTACATCCCAGAAATACTGCGAAGCCATAAGCCTGCTGACCCATCAAAAATAAAAGACTCGCACATCAAAGAAATCTTTGGTGCACTTGAAAAAGGAAGCATTGCAAAAGATTCAGTTATGGCTCTATTAGTTGATATTGCTAAGGGAGAGGGCATGGATCTTGCAAAGTATGGCATGATGTCAGATAAGGAGCTTGAAGTTGCGATTAAAGAAATTCTCAAAGAATCCGAAGGTGTGGCCTTCAAGGCATTGATTGGTAAGGCAATGGGCAAGCTCAAAGGCAAGGCTGATGCTCAAAAGGTCATTGCCATGTTAAAGAAGCTGAGTTCGTAACCACTTGTTAATGAGTACAAAAACGAAAGGTTTATATAGTAGTAGTTGTTTAGGGAAAAATATAAGTACTAAATAATATAGAGGAACCATAAATGAAAGGACACCCCCATATAAGAATAATTGGCCAATCAAGATTTCCAGAAAAGCCAGCTGAGAGAATCGCAGCTGAAAAAGAAATGGGAATAGTAATGAATGCCACCTATTTTGCAGCTTCTAAACCATTACAATTTCCAAACCTTGGAAAAGTAGATGATTCAGATTTATCAGACAAAGTAACTTTTGCCGACATCATACCAGGAAGTGTAGTCTATGCAGGAGAGCACATTCAAGTTACTGTCCCTGTTAACATGTATGGTGAACCCGTTAATCCAAGATATGACAAAGGCTGTATTATGCACCCCTTTACAATTAGAGATGATGTTCCACAGGGATTTAGTATGAAGGGAAAAGAGCTAAGAAAACGCCCAATAAATACAGCGATAGGAGAATCACCACTACCAATCCCAGAAACATATGATCAACTTGAAAGAACCCCTGGCTTACAAGAAAAAATAAATAAATATCTTGCTAATTGTCCAGAACACAACGACCGCACCCTTACAATGGAGCGAACAGTAAGCGTAGTGATTCCAGAAGGTACAGGACTTGAAGTTGAATGGGTATCATCTCCTGATGAAAATGAGTCAGGAAAATACATAGTGGAAGTTAAAGGACTGCCCAAAGTAGGAATTCTTAAAGACCAACTAGCAACACAAACGTCAATGAACCCATTCAATGACGAATACTTTAATTTAGATACAAGCGAGAACCCCCTTGCTGATTTTTAATCCACACTCCTATTTTTAATTCTTTTTTTAATAGTCCTTTCTCCAGTTATCTATGCACTTCCCCCCAAACCCCTTCTTTTTTAAAGTGAGAGAGCATCTTTAAATACTAGTGCTTTGTCTCACCATTATAAATAAAGCAAAGGAAATAGACAGATAATACACCAATAAATAGTGGTGAGGTGTCAGACAACACATGAAAAAAGTCCGTATTATTCCTCGTTTAGACATTAAAGGACCCAATGTAGTAAAAGGGCTCCAATTAGAAGGTTTGCGAGTAGTTGGCAACCCCACAGAACTAGCCAAGCGCTATTATGACCAAGGTGCTGATGAAATTCTCTACATTGATATTGTGGCAAGCCTGTACGAGCGTAATAATCTTCTTGACATTGTGTCAAAGACAACCTCTGCAGGGGTTTTCATTCCAATGACCGTGGCTGGTGGTGTGCGCAGTCTTGATGATGTAAAAAAATTATTGCGAGCTGGCGCTGACAAGGTGGCAATCAACACTGCTGCAACCAGGCGTCCTGATTTCATTCGTGAAGCAGTTGAGATGTTTGGCTCCCAGTGTATTGTTGGTTCCATTGAAGCAAAGTACAAAGATGGAAGATGGGAAGCTTACATTGACAATGGCAGGGAGTGCACCGGAAGAGATGCTATTGAATGGGCAAAAAAGCTAGTGGAACTTGGCTGTGGCGAACTTCTGGTTACTGCTGTTGACCGAGATGGCATGGAAAAAGGAATGGATATTGAACTTATCAAAAAAATCACAGAAGCTGTTCCAGTCCCAGTTATTGGCTGTGGTGGTGCTGGCAATGCTGATGACATTCATTCTTGCCTACAAGAAGCAGGTTGTGATGGTGTTGCCTTTGGCTCAGTTCTTCATTATAACAAAACAACCATAACAGATGTAAAAAAGGTTCTTACATCAAAAGGTTTGCAGATACGAGAAACTAAAGAAGGTAACGAAACTGAAAATGTTTCAGCTACCAAACCAACAGAACAAACAACAAAAAAAACAGTATCTATTATCGATTATGAAGTTGGCAATCACAAGAGTGTTATTTCAGCGTTTGAAGCACTAGGAAATCCTGTCAAGATCGTGAAAACAGGGGAAGAAGTATTAAACGCTGAACTGTTAGTGCTACCCGGAGATGGAGCATTTGGCTTTGCAATGGAACAACTCAGGAAACAAGAACTTATCCAACCATTACAAAACTACATTGAACAAGGTAAGCCCTTGTTTGGAATCTGCCTTGGAATGCAATTATTAATGACTGAAAGTGATGAGTTTGGTGCTCATAAAGGATTAAACATTATCCCTGGCAGAGTTATTAAACTCAAACCTGTTGAACACGTACAAGAACCAGGCTATAGGGTTCCTCACATGGGTTGGAATACAATAACAAAGCCTGCTGGCGCTGACTGGAATAACACCATACTACAAGAAACACCAAATGGTCCTGAAAATAATGCTCTGGCGTACTTTGTCCACTCACACTGCGTTGTCCCTGCTGATGACCAAAGTGCTCTTGCAAAAACCACCTATGGTGGTCAGGAGTTCTGTACTGTTATCAAGAAGGGCAATGTGTTTGGCACGCAATTTCACCCAGAAAAAAGTGGAAGTATAGGCATGGATATTGTACGACAATTTAGCAGCATGTAACAAAGCATGTAATAGAATACAATCGAACATATAAAAGAATAACCATCATAAAGCACAAGGTGATACACATGGAACAAGAAAACAGCGAACAAACAAACACCGAACAAGGAATAGAAAAATACAAGCCTGATCTTACAATGGATGAAAAAGTTGACCTTAGTGACGACCCTGAAGCTGAGGCAGAACTAGAAACAATGTATGGGCTACCAGCCAAGGTACAGTTCTGTACAAAATGCATATTATCAAATCAACGCCCAAATTCAGCAATTGAATTCAGACATACTATTGAAACAAAAAAGCCCACACTCAATATTGCAGATGATGGCGTGTGCGACCCATGTAAGCTGTGTGAGAAAAAAGACGCAGAAATTGATTGGAAAAAGCGTGAAGCAGAATTATGGGCGTTATGTGATAAGTACCGAAGAAATGATGGACGGTATGATTGTATTGTTCCAGGTAGTGGTGGAAAGGACAGTATCCAAGCAGCATGGTTGTTAAAGTACAAGTTTAAGATGAATCCTTTAACAGTAACATGGGCACCCCACATTCATACGCCGTATGGTTGGAAGAACTTCCAAGCATGGATCCATAAAGGAGGATTTGACAATATTCTTTTCACACCAAACGGAAAAGTACATAGGCTGGTAACTAAGCTTGCCTTCAAGAATTTACTACATGCATTCCAACCATTTATTTTGGGACAGAAGAATATTGGTGCTCGCTTTGCACTGATGTATGATGTACCCCTTGTTTTCTATGGGGAGAATGAAGCAGAGTATGGAAATCCAATTCAAGATTCTGTAACCCCAATGCGGTCTGCAATTTATCATGCAGGCAAGGATTATGAAAACATGTCTATTGGCGGGGTTTCAGTCAAAGAACTCCGAGAAAAATACGGCTTAAGCATGAATGATCTTATGCCATACCTGCCACTAGATCCTGACCAAGTTGAACAAAAAGGAATCCAAGTACACTACATGGGTTACTACGTGAACTGGGATCCTCAAGAAGCATATTATTTTGCTGTAGACAAGATTGGCTTCCAACCCAATGACCAGCGAACTGAAGGAACTTACTCCAAATACAATAGTATTGACGACAAAACAGACCCATACCATTACTGGACCACCTACATTAAGTTTGGTCTTGGAAGGGCAAGTTATGACTCTGCTCAAGAGATCCGTAATAAGAAGATCACACGTGAAGAGGCTGTTGCTCTTGTCAAAAAGTTTGATGGGGAATTCCCACGAAGATACTTCCCTGAATTCCTTGAATACATGGATATGACAGAAGAAGAGTTCTTTGCAACTGTTGACAAGTTTAGACCAAAACACTTGTGGAAAAAGGTCGATGGCAAGTGGCAATTAAGGCATGCTGTTTGGCATAAACGGCATGCAGTTGACACCGCAACACCAGGCCAAGAAAACAATAACACAGAAAGCACAGAAGTAAAAAAAGGGGATAGAGAAGCACAGGAGGCTGAAGTACACAATGAACCAACCCCACCCCCAACCAACTGACACTACAATCACAATTGCAAACAGAACTATCGGCAAGGGCAATCCTTGTTTTATCATAGCTGAAGCAGGTGTAAACCACAATGGGAGTCTTGACCTTGCAAAGAAACTTGTGGATGCTGCTGTTGAAGCAGGAGCTGACGCAGTAAAATTTCAAACATTTAAAACAGAAGATATTGTAACTGAAGAAGCTGAACAAGCAGCATACCAAAAAGAGAACACTGGAAAGTCAGAGTCCCAGTATGCTATGCTCAAGCGACTTGAGCTTAGTGAGGAAGATCATAAAGAACTTGCACACTACTGTGCACAAAAAGAACTCATTTTCTCGTCAACTCCCCACTCAAGTATTCGTGATGCTGATTTTCTTGCAACACTAGGTGTTTCTTTTTACAAAATTGGCTCTGGAGATTTAACTAACCTTCCCTTCTTACATGCTTTGGCACAAACTGGCACACCCCTTATTGTTTCAACAGGCATGGGAAATGAGGAGGAGATTAAAGAAGCATATGAAACAATCAAAAATGTTGGAAAAAGCCCTGTTGTTTTTTTACAATGCACAACAAGCTACCCTTGCCCCAGCGAGCTTGCAAATGTAAAAGGCATAGACACATTACAAAAAACAATTCCAGTCCCTATTGGTTATTCTGACCATACAACAAGTCTTGCTCCTGGAGCGCTTGCAGCTGCTCTTGGCGCGTGTGTTATTGAAAAACATTTCACCCTCAACAAAAACATGGAAGGGCCAGATCATAAGGCCTCGCTTGACCCTGCTGAATTGAAAAAGTATGTTGAGTTAGTTCGTTTTGTTGAAAAGGAAAAAATGCCTGTTGAAAACGTGTACAGCATTATACAACAAGAAAAGGGAATCAACCTAGAATCAACACCTGCAACCTTCCTAGGCAATGGTTCACTTGCACCATTCGAAGAAGAACTTGCCATTGCAAAAGTCGCCAGGAAAAGTGTTGTTGCAGCCCAAGATACACCGACTGGAACAGTTCTCACTGATAAGCATATTGCATTCAAACGACCAGGCACTGGCCTTTCTCCAAAATACGCGTATGGAAAGCATAATGTGATACTTGGAAAAACAACAAAAACAACAATCAAGAAGAACACAGCAGTAACTCTTGAGATGTTAGGAGATGCCCCAATCCAAACCCCATGGAAGGTCCTCTATGTTTCTGGCAGCAGAGCTGATTACGGTTTAATGAGGCACACACTACAAGCAATTCAGAAGCACCCCTCCCTTAGCTTGCACATAGCAGTAACTGGCATGCACCTTATGGAAGAGTTTGGAAAAACCGAGCAAGAAATTACACATGATCAAATCCCTTTTACAGTACTTGATGCCAAGTACACAAAAGATGATAAAAAATCAATGGCTCTGTTTTTGGGAGACTTCACACAAAAACTCACCCAGTTTATGTATGAGCATACGCCAGATGTGGTTTTGCTTCTTGGTGACCGGGCAGAGATGCTTGCTGGTGCCACTGTTGCTGCATATCTTGGCATTCCTGTAGCCCATATTCATGGTGGTGATGTTTCTTCAACAGTGGATGATACAGTTCGGCATGCTATTACCAAACTGAGCCATATTCATTTTGCAGCAACCGAACAAAGTGCACAACGTATCAAAAACATGGGTGAAAACCCACAACATGTTTTTGTTTCAGGAGCTCCTGGTTTGGACAATCCCACTAAAGAGTTGACACCTACAGAAACAGATCAGCTCCTACAAAAGTACGGAGTAACACAACAATTTATTCTTGTTTTACAACACCCTGTAAGTGCTGAAGATGGAGACGCCGGAAGGCAGATGCGAGAAACAATGGAAGCCGTTATGGCCTCACACGTACCCGCAGTTGTAGTATACCCTAATGCAGATGCTGGGGGCAGAGCAATGATTGCTGTTATTGAAGAATACAGAGGAAAAGAAAACATTTCAATACACAAGCATATTCCACGAAAGGACTTTCTCGGATTACTAGCCTCAGCAAGTGTCCTTGTGGGCAATTCAAGCGCAGGCATTATTGAATCACCCTCTTTCAAACTTCCTGTTATCAACATTGGGACACGACAGCAAGGACGTGAACGATCAAACAATGTACTTGATGTGACGTATGATCAGCACGCCATCAAAGCTACGATTACACAAGCCATGAGCTTTGAATTCAAAGAACATGTAAAAACATGTGAAAACCCATACCAGAAAAATATCGCTTGTGAGATCATACCTGAGAAACTTGCAAGTATTGCATTGACAAGCATGCTACTGCAAAAGAGAATTGTGTAGTTTAGAAACAAGTCTTATTTGTAATCATCCAGTTTCTTCTTAATAAAATCAACTGCTCGTTGTGGAGCATTAGCATCTGCTTTATAACAAAACAGCTCGTTAAAAGCTTTTCGTTGCCTCTCTAGTTTTTTTCTAAAAGAAGCATCACCAAGTACTTTTTGGATGACAGGCAATACCTCCCCATCTGGTGCAACCTTAAGAACTGCCTCACTATTGTCAAAAAATTTGCCTGACATGTCAATACGGTTTCTGTCATATAAGTCAATAAGAATAACTGGTTTGTTAAGGAGGCTTGCTTCAAATAATGCAGTTGAAAAAAAGCATACAAACAAGTCACAATCAGCTATAAGTTCATACAATACCTTCTTGCCTAATCCTCCTTCAATAACACGCATGTTAGTTGCTGATAATTCTTTGATAATCTGTTTATATAGAGTTATGTATTGTTGTTTTTCAAGAGGGTGTGGTTTGATGATGATTTCATATTCATCATCTAATTCCATGAGTTCTGTAAGGTATTGCTTCATACGCCGAGCATAATCTTCTTCTGTTGACGCGTTCTCCTGAACCAGTGGGCCAGTGCAAAAAAGAATACTCTTTTTGCCAGTTGTAGGCACAGCTGCTCTTTTTTGGTAATCTTGTAATCCTGAAAAGGTTATGGGTCCAATTGCTTGGACATTTTTTGGTGAAGCACCCAGCTTAATAAGTTGGTCACGCTCAATAATGCTGTTTACAAGGAAAAAGTTGTCTTTTCCATACGTCCATGGCGTACTTGACATCCCCATACCAGGGAACAAACTAATGGTTGGTATGCCAAGTAAGTCTGCTGCTTTTATTGCACACCTGTCAAGAATCCCAGCAGGAGCATAAATGACAAGAGCCTTTGCACCATTTTCCCCAAGTAATCTTTTGAATGTCTCAAGGTAGGTGATGGTGACTTGTATTAGTTCAGAAGAAAAAAAGAAATCAAGAGCTGGTTCTGCAAGGGAGAAGATTTTTGCATCTTCTTCAGACTTGTTTTGGAAGTGTTCAGCAAGCTTGGTTTTGAACTCTTGCCATTCCTTATTGAGTCCTGGTGCTGTATGTGTTGCAAGATCTTGAATGTCTTGGGTAGTAAAACGTGGAAAGTAATATTTGAAAGGTGTTGCCCGTAGTGGAACTGGTTTTGACATTGCATCAACTACAAGGACCTCTGGATCTAATGCCTCATCTTTTTTTGCCAAGGAATGGACTGATTCTATCCGATCAATCGCAAAGGTCTTGTTTTCTTTGTCAATATCAAGTGCTATGCTATGCACTAAGAAAAAAACAGGGGCACCTTGATTTTTCCCCCCATCCCCATCCTGTTTAGCAGAATCCAAAAAGTCCGGTATTTTTCTATTGGCTCTTTTCCGCTTAAGTTTTTCATTAACCACCAAACCTTTAGCAAGGATTTTCCCTGTTGCTTTTTTTTGTTGGATGTGTAACCAACGACGGCGTGGCGAAGCCTTCTTGTAACGGAGCAGTGTATCAAAATTATCAAATTGAGAAGGCACAGAATCACGCATGAATCGAATTTTATAGAACCACCAGAGAGGAAGTGAATCATATGTTATGGAGTTAATTGTTTTGCCCTCAATCTTGACTGAATCCAGTTGCTCCATAAAGCGATGTAGCGCTGTCTTGGCCTTTTGTTTGTTGGCTTTTGGATTCTGAGATGCTGCTTCCCCCATGTGTTTTCGTGTTGCCCACCCATTTATAAAGGTTATGACTGCACACTAAATCTTTTTAAAGCAATGATTTTCCCATGGATACATGACTGACAACCAAATTAACCAACCTCACATCCCTGTGTCAAGACCTGATATAGGAGAGAAAGAAATTGACTCTGTTGTTGCTGTACTTCGCTCTGGCTGGCTGAGTTGTGGACCAAAAACAGAGGAGTTTGAAAAGCGTTTTGCAGCCATGGTGGGGACTAAACATGCAATCGCTGTAAACTCAGGAACTTCAGGGTTGCATGTAGCACTGCGAGCGTGCGGCATCAGTGAAGGTGATGAAGTAATCACTAGTCCTTTCTCATTTGTTGCTTCAGCAAATTGTATGCTGTTTGAAAAAGCAAAGCCAGTGTTTGTTGATGTTGACCCAGTCACGTTTAATCTTGACCCTGCACAGATTGAAAAAGCAATCACACCAAAAACTAAAGCAATTTTGCCTGTACACATTTTTGGACAAAGTTGTAACATGGATGCAATTATGGACATTGCACAAAAACACAACCTACTTGTTATTGAAGATGCATGTGAATCGCCAAGTGCCACCTACAAAGGGAAAACTGTTGGAACATTTGGCAAAGCTGCTGTTTTTGCTTTCTATCCTAACAAGCAAATGACTACAGGCGAAGGAGGCATGGTTGTAACTGATGATAATACTGTTGCTGAGCTATGTCAAAGCATGCGTAATCAAGGAAGAGACACAGACAAACAATGGCTTACTCACAAACGATTGGGGTATAATTATCGAATGACTGAAATGAGTGCTGCAATTGGCAGTACACAACTTGACAAGTTTAAAGACATGCTTGCTAAAAGGATTGAGATTGCTGAAAAATATAAAGAACGCTTGCAAGAAACAGAAGGAATTATTCTTCCAGAAACACATGCGGATAATAACCACACATGGTTTGTTTTTCCCATCCAAGTTGCTGAGGGTATAGACCGTGACAAAGTAATGAAGGATTTAGAAGAACAAGGGATTGCTACCAAAGCATATTTCTCACCCTGCATCCATTTACAGCCATTTTATAGAGAACAGTTTGGCTACAAAGAAAGTGATTTTCCCATTGCTGAAAAACTCAGCAAGAACATGCTCATATTGCCATTATACGTCCAGATGACCGAAAACGATATAAACCGAGTGGTTGTATCCTTACAAAATACCCTAGCAAAGATAGCAGGTGATGGGCAAATCAGTGAATAGGGGGATTACATGGAATTATCATCAGAATTTTATAAAGACAAAGAAATCTTAATCACCGGCGGTTGCGGTTCTATTGGTTCTGAAATTGCTCGGCAGCTTATCAAGCTTGGAGCAAAGCTCATCAAAGTGTTTGATAATGATGAAGAAAGCCATTTTAACTTACAACATGATTTACAATCTGAAAAACTTCGCCATTTAGTGGGTGATGTTCGTAACAAGAAGCGGCTTGACTTTGCAATGAAAAATGTAGACATTGTCTTCCACGCAGCTGCACTTAAACATGTTCCGCTGTGTGAGTACAATCCTTTTGAAGCACTTGAAACCAATGTTATTGGAACCCATAATGTGGTGGAAGCTGCGCGTGAAAACCAAGTAAAACAATTTGTGTTTATTTCAACTGACAAAGCAGTGAATCCAACAAATACCATGGGAACAACAAAACTGCTTGGTGAAAAGATCACGCTTACTTCTGACTTGGGAGATAACATCACTAAGTTTTCATGTGTTCGGTTTGGTAATGTGCTTGGTTCAAGTGGTTCAGTAATTCCTATTTTCAAACGGCAAATTAGTCAAGGAGGTCCGGTAACCTTGACATCTCCTGAAATGACACGGTTTTGTATGTCACTTGGTGACGCTGTTTCCTTGATATTACGAATTCCTGTTTTTATGCAAGGCAGAGAAGTATTTATCCTAAAAATGAATGCCATGAAGATTAAAGATCTTGCTGAAGTTCTAATTGCAGAGCTTGCACCTAAGCATGGCTATGCTCCACACCAAGTACAGATTCAAGAAATTGGTGTTCGGCCAGGGGAAAAACTGCATGAGATTTTGATAACTCCTGAAGACTTGTCATCAGTACGCTTAGTTGATAACATCTTTGTTATGAATGCCAAGAGTAATGTTCCTTATTTTACTGAGAGGCCAGATGTTGCTGCACAGCCCTTGGATTATTCTCATTTTTCTTCTGAAAAAATGCAGCACTTGAGCAAGGAAGAGATTACTGACTTGCTACGGCGTCAACGGTTGGTTTGATTACTCTGATTGTACTAACTTTTTATAGAATAGTCTCATTCAATAACGTATGACACTTGACAATATCCAAGCACGTTTACAAGAGATGGAACAGAAACCCCATCTGTTCAACGACAAAGAGGAGCCGCTGCTTTCTTAGCTAAGGTTGGTCATCTCTTTACTTCTGTACCTAAACTGAAAAATCGGGCGTGGAACGAGTATGTTTCAATGGGAGAGTATGATGGCCTTGTTCGTCCAATAGATGAACACAGTGATAAAGCAACTAGATCAATGTATCGCAAGCTTAGGGCAGTGAACAATGAGATCAAAAGGGTCAACGAGGGACTCAGCATCCATGCTTTTGGAGTAGTTAAAAGTGTGCGAGATCTCAACCAAGCACGCTCACTCAACAAAGGATTGCAACATGATATTGGATATATTGTGGATTCATTTACAGAAACAATACGAGATTGTTTTGAAAGAAGTTATGAAGATGCAATTACAGCATTGGAAAAGTATTGTAATCGTGATGGTGCTGCATATCTACGTCAGGCACGAGCTGTTGCAGAGCAAGGAGAGCTTGGAAAAGCAGTGGATAATCTCCGAAAAGCAAGCCAGGGTTTTAGACGACTAAAATATGGCATAATAACCGGCATGATTGGACTGCCGGATGCTGTAAGAGAAGGAATAAGCGTCATTGCTTACCAGAAAATGATACCCCTACAGTTAAGTATTGCTTCTGACCTTGAAAACTGGGGACCTGAAAATACAAGACATAAGACAAGAGGACCAGAAAATCTTAACGAAGCAATGTGTGCAGCAGATTTCTTAGGTCTCAGCATCTCAAAACAAGTTTCAGAAATAGTAGGCCGTGTTAGTGAAGCATACCCTCACTCATTTGATGAAGATGATGTTGGTGAGCACGTGTACATTAATAACTACGAAGGTGTTGTTGGAAAAGACCTAGACAATAACGTAGTTCTCATTGCTCGGACAAGTCCGTTTGCTCTTACAGTCTATTCAACACAAGAAGGCTTATCTGTTGTTCCCATGGGGATGGAGTTAGAGACAAAGAAGTTTAGAGCTGATACTGAAGCACACTATCTTGATGATCAGGATTATGAACATTTTGCTTCTCAACTAGAACAAGAAGAGCAGAGGACAGGAGTAAGCAGAATAGTTCTTGATGATTTTGATACGCATAGCGTTGGTATTCGGGAAACATTGTAGAGCAAAAAAAGTTAAATAAAATACGGGCCAGGGAAGATTTGAACTCCCGATCTACAGCTCACTCCCAGTTGGTAGGAGGCCTACGATAGATTGTGTATACACACATATCTTTGTCGCCCTATCCAGACTAGGCTACTGGCCCATGAATTCTTTAAAAGCAAAGGGCAACACTTATAATTTTTGCGGTATACCCTACTACATGTTGGGAAAAATTGTTGCAGGGGCAGTTGCTGCATATCTTACTTTTTCTTCAGCTACAGCACAAGCAAGGAATCATACTGTAAACAGCCAAGTCACTACATTAGCTAAGGTGGCTGAGTATGTTGACTTACCAGTTAAAGAAGTTCGTGCATGCAACCCTCGTATGTCAGCCAGAAAAGGGCAAAAGGTTACTAAAGGAGAAAAAGTGTTTCTGGGCAGTGAATATGAAGTACAATCAGGAGACATGTATGATGCAGTACGAATCAAACATGGTGTCTCACGATCAACATTTGACGCTTACAACAAGCACGTGCCAAACAAACACCTGCTTCAACCAGGAGATGTACTGTATCTTCCTTGCACCACTATACCTCAAGAAAAATATAGGACAGTACGATTCCCCAGTGGACTAGAACTTCGTATTGTTGAAAAAGACAGTGATCTTGGAAAAGAGCTGCGAGGTAGTAAAAAGTGCAATGGGTATTCCTGGAATAATAGAAAACAACGAAAAAAACTTGTTGAACAATGCCAGTTTTATAATCCTCGAGAAGGAGAACTACTTCTGATTCGAAAACAAGATTTAGAAAGGCGAGTGTCAGAAAACTTCAAACTTAAAGAACTTGTGCGAGCAAATTTTCCCTGGCTCATGCCTAGTAAGTACATCATACAACATGCAGGTGAAACTTTTTTTAAGTACGCGTATGTTGATGTAGATCTGGTAACTAAACTACAAGCATTACGAACAAAAGTAAATGGTCAAATTCCACTCGAACGACGAACATGGACAAGTGTTAGGAATGGAGATGTGCTTTCCTGCAACACTGAAGCATTACAGGGGTATCAAAAGAAAGGAGGCAACAAAAAAGTATTGCAGCACTGCCGTAAACATGGATTTAGACCGTATGTCTACAATATAAGGATGTACAGGGAGATTGATCATGACAAACCTAAAAGAAAAAGTGGCCATGTAAGCGGGGACGCAGTAGACATTGCACTGAATTATTGTGATATTAGAAGAGAAGTTGAAGAGATATTCAAAAACCATGGAGTTGGTAGGGGAGATTACATAACTCATGTCGACGTTTTAAACAGACGACGTTGGAGTTATAATGGCATGACTGTAGCAAAATGTAAAAAGCACGATGCTGCAAAAAAGAGGAAGAAACGGAAAAAGTCCCGGAAAAAACATGTGAAAAAAAAGCAGAAAAGACTGAGAAGCACCAAGAGGTAAAGAATGCAAATCAAAACAGTGCCAGAGGATTTTCGTGTTGATGAGATCAGCACACTGCCTGAGCAAGGAGAAGGACAACACACCTATTGGTACCTCAGGAAGAGAGATGAAACAACATTACGAGCATGCAAAGAGATTGCGTTCCAGTTAAAACTGCGATTAGATGATATAGGATTTGCTGGTTATAAAGATAAAAAAGCAGTTACCAAGCAACTGATCTCACTTCGATGTTCACAAGAAAAAGGCGAATCATTTAAGCATGAAAAAATGACGCTTGAATACATCGGTTCTGGTAAAGAGGCAGTCAAAGTAGGGACATTACAAGGAAACGCTTTTACGATTGTTGTCCGTGACCTAGAAGAGGATGTAGAACCGAGGAACTTGGCTCGTTTTGTAAACTATTTTGGCACACAGCGATTTGGCAAGAATAACCTGGGGATTGCCAGGGAACTTATGAAACGAAACTATAAAGAAGCAGTCACTTTAGTGTTCAAGACTCAAAAAATGCCAGGAACACCTGGTGGGGATGCTCGACAAAACCTAAAAAAACTGCCACGACAACTCCTCAGACTTCTTATTCACTCATATCAGAGCTGGATATTTAATGAAACAGTGAAACAAGTAATAGAAGGAAAGGACCTGGAAGAAATGGAAAATAAAGAAATCCCTCTTGTTGGCTTTGGAATAGAGTATACTGATAAGGAAATTGAGAATATCATTAAAAACATTCTCAAGGCAGAAGGCATAACTGAACGAGATTTCATCTTTCGAGATTTCCCAGAGCTCAGTTGTGAAGGAGACATGCGAAGCTTGTTTGCTGATATCCACAACTTGGTTATTGGTGCCTATGAAGATGATGAGTTACATGCAGGAAAAAAGAAATGGACTCTTACGTTCTCATTAGACAAAGGCTGTTACGCAACTGTTGTTATTGACCAACTATTTAGTTAATTACTCTTACTCCAAAGCATCACAGACTTCTTGAAAGATCTCATCAACAGGCCTTTCAGTATCAATGTCAATCAACAGATCTTTATCTTTGAAGTATTGAATTAATGGTTCTGTTTTGTTCTTATATTCTTTAAGCCGGACTTTTATGGCATCTGGTTTTTGGTCATCACGTTGATAGAGTTCGCCACCATCATTGTCGCAAATACCTTCTTTTTTTGGAGGGAGGTTTGTTGCGTGAAATATTGCTCCACAGGTTTTGCAAGTCCAACGTCCGCCAAGGCGTTGGAGAATTGTCTCTTCTTTTGCTATAAAGTTAAGTACTGCGTGAATTTCAATATTTTCCGTATCCAATAAGTCAGCTTGTGGAATGGTTCGAGGATAGCCGTCAAGAATAAAACCCTTATCAAGGTCTCCTTTACCTAAACGATCCTTAAGCATATCAAAGGTAAGCTGGTCAGGCACAAGCTCGCCAGAATCCATAAATGTTTTCACTTTTTTACCAAGCTCTGTGTTGTTCTTGAGATTATCCCTAAATAAGTCGCCTGTAGAGATCTGCACAAGGCCAAATTTCTCTTGAGCTTTTTTTGCCATGGTACCTTTTCCAGTACCAGGCGGTCCTAAAAAAATAATGCGTGTTTTCATTGCATTTCCCCCTTGTTATTCAGCTTAACCCAAATACTCTGGATTTGCTTTCTTTTGTTCTGCGTCATTCCATGAGTCACGTAGTACATGGAGGAGGTTAGTTAGTTGTTCCCTAAATCCATGCTTTTTTGTCCATTCAGTGAAAAAGTTAGTGAGATATTCTGCTTCTTGCTTTTCGGTTGATGAAAAGCTTAGCATATTTGCTGTTCGCACAAAAACCATGAGATTTTTGAACAAGACGTATATGTTCTTTTTGTGTTCTTCATTAAACAATCGACATTCTTGCAAGTCAATAGGATTTTG
The DNA here is from genome assembly GCA_964343705.1 of uncultured Methanosarcinales archaeon. Taxonomy (GTDB): domain Archaea; phylum Nanobdellota; class Nanobdellia; order Woesearchaeales; family UBA12501; genus JAUSFM01. The sequence continues at coordinate 252,158 of CAYFJX010000001.1, forward strand.
TTCTGGTTGAAAAACTGAGCTTAGCAACTTGATTGCAAACTCAAGCTTTTCTTGAGTTTTCAAGCGAATGTTCCGCAGCAAAAAGTTTGGGCTTTCTATAGTACTTATCTCAAACTCATTGTTCATAAGACTGTATGATGGAAGCTTGTATTTTTTGGTGAGCTCCCTATACGCGTCTTCTATGTCCACACTCTTTTTTTCTTCATCTGCCATATATTCACCAATAATTACAGATATCTATGATTTTTGGTGAGATGAGTATAAAAAGCCTCTGGCGAGAGTTGCACTCGCGACCTCCTGATTGCTTCACAGCAATGCAGTGATGCACCACCAATACAAGTCAGGTGCAATAGCTACTATGCTACAGAGGCGACTGAAAGGAGCCGCTGGAGCGCCCAAAAATTCCCAAAGGATTTTTGTGGATGCTACAGAGGCGATTGAAATGAATAGTAAGGAAGAGTAAAAAAATGGTTTATAAAGGTTACTACATATATCCTCACTTTTCACCAGGCAGACCATGTTGGTATCCTGTAAGCCGGTACCCTTGTGGCCGGTAGAAGAGCTCAGGTGCTGGTGCAAATTGTCGCAGTTCAAAGAATTCTTTTACAAATCTAAGAATCCAGTAGCAATCATTTCGTGTACTCACTTTCCAAACATCTTTTCGTTTTCCAAATATACGGTGGACATACAAGTCATGAACATGTTTGAGAATAGAGTGGTTTTTCCATTTATTGAACGGATCAAGTTGTAAGTAGGCATTAAAGTTAATTTCAATTTCTCCTTTCCATGGCCGTAACTTACGGCCTGCTTCCATAACTTCAATACGACGCATAAAACGGGTGTGAACATCAATATCAATGCATTGCATAACATATTTGGTGCCTTGCTGCATTTTGTGGGTTCGCCACCAGAGCCAGCCTGAATTTCCTTCTTTGGGGTTTTGGGTATGTTTTTCTTGATAGAGTTTTTCAAAGAATTTGAAGGTAGTGTTGTTAAGATACCCCTTATCTCGAAGAATATCAATTATCGCACGGTAGAAATCCTTGTAGTCAAAGACTCCCAAGTACTTTACACTCGTTTTTAAGCACGAGACTTTTTCTACCATAGAAAAACAGAGGAAAATGTGCTTTAAAAAGTTTGTGGCGTATAACAGAGCTTGTATTTGTTATATACTTCACCCCCCATAAGATTATAAACCCCCTATTTTCTCAGATTACCATGACCTTTGCATTTGGACATCTTATTGGTGCATGGCTGTTTGGCCACTTTTTACAATCAGTGACTAAGCGGCGCTGGACAAACTGGGAATGGGCCTGGCTGTTATTTGGAGGATTATTGCCAGATATTGATTTTGTTATTGCGTGGCTTGGCCTTGGAGCACACCGAACCTATTCACACAGCATACTGTTCATGATTGCATGTTTTTTTGGGGCAATCGCAGTTGGAAGTTACCTCAATCTAGTGTGGAAAGGCCTCTTTCGTAACAAGACATTGAGTGGCACAGGGATTGCACTTGCAGCAGGAGTATTCAACCACCTTATTCTTGACATGGTATTTGGACCTCCCGGCATTACAGTCTTGTGGCCGTGGATGCAAGGATTTTGGTTCTTTGGCATGAAACCATTTGCTATTGGTGGATTGTTTTCAGGAGGAAAAGCAAAGATCCTTTTTTCATACAAGTTTGCCCTTGTAGAAATGTTTCTGGCAATTGTTTGGCTCATGTGGCTCTTTGTCAGTGGCCGAGTAGACTTTACCAGGAAAAAGGTTTTAAAGGAGTACTTTAAACCAAAGCAGTAAGAAAGTCAAATCGCAAATAAAAAGTAACAACAGATAAGTGATATATCATGCTCGTAGGTCTTGTCGGGGCTCCAAGCCAAGGAAAAAGCACATTCTTTAAAGCAGCAACACTAGCACCAGCTGAAATTGCAAACTATCCTTTTACCACCATCAAGCCAAACAGTGCAGTCGGTTATATACGAGTAGAATGCGCTGACAAGGATTTTGACAAGCAGTGCAATCCACGAACAGGAAGTTGTAGAAACCACATTCGTTTTGTGCCAGTACAATTGCTTGATGTTGCAGGACTAGTGCCTGGGGCACATTTAGGTAAAGGAAAGGGGAATCAGTTTCTTGATGATTTACGACAGGCAGATGTGCTTGTGCATATTGTTGATATTTCTGGTAGTGTAAATGAACAAGGAGAACCTGTTGATGCAGGAACCTATGACCCCCTCAAGAATATAACATTTCTTGAGGTTGAACTTGACATGTGGTATTTTGGCATTTTAAACAAAGGATGGGAAAAGTTTGCACGGACTATACAACAGGAGAAAAAAGAAGTACATAAAGCACTGGGAGAGCAACTCTCAGGTCTTGGTGCTGATGAGAAAATGGTTGAAGATGCAATCAGAAAATGTGGACTGCCTGTAGATGTCATTAAATGGTCCGAAGACGATCTAAAGACATTGGCAACTGAAATGCGAAAGAGAACAAAACCAATGATTATTGCTGCAAACAAGATTGATGTTCCAGGTGCTTTTGAAAACTATGAGCGAGCAGTAAAGGAATTTCCTGATTATACTATTATCCCTTGCAGTGCTGAAAGTGAGCTTGCTTTGAAAGAAGCTGACAAACATGGCATGATTGAGTATATTCCTGGAGAAAAAGAGTTCACCATCAAACCCGAGGGTGGATTGTCAGATCAGCAGAAAAAAGCACTTGAGTTTATCAAAGAAAAAATGATTGAAAAGTACGGTAGTACAGGCGTGCAGAAAATCATGGATGCGTCAGTGCTTGATGTGCTCAAATACATTGCTATTTTCCCTGGCGGTGTCAATAACCTGGTTGATTCAAAAGGAAATTGCCTGCCTGATTGTTTCATGCTACCTGAAAATAGTACAGCACTTGACTTTGCGTTTAAGATTCACACTGACTTAGGTAAGAAATTTATCCGTGCTATTGATGTGAGAACAAAGCGAACTGTTGGCAAGGATCATGTACTAAAGCATCGTGATGTTGTCGAGATTGTGACGTGAAGAAACAGTAATAGCTGCTAAGAACCTTCAGAAATAATATCACAGACTTTTCCGTTAACTAATTCTAACAGATCCTTTGAGGAGAGTTCAACACCTGCATCAGGATTACCAGAACTGATGTCAATAAGTTTGCATCTTCACATGTAAAAACAGGATTTTTGTGTTCTTTAATCGTGAACGATATTTCTTTTTCTGTTAGAAATTTTGTGGTTTGAGTTTCCATTATAAAGAAGGAAGTAAAGTTGTTTTTAAAGTCTTTGCTTAATGACTGTGTAGTATCCCGTTTTAACTACACAGTACATTAACCACTGTGGTGGTTAATATGT
>CAYFJX010000002.1:0-228344 GCA_964343705.1 uncultured Methanosarcinales archaeon
ACGAGAACTACTACTTATAACTTTCTATAAAAACCAAAGGGTTTCATATTAGCCTGTAAGCCAGTCTTTGAACTTAAAACCGTTCTAGAAATTTGAACAGGCCAACGCCCAACACTGCAGCTGCAACCATAACTCCTAAAATAATGTAAAAACTACCCGGTGTTCCTGCAAGAGGAAGAGTAAGATTCATACCATACAATCCTGTGATAAAAGTCGGGATCATAATAACAAGTGTGATGATGGTTAGTTTCTTTATGTATTCATTCATGCGAGCTGACGCAATAATTGACTGGAGGTTAAAAAGGTTAAGAACAATTTCTCGTTGAACTTTTGCAGCATCAAACGTTTGAAGTGCGTCAACATATAACTCTTTAAAATTATCACGATCTTTGTAACTAAATGCTCTGCTCTTACTTTTTCTAAGATTGTTAAGTACTTCAATGTTACCTATCAAAGACTGGTTAAAGAAAGAAAGTGTGACACTTAATGAGTATACTTTTTTTGTCATTTCTTTAGTAAGGCCTTCTGTTGTTTTAAACATTTCAAGGGTGTCAGCAATTTTGTGTGTTGTAGCAAAAAACTCATCATTGACACGATCTATGAAATAGGTAAGGAAAGTCATGGATGATTTTTTGAATAGGAAACGCCGCTTGTTTTGTAAGACCAAGCTTTCAATATAGTTAAGTGCTCCTGTTTGCTGTTTTTCAACAGTCACAATGAATTTTTTGTATACAAAAATACTTACCGGCATGGTTACAACACTGCCATCTTCAAGAAAGGGAATACGATAAATAAGTTGAATATATTTATTTACATCAAGACGTGGTCGTTCATCCTCTTTCAAAAATTCCCTAAACTCTTCTTCTGGCGCATGTGTTATTTCTGAAAGTAATGCAATCTCTTTATTGCTTGGATTTATTGAACGAATCCAGATATTGTTGCTGCTTTTGAGATTCTTTGGTGATAATTCAAGAATCTTATCATTTTGCAAGGTTAATATTCTCATAAAAGAGAAAAAGGTGGGAAAGGTTTTTAAGCTTTGCGTTTAAAAAGGTCAAAAGGTGATTATGGGTGCTTTCGCAACATTGTTCGAGGGAAAGGAATTGCATCTTTAATATTGTCTAACCCACACATCCATGCAACAACACGTTCAACACCTAACCCAAAACCAGAGTGGGGCACTGATCCATGTCTTCGTAGGTCAAGATACCACTCGTAATTTTCAAGATCCTCACCTTCTTTTTTTAGAGCAGCGAGAAGTGCGTCAAGATCTGTATCTCGTTCACTGCCACCGATAATTTCACCATACCCTTCTGGTGCAAGCATGTCAAAACAAAGTGCAACTGGGCCAGGTGCTTTCCCTTCTTCACCTGGTCGTAACTTTTTTTCTGGTTTGTAAAATGCCATTGTTTCTTTAGGATATTCAATTACTACGATTGGCTTGTCAAAAAGCTCCATGAGTTTATCTTCCTCTATTGTTCGTAAGTCTTTACCCCATTGAATATCAAGTCCTTTTTTTTCTTTGAGAAGTTGTAATGCTTCTGTGTAGGTGATTGTTTCAAAAGGTAGTTTAATTTTTTCTAGTGCTTCTAGATTACGGTCAAGAGTTTTGAGTTCAGTTTTGTTTTCTTGCAGTACTGTCTGAACGATGTGCGCAACAAGTTCCTTTGCTAATTCTGTTATTTCTGGAAGTGTCATCCAGGCAACTTCTGTTTCTGCCATCCAAAATTCTGCAAGGTGTCGTGAAGTTTTTGATTTTTCACTACGAAAACAAGGACTGATACAGTATATATTCTCTAGTGAAAATATTACTGCTTCTGCGTAAAGCTGCCATGATTGTGTTAAGTAGACAGTATCATCAAAATATTTTACTTCAAACAAGGTTGAGCCACCCTCGCATGAACTCGGGGTGAAGATAGGCGGTGCCATTTCATAGTATTTTTTGTTACGAAAAAATTGATGAATTGCCCAAAAAATAGTTGACCGTATTTTCATGATTGCAGTCATTTTCCTGCTTCGAATCCATAAGTGTCGCTTGTCAAGTAAGAACTCAGTTGATTGATCCTTAGTAATGGGAAACTTGTCTGAGTGGCCAACCATTGCAAGATCTGTCACTTGCAATTCATATCCAGTGGGTGCTCGCTCATCTTTTTTTATTGTTCCAAAAAGCTTCATAGACGCTTCAATTTGAACTCCTGTTGCAATCTTGAATTTTTCCTCTCCCACAGTGTCTGGTTTAACAACACATTGGAGAGTGGTAGTTGAATCGCGCAGTACAATAAACTTGACTTTAGATGAGCCTCTTTCACGATGGACCCATCCTCGTACTGAAACCTGGACTCCTTCTGGCTGTTCATCTGCCAGTTTTTCTGCGTCTTTGATGGAAAGAAAGTCTTTCATTACACTCTTGGAGAAAGAGGTGATATTTATGTGTTTCTTAGGAACAAGCCATTAAAAACAAGAAAAGGATAAAAAAATAAGAGAAAAGTAGTTTACTTAAGTACACCTTTTTGCTTGCCAACTGCTCTGCTCTTGGTGTTAAGTGTCCGTGCACTTCCTTTTCGAGAACCAGACCGTCCAGTTACTGTTCTACTCTTTCGAGTTGGTGCTTTGGTAAGTCTTTTTCCACTTGCTTTTCTTGATGCTTTGTATTTTTTTGTTAATTGAGCCATTGTTTCACCTCATTTTAGTTTCATTGCAGGAACTGGTTTTCCTACTTTTCTAGAATTTGTTTTTCTACTTTTTGTGTTTCTTTTTCCCCTGCCTGCCCGCTTACTAACTTGTTTTTTAAGCGAAGATTTGCGTGAGGATTTAGAAGCATCTCCTTTTTTTCTTGGCGCTACCATGCAATCACCTTTTGTTTTTGCGATCCTTTATGGATCTAAGATTACCTAGGTGTAGAAAGTATAAAAAGCTAACGGAAAAAATCAATGAAAGTATCTTGAACCTATCTTTTTCGTCTACGTCGTCCAACTGAGGCATGCATTGCTGCTGCTCCACGCTTAGGACCTCTTCGTGCTCGTCCGCCAAGGGTTCTTCTTCGCTTTGCAGGCACTTGTTTCTTTGTGGGTGTTGAACGTGTTGCTGCTCGTCTTCGCCCACGCCTACCATGACCTTGAGGAAACCCAAAGCTTTCCAAGAACTCTTCCATAACTCCCATGCTACTCACCTGTTTATGTTTTTATGATTATAACTGTTTTCTTACCGCCTCTCTTACGGCCGTGTCTTCCACCATGAGCTTTCCACTTCTTGTGCTTTTTCCAGTAAGGACAACCACAATGTGAACCTTTGCCATGACCACATTTCTTCCCATATCTTTTATGGTATCGTGGTTTTACATTAAATCCAAATCCTTCAAGGAATTCATGGACAATACCCATAACAGAAACTATAGCATGTGTTCTATAAAAAGGTATCGTTAAAAAAGAAGCAAGTTATTTTTCTTCTTTCACAATGTCAAGCTTGATATTAAGCTCTTTCAATTGCTTTGTATCAATTGGATTGGGACTTCCATCCATGGGACATTGTGCAGCTTTGTTCTTAGGAAAAGCAATGACTTCACGAATGTCATGTAAGCCAAGAAGTAATGCGACTACACGGTCAAACCCAATCCCCATTCCCCCATGTGGTGGTGCTCCAAACTTAAACGTGTTTAACAAGAACCCAAATTTTTCCTCAAGATCTTTTTTTGTGAGGCCTATGACCTTCATGACACGTTCTTGAATTTCTGGTTTGTGAATCCTAATACTTCCTGAGGCAAGTTCGACACCATTTAAGACAAGGTCATATTGTGTGCAGTGAACATTTCCTGGATTGTCTTCTAAGTGTTTAATGTCGTCTTCTGCTGGCATGCAAAAGAGGTGGTGTGCTGGATCCCATCGGTCTTCGTCTTCATTCCATTCATACAATGGAAAGTCTGTTACCCAGCAAAAATTGAATTCTTTTTCTTTTCCCTCAAGCAAGCCCAGATCTTGTGCAAGTTTCTGTCGCAACTTGTCAAGAACTGCATGAGTAGTTTTTATTCTATCTGCAATAAACATAAGTGTGCTTCCTGGTTTTGCACCAGTTGCATCAATAAGCTCTTTTTGGACAGCGGGGCTTAAGAATTTAGCAATGCTGCTTTCCATGCCTGTTTCTGTGATCCGCGCCCATGCCATTCCTTTGACACCATTTTGTTGGCAAAAAGAAATATAATTATCCAATTCATTTCTGCTGAAGTCTTTTTCAGGAGCAAGACATTTTACCACTCCACCATTTGCAATAACATCAGTGAAGACTTTAAAGTCTGACTTTTTTACAATATCTGAAACATTAGTAAGAAAGAGTTCATACCTTAGGTCAGGTTTGTCAGTCCCATATTTTTCTACTGTTTCTTTAAACTTAAGACGGGGAAAAGGTGTGGGTAAATCAACACCTGCACAATCTTTGAAAATTGCTTTCATAACACCTTCACCAATAGTGTACAGGTCATCAAGATCAGGAAAACTCATTTCTAAGTCAATCTGAGTGTGTTCTGGTTGCCGGTCTGCACGTAGGTCTTCATCTCGGAGACATCGTGCAAGTTGAAAATATCTGTCAAACCCACTTACCATGAGTATTTGTTTGTACAACTGAGGTGATTGTGGAAGTGCATAAAAGTTTCCAGGATTAACACGGCTTGGAACAACATAGTCTCGGGCTCCTTCAGGGGTTGACCTGACAAGAACAGGAGTTTCAATTTCTAGAAAGTTCTGTGATGTAAGAAAGCGTCGTGCTGCTTGTGCTGCTTTGTGACGAATAGTAATATTTCGTTGCATGGTTGGTCGTCGCAAATCAAGAAACCTATATTTTAATCGTGTTTCATCACTTGCTAGGTTCCTGTCATCAACATCAACGTCAATAGGAGATACATCTGCTTTGTTGTGAATAACAAGGTCTGCTACTTCTACTTCAACATCACCAGTGTACATTTTAGGATTTGCCATGCCCTCAGGACGAGGTCGGACTTTACCATGTACTTCTATGCAATCCTCACGCCGAAGGTGTTCAGCATCAGTAAACCCTTTACTCCCGGGTTCAAACACTGCCTGGGTAAGGCCGTAACGATCACGAAGATCTACAAAAATAACACCGCCATGATCTCTTCGCGTGTTTACCCAACCTTGAATACAAACATTTTTTCCAACGTCATCCTTGGTGAGCTGTTCGCACGTATGTGTTCGTTTCATACCTGGCAAGGCTGGTGTGATTGTTTATAAAGATTGTTATGGGACGGGGTACATACATGGAACATAGGTACTAGAACTCAGATCTTCTCTTTTAATTTTAATTCAAGAACAAGGTTTTCCACTTTTTTTAACTCATATTTTATACCATCAAACTTTCGGCGTAAATCCCCATTACGCAGTTCAAACTGAATCAGTTCATCATACAACTGAGCAATAAATTCGCGGATAGCAACTGCATCTTGATAATTTTCTTTGATGGCACTATTAGTTGCGCGCCTCATAAGCTCGCCAATAAGATCGCACAAACCTGCAAGATAGTTTTCAACATCAACCTGTAGCTCTTCAGCTGTTGGAAGACTTTTGTCAAACACAAAAGCCAAGTATGCTGCTGCTTCGACATATTCTTGTTCTGCTACTCGAGCAAGACCAATATGGCACAAACCTGGATTCTTTTGTATGAGTTGGCGTAGTGCTGTAATATTTGCAACAAGCTCTTTATGTGCAGCTTGTGCTCGTTTTTGGTCATTGCAGTGTACAGCCGTAATAACTGTTTTTGAGCTGCGTATTGTTTCTCGACTTTTTTGTATTACTTCTTCTCGGCGTTCTTCAAAGCAATGTAATTGCTCACGAAGTTCTGCAAAGTCTTTTGAGTTGATCAGATTAACCATAAGAGAGCACAAGTGGGGAAAGATATAAAAACATATCGTTAGCATTTATAAAACAAAATATTTAAATAGCCGACATGCCATGTGATAAATAATGGCAGTTGAGGAATCCACGTTTAGAGGTATTATCCATTTCTTTGCAGATTTAGGTATTTATGATGTGGTCTTACCCTTCTTGCTTGTGTTCACCATTGTGTTTGCAGTGTTGGAAAAAACCAAGATTTTTGGCATTGAAAAAATTGGTGATAAAGAATTTCCAAAAAAGAACTTAAACTCAATAGTGGCATTTGTTGCTGCATTCTTAGTGGTTGCGTCGACACGGCTTGTGGCTGCAATCAATGAGTCAATAGCAAATGTAGTGCTTCTACTCCTTGTTTCAATCAGCTTTTTGATGTTGATTGGATCGTTTTACAAAGAAGGAGAACCTGTTGCATTGGAAGGTAAGTGGCGAAACATGTTTATGATCATCATGTTCCTTGGTGTGGTGTCAATATTCTTACAAGCAATCAAAATCGATCAACGTGGAATAATTGAGTACGTATATGATTTTATGCGAGCAAACTGGCATACTAATTTTGGTGCTTCAGTGATATTCATTATTCTTGTTGTTATTTTTATGGTGTGGGTAACTTCTGCTCCTGAAGGAGCGCGACCAAGTGATAGTGGAAGCAGTAGTAATGATGATCACCATCATTGAACAAGCCAAGCACCTATAATCGAAAATTTTATATAGGGAACACCCTTAAAAAGACTCAGTTGGAGTAGCACATACTCCTCACAATAAAAAAAAGAGGAAAAAGCATGGCATATGGATATGGTGGAGGAGGATCATTCTTTGAGCGAGGAATTCTTGCATTAGAACGAATTGGCCTTACTGATGTCTTACTGCCTTTTATGCTGGTCTTCACATTGGTGTTTGCAGTTGCTCACAAGAGCAAAATGTTTGGTGAACACAAAAAAAATGTTGAAGTTATGATTGCTCTTATTATGGGATTGGCAGTTGTCATCCCCCATGTAACTGGTGCGTACCCTCCTGGAATGGATGTGGTAAATATTATTAATCGTGCCTTACCTAATGTGTCTTTAGTTGTTATTGCAATTCTTATGGTTATGCTGCTTATTGGATTATTTGGTGGAACTCCCCACTGGACAGGAAGCAACATCAATGGTATTATCGCACTTATCGCGTTCGTCTTAGTTGTGTACATTTTTGGTGCTGCAGCAAACTTCTGGACCATCGCTGACAAATTCTGGTTTTTGAGTGACCCGGACACGCAAGCACTCTTAGTAGTCATCCTTGTATTCGGTATCCTTGTATACTTTATCACTAAGGAAGAAGGCACAGTTGGTGAACGAAGCATGGAACAACTTGCGAACTTGTTCAAAAAATACAAGTAAACAAAGTAAATAGAATAAAACGAGCTCTACAATGGTCACGCTCTTACAATCAGGGATATTAGAAGCGATTCTACCTATTTTCTCTTTACTATTTGTTATGGCAGTGGTCTTTGGGGTACTGTCAGTTACAAAGCTATTTGGAGATAACAAAGGATTGCATGCTCTTCTTGCGTTTATCTTAGGTATTATGGTGTTACTCGTACCACGAGTAACCGACCTCATAGCAACCATGATGCCTTGGTTTACCTTCTTTTTCATATTTGTAATCTTCTTACTTATTACCTACAAAATTTTTGGAGCTACGGACGCGGATATTGCTGGTGTGCTCAAGGCAGACCGAACTATTGGATGGATAATCTTGATTATCTGTTTGATTATTGGTGCTGGTGCAGCTGCAAAAGTGTATGGGCAAACCCTACTTGATGAAGGGAGAAGCGGAGAAACAGTAGATAGAGTAATAGGTCCTGATGGAACCGAGTTAGAAGTAGTACAAGGCCCAGGAAGCAGTGCTAGTGGTGATTACGCAAGCAATGTACGAGCTGCGATATTTCACCCTAAAATTCTTGGCTTTGGCCTGTTAATGCTTATTGCTGTGCTTGCCATGTCTGTTATGGCTATGGAGCCTAGGTAACTAATTATTGGACTAATTTTCTATTAGAAAGTAAAAGAAGTAAAAACAAAAAAAATCAAACTATTTCTTCGCTCGGCCAGTTGCCTTAGGAGCAGCACCTTTCATTGTCTGTGTAATTCTAGACAGTTCATGCACATTCTCCATGAACCCAGGAAGAATCTTTTGAAATACTTGCTCAAGTGCTTTAATCTCAGTGCTTACATTGGTTAAACCCTTGTCATAATCACTAATTTTGCCTAGGACACCTTCATGGAGTTTGTCAACAGTTTTATTCAATTCTTCAATTTGTTGTTCCATTTTTGCTGTCTTGGTTTCAATCGCGTCTTTCCATTCAATAATGTGATTCACACTTTCCATGAGTTCTGCCCATTTCTCTTCAATAATTGCTTCTGCAACTTCGTGAATACGGGCTTCTCCTGGACTAATATCTTCTGACATTGGTGCGCTTGGACCTGGTTCTGGACCGCCTTGCATGCCTGCTTGCATTCCTTGTGGCATTCCTCCTGCTGCTGGAGGTGGACTACCTGGGCCACCCTGGCCACCTGGCATTGGAGCTCCTCCTGCTGGGCCTCCTGGCATAGGACTTCCGCCAGGACCACCCGGGCCTGCTTGCACAGGTGCTGGGTGTACACCAACTTTTATGTCTGCCTGATTAAAGGCATTGTTTATCTGATCAATACTATAACCAAATCGTTGCAAATTTTGTATGATTTGATTATTACTAAGTCCTTGATTACGCATGTTAACCACATGCTGGATTGGTATATCTTGTGGATTGGGCATTTTTTGACCTCCTTGAGTATCTTGTTGTAATGATTGTAGTGCCTGAATTGAATCTGGCGATGAGGGATCACCTGGATCTGTTTCAGGATAGCCTGCTGGTTTTTTGGGTGATAATAACCGTTTTAATAATGCCATACTAGTTCCTCGACCTGTTATACTTTATAATGTTATATATTTTAGTGAATAGGAAGATTAGATGCTGTACCTGCATGTTGAGCTTGTTGTAATTCTTCAACACGAGCAAGAAGCTTGTCAAACTCTGCCCGAGTCACAAAATTCATAGGCTCCCACAAGTTAAGGTAATGCTGCATAGTCTGCACTTCATCACTTTTTGCGCAGTCTTTGAGTTCTTTAACAATAATTTTTACTTTGTCACGCAAATCAACAAATTCAGTGCGGTAGTCTGAAAGTTCCTCTCCAAGGGCTTTTGTTTCCTTATTAGAGCCTTTACTCATCTTAAGGATGCTCTTATCACTAAGCTGTACTTTTTTTCGTAGATTAGTATATCGTTCTTCAAGCACCATAAGACGCCTTCCAAGATTAGAAAAATCTTTAGCAAGAGCTGATAAATCTTCATTTGTACCTGCTGCTGGCGCAGGCGTGTCTTTTTTACCAAAGAAACTAGGATGTTCTTTTTTAGGTTCATGCGCCTCTGCTGGCTTCTTATCACGGCCATCATGACCAGCTCCTGGCATTACAGCATTATGTTGCATAGTACCCCTCTTTTATGGTATTGTACCCTATGTGCCCTTCCCCCTTAGTTAGTGTGAGGCATGGGTTTTTTGTTGATGGAGTTTGAAAATATTTATAAATCCACTTTGTTTTAGAGTATCTGACTAGATATACGAGTAGTAAACTCTTATATAAAGTTTGTTCAAAAAAAGAGTAGAAGGTAAGAACCCATCATGGTAAAAGAGGTCTGGAAGCACGATATTCTACGGGAAGGAGAAGAGGTTATAGTACGATTTGACTGTTCTCACATGCTACGAACACCGTCAATAGAAGATGACGCGTTATTCATGAATAAAACAATTGAAGTACTTGCTGAAGCTGGAAATGCTACCAAAATTGTATTTTTCCAAAAACGAGATTTTGAATATGATTTTAACCAAACCCAAATCTTGCTTGAGATTGCACGATTGTTTAACACCCTGGTAAAACAAAAAGAACACTTTAGTCTTGAAGCTCTAAGCCTAGGAGGTAAAGGAAAGAAAAACATTGATGGAAGATACAACACCATTCATGGCACTATTTTTCGCATGATAAAAGAAGATCCAGTTGGTTGTTACATTGAACTTAATCGACTGGTCCGAGTTGAACGTATTAATCTTGACAAGACCCCTGAGGGTGTGGAGGCTGAATGTGTTAAAAAATACATTGCATTACTACGATTTATTGCTAAACAACTTGAACAAACTAAATTAATGATACTTGCACTTCCTCATCTTGCAGGGGTGCGTGTGGGTCGTCGAGATGTGTATCGAGAAATTTTCAGGCCAGTTATTAAACCAGATTTTATGTTCACCAAACTCATGTCACAATTCCCTCATGATGGAGAAGAGATTGACAGCTACACTATTGGTGATGAGGAAATTGAAGTTACTATTTTCAAGTTTCCTGAGTCAGTCAAGTATTTGTATCACCTTATGCCTCCGGAGTTCAAATTAAACGAGGATGAGTATGACTTACTTGACACTGCACGACGTGTTATGGCAGAACACAAACCTAAGAAGGAAGAGTTTGTAAATCCTCAACGAATGAGGGAAGTCTTCTTCCATGTTGGTCGAGATCTTATTGAAGAACTTGCCAACTTCAAAAATCTTAAAATTACTGCAAAAAAAGTTGAGATGCTCACCAAAATTCTTGTACGGTACACTGTTGGTTTTGGTTTAATTGAAGTCCTTCTTAATGATCCTAAAATTCAAGACGTGTCAGTGAACAGCCCCTATGGTAAAATTCCAATTTTTCTAGTGCACGCTGACTACGCAGATTGTGATAGCAATATTATTCCAACACAAAACGAAGCAGAAAGTTGGGCGTCAAAACTACGGATGATCTCAGGTAGGCCTTTAGATGAAGCTAACCCCATTCTTGATACAGAGTTAGATCTTGGATTTGCAACAGCCCGTATCTCAGTCATTTCTAAACCCCTTGACCCTACCGGACTTGCATATTCATTTAGGCGACATAGGAACAAACCATGGACACTGCCATTGTTTATTAAATACAAGATGATCAATCCAATGGGTGCAGGGTTGCTAAGTTTCATTATTGATGGAACTCGGACAATGCTTATTGCTGGAACACGAAGTAGTGGAAAATCCAGTTTTCTAACAGGTTTATTGATTGAAATTATGAGACGATACAGAATTATTACTGTTGAAGACACACTGGAATTGCCTGTTGAAGCTATGCGTGATTTGGGTTTTAATATTCAAGGTTTAAAAGTTGCTTCTGGCCTTGCAAAGGGAACATCTGAAATGAGTGCTGCTGATGGGATTAGAAGTACGCTGCGTCTTGGAGACTCTTCTTTGATTGTAGGAGAAGTACGAAGTAAAGAAGCATTGGCATTGTATGAAGCTATGCGTGTTGGAGCAGCAGCTAACGTTGTTGCTGGAACAATTCATGGGGATAGCCCGTATGGTATTTTCGACAGGGTTGTAAATGATATTGGTGTTCCAAAAACTTCTTTCAAAGCAACTGACATAATCATAATTGCAAACCCTATTCGGAGCGCTGATGGTATCCACCGATTTAGAAGGGTAACTCAAATCACGGAAGTGAGAAAAACATGGGAAGATGATCCTATGTTAGAGAATGGGTTTGTTGACTTGATGAAATATGACAGTACTGCTGACGAGCTACAAGTAAGTGATGATTTGATTAATGGTGAAAGTGAGATTTTGAAGGGCATTGCAGCTAATATTCCTGAATTTGTAGGAAACTGGGACGCGCTTTGGGAAAACATTGAGCTTCGAGCAAAATGTAAGGAAACACAAATGTTGTATGCAGAAAAAGCTGGTGATCCAGAACTTATGGAAGCTCCATTTACTATTTTGTGCAATGATCGAATGCATGTACTAACTGATAAAGTAAAACAAGACGTCGGAAGTATGGATAGCAAACTTATTTTTACTGAGTGGGAAACTTGGTTAAAACGAACCATAAAAAAGCATATGATGACGTAGGGAGTAACAACCTTTTTAATGGGTAAAAACACCATATAAGGAATATATAACAAATACTCTATCAAAAAAAGAGACGTACATTAAAAGAGGGTGATCATGGGATTATTTGATAAAAGGCCTGTTCCAAAAGAAGGTGAGGGTGCTGCAGGTGACGAGCGTGCCCAGCTACAAAAAGAAATTGCAGGTGCGATGGAAAAGTACAAGAACCAACTTGACCAAAATATGAACACACTCAATCCAGAGGAAGCATCAGGAGATCAAGATTCTATTGAAACTAAAGAGTATCAAGAATTTAAGGAAGAATACATGCCGGGGCACATGTCATTCTATGAAAAAGCATGTAATCAGGCTGAAAAACTCATCAAGATTCACCCTCCAGAAGATAAGCATGACGAGATTCAAGGATACATAAACATTTGTCATTTGAATATCACACCTACAGGAGTATACTCTCTTTCATTTCTTGCCCCTATTGCACTTGCGCTTGTCAGTGCATTGTTTGGATTAATCTTCTTGCAGTCTATGTTTTTTGTGGTTTTCTTTTTTATTTTTGGGTATGCAACACTCAAACCAATGCAAGGTATACCAAAGTTTATGGCGAATAGTTGGCGGATGAAAGCAAGTAATCAAATGGTACTTGGAGTTTTTTACGTTGTGACGTATATGAGGCACACCTCAAACTTGGAACTTGCGATTGCTTTTGCTTCTGATCATTTATCACCCCCTCTATCTCTTGATTTTAGAAAGGTGTTGTGGGATATTGAAACTGGAAAGTATGAGGGAATAAAGGAATCTCTAGACGCATATCTTATGACATGGAAAGAATGGGCACCTGAATTTGTTGAAGGTATGCATTTGATTGAATCATCTTTGTATGAAGGAGAAGAAAGTCGACGTGTTGAAATGCTTGATAAGTCGTTGGCTACCATGCTTGATCAAACGTATGAAAAAATGTTGCATTATGCACAGAACTTGAAAAGTCCCATGACCATGTTGCATATGATGGGTGTTATCTTACCCATATTAGGATTAGTTATTCTTCCGCTTGTGGTAAGTTTTATGTCAGGCATTAAATGGTGGCATCTTTCATTACTATATAATGTTGCACTGCCTGCAGGAGTTTTTTATCTTGCCATGACTATTCTTGCAACGCGCCCAAGCGGGTATGGTGATAGTGATATTTCTAATAATCCTGAGATTAAAAAATTCAAGAAGATCTTGATTAAGTTTGCTGGCAGGGAGATTCGACTTGAACCCTTGTATATTTGTCTTATTTTTTTCGCTGTTTTTGTGCTTATTGGTTTGTCGCCCATCCTTATCCATATGGCGACGTATGATTCAGCTCATAAAACCCAGCATTGGGATCTTATTTTGAACAAGGATTGGAAATTACAGACAACGAATAAAATGGTGGATAATGGTGCTAAACTAGCGTTGCTTGAATATCGTATTTCAAAGCCAAAGCCAGGTTCTGTTGGTGGGGAGGTGTTAGGGCCGTTTGGCTTGGGCGCGTCGATGTTAAGTTTATGTTTGATTATTGGTATAGGTGTTGGATTTGGATTGTATTTTAAATTAAGATCGAAAAATGTTATTAAGATTAGACAACGTAGTCAAAAACTTGAACAGGAGTTTGCCTCAGCATTGTACCAGTTAGGAAATAGAATAGGAGATGGCATTCCTGCTGAGATAGCTTTTAGTAAGGTTGCTCAGAACATGGAAGGTTCTGTTTCTGGTGAATTTTTTCAGTTGGTTTCAACCAATATTTCTCGTGGTGGAATGGGAGTTGAGCAGGCAATTTTTGACCCTGAGTATGGTGCTCTTGTCCATTACCCTTCAAGTGTTATTGATTCATCAATGAAGGTTTTAACTGAAAGTGCGAAAAAAGGACCTAAGATAGCAGCTGCGGCACTGATCAATGTTTCCAATTATTTAAAAGAAATGCACAAGGTTAATGAGCGGTTAAAAGATTTGCTTGCTGACATTGTTGCATCTATGAGGTCGCAAGTTAAATTCATGGCGCCGGTTATTTCAGGTATTGTTATTGGTATTACTTCTATGATCACGACTATCCTTGGAAAGGTTGGTGCTCAAATGAAACGACTTGCAGAAGGTGGCGGTGGTGGTCTTCTTGAAATGTTTGGTGATGGTGTACCAACGTATTACTTCCAGTTCATGGTTGGTTTGTATGTTGTGCAAATTGTGTATATTCTTAGTATTATGACGAATGGTATTGAAAATGGTTCTGATGAATTAAACGAGAGATACATGCTAGGTCATAATTTAGTTAGGAGCATTATCCTGTATGTGTGTTGTTCTGGTGCTGTAATGCTATTGTTCAACATCCTAGCAGTGACTATTCTAAAAGGCATTGCTAAAGGATAGAGAGTTACTGCACCTTGGAGTTTATTCGCAAAATAACCGATTCGCTCAGTGAACAAGTATGTTCGCTGGCGTCCCAGTGAGCTCTGCTCACTGAGGACATGCAGGTTATTTTGCGCAAGTTCCCCGAGCGGATGCGAGGGTTTTGCTCTGTGCAGTAACTAAAACAATATAAACCATCACCATACTTACACACACAATGAAACGACTCTTAACAAATAAAACAGTACGCAAGTATGCACCTCAAATCATTGGTGTCTTGCTCTTGCTTTCAATCATCATGTTTTTCACGAAGCTGTTCTTGTTTGTAACCTTCTTAGCGATTTCTATTGCTGCATCTTTTATTCCAGTAATCATCGGCACCAGAAGCATTGGCTTTGAATTTATCACATTTCCATCCCTCATATTTCTCTACCTGTATGGGTGGTGGGATGCATCAGTGTTTTGTGTAGTTTCTCTCTTTTTTTGGATATTTATAACAAGAAGCATGTCCCTAAACAGCTTTTTAGCATTTGGTATTGTTCCTATTCTTCTTGCTGGCCTCATCCCTCTTAAAGGACTGGGCATATTTGCGCTGGGTATGATCTTATCAATTGTTGGCAATCTTATTTTCACCATTATCACGATTGCATTTGGTACTGCACCAATCCATAGGCGGATTATTTATTTTGGAACGCATGTTGCCTGGTCATGGTTCCTGTTTGGTACGTTTGGTGAGATGATTTTGAAAATGGTTATGTGAGTTTGAGAGGAAGAAAAATATGAAAACAACCCCTGAACACGATGAGAGAATAGCAAATATGACATTTGCATCAGTGTATCCCCTCCACTTAGCAAAAGTAGAAAAGAAAGGGAGAACAAAAAAAGAGCTGCACCAAGTAATACAATGGTTAACTGGCTTTGATGAAGAAAAGCTACGAAAACTTACTGATGAAAAAGTAACTTTTCAGACATTCTTTCAGAAAGCAAAGTTAAACCCAAATGCACATCTCATTACAGGAGTAATATGTGGATACCGTATAGAAGAAATCAAAAATCCGTTAACACAAAAAGCAAGATATTTGGACAAGCTTGTTGACGAGTTAGCAAAGGGGAGAGCAATGGATAAGATTCTGAGGAAATAAAAGACATGGTCCGGGTTCTTATTTGATATGTTTGGTGACATGGTTCTAAAATGATTATGTGACCACTGGACATCTATTTTACCGAAATGCTTCCGGAATTGATTTCTAAAACAGTGTTACAGCTCTTCTCGTCATCATTCGAAAATTCTCCGCAGGGATTATTCCGTCCACTAGACACAATTTTCGTCAAAGACGAAAATGTGCATCTGAGCTCTGCTCAGATTGCACTGGACATACGTCCGCGACAAACTTATATAGCTCGAAAACTATACGGAAAGTAATGAAAAAAAGAAAGATAACCCTTAGGCAAGGGAAAAAGGTTCAGACCCTAAGAATAAAGAACATCTTGAAATATTTAAATCTTTCGCAATGCCTGGGTAACCCTAATCAGGTAAGGGAGGGAGGTTCAGACCCTCTCAGTCAGCAATGACTTCGGGGTTCAAATCTCTTTAGAGTGCTAAGCTCTTGGGGTGAAACTCCCCGCTCAGGCGCATTCCCATCACCCTCATGTTTTTACAGGGTGAAAAACATGAGAGGTGATTGATGATGGAATTTGACATATCTAAGATAAAGTTTAGTTATATGGATAGGAGAAGAGGGGTAGTTATACCTACCCAAGTTTCTGAAAGTTTAGCTGAATTTGTAGGCATACTTATAGGAGATGGGTATTTACATAGCAATAAGAAAAAGTATACAATTGGTGTTGTTGGAAGCCCAAAAACTGATGTTGAATACTTTACTAGAGTACAAAATCTGATTCAAGATACTTTTGGCTTAACAACAAAGATACATGAGAGGGAAAGAGCTCTACGATTAGTTTTTGGATCAAAAGCCATTTTCACTTTCTTAACAAACACAGTAGGATTAGCGCATGGGCCTAAGAAAGGAGAAGCAGTAACAATTCCTAAATCAATCCTACTTAAGGAACTTACTACAAACGCTGTACTCAGAGGAATATTTGATACAGATGGAAGCATTTTCTTCTCTGACAAAAAAGGTTCTCCGAATTACCCCACAATAGAACTTACCACTACAAGTGGGGTATTAGCAACACAGATCGCTGAAATTCTAGCGAAAAAAGGATACAGGGTTCGCCCAAGAAAACACAGACCAGGCAATAATTTAGTCATAAACAGAGTGGCACTATATGGGAAGAAAAATATGAAAAGATGGTTTGAAGAGATTGGCTTTACAAATCCCATAAAACAACGAAAACTAATCCAAGCAGTGATATAAAAAAAGGAAAAGTGGGAATGCAGGGATTTGAACCCTGGACATCCAGATCTTCAGTATCGCCTGCAAGACAGTGCCTTGCATCTGGCGCTCTCCCAGGCTGAGCTACATTCCCACTAAAGATTACAGTGCTCAACCCAAACCCCCAAATCAGCAGATTCTTTATATAGTTTTTGGTGCACATGAGAATAAGTGTCAAAAGCTCGGGTTCCTCGCTTTTTTCCCCTTTGAACCTACCACTAATCCAAGAAAAGATAAGAAAGTCCCACCAGCCAGTAGACTGAGGCAGGTTCAAAGTATAAAAAAGAGAATAAGAAAGAATAAAGAAATTATTGTACTGGTTCTTCTTCAACAATTGGTTCTTCAGCAACTTCTGGCTTAGGTGGTGCCTCAGGTGCTGCTTCAGCAGGAGCTTCTCCTGTTTCAGCAGGAGCTGGTGCCGCTGGTTCTGCTGGTGCTTCTGCAGCTGGTGCTCCTTCGCCTGCTTTACCAACCACTTCGAGCTTACCAAACTTACCTGTGCTTAACTGTTTTTCACCTTGCCATTCACTAACCCATCCGTTTGAGATTTTGATTTTATCTCCAACATTAACTTGGTCAATTTGTTCGTTCCACAGTGAAAGTGTGATCTCGCCTGTTTCGTCTTTGCCTTTTGCATTGCAAACACGACCGTCTTTTCCGAATTTGTTAAATGTTCGTATATCGCCCTTGTCAACAATATCAAGAGTCAATTCAACATTTCCTTGTTTTGGTTGTAAGTCAGCTACTGCCATATATAATCCCTCCGTTTGAGTATAATACTGTTTTTATTGTATGACCACCAAGAACTGACTTTTATATAAAGTTAACTGAAATGCTACTTCTTCTTCCGCATGTTCACTGCTTCAAAGACAGGCTCTATGAACTCTTCTTCCCAGCCAGCGTCAAGAAGCTTATCACGGATTTCTTCTTCTGTGTGGCCTGTCTTCATACCATTAAGAATATAGTCTTCAACTTCAGACGCGTAATAGGTTGCTTGTTTTTTCTCAAGCCGTTCTTCTTTGTGCTTTAGGTGAATCACTATAAAGACTAAGAAGAAAGTTACAAAGAACATGAGCCCAACTGAAGCCCAGAACTGCCAAGTACCATACCCTGGAATTCTGTACAGGCCGGTTTTAACAATGCAACAGTCCATCCCCAGACTAGGCATTTGCTTGTTAGTAGTACATTGTCTGATGACTGGACAATATCTGACTTGGAAAAGCCGGTTACATACTGGCTTACCCCCATCTTGTATAAATTCTGAAGGAAGATAGTAGAAATCTTTGCCTCCTGCGTTTTCTGTTAGTTTTTTACAGGATGGATTTTCAAGACTGGATTTAAAGGATTCATAGCTAACAAATTTGATAATAAAATCTTCACTTCCACTATTACTTGGATCATTGTTACAATAGCGACTAAAGCGTGATTCTTGAACTTCGACAACACCTGCGTCTTTGAATATGTCAAATGATTTTACGTTATTATCGCCAAAGTCAATGAGTAAGCAAATCTCTGCTCCATTTCCTGCTTGTTTTGTTAGGGGAAAACTACTGGCATATGCACGTACTTGTGCAAGGAGGTCAGCAGGGACTTCTCCTACGCTTGCTGCTGGTGCTACCTCTGATTCTTCGTCACTAAACTCATCAGATTCATCAAATTCTTCGTCTAAAACTTGGTTTCCTGTGATACCTGCAATGCCTGCAGGTTCGCCTGTTTCAAGGGTGAGTACACCAAGAAGTAAAACAGTAATAATGAAACTATACCAGAATGTTCGCACTGCCTCTTTTTTCAGTCGTCCCATGGTCCTCTAATGGATTCTAAGCATTAAAGCTTATTAAATGTTGTTCTTCCTGAGAGTAAATCATCAAGTACACGAACTAACTCTTCAATTTTCACACGTTTTTGTTGAGCAGTATCACGATCACGAATAGTTGCCTCTCCATCGTCTAAACTTTCAAAGTCTATAGTAACACAGTAGGGTGTACCAATCTCATCATTTCGTGCATAGCGCCGTCCAATACTTCCAGACTTGTCATACACACATACAAAATGGTCTTTCACCAGGGCAAATACTTCACGTGCTTTATCTCTGAGCTTGTTTACTAGTGGAAGAACTGCAACTTTTACTGGTGCAAGTTTAGGATGTAGTTTAAGCACAATGTTTCCTCGTTCTTTGTCATCGTTGTACGCGTCAAACAAGAAAACAAGCAGGGTTCGCTCTACTCCAAACGCTGGTTCTGAAACAACGTGTGGCAGGACTTTTTTGTTAGTTTCTTCGTCATATAGTGTGAGGTCTGCTTTTGAATGAAGCATGTGTTGTTTGAGGTCAAAGTCCCCCCGGTTTGCAACTCCTTGCAGTTCTTTCCATCCAAACGGAAACTTGTATTCTAGATCCCACGTGTCAACTGCGTAATGACTTTTTTCATCTTTAAGATGTTGACGAATACGAAAATTAGAAGGTTGTGCACCAAGACTGAGGTACCAATTAAATGATGAAGCAAGCCAGTACGCCTGCCAAGGATTAGTAAGTATTTTTTGATCCATTGCTTCCTTAAGGGTCATTTCTTGATGTTCTTTTTTTTGTTCTTGCATGTCTGATGAAATAATCTGGATTTTTGTTCCAAGGACTTCATCAAGAAAAGGACAGTCATTTCCTTTGTCTGGATGAATAAAGTATTCTAGTTCCATTTGTTCAAATTCACGACAGCGAAAAATAAAGTCTCGTGCACGTATTTCATTTCTGAATGACCTTCCCATTTGTGCAATACCAAAGGGCAGCTTTAATCGTGCGTGCTCTGTAACAAGTCTAAAATTAGTGAACATCATTTGTGCTGTTTCTGGTCTAAGATACGCTGTTGAACTGTCATTTTCTACTGGTCCAACTTGAGTTCTAAACATGAGGTTGAATTGTTTTCCTTCTGCATATCCTCCACCACACTTGCAGTTAATGTTGTTTTCTACAATCAGTTTGGTTACATCTTCTTTTGAAAGGCCGTCTGCTTGAATTTTCAGTTTGTCTTCAATAAGGTGGTCTCCTCGTACACGTGCATTACACTTGCTGCATTCTACCATGACATCTTCAAAGCAGTCAACATGGCCTGATGCCTTCCATACTTTTGGATTGGTAATGATACTTGCGTCAATACCTACAACGTCTTCTCGTGATTGTACAAAGTGGCGCCACCAATGTTGTTTCATGTTGTTTTTGAGTTCAGACCCAAGATGGCCAAAGTCAAAGAATCCTGCAAGTCCCCCATAGAGTTCTGCTGTGGGGTAGATAAAGCCTTTTGCTTTACAGAATGTAGCCATGCCTTCTATGTTAAGACCTATATTTCCTGTGTCCGCGTCCCCTGTTGTTTTTTCTGCCATAACGCCTCAATACAGAAATACAAGCCATTATTTATATATTTAGCGGCAGATAAGGGCATCTCCTACGTCTTTCTGAGGAATAGTGCCGCCTTGGAGTTTATCAGCCGAGACCCTGATTTATGCAAGGGTCTCGGCGTCAGTTACTGCCCGCTGGATGCGGGCAGCCCTAGCTCCGCTGCACTATTCATCCTGCACAAAAAAAGACTTAAAATGAAAAGAAATTCAATGACTTCTCAACCAGGTAACTTCATCAGGATCCAGTTCTAGCTGGGCTGCAAGACCCTCTGCCATCACTGCCCCAGATCTGTTACGAAACACATTGTGTAAATAAGGTAACGTGTCTTTGATTGCTCGCTTGGTTGAAGTGTGTGTTACTGCAGCAATTTTTTCAGCAATACTTTTTCGCTTTGCATACTTCATATTTGCCTGCCAGATTCGCAGCAATCGCATAGTTCGACGGTACTCTACCTGGTTTGGATTCTTAGTGTCTTTTGAAACTGCGACCCCTGCACTCAAGTAGGCATTGACATACACAAGGAAACGCCAGTATTGCCACCTCATAATACGTTTTTGCATGATGTCAGCTTTGGACACATAATCATACGCTCGTGCTAAATCTGCAGGGTTTGTATACTCGCTAGGAAGGTTTTCATCAATCCACAGCATGATCTCTTTGAGGTCTTCATTGACATTGTCAAACGCGTGGACTGCAATGTCTACCTTGTTTGTTTTGAAAACACGTAAAAGCCCGTTGTTAAGCGGTTCTACTCTCTGTCGTTCTGAAAGATCATCAAGAGCTTCCTTGGTAAGCTTCTTTGTTTCAATGGTAAGTGATTGTAAATCATTGAGAGCACCTCGAACATCCCCCCCTGCCATTCGTGCAAGTGTATTGAGTGCCATTTGATCAAAGCCAATGTTTTCAGCAGTACAAACACGTGTAAGAAGGTCAGCGATTGCTGTGTGACTTACTTCTTCAAAGCCCACTTGTGTACTTGCTTTTCGTAATGCTTTGAGTTTGTCAGAGCTTGGATCACCAGCTGTGCATATAACTGGAAATGATGAATCTGCAATGAGTTTGAGTAATTCAACAACACCCCCTCTGTCTTTCCTTCCTGAAAGTCCATCAACTTCATCGACCAGTATAAGTTTTCCCTTTGAGAACAAGGACATTTGTTTCATTGCTCCTCCAAGAATACTGTTGATACCATCTTTGTTTCGAAAGTCACTTGCGTTCATTTCTACTAGTTCAAGATCTGTTTGGTTGGCAATTGCGTGAACAGCGCTTGTTTTTCCACAACCAGGAGGACCATGAAGGAGAATACACTTGCCTTTTTTACTAGAAGAGCTACTGCTATAATTATTTATGAATTGTATAAGTTGTGCAATTCCACTTTCTTGTCCAACTACATCTTCTGGTTTTTTGGGACAGTACTTTTTGATAAAGGGTGTTGAGTCACTCATACAACCAACCAAGAGAGGGGTATTAATATTGTTTGTGTTGATGAAGTTAATAATTGGAGAAAACTTTAAATAACGCTGTACACTAATCCCTATAGAAGAACGGAGGTGTTCTGATGAAAAGTGAAGTTCCTAATTCAACAATAGCTGTATTACTTGTTCTTACCATCCTTGTGTCAGTTGTTGGCACGTGGACAGTACTTGAGAAAACAAAAGACATGCAGATTACTGATGGCCCAATTGCTGGTGCTGCAGTTGAGGGAGCAACTGGCTCAGCCATTACAGGCAATATTGTTGTTGATACAGACGAAAATCAAGAAGGAGATGGTTCTGAGTCTGAAATTGAATATGAGGGTGAGTAACGCTCATGTTTTCCCTGCGAGAATTAATTGATCTGATTGTGATGACCCTTGCATTAGGGTATATTTTTAGAGACACGTTTAAACCAGCGTACAGCCATGTCAGGTTCAACCTCCAGCAGTTTAGCTGGCATGATGTTGGCTATGCTGCACTGATTACTGCTCCAGGTATTATTCTCCACGAGCTTGGCCATAAAATTGTGGGTCTTATTTTTGGATTGCAACCAGTATTTCATGCTGCGTATGGATGGTTAACACTTGGTGTTGTTTTAAAGATGTTAAACTTTGGTTTTATCTTTTTTGTACCAGGGTATGTTTCCCATATTGGAGCAGCAACAGTCTTCCAAAGCACTGCAATTGCATTTGCAGGACCAGGAATCAATCTTGTTTTGTGGTTTGTGGCAAAACAATTGTTCAAGCACAAAGTTGGCAAGGAAAAATGGCACAATGTCTGGATTCTAACTGCAAAGATTAACATGTTCCTGTTTATATTTAACATGCTGCCAATCCCACCCTTTGACGGGTTTAAAGTGTGGACTGGCTTGTTTGAAATGATTTTCTGAAAGTAAAAAAGGAGAAAGAAGAAAAAGAAAAAAAAGTTAGTTCTACAACCTTACAATAAATGATTGTACAACCACGCAATTAGTGCTCCACCAATGGTTCCTTCTACAAACCCATGCACCCCACCGATAATGCTTCCAGTAAAGGTTGGTGCAAAGCCAAGGTACACTGTTCCGAGTGCTTCTACAAAGTTAGCACCAAAACCGCGCATGGCAACAATACCCATCAAAAGAACACTTGCTCCCCAAAGAATACCTATTGTTAATGCCATTGCCTTAACATTCAATTCACTGTGTTTCATATGATCACCTGTTTTGCAGGATCCTACTCGCCTGCCCTATTCTACATATTATGCCTCTTCCAGTATATAAAAATTTTTATATCTCACATCACGTTACCTGTTAATGCACCACGAAAATAACCCATCCCATGATAACACCCCCCAGGACACGCACACATGTAAACAACCAAAGTTTATTGTTGTTACAGGTGGCGTTCTCTCAGGCCTTGGAAAGGGTATTGCAGCTGCAAGCATTGGCAACCTACTTTCTCATGATCTCAAAATTATCCCGATTAAGTGTGATGGGTATTTGAATGTTGATCCTGGCACTATGAATCCTGTTGAGCATGGTGAAGTGTTTGTGCTTGATGATGGCACTGAGGTTGACATGGACTTTGGCCATTATGAACGATTTCTCAATGTTACATGCAAGGGCAAGTGGAATCTTACCATGGGAAAAGTATTTGCCAAGATTCGTGAAAAAGAACGACGCGGAGATTACCTTGGAAAAACAGTGCAGTTCATTCCTCACGTGACTGACCTTATTAGAAATCACTTTCTTGAAATTGCAGAAGAAGAACAAGCAGATATGGTACTTATTGAAGTTGGGGGTACGGTGGGTGATATGGAAAATGAGTTTTTTATTGAAGGAGTACGCCAGCTCAAAAACAAAGTAGGCAGAGAGAATGTTATGTATATTCACTTAACCTATGTTCCAAAGCCTGCAGGGGTGAAAGAACAAAAGTCAAAACCAACACAGCAAAGTGTTGGTTTGCTGCGACAAAAAGGTATTCAGCCAGATCTTATTATTGGACGTTGTGAGGAAATGCTTACCCAGAAGATAAAAGAGAAGATTGCTACGTTTTGTGATGTGGAACCTGCAGCAGTTATCACAGGGATTGATGTTGACAATATTTACCAGATCCCTGCAACATTTGAGCGACAAGGAATAATGGATATTATCAACAAGAAATTACATTTGAACATTCAGCCACAAAATGAAAAGTGGAACAAGCTTGCCTCAAACATGCATCCTGTTGGAAAAGAGATTACCATTGCAATTTGTGGTAAGTACACTGCACTTGAAGATTCATACGCAAGTATTCTTGAAGCATTAAATCACTGTAGTGCCCACTGTAATCATACAATCAACGTGCGTTGGATTGAAACAAGTGAAACAACTGATTATGCAGAGGCACTGCAAGGTGTTCATGGTATTATTGTTCCCGGTGGGTTTGGCGGGCGAGGTGTTGAAGGAAAGATTGCAACCATTAAGTATTGCAGAGAAAACAACATTCCTTTCCTTGGTATTTGTTATGGACTGCAAACTGCAGTTGTTGAATTTGCACGAAACGTGTGTGGATTACCAGAAGCTCACACCACAGAAACTGATGAAAACACCAAAGATCCAGTAGTGTATATTCTTCCTGAAAAAGAAGGTCTTGCAAACATGGGAGGAACCTTACGTCTTGGAGCATGCAGTGCAACTCTGATCAAGGGAAGTCTTATGAGTGACTTGTATGAAGGACTTGTTGCAAGCGAGCGACACAGGCACCGTTATGAAGTCAATCCAGAGTACCATAACATACTTAGTGAAAATGGGTTGGTACTCAGTGGCATGAGTCCAGATAGGAAACTGGTTGAGTTTATTGAGTTACCACAACACATTCACCCATATTTTGTTGCGTGCCAGGGACACGTAGAACTTAAGAGTACACTTACCAAGCCAGCACCATTATTTTTGGGATTGGTTAAGGCAGGGATTAAGATGAAAGATGGTATTGTTGAAGCGCCGCAACAGGTGGAGCAACAAACAATACCCACCCCAAGCATACAAGAGGTACAACAATGACCTGCTGTAACATATTTGACGCTGAGGTTTTTGATGAAGAAAACAATCTGCTTAAAGAGTACACGCACTGGAAACTGCTTATTCGCAATAGAAATCAAACTCTTGGAAACTGTGTGGCAATCACCAAGCGGCACATGGAATCTTTCTCTGAAATCACCCCTGAAGAAATGCAGGATTTTCAAAATGTGGTAAAAGATGTGGAAAAAGCTTTGAAAGCAGCGTTTGGATATGATAAAATAAATTACATGATGCTTATGATGAATGACAAGCACACACACTTTCATATTGTTCCACGGTATGCTGAAGTAAAAGTGTTTGCTGGCATGACTTGGACTGACGAGGGCTGGCCTAAAATGCCAGGTCCTGGGAAAGAAGCACTATCCCAAGATATGCTCAATGCAGTGAAAGAAGAAGTGCTAAAGCATTTGTGATTGTCACAGTAATCACGCAGGGCTCATTCTCTTTTTTCTCAAGTAGTAACCAGATACAATAATACACAATCCTCCTATGATCATATTCCAGGTGAGTACTTCGTTAAAAAATAAAAAGCCATAGAAAATTGCCACTACCACTTCAAAATAAGCCATCAACGCGTACTCAACAACTTTAATACGACGTAGTGCATAGAAAAAAAGCAGCCATGCACCAATACCTATCACCAGGCCGTATACACTTCCCACTCCCGCTTGAAACAGTGTTGGGAATGGCTTGTTGATAAAAATAAAAGGCAGGAACACAAATGCAGCAACCAAGTTCTGGTGAAAGATCATTTCAGTTTTGGTGTAGCCTTTAATTTCTTTTTTGAAAAGCACCATCATCAAAGCAGTTAGAATAGCAGAGCCAAGCATGGCAGTCATGCCAATAATATCATGGTTAGCAAGACTTAATGATCGGTGAGAGTACATCATAACAATACCAACAAAGGCAATGCCTAGTAAAAGAAAATCAACTCTTCCCACCTTTTCCTTCAGAAACAACATGCCAAATACTGCTGCAAATATTGGCCAGGTGTACAGAATGATATATCCATTTCCAAGAGTAGTATAGAGGAATGTCAAGTAATACAAAAATATACGAGGAGCATTAATGACTGATGCCCAAAACAAGTTTTTGTATCCTTTTTTGAAGAAGGTTGTTTTTTTGTATGATAAGTAACAAAAGAGGACAAGAACAGGTATTGCAACTCGAAAAAAGGTAATGCTTGTTGCAGGAAGACCAATAAGTTTGGCAAAGACACCGTTTGACGCCCCGAGCGTGACGCCCAGGATCATTGCAAGAAAAGGGTTGAGGTTCATGGTGTAACACATCCCACAATTATGAGAGTTCATCCAGGCGTTTCATTGCATCCTGATGCCATTGTTTTGCAATCTCTTTTGCTTTTGGCGAGGTAATTCGTGTGTACATCCAGTCTATTTTTGGTCGTACTTTTTCAACACCATCTACAGGTAATTTTTTGTCAATGAAAAAGTCAACATTATTTTCAAGAAAACTAAGACTGTCAGCGTCTTTCAAAAGATTCTGGTCATCATCACCACCAACCTCATGTTTGGAAATAAGGTGTTTAACACGCTCAATGATTTCTTTGCTTGCACCATGTTTTTCAAGAAACTCCCCCCTAATCTCTGCTCCTTTTTCTTGGTGGTACTTCATGCATTTCTTGTCAAGGTAGCCCTCTGGCCCCACGTACATATTGTCCTCAGGTTTTCTAAACCCTCTTTCAATATCATGAGCAAATGCAGCAATCTGAAATGCTTCATCTGCATCTGGCTTAAGCTGAAGCAGCCAATATACAGTGCGTTCAAAGTGAATCATACGTGTTTGATTTAAAGGGATCTGACCTTGTTTGGTGTAGGTATCAGTTACGTATTTTTTTACCTTTTCATAGAGTTCAGTCATATTTATAGACAGCTTCCCCTTCTATATAAATGTGTTCTTAAAGAAGTTCGGAAGTACCAAAAAGATTTATAAAGGAGGTCTAGTTTTTGCCAAAGATATGGAAGAAGAATCCAAGGCACCAGTGCGTGTATCAAAAAAAAAGTTACGACGCGACCGTGCACGTATGAGACAAGGACTCCGGCCAATCACCCATTCTGGACAAGCACAAGAAACAACACAGAGTAGTCAGGCTAGTTCAAGCCACAAAAATGAAGGCACCTTAAGACGAATATATCGCCATCATTATAAACAATTATTATGGATTCCATTCATTCTCTTGGTTCTTGCTATTGCACAAATTAGCATTCAAACTGCAACAACCGGAGATTTTATTCACAAAGGAGTTTCTATTCAAGGAGGAGTTACAGTAACAATCCCAGGAATCACACAAGACAGTATAGTTATTGAAGAAATGTTAAAGTCAAAATTTCCTGCAAATGATGTTGCAGTTAAGTCAACGAGTGGAGCAGGAACAAAAACAGGAATTATTATAGAGGCGGACTTAACAGACAAAGCAACTATTGACAGTTTTATGGAAACAGTTCGTAATGAATTATCTGTGACTAAAAATGATTATAGTGTTGAAATTGTAGGTTCAAGTCTGGGTGCAAGCTTCTTTAAACAAACAATTACAGCATTACTTCTTGCATTTCTTTTTATGGCAGGAGTAGTATTTTTGTATTTTAGAATTCCAGTTCCTTCTATGGCAGTTGTGCTTGCAGCATTTTCTGACATTGTTATCACACTCGCTGTGGTAAATGTGTTGGGTATTAAAATTTCCACAGCAGGTATTGCTGCATTCCTTATGCTTGTTGGGTATTCAGTAGACTCAGATATTTTACTTACAACACGTGTATTAAAACGAAAAGAAGGAGAAGTACTTGATGGAGTGTATAGTGCAATGAAAACAGGTATTACCATGACTTGTACAACATTGTCCGCTGTCCTGATTGGCCTTTTGGTTGCCCAGTCAGAAGTATTAAAACAAATTATGGCCATTCTTTTGATTGGTCTTATTATTGACTTAGTTATGACCTGGATACAGAATGCAGGTTTACTGCGATGGTATCTAGAAAAACAAGAAGCAAAAAAAGCACACGAAAACTAAAAAAGGCACAACAATGAGAAAAGTAAAACGACTACTCAAAAACACACGAGTTATCATCCTACTAGTTTTCTTACTCTTTGCACTTGTTGCTATCCATCCTAAACTAGATGCAGATGGTGTGGCAATTAGAAGTGTTGTTAAAGACAGTGCTGCTTTTGCAGGGGGCATTGAAAGCCCTGAGCCGACGACAACGCCAACATCGCGTGAGGTCATTCAAGCAATAGATAATAAGCCAATACATAGTGAAGCTGATTATTATAAGAGCCTTGAAGGGCTGCAAATAAACGATACTGTGTTGGTAAGGACTGACAGACAGTTATACCGACTGACTGTGCAACCTGAAATTGAAACAATTGAACTTAATGAAACAGAAATTCAGATGGTAAATGAAACCATTGAAGTTACAGAGATGGTAAATGGCACCAACACAACTGTCAATAAAACTATTCAAAAAGAAGTTGAAGTGAATAAAACAGAAACAAAAATTCTAGGTCCAGAAGAGCTTGGTCTTCGAGTGTATCCTGCACCAAAAAACAACATTAGAAAAGGTCTTGATTTACAAGGAGGAACACGAGTTCTTCTTGAACCACAGGAAAAACTAGCACCAGAAGACATGGAGATCCTCATCTCCAATATGAAAGAACGATTAAACGTGTATGGCTTGAGTGATCTTATTATTAGAAAGACAACTGACCTTGCTGGCCAACAATTTATTCTTGTTGAAATTGCAGGAGCAAGTGAGGAAGAAGTTGAAGATCTTGTAGGAAAGCAAGGTAAGTTTGAAGCTAAAATCGGTGAGGATGTTGCTTTTGTTGGTGGTAAAGATCTTACTTATGTATGTCGAAGTGCAGAATGTGCAGGAATCGACCCTAATGGTGGTTGTGGACCAACAGGAGACAACCAGTTCGCTTGTAGGTTTAGATTTGTTATCTCACTCACTCCTGAAGCTGCGCAAGAACATGCAGACATTACAAAAAAGCTTGACGTGCAAACCCTTGATGGTCAACAATACCTTAGTCAACAACTTGACTTATACCTTGATGATGAACAAGTAGATCAGTTAAACATTGGTGCTGAACTCCAAGGACGAGCTGTTACTGACATTTCTATTAGTGGAAGTGGAATTGGCACTACACGAGAAGGAGCAATTACTGACGCACTTGCCAACATGAAGCGACTACAAACAATCCTTATCACTGGAAGCTTACCTGTTAAACTTGAAATTGTAAAAATTGACGCGATCTCCCCATTACTGGGAGAAGAATTTATTAAAAACACACTAATTGTAGGAATTCTTGCTATCTTGTCTGTTGGACTGGTAGTCTTTATCAGATATCAAAAAGTTGTAATTTCTGTACCAATCATGATTACTATGTTGTGTGAGATCACTTTGCTAATTGGTTTTGCAGCTGTTGTTGGATGGAACCTTGACCTTGCAAGTATTGCAGGTATTATTATTGCAGCAGGTACGGGTGTTGACCACCAGGTTGTTATTGCGGACGAAGTATTAAAAGGGAATAAATCGAGTGAAGTGTATAGCTGGAAAGAACGTATTAAAAAAGCATTTTTCATTATTATGGCAACCTACTTTACTACTGTTGTTGCTATGATTCCTTTACTCTTTGCAGGGGCTGGTTTGATTAAAGGATTTGCATTCAC
This sequence comes from uncultured Methanosarcinales archaeon, assembly GCA_964343705.1. GTDB lineage: Archaea > Nanobdellota > Nanobdellia > Woesearchaeales > UBA12501 > JAUSFM01. Next base: position 29,211 of record CAYFJX010000002.1, read on the forward strand.
CACCATTGTTGGTGTGACCATGGGAGTATTTATTTCACGGCCTGCATTCGCAGCTGTGATTGAAATTCTATTGAGAGATTAGACAACATATATTCCATAAATTGGAATGTTTTGACATAGAAGAAAATGGCATTAGCAAAGAAAAGAAGAAAGTCTAGAGATGGAATTGTTGTAGTTAGTGGTGAGGAGGATCCTCTCTTTAGACAATGTCTTGAAATCTGGAGAATGATCTTCAGAGAAAATGATGGAATGGAAATGTCAGTATCTGAGGCACGACAACACGCACTGGACGCACTTTCACTTAGAACAGGAGTAATACTTGCCTACAGGATAGGACGTAATGCTCTTGGAATGGCAACAGGTTATGCACTGGGTGGAAAGCTTCGGGGAGGAGACTTAACAGCAAGCCCTATTATAAACGCATTTGTAGAACAAGAAGGGTATGCTGCATTATCTTCAGTCTACCATCTAGGTGTTAATGGAGTCCTACCCCCTTACAGAAGAAGAGGGATTGGAACAAAGCTAGTGGAACATAGGATTGCACTTGCTCGCAAACAGGGATGTGAATATCTCAGTCTTCAAGCTCGCCCAGGATCGCAAGGACAACAGAACGTGGAAAGACTAACCGGGCCACCCATCTTTGAGTTTAATCTTGAAGATAGCGTTGCCTATGTTCATAGGGTGCCCCAACCAAGCACAAAATAGGATTCTTTTAAATACCCTTTTTAAGAGCTTCGCAAGGTATATATAGCATTCTAGCACACCAAATCCTGATATAGAGGCGTAGGCAGCGCTCTATCACACTATAAAAAGTGTGTTTGAGAGGGCATAGAAAATATAGGTTTATGAGGCGAGGAAGGGACAAGCTATGGCAAGAAATAAAACTCCAATAACACAAGCATATGAAAAATGGGGACGAAGCACAACAGCTCCAAACATACCTAATCAAAGACTTCCATTTCTAAGTGATACTCCTGCAGGAAGGGCATTTTCTGTTGGAGATCTTATCAATTGGATCTTACTAAACAAGGAAGCATTAGCAAATAATGGACCAACTGGTGTTGGAAAATCAAGAGGTATTCTCTATCATTGTACTAAACATAAGAAACATCTTTCTGTTGTTGTTCCAGGAACACAGGGTGAAAAAAGTGATTTTCTTACAGCTCCAGGGCAAGACAATAAAGGAAAATATTTAGCACTACCTGCACAGTTACCAATGGCAGTAATCCATAAGGGTGTTGTCCTTATTGATGAAGCTGCAAACATGGGATCAGCAGGATTTACAAGCTTCAATAACCTGGTACAAGGAAACCAAGACATGTTTATGAGTCACATGGGAATGGTTGATCTTGATTGGTCAGAAGCACAATATGTTCTTAATGGAAACTTCCACCACAAAAATCCTGACTTAGGTGCAGCAGAACGATATCGTTTTGTGTGGATTGACTTCAAACGACAAACTGGAGAGGCGTCAATGGAAGTTAGTAAAGCACTAGCTTATGGAGGACAGGGAAAAAGTTACACACCTAAAGGAAAGTATAAAGCACGCGACGTGAGAAAAAAACCCTTAAGTGATAGTACTATTGACAAACTAGCAGAACTTGCAAACGACTTGTTCCAAGCATGTAATGAGTTTGCTGAGTTAAATCAGCGAGCAGAAAACGGCAGCGCAGGTAGATTTACTCTGGCAAGAAGAGGAGCAACCACACCCTCACCTGGAACCCATGCTGATATTGCACGTTTCTTAGAAAACAAAAGAAATGCATGGAGACAAGCTGCTGAAGTACCTCACTCTGTTGTTGAAAAAATGGCGCGATTATATCACCCTGAGATGACGCAGCTAGATTACAGAGAAGTGCTTACCTACATCCTTGTTAATCCTGCAACTGCAGTTGCACGAACACCATTTCATACAACTGTTGCGGCATATGAACGAGGCATGCTTGCAATTGTTGATGATCGTCTTAATCGTTATTTCCCCATGATTAGGGACACACTCAAGTAATGCTTGAGGTAACACCATGACTTCATTATCTGACCCAGTTATGTGGAGCCTCTTAGGAGGGCTCACCGGTGCAGCAGCAGTCCTTGCTAGTAGGTATGTTCGTCTTCCAGGAGAGCGAGACGCGTATCTTGCAAGTACCAAACAAGTATCTGATGCTAGCTTTGCGGAAGCTGGCCAGTTAGGAGCATTATTATCCCATGAGTTTCAAGCTCTAAAAGAACGAGAAGTTCGAGCACGCCAAAAAAGAGGTGAACAAGTACAGCCATTGCGACTCATAGAAAATGAGATTAAAAGAAAGAGTGGGTTTCCCATTGATGTACGAATCTTCAACAGAAGAAAAGATGAGGATGTAAAACTAAGTTGTGGCCTGCTCCTAACAAACTCAGTAAGTGCACGAGATTACAAAAGTGGACGTCCTTATGAAGTTGCTGCACAAGCAATGTATGAAGGGATGAGGGAGATAAACAGACTTGAAACATGTATGGCAGCATTTGATACTGATTTGCATGTGATAAAAACATTTGATGGCTCCTATGACGCAACTCCAGGAGGCATCCTTATGAAAACTAAAGGCCACCACGCGTACCTTAGTGAAGCACTGCGTCTTATGGGAGAGCAGTTTGAAGATGCTCGGCATAGAAGAATACTGTACGTCCTTACTGGGCCCGTACGGTCAAGTACTATGCGAGATAAGGTTGAGAGACAACTTGAAGCACTCAAAGCACAACGAATACAAGTAGCCTTGTTGTACATCAATCCATCAAGGCGAGATATAGACGAACCATTAAGCAGGTATGTTGGGGTTGTTGACCCAGAGGACCTAGGAGCTTTTCCCCAACAGGTACGGCGGGTGCACGATAAGATAATGGAAACATCCATGTGAGATGAGTAAGAACATGAGACAACTGAGCGATATTGTGAACATAGAATATTCATGGAGAAGTATTGCAGTAAACTTTGCATTGGTTGCAGCACTTTTGACAGGAGGATACCTCTTTGTTGCTCCTGGTGGCACAGACTCTGCTATTGTTGGTTATGGAAAGAAAGTTGAAGGAACAGGTACCCCCAAAATTAGGAAAGATGATAATCCAGAAAATACTATTGACCGTTCAGGCTTGTTTATCAAAGGCCAGCAGTTTTTGCCAGGGATGAGTGGCTATGAATACCGGGGAAAGCTAGGTAATGTTCCACTTGAGTTTAAGATCGACACAGAGAAAAAGTTGAAAGATGTTTCATTGTACATTGATGGAGAAAAACAAAAAGTAACCTACAACAAAGTAAAAGACAGCAAAGGCTATGCTGGTAGTGCAAGCTTTCGTGACTTTACTGAAAAAGGTCAGTATGAGGTTGCACTAGTAATAACCTATGATGATGGTACTATCCAGCGAACTGATGTTGCCATGACACGAAAAGAAAAGGTAGCACCAAAAAAGGTACAAAAATGAAAGGAAAAAGAAGCTTGGAAAGACTACTACGTGCAGGGATTGTAGCTGCAGGAATAGGATTGTCAGCACTTATTGCGCATTCACTTGTTAGTCCAGGTAAGGGTGGTCCAGAAGTTGAGTCATCAGTTGATATTACTTATGGACCTCCAAGAGTGGTCTTAACAAAATATGAAAAAGCAACAGTAGAATACACTGAAATGTCCATTTATCCAAGTACTGTCACTGATTTTACTGACCAGAGTCAACGAGCAGTCATTAAACCTTCAAAAGTTGCTCGGTTTGAACGACATGAGACAAAGCGGGTTGAAACATTCAGAGAACGGGATGGAACAAAAGCTGATAATCAACGTATGAAAGTAGGGGATGGTTATACCTTGCAGTTTGACTTGCCAGTAACAATGAAATCTTTGCAAGTTGTGTATGGTGGACTTAAACATAATACTCGTATGTGGGAGCACCGCGAGAAAAAAGCCAAAGGCGATAAGATCACACGATACATTGCAAAAACAGATATCACCATCCGTGAGGGCGTACAAAAAATCACTGCTGAAGTAGAATATGAAAACGGACAAAAAGATTATTTTGATGTTCGAATAGAGGGGCAACCATAAAAGGAACGTATAAAATGGCAGATATTATCGATCAAGAAAGGGCATTGGAGCATGTAACAGAACGTCATGAGATATTAGAATTTGACTACCATCTTACCCAGTTACAAACTCGAATTAGACGAGAACGAATTGCACTGCTTGCTAATTATTTAGATCGAGGAGCAGAGATACACTTAGAGGGAAGTATCAGATCTGTAGAAGAAAAAGTAGTGCGAACAGAAGATAGTTTGGAACTTCACATAGCGAATAACATTGGAAAATATGTGATTGTTGCTGAGTCTCGGGATGCTGCACAAAAGATTAGGAATGGGTTGTTAGGAAGTGAGGATACTCAATCCATAGATGCAATCACCCTTCCTTCGGGCAAAGAGGAATTCAAAGCCGAAGCATATCCTATCTTGTGCCAACTTGCTGCAGAGGTTGCAGCACTTAGGCGAAAAAACAAAGATAACTTAGTGAGCAAACAAGGAGGACAATCCACCATAACCTATGCCAAATCTAATCAAACAAAAATTCCATTCTGGCAATTATTGAGGGATACTGTAAAAGACACAACACAAACAAAAAAACAACGAGCACAAGAAATAGGGAGGATGGTTATAAGCAGAGCAAAAGCAGCTAGAGATTCGCTCCAAGAAAAAGATGTTCGTTACAATGATTTTGGATTTGAAGCGTATTTAACAGAACAACTTGCAGAACAGGGTGTGCAAGGATTTGGTGGCTACACTGAACTGTTCAGGCGACAATATCGGCGAGAGAGTAGAAAAGATTTTAGACATGCTGCTACAGGAGCTGCACTAACTGCAATTCTTTTGGCAATCGCAACTATGTCAGCACCGACTCCTCCACCTCAAGATGGCATGAGTAATCCAGGTGCAATGGGTGATGGTCAAATCCCTGATGATATGAAGAATGAAGATGGTAAGACAAAATGGAGTCCTGATGGAAAGCCATTGCCTAAGCCAGGTAAAAAAGGGAAACCCACTGATGGCGGCGGCGGAGAGGACTCACTTGATGAGATGCAAAAAAAGTATTTACACAGCCTAGGTGGTTCTGAACCAGAACGAATGAAAGACATTCGAAAGCACTATTTGAAACTAACGTATGACATAGAAGTAAAACCAAAAACAAAACGCCATGATCTAAGTAAACCAGAAGATTATTTTGTGCCTGGGAAACTGGTGCCATTTCCATTGAAAGACAGAGCAGTTGAAATGAAAAAGCCAACGCGAGAAAAACCAGAAAGGTCCATTCTTGTTATTTTAGATTGTACTAGCTCAATGGGTAATCCAGAAGATATACTGATTGGCAAACCTTCATTAGGTTATTATATTGCAACACAAACAATCAAGAGTGGCATGAGCATGGGTGCTACAGTGAGAGTTATGAAGTATCCTGTGCTTGAAGCAACAGACACTGCAATCTTTGACGCTACTTCAATGGATGCTGCACTTGAAGAATTATTGTATAATAGTGGAGGAGCATATGATGCGCAAGCAGTAGAACAAGCTGCAACAGTGTACCTGACCATTGCACAAAGAAAAGGCCTTCCTCCAATGGATGTTGTGTTTATTACTGACGCTGGACCTACTTATGATGGGGCTCTTAATTTTATGGACTTAGAAGAGAAAATACGAGATAAAGACCAGATATATTGGGTTAACACCCTGCCACTCCCTGATGCATATCCAGCAGAAGAACGAAAAGTACGAGTAGGAACAAAGAAAAGAAACAAGAAAGACAAAGACAGGGAATATCTTCCTGTAGACACTTTAAAAAAGGCACGTCGAGCATCTGAAAGAATAATCAAACAGTATCAAAAATAAGATGGCACATGGAACACTTGAACGGATAGGGAATTATTTGAATGGAGCACGAAAGAGTTGGTACTTCTGGCTAGGTGCTGGAGTAGTCATCCCATCTTGGTTCTTAGGAATGAACTTGCTTGACAAGTTCCAACCACGTAGAAGTGCATATGGTGCTCTTACTATCCCAGAAGCAGCACAGGGATTTAAGTACAAGAAAATTGATAACAAAGACGCTGAGTTTGATGATGATCAAACAGTTCGTGGTCACTTAGAAAAGCTTGCAGAAAATGTTAGTGATTTTGATGAATTTAGACTTGACCTTTGGAAGTATATTCAGTTTTGGTATGGTCCTAAAACAAATGCAAGCAACTATGCTGAAACAGGTGCAGGCATTGACTCATACGAAGATGTTGTAAAAGGCAACCCTGGAAGTTGTAGTGAAGGTACTGTTGCTTTCTACGCAAATATGAGTAGGCTTGTTGCTCACCCACAAACAGGCGAGAAACTTGAGCATTATGTACTTCTTATGACCTATGAAAAATCAGACCTGACAGGAGCACCCAGCCACATTGTGTATGTTGGAAAGATAACCGGACATGATGGTAAAGAACGTTTCTTCACAGGAGGAATCAATCCATTTGAAAATCCACTTGTAGAATATAACAGTGTTGAAGACATTATTGCGCACAACACTGACTTGTTCAGAGAGTATGCTTGGAAACCACTTACTAAGAGAGGTGTTATGATTCGGCCACAGCGATGGGCTCTTATTGACCCAGAAGGAGATCTTGGACTTGACTTAGTATCCTATTCTGATAAGGTTATGAATGTTAAAGATCCTAACCGTGACCCTCGTGATAGTGTTGCAGTGCATATTCAACGACAATTTTTTAAGCATTTTGAAAAGGTTGCAAAAGATTATCATCGGCCAAAATCTGTTTTGCCTGTTCAAAAAACACGAGGGGTGCAATAGTGAGTAAGCCAACTATTGACGCGCTTGTTAATGCTGTTGCCTGGTGGAAAATTCAGCGTGCACCTGAGGAAGTAGAACAACGCACTGCAAGTACTAACCCGACTGGTTTGTATGTTGTACGACAGTCTGTAGCAGATGGAAAACCAGCAAACCTAGGTGATTTTGTACGAACTCTTGACCGCATTGATTATGATGAAGGAAAAGTATACTTCAGTACTGCTGATGGAGAACAATTTGAAGAAGAATTAAATAGGTTATTTTTTGACCGATTTTACGTGTTTAACCTAAGAGCTGAAGAAATACCAAAGGGAGCAAGAAAGCTTTCTGATGTAAAAGTAAATTCCAAAGGCATTGCAGGAAGACACAATCGACTGTGGCGACTTGCATTTAATAGGATACTTCAGAACCATGATGCAGGGCCAAGCTCAGGAATACAAACATACATCAGGCCAATCACCAGTGCAATTCTTGCTACAGCCTTGATTGCAACTATTGGGATTAGTGCCACTGCCCTCTATAGAATGGAAACTAACCCTGTACAACATGAGCAAGAAGAATTAGATCCCATTACACATGACGCATATAGAGACATCATAGAACATGAAAAAGAAAAGTTAACAGGAAAAATAAAAAAGTTATACAAAGAAGCAAATACAGCAAAACGTAAACAAGCACACGCACAAAAGAAATTTGCTACTTCAAGACATGCAGTTCTTGTTGAGGATCCATTTACAGCCTCTTACAATAGAAGACATGTTTATAGTCAAGCTCCTGCCACAAGACTCTCTCCAAGTGGGGGTAGAGGGTACAATGGAAAATCAGAGTATGAATTTATCCATGACTTGTTACATTATATCAAACAACATAAAGTGCCATTGACACCTGAAAAAGGTGCGGATGGCCATGATGGGTTTTCGTTTGAACTTGATGAAAATATTATAAAGGGCACAAGTTACCCTCGCCCACGAATGTATGATTTCTGGGTATGTACTGACCTGGTGAAACTACACAATGCTTCCCATGCAGCATTAAAAGCAAGCTCTACGTATGATGCACAACGTAAAAAACTGCAAGAGCGAGTAGGAACTATAAACCGATTTGCGCTTGACTTTGGTGTTGAACCACTACGTCTTCAGAAGAAAAAATAATAGAAAACAACAAACTTAATAAAGCAAACTTGCCCAATCCATGTTATGGAAACAGTTGTGATATCACTTGGTGGTTCTCTTATCAACCCAGGTACACCTAATTTTACGTTTCTCAAGAAATTCTGTGAGCTAATCATCAAACACAAAAATAAACAGTTTGTTCTTGTGTGTGGGGGAGGAGTTGTTGCTCGTGAATACCAAAAAATAGCAAAAAAACTCCCTGCAATGCGTAAACATGATCTTGATTGGATTGGTATTGCTGCTACAAAAATAAATGCTGAGCTCGTGCGAAGTATGCTTGCGCCCATTGCCCATGATAGAGTAATAGAAAATCCAACTAAGCCCCCTAAAACTGACGCCCGAGTAATTGTAGCAAGTGGTTGGAAACCAGGATGTAGCACAGATATGGATGCTATTTACCTTGCACAAACTTTGAATGCGCATCGAATAATTAACATGTCTAATATTGATTATGTGTATGATAAAGATCCAAAAAAGTATAAGAATGCAAAAAAGATAAAGAAGATTCTTTGGGCTGATTTCAAAAAGCTTGTGGGAACAACATGGAATCCTGGTGCTAACACACCTTTTGACCCGATTGCTACACAGCATGCTTCTCGTCTGAAAATGAAAGTTGCGGTGATTGGGCCTCGATTAAAGCAACTAGAAAACTTGCTTAATGATAAGCCATTCTTAGGAACACTTATTTACTAGACTGAACCCATTTCTCAAAAGCCACGTTTGCATGTGCACTAAGTACTAAGACAGCAGGGCATTCATAGGAGTGAAGTTTTTCAATGAGCTTTGCTGCCTTTTGAGCCTTGCTAGCAGAGGTTTTACAGAGTAAGACCATTTCAGATTCTTCAACTGGCTTTCCCTTCCAAACATACATACTCTGTACAGGGAAGAAATTTGCGCATGCTATCAGGCCTTTCTCAAGAAGGCTCTTGGCAAGCTTTTTTGCCTCATGCTTGTTTTTGCAAGGAGTATACACGAGTCGTACAGACATGCTATCACCAAGCATTACTAGGTGAGCAAAAGTTTAAATAGTTAACCTTTCTCACGGCGTATATGAACAAGATTATCATAAGTACCTGCCTTGGCAGTTTTGTGTGTAAACAAACAGGAGATGGCATGAGAGTCATTGATAAAGTATTATACACTAGCAGAAAGGACCTTCTTCAGCAAACAAAAAAGTATGAGCAAGCACTTATGAAAAAACACAGGGCAATGCTGCTCACTCCTGACATGAAACAGTTTAAGCGATGGTATCGTTTGGTAAGTACTGGCCTAACAGAGTTTCTTCCTGAACTGCGAAAATCCAACCTAGTTATAACGCGAAATAGCATAAAAAATGCCATTCAAGAAGATATTAATATTATTCAGGCAACAAATAGTGTTCAAGAAACGCAAAAAGCAATTAACATGACTATGAAACGAATTAGGGAGTGGCTTGGCTATTACCTCCCTGAATTTGTGCAAAAGGTGCAAGATCAAGAAGCATGTATTGACTTAATCATTAAACAAAATCGTGCAGCACTCCTGAAAAAAGGAGGTACCACCGAACAGGATACTATGGGTGCAGTGCCTGCAAACAAGGATGTTCTTGTTATCAAGGAAGTTGCCCGTAAAGTCAAGGAGTTGTTTCAACTAAAAAAGAAACAAGAAGACTATCTACAACAGACAATGCAAAAAATGTGCCCTAACCTCACTGCAGTAGTTGGAGCGCCAATTGGTGCAAAGCTTGTTGCAAAGGCAGGAAGTCTTAAACGACTAAGTACTTTGCCTGCTTCAACTGTTCAAATTTTAGGAGCTGAAAAAGCTTTTTTTAGACATCTTAAAACAGGAGCAAAACTCCCTAAGTATGGTGTGTTGTTTGAACATGATAGGATCACCAGCAGTGACAAGCATAACAAAGGGAAAGTGGCACGATGTCTGGCTGATAAAGCTAGTATTGCTGCAAAAGTTGATTTTTTTAAAGGTAAGTATGTTGGTGCAAGCTTGGTAAAACAGATTGATAAACGATGCAGAGAGTTAGCACAACAAGGACCAACTAAAAAAAAGAAAACTGTTCAGAAAAAAGGTGGCAAAAGAGGAAAAATTGACACGAGAAAAGGAAAATTCGACAAAAGGAGAAAGCGAAAAAGATGAAGATTGTATTTGTAACAGGAAACCAGCACAAAATTGATGAAGCACAAGCTATCCTGCCACATTTTGAAATAGTTGGAAAAAAGCTTGACCTAGCTGAGATACAGGGGACTCCTGATTTGATTGTTAAGGCTAAAGCTCGAGAAGCTGCGGCACTGCTTGGCAAGCCAGTTATTGTCGATGACAGTGGTGTGTTTATCGAGGCATTCAATGGTTTTCCTGGAGCCTATGCTGCAAATTACCAAAACACAGTGGGAAATGAACGAACAATAACCATGCTACAAGGGTTTGACAATAGAAAGATCAGATATGAATGTAGAGCAGCATATTGTGAACCTGGGCAAGAACCAGTAGTTTTTATAGGTATTGTAGAAGGAACTGTGGCAAAAGAAGTGCATGGAAGAGAAGGATTTGGCTTTGATCCTATTTTCATTCCAAATGGGCATGATAAAACTTTTGTAGAGTTAGGAAAAGAGATAAAAAATACCATGAGTCATCGAACATTTGCTTTTCAAAAACTGGCTACATGGCTTGAGGCTAATAAATGATGATCATACCCCACAAACTACAAGGTGTTTTCACCGACGCTCGAAGGCGATTATACACAATCAATAGTGTACCTGGAACTGCAGTGTATGGTGAAAAATTAGTACGCGAAAAAGGAGTTGAATATAGGGAATGGAGTGTTCGACGTAGTAAACTTGGAGCTGCCCTAGCAAAAGGAGTGAGCCAGGTGGGAATAAAACCAGGAAGTCGAGTGTTGTACCTTGGTTGTGCTTCTGGAACAACAGCGAGCCATGTTTCAGACATGGTTGGAGAACAAGGGTTTGTTTTTGCATTAGACTTTGCTCCTCGTGTTGTGAGAGATATGGTGTTGGTATGTGAGCAGCGTGAGAACATGACTGCACTACTTGCTGATGCTCACCATCCAGAAACGTATGTACATCGGCTATTGGAAGTTGATGCAGTATTTCAGGACATAGCGCAGAAGAATCAAGTTGACATTTTCTTAAAGAATTGCAAGATGTTTTTGAAAAAAGGTGGTTTTGGTGTGCTTGCAGTAAAAGCGAGGAGCATTGCTGTACAAGATAAGCCAGCAAAAGTGTTTAAGCATGTTCGACAAGAACTAGAAAAAGAATGTGTTATTGTTGATTATAAGAATCTTGAACCGTTTGAGCGTGATCACTGCATCTTTGTTGTTAAGATGAATGAATAGAAAAGTATATAATTGCATTCTGCACTAATAACCTTATGTTTAAGATCAGACTAGAAATATACCACAAAGGTTGCTGGGGTTCTGAAATAGGGGTTAAGTTTCCAGACCTTGAGATTTCTTCTGTTGATTGTAGATGGGTAAAAGGCCAAGTAGCACATCTAGTCAGGGCACTTGGGAATGCCGAACAATTTCAAAAAGTTTTCAACTATTTAAAAAATCGAAAAGATGTTATTTCAGCTGAGATAGTAAGCAAATCAAAAAACGAATTACATGTACGAACTATTACTAAAGCAAAAGTTAAACAAGGTCAGTTTTCAAACATTTTTTTTCAAAATCATTGTTTTCCAGTGGCACCGACACGTTTTGAAAAAAAGTATGAGGTATGGACTCTAGGTACTGCGAAACGTGCAAACCTAACAAAAATATACAATCTTATAAAAAACAAGCATGAAACACGAATTACCTATCTTAAAGAAGAACCAATTAAAGCTAAGCTGACTGAAAAACAACGAGAAGTATTGATGTATGCTAAACATTTTGGTTATTTTGAATGGCCTCGAAAAAAAACAGTGACTGAAATTGCACAATTGCTTAAGATTCCTAAAACAGTTTTTCTTTCTCATTTACGCAAAGCTGAGAATAAGATTATGAAGGCATATAACTAAATAAGAAAAAAATAAAAAGAAAGAAACTTTTGATAGATCAACAAAATGAAAAAAAACATAAGAAAAGCAATTCTCGAAATTATAGGGGGTCTTGGAATTATTTTAGGTGTTATTGCTATAGCTATCATTCTATATAAGATTTTTCAAGGGTTATAACATGACGTTTTCACTGAGAGAGATACTTAATGGAGTTGCATTCATATTAACAGTTCTTTTGGTTTTGTATGGATTACAAAAAGGGTATGATCTTGTAGAATTGTTTGTGTACAATTTATATTTTATAGTTATGATTGCAACACAATTTATGAATATATTTGATTTCTAAACCTAAAGGAAAATAGTAGACCATAGTCTACTAAATAACTATATACTAGCTCCCCTTACTCATTCTTAAGAAAAACACACCAAGGAGTAAAAATGATACCATTCAAAAAAAAATTTGTTGTAGTACTAAACAAAAATAAACCAATCGGGAACATCATGAATGCAATTGCACATATGACAGTAGGACTTGGAGCAAAGATCAAGAACAAAGAAGAAATGAGATTGACAAACTATAAAGACGCTGATGGAGGAGACCATGATCACATTTCTGAGATTCCTTTTATAGTGGTTGCTGCAAATTCTAACAAGATCAGAAATGTAAGGAAGGCTTGCCAATCAAACAACATTGAGTTCACTGACTTTACTCACGCCATGATTGAAGGAGGGTATGAAGCACAAATTAAACGATCAGCAGAAACAAAAGAAGAAGACATGGATTATCTTGGTATTGCAATGTTTGGTGACTGGGATGTAGTATCAGAACTTACACGAAAATTTTCATTATGGAAATGAGAGTAAAGCAAAAACGACTCTTTCCACCCTTACAACCCCTTCACAAAAGCCTCAATCCTATTCAATGCTTCTTCTAGGTTTTCCATGCTGTTTGCATAACTTAACCTGATGTGGCCTTCTCCTTGTTCTCCAAAAGCTTTGCCAGGGATTGCAACTACTTTGTGCTCTTTTAGTAGTCGTTCACAAAATGTCATGCTGTCAAGGCCTGTGGCACTGATGTCTGGAAAAACGTAAAACGCACCAGAGGGGTTATTGGGTGTGATCCCACGAATAGATCGTAGTCGTTTTATCACAAAAGCTCGTCGTTCTTTAAATGCAGCAAGCATTTTTTCAACTGGTTTTTGTGTTCCTGTTAGTGCTTCAACTGCTGCCCACTGAGTAGGAGCGTTAATTCCGCCTGTTGCGTGTGATTGAAATCGTGTCATGGGTGCAATAAACTCTTCAGGCGCTCCCATAAACCCTAATCGCCACCCAGTCATTGCATAGGTCTTTGAAACACCATTCACTGTAAAGGTGCGTTCGTACATGCCTGGCAGGCTTGCCATACTCTTACGTGAACCGCTAAAGACAAAGCGGTGGTACATTTCATCACTTATAACATATAAGTCATGTTTAATGGCTAGAGCTGCCATTTTCTTAAGTTCATCTGTTGGAATAACCTCACCAGTGGGGTTTGATGGACTGTTAATAAGCAATGCTTTTGTTTTTTTGGTGATTGCTTTTCGGATGTTGGCAGCAGTTACTGTAAGATCTGTTGTTTTGGCAGGTACTGGTGTTCCACCTGCAAGTTTTACTAGTTCACGAAAGCTAAACCATGCAGGCTCTGGAATAATTACTTCCTCGCCGGGTTTAAGTATTGTTAAGAATGCATTGTAGATTGCTTGTTTTCCTCCATTGGTAACCATGACATCACCAGGATTGTAAGGTATTTTGTCATATGTGTTAAAGTAGTTGGAAATAGCTTCTCGTACAGCAGGAATACCAGGTGTTGCAACATAGTTTGTTTCTCCACGTTTAATTGCATCAATCCCTGCTGCTTTAATATTTTCAGGAGTGTCAAAATCAGGCTCGCCAACACCAAGACTGATTACATTCTCGCCTTCTTTTTTCATACGAAGATACAGTGCATTGAGATCAAGGGAGATGGATCCTTGGATTTTCTTTGTTAGTGGAGATAGTTTTTTCATGGTGATCACTTGTTATCAATACATCACTGTTTATTATTTTTATTCGCGTATAGGTGCATCAAAGTCTTGACAGTTTTGCACTGCAATATCTAGATCCACTTTGTTCTTTTTTACTTTAGTTATAGCCCTTTCGAGGGCTTTTCTTGGGCCTCTCATTTTTTCAAGTGTTGCATTGTATGTTTGATTTGCTTCTTTCAAAAATTGGCCTGCTGTTACAACATCATGTTCTCTGTCCCTTATAGTCACTTGACACACTGGACTGAAACCACCAATACCTATCTCTTTGTGTTGTTCTATGATCTTTTCTGCTTCATAACGTTCTTTAGGAGGAACCAAGACACGGGCATCACCTACATTTTCGTAACCATATCGTTCTTGTGGCTGATCAGGTTCTTGTTCTACCATCTCTTCAGGAAGATCTTCAACTATTCCTTCTTGTTCTTGGGCATCAATGAGTTCTTGCTGCAAAAATGCCTTGGTTTGTAGAAGTTTAATTCCTACGCTAAAAATACCTAATAAGAAGAGGATTAAGACCAATGCTAAAATAATTTTCGTGCTTTTTTTCATGCCAAAAATGTCTTCAGTACGACCTGAGCCTTTTGTTAATTTGTGATGGTGAATCTTTTGTTTTCCTTTTGTGTAAGTACGGTGAAGGTGTGATTTTGTTTTTGCAAGGGCGTTTTTTATTTTTTGCATCATGACCAACTCTTTTTACACTAGTGTCGCACATTAACTCTTTTTGAAAGATGTTCTTCTGTTCTTCAGCAGATTTTGCCAAAGTGCTTTAAGACCAACTTTTATTTGAATGATATTAGCATTAAGGTGGTGTTTTTTTATAAAAATTGTGGATCCTGGCTGCACTGTATGTATAAGTGGATTGTTATCTGCTGCGAATTCTGCTGTGCTACGATTAAGTTTGATTTTGATTGTTCCCTTATCTGCAAGAAGTGTTGGTGTTACAGGATGGGTAAGGTTATTGTATGCTATGCCTATTCCTGAGGTAAATTTTTTTTGGGTTATTGAGTAAAAGTATGCTGTTGAACCAAAAGGAGTTGAAATAACCACTCCATCCCCTATGTATTCATCTGAAGTCTTTTTTTTTGCTGTGACAGTAAACCTCAGGGCTTGTGTTGGATCTTTGTTACGTAGAATAAAGTCGTTTGTACAAATCACTTTTTTCTTTTTTCCTTTGTAGTGTATGTGTGCTTCTAGTTTAATATGTTTTTTAATAGTATAACTCCCTTTAAGAAGCGCTGCGATAACCTCTGTAACTGTGTTGTGTGTACACTGATTGCCTGTATAACTATCTCTAAGGAGGATTTTAGGTGTTGAAGGATACTTTCGTTCAGCATACAAATAACTACCATCTCCCCCGAGAGAAACAACAAAATCCGGCTTTGTTTTTGTGTGAGTAAAGCCTGCAGAAGTAAATTGTTTCTTTACCACACGAACATTTTTTGCGTGCTTACCAAGAATAACAAAACGGTTGAGTGAAGCCTGTGATTTCATAGGTTGCAATACAAGTTTTTGTGTTTATATGTTTTTTTAAAATAGTTTAAGAAAATAAGTAACACACACAAAACATTTTATTTTTTACTTCACAGTACTAAAAACAGAAAGGTTTATATACTATAAACTGTATTTTGCAGTATAACGACGATACGTAACATGTTTTTGTTACAAGTTGTTGTTACATATCATAATGATAGAGGTGGAGGAAAAAAATGGCAAAACAAAGAACAAAACGAAGAGCAGCTTCAAGCAAAAAGCGAACTTCAAAGAAGCGAACAACTCGAAAGAAGTCAACCAAACGGAAAACTTCCAAGAGAAAAGCAACTAAGAAGAAAGCTACACGTAAGAAGCGAACTTCAAAGAAGAAAGCAACTAAAAAGCGGACTTCCAAGAGAAAAGCAACCAAAAAACGAGTTACTCGTAAAAAGCGGACCTCAAAGAAGAAAACTTCAAAGAAGCGGACTTCAAAAAGAACTTCAAAAAAGCGAGTTTCGAAGAGAAAAGCTTCAAAGAAGCGAGCTACACAAAGAAGTTCACGAAGAAAACGTAGATAATTACGTTTTTTTCATTAAAGAAGCAGGCTTTATGCCTGTTTTTTTCTTTTTTTTCCTTTTTTCTTTCTTTTTACCATGCTTTTTTTTCTTGGTTTTGATATTTTTCTTTTTGCAGATTTTTTTGCCTGTGAATTCTTTTTTGTATAGGTCACATCCTTCCTCATGCAAGGGGGTTTTTCAAGAAGTTCTTTTAAGAGTTTCACTGCATTTGTAACATCATCAAGATGAGATATACCAATTGAAGAATGAATATTACGGACAGCAATACTAAGAACAGTAGAAGGTAATCCTTCTTTGTGCAACATAATACGCGTAGCGTCAGTAGTTCCCATTTCTTCAACTTTTAACTGAATTGGGAGCTTCTTACGTGATGCAAGCATCTTAATATGATCATCAAGAAATTTACTAGTAATAATCTCAGAATCTTTCAAAGTTAGTATAGGACCATCACCCATTTTAACAATAGTCCTATCAACATCTGCATCCTCTGAGTTAGTGGTGTCAACTGCAATCCCCCAATCAGGATTAATCTTGTACATTGAAACTTGAACACCATACATGCCAATTTCTTCTTGGACAGAAAACAAAAAATACAAGTCAGAGCAACAGTTCTTCTTTAGCTTTTTAATAAGTTCGATCAACACATAACAGCCAACCCTATTATCCACTGCCTTACCACAAAATACTTTTTTATTCCCCAGATAAGTAAATTCATTTGTTGCAATAGCATATGATCCTACCCCTATCCCTAATTTTTTGAGTGCTTTTTTGTCAATACCTGCATCAATATACATATTTTCCATTTTTGGAGATTCATCAAGTTCAAGGTCTTCTTGAAGCTCTTCAAAACTAATAACACCCTTACATGCAACTTTGTTTTTTCCATTTAGAATCTTAACAGACTGGCCAACAACCGCAATAGGTTCAATACCTCCAATGGTAGAGAATTGCATCTGACCATCCCTACGAACACTCTTAACCATAAGGCCAATCTCATCCATGTGAGCAGCTAAAACAATCTTCGGTCCGGAACCCTTTTTTCGCGCTATAAGATTGCCAAACTTGTCAATGGTAATCTCATCAACATGATTCTCAATTTCCTTGCGAATAACAGAACGAACATGGGCTTCTGCCCCACTGGGACCGATTGCGTTCATGAGCTTCTCAAGAAGTTTCATTATGACCGCCTCTTCTTTGATCGAACAGGCTTTTTGGGTTTTCTTTTCTTTACTTTTTTTGTACGAGCCTTTTTCAAAAAGGGCTGTAAGACTTTAGAAATTTTAAGCTTGCCCATTTCTTCAACATGATAACGTATTCGAACTGTTGGCTTGTGTAGATTAAGTAATTGCCCAAGATTAATAGGGTCTGCAGCAATGACCGCATCAGCATGTCCCTTTGCAAGCATCGTGTTAATAGTTTTTTCAAGTTCTGCTTGTTGTGCATTTCCATACCCCATTGCAGGAAGAAGCGGACCAAGCTTTGGAAATTTCTTGTAAATCTTCTTGATGCTCCCAACAGCAAAAGGTCGTGGATTAACTGGCTTTGCATTATATTTCTTTGCAGCAAGCATACCAGCCCCGTACGACATCCCCCCATGAGTCAGGGTTGGACCGTCTTCAACAACAACAACTTTTTTGTTGCGAATAAATCGTGGCTTGTCAACTTCAATAACTGAAGCAGACTCAATAACCTTTGCAGTAGGATTAACACTCTTAACATGTTGTTCTACAAGACGGATATTTGATTTTTTTGCACTGTCTGCTTTGTTTATGATGACAACATCTGCAAGAATAAGATTAGTGAATCCTGGATAATAAGTGAGCTCGTGTCCAGGCCTGTGAGGGTCGACGAGAGTTATATGTAAGTCTGGCTTGAAAAAAGGAGTATCATTGTTTCCACCATCCCAAATGATAATGTCTGCTTCTTTTTCTGCTTTGCGCAAGATCTTTTCATAGTCCACACCAGCGTAAATAATCATGCCTTTCTCAATATATGGTTCATACTCTTCACGCTCCTCAATAGTACAGTTGTGCTTTCGGAAATCCGCATACGAAGCAAAACGTTGGCATACTTGCTTTGCAAGATCTCCATACGGCATGGGGTGTCGAACAACAACCACTCGTTTACCTTTCTTTTTTAGGTACATTGCTACTTTTTGAGAAACAGAACTTTTTCCACATCCAGTACGGACTGCACAGATGGCAATAACAGGTTTGGTACTTTTAATCATGGTTTTCTGTGCAGGAGCAAGCACAAACTCTGCACCTGCTTTTGAAACTACACCAGCTTTTTGCATGACTTCTTTAAAAGGAAGGTCGCTGTATGAGAGGTAAACCTCATCAATCTTGTGTTTTCGTATTAGTTTAGGTAGTGACTCTTCTGGATGAATAGGTATATCACGAGAATAGCGCCTGCCGGCAAGCAGTTTAGGAAAGCTTCGTTTAGCAATGCCAGGAATCTGTGCTGCTGTAAAACAAACAACCTTGTACAAAGGGTTATTTTTGAAGAGTACATTAAAATTGTGGAAGTCTCTTCCTGCAGCGCCCATAATGATTACTTTTCGTGCCATGATCCCCTTTTTTATTATATTAGGTGTTTCTCTTTTTTAATGTTTTTCTTATGAACTCAAAATTTTGTTTGTCCAACATAGTCGCAAGGAAATCCATCAAGGAAGTATTGTTGTTCCTGCTTTTCCAAGTAGTGCTTGTGTAATCTTTGTTGGAGAAGTAATAATTACTTTTCGTGATTTCTTTTTTCGAGATTGAGTAAGAAATCGAATTGCTGCCACAATCTTAGGCTTCATACTTCCTTCTGCAAAATGACCTTGTTTAAGATATGCGCGAGCTTGCTTGACTGTCATTTTCTTGATTGCTTTTTGGCCTTTTTTCTGAAAATTAAGATACACAAAAGGTATTCCGGTTACCATAATTAATTGGTCTGCACCAACTTCATGCGCAAGACACGCTGATGCCTTGTCTTTATCTATTACCGCGTCAAGACCCTGCCAACCACGTGATGTTTTATAGACTGGAATGCCCCCTCCACCTGATGCAATCACTGTCAAGTCTCTCTTGAGAAGTTGTTTGATCACTGTTGCAGGAATAGTTTTTTTTGGTTCTGGAGATGGAACAACCCTACGGTACCCCCTCCCCGAGTCTTCTTTGAAGATAATACCTCTACGCTGGCGTGCAAGTTTAGCTGCTTTTGCCTTTGTGTAAAAGGCGCCAATCGGCTTACTTGGCTTACGAAACGCTGGATCCTTTGGAGAAACAACCACCATGGTTATTAAACTGGCAATTTCCTTTTTTAATCGTTTTTTAGAAAAGACATTGCGTAAGGATTCCTCAAGTATAAACCCAATTTCACCTTGTGATTGTGCATTGCACACTGATAATGGCAAGTCATATGTGTGGTGGTGGGCAAGCTCACTTCTCAAAAGAATGCTGCCAACTTGAGGACCATTGCCGTGTGTTATGAGAACATGATGTTTTTTGAAAAGAGGAAATAAAGAAGAAAAAGTTTTGTGTGCAGTGCGAAGTTGCGTGCTTACACTAGGTTTCTGTCCTTTGCTCAGTAGGGCGTTACCGCCTAGGGCAACAAGCACTGTAGCCATAATACACCTCTTTTTGTAATCAATAGTTTGCTATGTTTTGCTATGAATAGGTTAACACCCTGCTTTATTGGTTACTAATTACAAGTTCCTAATCACACAATCTAATCCCCAGGTTTTACAACCGTGAAATATAAAGTGGACTGCTAGCGTTAGTAACACCACATCTTTGATAAGCATGTGTTGTATAAACAAGCCAAGCACAACAGCACTTACAATAAACGCAGCAAGTAACACTGCTGCAAGTGATGCTGCAAAGCGAGTAAGTAAGCCAAGCACAAGGAGCATACCTATAACAAATTCAATAATGCCTAAGATTGCAACTGATGTTTCAGCTGGTATAAAATAGAGTATTTTTTGTACGGGTGGTGTTGCGTCAAGAAACAACTTGAAGACTGCTGCATAAATGAAAACAGCTCCGAGTGAAAGACGTGTAAGCACGTTGGTCCATTTAAATCGTCCATAGTCCATGTTAGATACCTCAATGAAAGGTGGGAAGCCACCTAATAAAAAGTTTGTTGTAATTAGTATTATGAAAGAGCTTTATTTATTAATGCCAATAATTCAGCATGCACCCCTGGTGCAGCAACCAAGATATCTACTGATTCAGGTGTAAGTGGGTTTCCTTCAAAATCAGTACATGTAGCACCTGCTTCCTTGGCAATAAGCGCTCCAGGAATAAAGTCATACTGTTTTGGACTTGTTGCGTAATAACATAGTGTTCTTCCATCTGCTACATGTGCTAGTTCAAGGTCAGCAGCACCCATTTGACGCGTGGAGACATTGATTCGTTTAAGCACTGGATAGATTGTGCATGCGCGTTCTATTGCTTCAGGCTTACGACTGTGACAAAAAGTAAGGACTCCCCGTCGAATGTCAGTTTCAGTAGAAACTTTAATTGGTTGATCTCCTTTGTCTGTTTTACAAAACGCTCCTTTTCCTGTTTCTGCATAGAAAAGGTTACCTGCAATCGGGTCATATACCACTGCAGCAATTGGCTCGTTCTTGTGCAACAAAGCAATTGCAGTATTAAAAAAAGGGTGTTTCATTGCAAAATTACTGGTACCATCAAGAGGATCAATAATCCAAACGTATTCTGCGCCATTATTGGTAGATCCTGATTCTTCAGCAAAAAACCCATGATCTGGAAACGCCTCTTTGATAATGCTTATAATTTTTTGTTCAGCTGCAACATCTGCTTCAGTCACCATGCTCATATATTCTTTAAAAGTGATTTTTTCAATGTTCAGAAAATGGTCTTTGATAATAGTGCCTGCTGCACTTGCTGCTTGTATAGCAGTCTGTAAAAATAAAGATTGTTCCATTAGGTATCAACTCAGAGTAGTTTTAATTCTTCAAGAAGAGCAGGAAGTTCAGAAATACCTTCGATAGTGTGATCTGCTTCTTCTGTTTTTTGGCTAGGTAAAAGATTCTTGTTCTTTCCTTGACGAACCCATATAGTGTTCATACCTAGGGTGTTCCCAAAGGTAATCCCTGCAGTTACCTTGTCATCAACAACAAAAACATCGTTGGATTCCACATTAAATTCAGCAAGAATGTCTTTAAAAACACCAATATCTTTTTTTCTGATGATCTTAACTGTTTCAAAGTATTTTTCAAGGCCGAGTCGTGCTACCTCATTTTTCCTTGCTTCAATATTTTCACCTGCTTGTGTAATAAGCACAAGTTTGTACTGTTGTTTAAGTTGTTCCAATATCCCTATTGAAATAGGATACAAATTTGCAGCTTCAGGTTCAAAAAGAGTCCATTTAAAGTCAAATATAAAGAGTTTTGCCATGCGTGCACCCCCACTGTGCCATATAATACTACACTGTGCTAGGTAATTAGTGTTTTTTCTGATTTAAATAGTTAGTGGTTGCCTTTAATAAATAGGTTCGCGCCCAGCAGAAAAATGGAAAGACAAGCAAGGCTACAAGCGTATAATAAACAATCGCAGGAAGCAGTGTCTCATGTGGCAAAACATAAGAAAGTACTGCCATCACAGCATTAACAAGGAAGAACACGATTACAACAACAAAATACATAGGGATAACAAGATACCACTTCTGTATCCCTAGTTGTAATGCTTTTGATAGTGCTTTGCCTGGTTTATAGTGGTTTATAAGGGCGTGTGATACAAATGCAAAGTACATAATAATTGCAAAGGAAACCTTTGCTGCAAACGGTTGTGCCAGGTCAGGACTTTGTTTTGCTACAAGCGCAGTCAAAGTTGCAAAGTAGGAAATAGCATGGACCATAACAAAGAGGATATACCATGGAATATTTACCGTAGTAAAGCGCAGGAGATATGTTTTTAGTTTCTTAGGATGGGTACCTGCTAGCCGAGTACTTGACCACCAGGCAATACCTTGAAATAGCACAAATAAAAAGTAGACTGCAAGCACGTAGACAATGATCAAGAATAGAAATGAGAGTGGTGATTGCTCTTTGTTTGCGTTGGTAATACATTGTACAAAACCTGCCATGCTATGCAAAATTTTTTGGACAAGTGGAGCTGTGACAAACCCGTACAAGAGCAAAAAAATAAAATCAGCCAATGCTGCATACCCCACATAGCGAGGTCCTTTCCGCATGCTTACCACAGAGTCAGCAACAGGTTTAAGAGTACTACGAGAAAAAGGCGCTAGCTTTCTTGCGTGTTTTCGTATGTATGCACTCTCCATAGAAGCTACTTGGTAAAAGGAGTTTTTATGTTTTTCTGTTTAGCTTTGAACATTTACTTTTGAGCTAGTTCAGCATCAATAACTGCTTTGAACAATTCATACGGTTGCGCCCCGCCAATGACCATTCCATTAATAACAAAAGATGGTGTTCCAGAAATGCCTACTGACGCTGCATAGTTTTTGTCTGCAGAAATAGCAGCTCCGTGCTTATTGTCATTAAGGCAAGCTGTAAAAGCATTTTGATCTAAGCCAAGCTTGTTTGCGTAAGAAACAAGACTTTCCTTGTCAAGAGCGTTCTGATTACTAAAAAGTTGATCATGGTATTCCCAGAACTTACCTTGTTCATTTGCACATAATGAGGCCATAGCAGCTGGAAGCGCGTTCTCATGGAAATCCAAAGGTAAGTGTCTAAATGCAATGCTTGCCTTACCTGTGTTTACATAATCCTTGACAATCTGAGGATAGGTTTCATCAAAGAACTTTTTGCAAAACGGACACTCAAAATCTGAAAACTCAATAATTTGAACAGGAGCATTCCTTTCTCCTTTAACAGGGAAACCATCTAGGGAAGGTTGATCAAGAAGTTTGCCCACACCTGTAACTTCAGGCCTTACTAAGTATACCCCTTCTTTTTGTTCAAGGCCTTCCTGAATTTTGTCATAGTTTGCAGTTTTTGTTATTGCCTTGTCAAAGACAAATGCAGGTACTGCTTTAAGATCAAAACGCTTGATAAGGTTTTTTGCTGTTTTTGAAGAAACATCTAGTTCTTTAATTTCGATTGTTGGAAAGTATGTTGATAAGCCCTCTTTAACATTTGTGCTGTCACAAACCACACATGTTGCATCAGAAAGGATAACAAGATTCACAGCAGGATCATCACTTGTATCTGCCAAAACAACGTCACCTGCAATCGCCTCGTCTGCACCATCTGAATTACCAGCCTGTAATGCTTCGTTTGGTACAAAAAAAGAAACAATGAACAATGCAGCTAAGATAAGCGTTGCAATCTTCCATGGTCTGGCTTGTGTCATAAAAAATAGGATTGCCATGCGATATATAAAGATACTTATGCCCGAGACTATAAGAAGCCAAACATATGGGCAAGAGGAGTGGAATAGCATAAATATTTAAAAAAGCAGGCTTATCTCACATGACTATGCCAAGTAAGGATACAAAAGCACGGAAGAGTACAACAGGCAAAAATAAGCAGGGTATTCAACTGTACAACACATTTACCAATAAAAAAGAACCATTCACCCCACAAAATAAGGGGAAAATTGGCATGTATGTGTGTGGACCAACAGTATATGATTATGGTCATGTCGGTCATGCCCGTAGTGCTATTGCTTTTGATGTGATTAGGCGTTATTTTATCTATAGGGGATTTAAGGTGAAATTTGTTTTCAATTACACTGATGTAGATGATAAAATAATAAAACGAGCAAAGGAACTAGGAAAAACTGAAAAAAAGCTTGTGCAAGAAATGAGCAAGGCCTATGATGAAGATTACGCCACGCTGGGTGTTATGAAACCAGATCTTATACCCAGAGCAACAGAACACATCGAGCAAATGATTGAAATTATCAAGAAGCTTGAACAAAAAGGTTTTGTGTATGATGTGCAGGGTGATGGCCTGTATTATGACTTGGAAAAATTCAAATCATATGGTAAACTATCTGGCCAAAAAATTGATGAGCTCAGAAAGGATACCCGTGTAAAAACAACTGATGAAAAAAAGCACCCTCATGATTTTTGTTTGTGGAAGTACAAAAAACCAGGGGAGCCATTTTGGAATGCACCTTGGCAAGCAGGAAGACCAGGGTGGCATATTGAATGTAGTGCAATGTGCAAGACTCACCTGGGGGAAACATTTGACATCCATGGAGGAGGTATAGATTTGGTCTTCCCTCATCACGAAAATGAGATTGCGCAGTCAGAAGGGGCGCATGATGCTACGTTTGCACGGTATTGGATGCATAATGGTCATGTAAAGGTTGATGATGAAAAGATGTCTAAATCATTGGGTAATTTCTTTACCATTCGCGACGTGCTTGACAAGTTTGATGCTCAAGTACTGAGGTTTTTTCTCTTATCAACTCATTACAGACAACCAATTAATTTTGCTGACACACTTTTGCAACAAGGACAAAGTAGCTTACAGCGATTATGGGACTTTATGTTCTTAGTAAAACACCAAGCAAAAAAAGGTGTAAAAGGTGTTGTTCGTGGCACTGTTGAAAAAGCAGTATCAAAGGCTGTGGGTGGTTTTGAAAAATGCATGGATGATGACTTTGAGATTTCAGGAGCACTCGGGTGCATTTTTGATTTGGTTAAAGAAATAAACAAAATACATGAGAAAAACGAACTTGGTAAAGAAGAAGCAAAACTGGTTCTTGAAACTATGAAAAAACTAGATTCTGTGTTAAACGTGCTCGAACGGGATGAAGGAACACTTGATGCTGAAATTGAGGGTCTTATCCAAGAGCGTGAAAAAGCCCGTAAGAATAAAGACTGGGCTATTGCTGATACTATCCGTGACCAGCTACACCAGCGAGGAATTCGTTTGGATGACACTGCTGAAGGAGTGGTCTGGAGACGATTATAGTCCGTTAGAGGGTCTTGCAAAGCAAGAGTGTCTAGTTCAAAACTACATATTTTAATATAAGATAAACACTTAGTAGGGAATACTATACAATACACTCTGGGAGGGGGTTTTGATGAAACAAGAAACAAAGGTGTTGATACAGGAAGTTAACTCGTTGTTACGAAAGCTACGACGACTTGCGTAATACTTTTTTATTCTTTAATTACTCTCCTTTATTTTTCTTGCCAAGTGGTTTTGATGGCTTAGACTAATCAGAATACTATTGCAACATTCATGTCGCTGTTGGGGCATTTCATAACTGACTCCTGACCTTTTACTGCGCCAAATTCAACTGCCTCTGCTCGTGTTGCATTTTTGATATCAATAATTGCTTCTTCAAGCATGTCTTGTTCCTTGCCTGTACATTCAATAATAACCTTTTGTACTTCTTTTCCTAGGGAGATATCACTATCTGATTTAATACGCCTGACAGCTGTTATAACATCAACGAGTAGGTCACCTGCTTTTTCTGCGTACTCATCGCATTTGGATTCATCAAACTCTGGCCAGGAGGTTTTGTGTACACTGCTGGTTTGTTCATGCTGCTTAAAGTATAAGTGATAAACTGCTTCAGTAATATGAGGCATGATCGGTGCCATAAGGCGAATAACAGCGTAGAGTGTTGTGTATAAGGTACTTCGTACTGATTCTGTGTCTTCTGCCCCATATGTTTCAGCATTGTACAACCTTCCTTTGACAATTTCAAGATAATTATCACAGAGGGTATGCCAAAAAAACTTTTCAACATCTGCTTTTGTTTTTGAGTATTCATACATTTCAAACGTGTCTGTTGATCGCTTGATGATGGCATGAAGTTTAGCAAGAAGCCACCTGTCCACGAGAAGTAACCGTTTTGGAGCAGGAAGTTTTCCAGGAGTGTAATCTTGTAAGTGCATGATTGAAAATTTTGACGCATTCCATAATTTTGTTATCATCTTCTTACCAGTAACAAGGTCTTTTTCTTGGTACGGTAAGTCATCACCAAGCTTTGATCCTGCAGCCCAAAATCGCAGAGAGTCTGCACCATACTTTTCAATAACACCTTGAGGTTCAACAACATTACCTTTTGACTTTGACATTTTTCTGCCGTGCGGGTCAAGAGCAAAGCCTGATATAATCACATCTTTCCATGGGTTTTTTTCATGGTGAAGTAAGCTTTTAACCATGGTGTTAAAAAGCCAAAAAGTGATTATGTCATGGGCTTGAGGTCGAAGGTTCATAGGAAAGAGTTTGTCATACACTGGTTTTCCTTTAAACAATTCTGTTGCAAGTTGTGGTGTGTGAGATGATGTTGCCCACGTATCTAAAATATCTTTTTCAGGTGTAAAACGTTTTCCACCACATGCGCACTTGTTTTTTGGTTGGTCACTTAGTGGATCTACTGGCAGTTCTTCTTCTGAGGCAACATGGGGTTTTTCACACTTTTGACAATACCAGAGGGGGATTGGAACTCCAAAGAATCGCTGCCTACTCAGACACCAATCCCACTGCAATCCTTGAATCCAATGATCAAGTCGTACTTTCATAAATTTGGGGTACCAGTTAAGTTTGGCACCTGCATCCAAAAAGTCTTGTTTACGCTCTAGGTAGCGTAGAAACCATTGTTTTGTTTTGAGAAATTCTATCTCAGTCCCGCATCGTTCATGAACTTTGACAGCGTGAGTAATTTGCTTTTGTCGAATAAGAAGCTGGGCTTTCTTAAGATCTTCAATAATTGCTTTACGTGCATCTCTTAGGGTCAGGTCTTTGTATTTTCCAGCAAGTTCAGTCATTTTCCCCCAAGGGGTAATTGCTGTTTTCAAAGGTAGTTTGTATTTGTACCACCATTCCACATCTGCTTGATCACCAAAAGTACAGCACATAACTGCTCCTGTTCCTTTTTCAGGATCTGCTTTTTCATCAGCAATAATGGGTACTTCAAAGTCATACAATGGAACTTTTGCAAACTTACCAACCATGTCCTTGTAGCGTTCGTCTGTTGGGTGTACAAAGATCGCAACACATGCACACAACATTTCTGGACGAGTCGTGCCAATTCCTAACTCTTTGCCTCCAACCATAAAAACAATGTCGTTGAAGTGGCTGTCCATTTCCACATCTTCAAGTTCAACTTGTGCAAAACTTGATTGACATTGCGGACACCAAATGCTTGGTGCTTCTTTCTGGTAGATAAGCCCTTTATTGTAGAGCTGTACAAATGATCGTTGGGAAATAGCCCTGCTATGATCACTAATAGTTGAATAGAAGATATCAAAATCAGCTGAGATTGCAATTCTTTTCCAGTCAGCAATGTATTCCTTACGAAGAAAGGTAAGTGTGGTTTGACAGAGTTCAATAAACTCACTTCGTTCCATATTTCGCGCCTTGATCTTGTTCATCTTTTCTATAAGGCGCTCAGTGGCAAGACCATTATCATCTGTGCCAAAGGGGTAAAATACTTCAAAGCCTCTCATTCGTTTGTAGCGCGCTACAAAATCTTGTTGTGTGTAGGAAAAAGCATGCCCCATGTGCATCTTGCCAGATACTGTTGGAGGAGGTGTATCTATTGAGTAAATTTCTTTTTCAGTTTTTTCGTTGAATGTGAATATGTTGTTAGATTGCCAAAAAGCTTGAATTTTTGGTTCTTCAACAACAGGGTCATACCTCTTAAGATCAGCTGAAAAGCTAAGTTTTGTAGGTTCCTTGTCTTGTTCTTGAAGTTGTTCCATAGGCTTGCAGGAAACAGAATGATATTTAAATATTTGGCATGAAAAGCTTATAAAACAATATAAAGCATCTGAGAAGATAATGCTTAATGCACTTTGTCAAATCCGCGATTAAGATCATTTTCTTGCCAGCCATGCTCTTCTAGTCGCTGGCGAATCTTATCTTTATCAAAACCTTGCTTCTTGGCTACTTTAATGTACTGCACCATTGCTCTGCGAGAATCTTGTTTTTCATCAAGTCGTGATGAGACTGTTGTAAGCCCAAACACTCCTGCCACCAAGAAAAAAAGCACAAAAAGGTACACTACGAATCTGCCCACTTCAGGAAATCCAACACTTTGGTCGGCAACCCCATCATTAACAACCTGACCAGTAATAGCATCCATGCCTGTAGTTTGAACAGGCATACCTTGATGATCAGTAACAACCTGACCAGTCACAGAACCCAAGCCACCTGAGTCAGAATCAGAATCTTGTTGCAAAAAAGATTCAAGACTGTGACCCTGTGTCATTGCAAGAGCTCCTGCAATAAGAACAAGAACTGCAGTCATAGTGAATACAAGATGCTTAAATTCCATTACTAAACCCCTATTTTTTTGTATCCTCGTGTATAAAAGCTTCTTAAGAAGTTATAGTATTTAAATATAGTCAAAATGAGTATGATCTAAGTCAAGGCAGTTACATAATACCATACCAAGCAAATAAGAGACGGTTTGCTGCTTTAACAAGGTCAAACCCAGTACCTTGAATAGTAAGACAGGTGCCATCAACAGAAACTCCTGGTTCAGGATCTTCTTTAATGTAAATTACAGGAACCCCTTGTTTACATTCTATTATTTCCCTGTTAGCGCATGCTTTTTCGTGTGGTTCTGTGCATGCTGCATGAGGAGTTATATCAAAAATTCGTACCATGTTCAAACTCATGTCTGCTGCTGCTAAAGCCACATGGGGAAAATCTTTTCCGTTTGGATTAAAAGTTATGTATGTATCTTGGAAAGAGAGCAGGTAATTGTAATCTCCTGTTATGGGAATAGCTTCAACTTCCCGAGGACTGTATCGTGTTTCTACATTGTACACCTGATCATTATTCTCTCGCTTAAAGCGAGTGTACCATGTGCCCCTCACTTTCACAAAACTAAAACTATTATACACATATCCTTCTTCTTCACTCAGTTCTCCAGCAAGGTTCAGATCGTGATAATCATCAAGACTGTACTCAGTTGGTTTTTTTAAGAAGAGTATGAGGAGAAAAAGAGCAAAAGCAATCACAAGAAAACCCACTACAACGTAAAGGCTCCTGTCACTTTTTCCAAAAAACAGTTTTTTTTGAGGAGCAGGCTCTTTAGTTGGCTTAAGCTCTTCTTGAACAAGGGTTTCTTCTTCAGACTCTGGTTTGGTCTGTTTTTTGGTGTTCTTTGTTGTTTTTGTCTTTTTTGTTTTTTTTGTTGTAGGAGTGATTGTTTTCACCTAACTATGAATTTTTGCGTGACTCTGAAATTAATGATCTTTCTATGTAATCTGCATATGCATCATCTTCCATAACCTCATAGAGTCCATATATGATTCGTTCTTTAACTTGACTGAAGTCTTGTTGTACTGGTGCGGAAATAGTGACGCAACCATCTTTTTCTACAATTGAAAGATTTGCTGAGGGTTGTTCTGTTGATTCAAAAACAATCACAGGTATTGCTGTTGACGCATTTGCACAGGTAATAACAGGTTTGTCATACTTATTTTCCTTGCTGAACCCTTGAAGGACTTGCACATTGCGTGTACGGTACTCATATAAAAGATCGTAAAGTGTTTCTCCAATAACTTCTTTACTTCGATCGTCAGGTGGAGAGGTCATAAAGATCACAGCACTTGACTTTAAGGGTCGCAAAGCCTTTTTTGTAAAGGGTACTGATTCAAGATCTGCAGGGTGAAAACGAAAGGGAATTTGTTCATGTGATGAAAGCCGCCATGAATTATCTGGATAGGCGGTCAACGTGTGCCCATTATACTTTTCAACATCACCAAGGTCAATAGTTAGGAAACCAATAATACTAAAAGCCATAACTAAAACAACAGCAATTGCCCAAACCTTCTTGGTTTTGGGTTTTGGTAGTGGTCGAGCCTGTGCTTGAACACCTTTTTTCGTTCTCCTAAATTTCTTCATTATATCCCCCTAATACACCTGTCAAAACCGTGTACAAATAGGAAAACAAGGTCTGTGCTTTAAATTGTTTGTGGTTATGTTTGGAGTTATAGTTGTGGTTGTGAGGTGAACGCCAAGAAAATCACAAGCATTAAAAAAGAGCAAACGCATGGGGTACACAATGGCAAGCAAAGATACAGTCTTACACCTGCAAGAAGTTTGGAAAACGTACCAAATGGGAGAAACCAAAGTGCATGCACTCCAAGGTCTTAACCTAAAAATTAAACACAATGAATTTGTAATTATTATGGGTCCTTCTGGCTCTGGAAAGTCTACTGCAGTCAATATGATTGGGTGTCTTGACACTCCAACAAAAGGAAAGGTTTGGCTTGAAAATAAGGATATTGGACGCTTAACTGAGTCACAACTTGCACAAGTACGAGGCCGTAAGATCGGATTTGTGTTTCAGACATTTAATCTTATTCCTACACTTACTGCATTGGAAAATGTGACCTTGCCTATGATGTTTCAAGGTGGTGATCCTGAACTTCATAAACAACGAGGAGAAGATTTACTTAACAGGGTAGAATTAGGAGATAGAATGCATCACTTGCCCAGCCAACTTAGCGGAGGTCAACAACAAAGGGTTGCTGTTGCACGGGCACTAGCCAATGATCCTGAAGTTATTCTTGCTGATGAACCAACAGGTAACCTTGATAGCAAGACAGGTAAGAAAATAATTTCTTTGTTAGAGACCTTACATAAGAAAGAAAAAAAGACTATTGTGATGGTAACACATGATCCTGTGCTGAGAAGAATGGGAACAAGATCAATTATCCTTAAAGATGGTAAAATTGCGTGAACAATCCCCTTATTTAACGACAAAAAGTATTTAAAGAGGAAAAGCAATAAAGAGAGTATGATAGAAAAAAGAGGCGTGAAAAAAAGAGGAAAATCAAGCAGAGCACTACTCTGTGTACTAGGTAGTATTCTTTTGATCGTTCTCATGCTTGCAAGTGCCCAAGCAAAAACAAGCGCTGTTAACAATGCACCCATATTTTTCCAAGATCTTAACCCTACTAATGTTAAAGCAACGCTCCTATCTCAATATCCTGATCCTGCACAACCAGGTGAGATTGTAGAGGCAAAATGGAAAGTTGAAAATTTTGGTGCTGGGGTTGTTCCTAATATGCGATTTCTTATCAAACCCGAATTCCCATTTACTATCCGAAAAGGTGAGGCACAAGAAAAAAGCATTGGTACACTTGAAGCACGACAAATAGGAAAAACAAGTTATGTGTTATCATGGGAGCTACAAGTTGATGAAAAAGCACCTGAAGGAAAACATAATGTTGAATTGTTCTATCTTATTGGTGATGTTGAAGTAAAAGCAGGTGCATTCCCTGTTGAAGTACGTACACGAGATAGTGTTCTTATGATTGATGATGTACAGGTAAATCCTGAAAAACCGCGTGCTGGGCAAGAAGCAGAAGTAGTTATTACTGTTCGTAACCTTGCTGATTCACGTATTAACAACTTAAAGGTACAGCTTGACCTGGATAACACTGCGTTTGCAACTGTTGGCTCTACTAGTGAAAAAGCAACAAAAGTGTTACTTCCTACAGCTGGAAAGGACACCCCATTTAAACTCTTTGTAAATACAGAGGCGGAATCAAAAGTCCATCGTATTCCTGTAACACTCACCTTTACAGATCCAGATAACCAAAAACACACAGTAAAAAGTAGTTTTGGGGTTGTAATCGAGAACCCACCTGAGTACATAGTAAACCTTGATAAAACAGATGTTTACAAAAAAGATCAAAAAGGGAATGTAGTGATAAGTATTTCTAACATAGGGAAAAGCGACCTTAATTTTGTAACTATGAACTTGCGAGACACCAAAGATTATGATGTTGTGTCCTCTCCTGCAGTGTACTTAGGTAATCTAGAAAGTGATGACTATGAAAGCGCAGAATACAGCATATATACACATACAAACAAAAGAAAAATACCTTTAAAGATCGAGCTAAGCTACAAGGATAGTTTTAACCAAGCTAATACAACAATGTTAGACATCCCACTTAAAATGTACACTTCATCTGAAGCAAGAAAGTATGGTCTTTCCAAGAATGAAGGAGGAGGCATCATTGCATTGGTACTATTCATCTTATTTTGTGGATGGTACATCAAACGAAGAAAAAAGATTGCCTTTTTTTCAGTTATGCTCGATGATGTAAAGGCATTGTTTAATCGCATACGAAAGCACTAGGTGCAATATTCATTATGACTTCATCACTTTTTTCTATAGCTCGTGAGAATTTGAAAAGCCGAAAACTGAGGTCGTGGCTTACCATTCTAGGGGTGATTATTAGTATTGCATCTATTGTTGCTTTGTTGACCATTAGCCAAGGTATGAATAATGCAATCGAGGAACAATTTGCAAAGATTGGGTCAAATAAGATCTTTGTAATGATGAAAGGTGGCCAGCCTGGGATGGGTGAAGGCTTTACTAATGATGATGTAGAATTACTTGAACGAATCCAAGACTTACGCTATGTTACTCCTTATTTGCTTGATCCAAATGGCAAGGTTGAAGTCAGAAAAAAGACAGTATACACAACAATATTGGGGTGGCCTGCAAAAGATGCTGAGAAACGACTTGATGATTATGATATTGGTATTGCAAAAGGCACATTTTATGGTGAGAACCAAAAGTATCATGCAGTGATCACGCATGACGTTGCATATAAGACTGACTCTTTTTTTAAGAAAGAACTAAAGGTTGGTCAAAAGATTCTGATTAATGACCAGAAGTTCAAAGTCTCTGGAATCATGGAGCGTGTGGGAAATCCAGAGGATGATTCCATGATTTACATTCCTTTGGAAACTGCTCAAGAACTTTTCAATAAGCCAAAAAAAGTTAGTTTTATTGACACCACAGTAAAACCAGGAAAAAACATTAATCTTGTGTCACAAAAAATAGAAAAGGTGTTAAAGCGGCATCGTGACAAAGAAGATTTTGAAGTAATGACTCCTGATCAAGTTCTAAAAATCTTCTCTTCTATTTTGGGTATTGTCCAAGCAGTACTTATAGGTATTGCTGCGATTTCACTGATTGTAGGATGTGTTGGAATTATGAATTCTATGTTTACTAATGTACTTGAGCGAACAAAGGAGATTGGGGTGATGAAGAGTATTGGAGCGCAGAATAACCAAATCATGTTATTATTTATGTTTGAGGCAGGCATGGTTGGATTAGTAGGTGGAATTGCAGGTATTATACTTGGGTCTTTGGTTGGTCTTGGTGCTGAAGCTGCTGCTCAGTCTGCTGGCTTTGACTTGCTAAAAATTGAACTACAGGCTAGTATGCTCATAGGAGTGTTACTTTTCTCAATAGTTGTTGGTGTGCTTGCAGGTTTTCTTCCTGCTCGAAGAGCAGCAAAACTACATCCTGTTGACGCATTGAGGTGGATAAAATGACCTCTGCAGATATCATAAAGTTCTCGTTCCAGAATATCAAGAATAGACAATTACGATCACATCTAACCATGTTAGGGATAATAATTGGTATTGTTGCTATTATTTCTCTTATTATGCTTGGAGAAGGCTTGCAGCGTGGCATGACTGAAAACTTTGACAAACTTGGTGCGCGTCGGTTGTTTGTAGGACCCAAGAATATAAATCCAGGAGGTCCTCCGATTGGTGTTTCACAGTTATCTGACAGTGATGTTGAAGTAGTTCAAAAATTACCAATGGTGGAATACACTACAAAAGTGTATTTTGACACGGTAACAGTGAAGTATAAACGAAAGGAAAGTGTGGTAAACGTAGGTGCATTTGACACAAAGGATGTAAAAAAGTTTTTTGAGGATGTAGATATTAAACTTAAGGCAGGTAAGTGGTTTGAATCAGACAGTGATGTGGTAGTGCTTGGATGGGGTGTTGCCCATGAAGCATTTGATAGAGACATACGATTGCGAAACTCAGTCATCATTGAAGGTAGGAAATTTCGGGTTGTGGGTATTAAAGAACGCCAGGGTGATCGTAATAGTGATTACCAGATCCATATGCCATTAAAAACAATGCAAGACCTTAAAGAGCGTCCCGATGCGTTCACAAGCTTTAGTGTGATGATAAAACATAACGTCGATATAGCTGATGCTGAAAAAACAGTTGCTAAACGTCTTGAGCGAAAACGAGGCGATGAAAATTTTACTATCACAAGTCCTGTAAAGCTCAAAGAACAGCTCCAAGGTATTTTGGGTGTACTGAGCATTGTGTTGATTGGGATTGCTGCAATCTCATTGGTTGTAGGCGGGGTCGGTATTATGAACTCCATGTATACCAGTGTTTTGGAAAGGACAAGAGATATAGGTATTATGAAAGCTATCGGAGCAACTAACACCCACATTGTGGGAATGTTCTTGGTTGAGTCAGGATTCCTTGGTTTGGTAAGTGGAATTATAGGGGTGCTGATTGGTATGGGTATTGCTTTTGGTTTTGCTGCATTGGTTAGTCTGACAGGTACAGTAAAGATTGTTATTTTGATCAATCCTAAACTGGTGCTGTTTGCGATCGGGTTCTCGTTTGTTGTAGGTGTCTTGTCAGGCACTCTTCCAGCAATTCAAGCTGCGCAGTTGAAGCCAGTTGATGCTTTGAGATATGAGTAGTGAACATACCCTGCAATACCCCCTTGGAGTTCTTCACGAGGCGGGCTGATTCCCTCAGCGAATAATGTATTTTCGCTGGGGCCCAAACGAGCTTTGCTCGTTGTGGGCATGCAAGCCAGCCGAGGTCTTTTCCTGCTCGCTGGATGCGAGCAGTCTCTCTCCGTGGTATTGCAAAAGAAAGAAAAATTATTAAACACCAAACCCCTTAACAACCCCATGACTACCCACCTAACAGCACATTGGATTGAAAGATTCATCAAACTTGAACTTATTATTATAGCTGTGAAAGCATTTGTGCTTGCAATTCTCTTTATATTTTTCAAAGAGTATTTGTTGTACTTACGATCAAAAGCATTGCTTATTGGGGGAGTACTTGCTGTTGCTGTACTCTTGTTTGTGTTATACGAATATTATGGTAAGAAATAGCATCAGTGTTGTTTAATCTCATCCCAGATCTGATCAAGTTGCTTTTCTGCTTCTGATATTTGCTCGTACTTTTTTGCTTCGGCCTCTGTCTTTGGCTTGATTGCTTGCTGAGGAGTTTCTTCTTTTTTGCGCTGTCTGAGATCTGCTTCCACTCTCCTTGTTTGTTTTTCTGTTTCATGGGCTGAACCAACTCCTGAAATAAACATGAGTAAGATGGCGATGAAGACGACATTTATGACCATACCAAGCAAGGCTTGGGTTGCTGCGACAAGGCGAGCTGCTGCACTTACCGGACTAATATCCCCATAACCAAGTGTGGTGAATGTAACAGCGCTAAAGTAGATAAAGGTAAGTTTACCTTCGGGTTGGTCAGTGGTAAAGCCTTTGTATTGATTGTAGGGATCAACGTGAATATCATAGTAAATAATGCCAAAACCAAGAACATAGAGGATGGAAATAGCAAGGTAGATTGCAAGGATTAAGAGTTGTTTGTGTTCTTTAAACCAGCGACGGATATCTTTTACAATTCCCAAAACTTCAGGGCAGTAGATAAAGGTAAGCATAAGATAGGTTGCAATGTAAATACACTCACTCAGAAGAATGGTGAAGTCTTTCTTGATAACAAGTGAGGGAAGCGCAATACCCATACCTACAATAAACACTGCAGCGAGAGTGTAACGTATTCCTTTGATGGTCTCACGCTTTCTGATTACTGGAACAATAATTAAGAAGATGAGAAATATGAAAAAGACCATGAGAATTTCTGCTGCGGTACTGGGTGAGACTTGCAAGAAGCGATTAATTTTCGTACCAATAAACTGTGACAAGAAATAAGCAAGGCCAATAGGTACAAAAAAGAGTAGGTTGTAATAGCCTAGTTTCACTAAGGAAATCTCTTCATCACCACTTTTTTGTTCCATTACTGGAATTAAGGCAAAATGTGTTTAAAAATGTTTAGTTAGAATGGTAAAAGCCTCTGGTGGGAGTTGCACCCACGACCTTCTGCTTACGAGGCAGATGCAATAGCTACTATGCTACAGAGGCGACTGAAAGAATAGAATATGAAAGAACTTAAATCTTTTTTAAAACTTCTTCTTTAGTCTGAAATTTTTTCTGGCACTGAGAACAAATAAGGTGCTTCTTGCCTTTTTCATCTTTTATATACGAGCCAAGAGGCTTACCAAGAAAGGTCTTGTCTATAGTTCCTTTACAAATAGCACATTTCATAGAATTCACCGCATACGTGTTATTGCTTGTTTAGCAGACCCAGCTCCAATGCCACGCAACCCAACACCAGTGTACCTTCGCCGTCGCTTGGGTGCTGGCTTTTTACCTTTTGAGAGTTTTTTGTATTCTTTCATAAGCGCTGCTCTGACATCTTTGATTTGAGCCAGTACTTTTTCAGCAGCTGGACACAATTTCTGGTGCTTGTGGCTTTCTTGAGAAATACGCGTGACTTTTTTGGTGATTGCATCAAGAAATTGGACATGTTGATGAATGGTAGAAAGGTGGACGTACTTGCCCTGCTCTAACCGTTTTTTAACCAGGTTAAGGCTGTCAAATTCCATTTTACCAACAGCACAGGTTTCACCTGTTTTCCATTGGTTAAATTCCTTTTTCACGTCTTTCACACTATTTCAAATACCCTTGACTATTTATATTTTTGCTAAGTATTTTCGTGTTTTACCTAAATATTTAAAAAATGGATCATCCACGTGCCAAACATGACACGAATTGCAGTTATAGAGAAAGAGAAATGTCATCCAATGCAGTGTGGAAACTATTTGTGCGTGCGTCTTTGTCCAATAAATAAAACTGGTGCTGATTGCATTACAGAAGGTGAAGATGGAAAAGCAAGAATTGACGCTGAACTTTGTACCGGATGTTCGATCTGTCCTAAGCGTTGCCCATTCGGAGCCATACATATCATTAATTTACCAGAGGCTTTAGATAAACCCCCAATTAATCGTTATGGGGAAAACGGTTTTCATCTTTATAACTTACCTGCACCAATGTTCGGTAAAGTTGTAGGAATTCTTGGAAGAAATGGCGGAGGAAAGTCAACAGCACTTAAGATTCTTGCTGGTGTACTTAAACCAAACTTGGGAACCGATCATGAAGCAACTCCCCAAGAGATGATTACGTACTTTAAAGGTCAAGAAGCACAAGCATACTTTGAAAAAGTGCGAGATGGCAAAATCAAAGTTGCATACAAACCCCAGACAGTAGAGGTTATTCCAAAATACCATCAAGGAACCGTGCGGCAGCTCCTTGAAAAAGCAGATGAGAAAGGCAAGCTTGATGAGTATGCAAAAACATTAGAGATTGACAAAGTACTTGACCATGAAATCACCAAGGTAAGTGGTGGGGAACTACAACGAGTTGCAATTTGTGCAACAGCACTGAAAAAAGCTAATGTGTACTTGTTTGACGAGCCAACAAGTTACCTAGATATTAAACAACGAATTAAAGTATCCCAATTTATCAAAAGCCTGGTGGATGATACTGAAGAGGAAGAAGAAAAAAATGCTGTTTTGATTATTGAACACGACTTGATAATTCTTGATTACCTCACTGACCTGGTACATATTATGTATGGTAAAGTCGGTGCATATGGAGTTGTTTCACAACCAAAGTCAACACGGGTAGGTATTAATGTGTATCTTGCAGGATACTTGAAAGAGGAGAATATTCGATTTAGGGAGTATGCCATTAACTTTGATGTGACAGAACAGGCAACACGGATTGGTGTACAAAAACTATTGAGTTGGCAGGGCTTGAAAAAAACACTGGGAAGTTTTACACTAGAAGCACCAGAAGGACATGTTGCACTGAATGAAGTATATGGTATGCTGGGTGAAAATGGAGTAGGAAAAACAACGTTTGTAAAAATGCTTGCTGGAGTACATGATGCAGATGAAGGAGAAACCAAGAATGAAATCGGTGGAGAGAAACTTAAGGTTTCGTACAAAGCCCAGTATTTAGAGAGTGATAGTGAGGAGCTTGTTGCTGTTGTGTTAAAAGATGTAATTGCTAACTATGAAGGCTTGCTTGTTGGACCCCTTGCACTCAAGGACTTGTTTACAAAAAAATTAAGTGAATTATCAGGTGGTGAACTACAACGAGTATCTATTGCTCAATGTCTTGCTCGGGATGCGCAAGTGTACTTGCTTGACGAGCCATCTGCATACCTTGATGTTGAACAGCGACTTATTGTGGCAAAAGTTATTCGTGAAGTAATGGAACAAAAGAATGCATCTTGCTTGGTTGTTGATCACGACTTGTTATTTGTTGATTATCTTTCTCATAAACTATGTGTGTGTAGGGGGATTCCTGCTATCCAGGGTGCTATTCGAGGACCGTTTGAACTAGATGAAGGAATGAACATGTTCTTGGAAGATATGGGATTAACATTTAGAATGGATCCTGAAAGCAAAAGGCCACGGGCAAACAAGCCAGGAAGCCAGTTGGATAAAAGCCAGCGTGCTGAGGGTAAGTTGTATATGCGTTAGTTTTGTGCAATATGATCCCACATAAACTGCCAGAATTTTCTATACCCCTCTGCAAGACTTTTTGATTTCATAACAAACTGTATGGGTTCATCAGGAAGCTTTCCAACTTCTCCCCCACTAATAAAGGTAACAACATAATCACCGAAGATATCAACCATTGTGGGACTGGAATAGTTTTTTGGAAGAAATTTATAGGGTTTACCAACTAATTTGACAATGTTAGGTAATTGCTTTTTTACTTCATGATCAAAGATGTGATAAAACTTGATTCCAAGTTTTTTTCGTTGTTTTTCAAAGTGTGGTAAGAAGTGTTGTAAACGGGGATCAAGCCACATGCCCTTTGCACCAATAAAATATACTGGTTGTTTTGTCTTGAGAATAGCGCGTAGGTAGTTCTTGACACCCTCAATACCTCTGTAGAGGTATGCTTGTTCTTGTTCTTCAACTGCTTGATGCTTTGCTTGCATTTCAGGTAAGACTTGGGTAATACGTGCCTCTTTTTCTTTGAGCAATGAAAGAAGGACCTGTGGACTCATGCTCTTAAAATGTTTTTCACTCTTAACAAATACTTCTGATGCAAGTCCTTTTTCAGAAAGTTTAGCTAGGGAATCATACACATTTCGCCTATGTACTCCTGATTTGTTAGAAATAGTTTGCACTGATGCTTCTCCTGTTTTGAGCAAGGTTTCATAGACTCGTGCTTCATTTGGTGACAAGCCTAGTTCTCTAAGGATTTCTTCGTACATGGTTGCTAGAGTGCTTGTAGAGCTTAAATACTTTTCTATTATTGGTGGTAATCACCACCACAAGAGTTTATATAGAAGATACACTTTCTTACTCTTAAGAAGTAACAAATAAAACAAGAAGGCACACAACAAGAACAAAAAGAGGCGTGCTGGTTTTGAGATAGCTTCGAGATAGTGAGGAGCATAGCAACTGAACAAAACTAGCGCAAGCTTTGGAGAGATGATGAAAGATGGTAGAAAGCGTACAAGCATTAACAGACTATGACATTACAGTCAAACTCCCCCAGGGAAGTGTAGATGGAATTACTGGGCTTCCAGACTTTATCAGGAATTGTCCCCTCAAGTTTAGCGTTTGGACAGGAGATCACAAGAAAAGACCAGAGTTAGAACTAATCATTAGAGATAGCGAGGGTGCAATAACCATAACACCCACAAACGGGAGACTCAATGTAGCACTCCCACCAGAGGCAAATACTGGAATGAACTTAGAATATCATACAAGCGATCAGTACAAAACAAAGTTCAAAGTCCTGGGGGGTTCAGACTATTCAAGAGTGGATGTGTGGTATAGTAGATGAAAAAGGTGATAAACAATGACAGTTACAACAAGATTAACACAAGAAAAAATGGGAGAAAGGCATTTCCTTCCCCCTGAAGATCCTTTTGATGACCAAAAGGTAGACGCATGGCATAATCTAGAATATGTCATTGGAATAAATACATGGGGCCAACATGATGTCATACGAAAGGGTTTTGCTGGAGAAACCACAAGCAGTTTTCATTACAGTGTTAGGGGAACTATTATGCTAAAACCAATTGATAAAAACAAAGAAAACGAGGGCTTTGATGATGGAAATTTTCGTGTATTTGTACGATATGATTTGGGTGAACCTCAGGGTGCCAGTGTAAAATCAACAGGAGATTGCGTTACTGATTTTTGGTTTACAAAGGAAAATTTAGAGGGACTTTGTGGAAGTTTCCCACAAATGGGCATGATTGGTAAAGTTGTTATTGCAACAAATGGTCAACTTCCAGGGGATACAGAAAAACAAGTTTTTCTGGATATGTTTGAAGAAGCAGTTGTCAAGAACCAGAATTTTCAAAGATATGCACAAGCACACCACGCATTTTTAGAGGCGTATCAAACAGCAGGTGAACAATCATGAAACTTACAACAAGAATCAAACAAGCACTAACAGGATTAGCATTAACAGCAGCTGTTGCACTCACACCAAAGACTGCTGTTGCAGATTTTTATCAAGGTGCACGAGGACCAAGCACTGCACAAGTGCATTACAGCTTAGCAAACAGTGACAATCATAGCCTTGCACTAAAATATTTTGGAGAAGATGTACTTGCTGTTGGCGTTGCAAACGCAAACAGTAAAGGAATACAAGGATACTTTGGTGGTCTTGGATTGATTGTCGAAGGCATGGAACGAGTCAAAGCAATCCCTGTAGTTGGTTATGGACTTTCAGCTGATGGCACAAAAGGAACAGCTGTTGGTATTGCACAAGCAACAGTATTTGTGGATACAGATGGCACGTTCTTGCTTGATCCTCGATACAAACTAGCTATCCCTGCACATGGGCAAGACAACCACACACCACAACACACACTTGGTCTTACTGCAAGTGCGGGAAACAACCAATTTAGATTTGGCGTAGATGTACAAAAACAGTTAGGACAAGAAGCTGTTACAGGCGTGCTCGCACGCTA
Organism: uncultured Methanosarcinales archaeon; assembly: GCA_964343705.1. Taxonomy (GTDB): domain Archaea; phylum Nanobdellota; class Nanobdellia; order Woesearchaeales; family UBA12501; genus JAUSFM01. The sequence continues at coordinate 70,173 of CAYFJX010000002.1, forward strand.
TGATATTGACGCTGAAAAGCATTCAAGCTGGGTTGAGTTTGGTATTGGACAAGGTGGTGCGCAGGTGCAGTTTAGGGGGAATTTTTAGGACTTATATTTTGGATAAGTCTTCTCGTAAAATTTCGGATCCATGGCTTGCCTTGCTATATCTGGAAATTTTCTGAGGATTTTAGGGGATAGATTCTGTTTATGAGTTTCGTTATACTTTTTCAATTTATCATTATACTCCATTTCTTTAAGGTTTAACTCGATTAATTTTAGGTCTTGATCCAAAATATCAGAAATGCTTCGCTCAGTATCAAATTTTCTTTTCCATCGAGTATCTTTGCCCAACATAAATAAACCATAACTAATTAACATGAATCCGCAAACAAGAAAAACCACGAAAAAAGTAGTAAAACTTGAATGAAAACGGAGAGGATTAACATCTTTTATTTGAATCAAAGAATAAAGAGCAACAAAAAGGCCCCCAAATACAAGGAGAACACCCAAGGACAAAAGGAATCGTGCTTCAGTAGTATAATCAAAATTAGGGAGTTCCATGAAAAAAAGAAAAGTACACACCTATAAAAAGATCTATCGTCTAAAGAAACTCAAAAAGCCAGTATGTCCTAAGGCATCAAATCCTGGTCTGCATCGTCGTTCATCAACAACCCATGTCCGCTCGATCAGCTCAACAGTTTTTTCATGGACAAAGCCCATCTTTGTTGCTGCGTTCACCATTGACTGGGTTTGACCAACATTAGGAGAATAAGATACCAAGTAACCACCTGGTTTTACTTTTGCAGCAGCAGCTGGCAGAGCATCCCATGGTTGCGGCACGTCAAGCGTGAACACGTCAAACATGCCAGTGATCTTTTTTGCTTCTGTAAGACTATACACATCTAATTTCTTAACAGTTACATTTTTCAAACCAAAATATTCAATGTTCTTCTTAGTGGTATCAAGACTTCGTTGGTCAACATCACAGGTTACTACTTTTTTTGCTACAGCTGCCATGCCACATGCCATTGCGCCACTTCCTGCACCTGCATCAAGAACAACACTGTTTTTAGTAATCCCAGTGTTTGCAATAACATAGCCCACATCTTTACGAGACATAATTTGCGGGCCGCGATGCATCTTCTCAGTAAGATCCGCCATGCTTGGTTCAAACATGGCGAACTCTTTGCCTTTGGCAGTCTTAACCATGCCTGATTTCTTGGTAAGATCTTTTTTCTTGACAGCACCATCTTTACAGTGATAGTCTTGGGTGGTGCTGGAAACAAAGCACTTTCTACCATCTTTTGCTAAAAGAACACGCTTGTACGATTTCATGGTTACTTACCTGATTTCTCCCTACGTGAAATAGCTGCCTTTTTCTGGTCAACCATCATAATAAGTTGTTGAATCTGAGGAGTCAACTCAGTAATAATATCAAACGGTGCCTGCTCATACAGTATCAGCCGCAGCTTTCCAAATAAGGACATGACAAAGAGTCCCAAAAAGAAAAATGAGACACACAATGCTCCAATAAAGATAAGGAGTTCACCACCTGGAATACCAAAGAGAGTAATGGCACCAAATAGTTTTTGAAGTGGGCCAATGATTTCGTAGACACCTTCCATAATAGCTGCCCTGTTAAATATGAACATGATAGAAAGCATGAAACCAAAAAAAGCATACAAGCCCTTAAGCCATTCAACATCAGTGTAGTATTCCATAAGTTCTATTTGGTCATAGTTTACTTCCATAAGATTCTTAGGAAAACGCTTAACTACAATAAGTCGAAGGTTAGTAGCAAAAATAGTATAGACATCAAACCGCCAGAAACCAAGGTCAAATGTAGACTCAATTTTTTCACCAGGCATAAGCGTTGGTTTAAACCATCGTGCAAAATCTTTTAGTCCAGACTCTGTTTGTACTAGTCCTGATTTTCCAGGAGCAGTTGCAGGTTGAGCTGGCTGAGAAGGTGGTACATCCCCTTTTTGCGGCTCTTTAACTGGATCTGCCATATACCACAAATGCCTCAGGGCGTTTATAAATTTTTCCGTAAAACAGCCTTGTAAGCAAATATTTAAAAAACGTAGAGACCTAGCAAGCAGTATGAAAAAATTAGTACTTGTACTTTTATGCACAATCATTCTCACAGCATGTACTCCCATAAATCAGGAGAATGCATGCACCACAGACGCAGACTGTGTACGAAGTGGTTGTTCAGGCACAGTATGTCAGGAAAAAACAGCAGAGCCAGTGTTTACAACATGTGAGTACAAAGCAGAATACGCTTGTTACCAAAACATACCCTGTGGTTGTGTGGAGGGACAATGCGCATTTGAAAAAAACCCAGCATTTGAACAATGTTTAGAAGACAACAAAGGTAAAGGAGCAGTTGACGAAGATGGCATCCCAATTGTGTAAACCAGCACTGGTAAAAAAAATCAAAAAAGCAAAAGTGATTTGTGTAACTGGTACACCATGCACAGGAAAAACCACGATAGCATACCATATTGCACAAGAGCATGGCTTCTGCTACATTGATGTAAAAGTAGTGATTGCTGAATATAAGCTCAAGGAAGGCTATGACAGGAAGAACAAGTGTGTTATTGTTGATGAACACAAGCTAGCCAAGGTTCTTGAGAAGATGCTAAAACAGACTCGCAAAGAAAAATTACGTGTTGTCGTGGATAGCCACCTTTCTCAGTTTATCAGTCCAAAACTTGTTGATCTCTGCTTGGTTACCACGTGTGACCTTGACGAACTGCATAAGCGTTTGAAAAAGCGCAAGTACAGCAAGGCAAAAATTGAGGGTAATCAAGAGTGTGAAATTATGGAAGTGTGTAAAACTGAGGCTGAAGAGCTCGGACACACTGTTGTTTCTGTTGATACGAGCACAAAGGCTTAAATACATTCACTAAATTCTCTAGAGTATGAACACAGCTATGGGCTCTGAATCAATGCTCGCACTCAAATTTTCCCAAAGCAGGAAGGCATATAATCTAGCTCCAGCTGAACTTGACACGTTCTACGCAGGCCTTGAAGGTGATCTTGATGCAATGTATGAACGCTTTAAGGCTTTTAGAGCGCGTACTGATGATACAGATCTGATGTTACGACGTGGTGCTGCTTTAAACATAGCCACTGTAAGCAGACTATTATCAGAAGGAATGATTGATGAAGCAAGGCAGCATATTGACACATTGGAACAAGAGGTATGGGTAGGCTTCCTTGCAGAAGGGTTGACAGATGCCCCGGAGAATTTTAGTGACCTATGTATTGAAGCAGGAAAGCTGCTTACTCATTCAGAGGTTGATCGTGTTATTCTGGAACGATACGCAAGGACTCCAGAAGCCGCTGATACCTACTTGGAAAAGGATTCGTTGATGTTAGCGCTTGACCTGCAAGAAGATGACAAATACATTGTAGCAATGGGATACTCAATTACAGAAGTAGCAGGGGTGACTGCTCGGCTGCCTAACATGGGAGCGATGCTAATAGCAGGAGATCTAAAGTTTGCGACTCTAAGAGCTGGCTATCAAGGAAGTGAAAAAGGACTATACACATTTGCTGGAATGATTGCAGAAAAACAGAAGCGGAAAACACATCAAGTAATCATAACTACTTATGAGAGTCTTACAGCTCACTTTATGGTTACCTATAAATTTGAACAGCGAGCAAAGGCACTAAGAAAATATTTGCCACTTCAACCAGGAGATTCGTCGGAATTTATTGAGATTGATACTCAAGAAAAAAGAGAAGAAAAGTAAAAAAGTTATGCCAGACCTTCTTCAGTCATGACATTAACACTGGTACTTGCAGGATTGATTTGTGTTGCCATACCAATGAGGTGTTGAATACGTGATCGTTCAGCAACGCTCACAAGCTCCTTCTCAACATCGCCATCAAAGACCAGTGCGTACACACCACTACCAAGTGTTTTGACAGTGGTTACCAGTTCAGTCATAGGTACTTTACCTAGGATGTTTAGCTTGTCGTCAAGGATGTATGCTCCCCGAGTACCAATAAGGTCTTCAAGCATTGTTTTGAACTTTTCTTTTTCCTCGTCTGAGATCTTGATTTTCTTTTGGAAAGATCGTTGTTGAGGTCGTGCGTCACGTCGTTCTTTGTGACGTTGTGGTTCTGAAGGCAGTGTCCTTCGTACCCTGTCCCGTCCTGGTGCTGGAGTCTTGTCAAGTTCAAGTTTTGCTTGCTCTGCAGAAATTTTTCCACGTAGTGCTTGGTGGATTTCTTTCTTGCTTAGTTCTTCAACTTCTTTACCAGGTGGTGCTTTAGTTACAAAGTCTATTGATGCAACTTGTAACAATTCCTTGATGTTGAGTAAGCCACCACGGTCACCATCAACAAAAACAGTTACTTCTTTTTTCTTGCTTAGGTCAATGATTGTTTGAGGCACTACACTTCCATTCATCGCAATAACATTTTTGATGTTTTGCTTGAGAAGTGTTAAGACGTCTGCTCTTCCTTCTACAATAATGACATCTTCTGATTCATCAATTGCGGGTCCTGCAGGTAGTCTGTCTCGTCCGTATTCTTGGATTTCCATAACACGAACTGAGTGTGCTACTTCTTCTGCTAGCTCTTGCGAGTCTGGCATGGTGTTGTCCATAAGAAATTTGAGTAGTTCTTTTGCTCTGTCTACAACAAAGTTTCTTTTTGAAACACGTACATCTTCTATTTTTTCCACTTTGATTTTTGCATTGCATGGACCAATTCGGTGAATGATCTCAAATGCTGCTGCAATAATCGCTGTTTCTGCTTTGTCTAATGAAGAAGGAATGATAATTTCTCCTTTAGTTTTTCCTGTTCGTGTGTCAACATTAACTTCTATCCGTCCAATCCGACCTGATCGTTGTAGTTCTCGAAGTTCAAGGTCTGCGCCAAGCAATCCTTCTGTTTGTCCGAAGATCGCACCAATTACGTCTGGCCGATCAACTACACCATCAATTTCAATTGAAGCGTTTACTATGTATTTTGCTGCTACTGGGCTTATTTTTCCCATTGTACTAACCTCCGGTATCTACTCAGTGTTTAGAAGGTATGCTACATACTACCCGTGCGCTGTGCGCACTGTGTGTGATAGGGGTCTTACTGAGAACTAATTGAACAAAATATGTTGGTATGTTGGTACCCCGCTGTTGTGAATGTGATAATAAACGTGAAAAAATGTTTTTGGCGTTCTTTTAGTTCTCGTGATGAGTATTTTCTAAACACTGGATGTGTGATTTGTTTGTTGTAATTATGAAATTGTTGCCCGCAACACTAACTCCCACATTCATTGCGTAGGCGTTTGCCATGAGCTCTCATGAGTACTCTCGTGGCGGGTCAAGATTTGGTAAGGAAAGATAGTATATAAATCTATCTATTGAGGTGAAAAGATTTATTTTGAAAAAAAGTGTAAAAGAATAGTCGTGAAACCATACAAAGGCCCCTCCGAAGAGGGGCTTTTTGTCTGGCTTAAAGAGGCGATTATAACCTCTTCACAGGGGGTAATTTGGGAATATGAAACCTGAGAGGGCTGCAAGCAGCCTTCCCAGGAAATAGAGGTGTTTAGACAACAATAGCCAAAGACCGAAGTCTAAAGCTATTTGTTACTGAAAAGTAGGAATAAGTTATATATAAACCTTTCGTTTTTTAGGACTGAACAGGGGTGAAAGCACAACCAAAGGTATAAAAAGCCCCTTCCCCCCAAAACAAGCCATGGCAATCAAGAAACGTCAACAAAAAGAACGTCCAAAGACCTACAAAGGTGTATTTGACAAGCACACCGAACGAGTCCTGTTTAAGCTCTCTAGTGAGGGTCATTTTGACCACCTGGCAGAGCCTTTAAGCATTGGAAAAGAGGCAAACGTGTTCACAGCCAAGAAAGGCTCAAAAACACTCGTAGTAAAGGTGTACCGTGTTGAAAACTGTGATTTCAGCCAGATGTACAAGTACATCCGAACTGACCCACGATTCTTAGATTTGAAAAAAAAGCGCCGTTTGATCATTTTTGCATGGGCACGAAGAGAATTCAGAAACCTGCTAAAAGCCAGAGAAGTAGGATGCAGCGTGCCAAAACCAATTGCAATCAAGGACCACATTATTGTCATGGAACACATCGGTGATGAAAAAGCAGCCCCCATGCTCAAGGATCAACACCCCGAAAACCCCGAAGAGTTTACCGAGTTCATCTTCAAAAACATGGCCAAGCTCCACAAAGGAGGAATGGTCCATGGAGACCTGTCAAGTTTTAACATCTTAAACTACAATGAAAAACCAGTTTTTATCGACTTCTCCCAAGCAACATTACTCACCAACATCAATGCAGAAGAGCTGTTTGAAAGAGATACAAGAAACATCCAAAGGTACTGTGCCAAGCTAGGTGTTGTGGAAGAAATAAAAAAAATAAAAGAAAAAATAAAGGGTAAATAATTGATGCGGAACTTTGGTTCTCACATCAAGATAGCCATAGTACTTCTATCAGAGGATTCATTTATAAATCTTTTGTGGTCCAAAAACCAGCTCAAAAACATTTTAAGAGACCATATAAGAAAAAAAGGCCAAATAGAGGTCCTTTTCACTCTTTACCCATAAACCAGTCTGTGATGGTGATTTTCTTCATTTTACCGATCTTTTCAATAGAAATTACCTTTTTTGTCTCCAAAGATTGGAAGACCCGTACCAAGGAGGTTTTAGGAATACCAGTGTGGTTTCGGATCTTTGCTTGGGTGGATTTACCCTTGGCATCTAATAAGGATTGTACTGCTTTTTTCTCTCGTTCATTAAGTGTTTCCATAATATCTCTTGCCCTGGGATTGAGGCCGGGTTCTGTTGGAGCCGCGGGCTCTGGTTCTTTTTTAGGAGGGGGTGCTTGCTCCTCCTCTGCAACAGGCTCCTTTACTTCCTTGCTTGCAGGAGCTTCTTTCTTAGTCTTACGACGAAATAAACGCTTTACTTTCTTTGATGCTTGAGCTTCTTCTTTGAGTTCTTTCTTGAGCTCTGACTTGATCTTACGTCTAAAAATGTAATAAGCAACAACTAACGCCGCCACAATGACCGCCACCCAGAACACTGGTGTGAACTGGGAAAATCCTGCTGAGATTTTTGATTCACTCAACATAACCTTAACTGTCTTCAACTCACCTTGAGTAATATTGACGTCAACCCAGCCAATATGGTCTTTTGATGATGCAGTAATATGACATTTGCCTGCTGGAACTACAGGTAGTTTGAATGAACCAAACCCATCTGTCTTTGAAGGGAAACTAAACTGTCCACTGTATGAGCACTGAAAGTCAAGCTCTGCTTCACCAGCCAAGCCCTTATCTTCAAGCATGACTACCCCTTCCAAAGCACCTATGGGAATGAGATAAAATGTTCGTTCTAAAGAAGGCTCTTGTTTTTGAATATACACAACACGCTGACCAGCGTAGTCAATCCAGTCACTTTTAGGATCAAAAATCTTTAATTCGACACGCCAATTTCCAGGCTCTAACCGGTACACAAAAGCACCTTTGGCATCAATATACTCAGTGGAGGTGTCTTCCATTCCTGTACGAATATCAGTAAGCTTGACTAGAATAGGCAATGAGGAAATAGGAGTGTTATCAGTAATGTCCTTGACTTGAATGGTTACATCAGTGGCTGCAGTGACTGAGTTAGCCAAAAGAAAAATCCCCAAACCTACAAAAAATAGCATGAGAAGCGCCCGTACCCATTTATTTGAGCTATGTACACGTGTCCATGTATTCTGCAAACTACCCCTGCCCATACATGCCCCATGCTGGGAATAATTTATAAAACTTTGCATACCCCCCTAGGAACATTTAAAAAGAAGCTAGAAAAACAAAGGATTAGAAGGTAAACAAGAAAATACAATGACAAAAACCAATGAACCAAAATCTCAAGAGCCAGAACAAGACCTAGAGTACTCGTTTGAGCTAAAAATTCCCAAAGAACGAGTAGGAGTACTTATTGGAAAGTCCGGTGAAATAAAACGAGAGATTGAGGAAGCAACCCATTGTGAATTAGATATTGACTCTGCTGAAGGTGATGTGCACATCAAAGGAGTAGACAGTCTAGGAATCATGACTGCTACTGATGTTGTTAAAGCAATCGGAAGAGGTTGCAATCCCGATGTTGCCATGAAACTACTCAAACCTGATTATGCTGCCCAAATTATGACTGTACCAGAATTTACAGGAAAGTCACCAAAGAAAATGAAACGATTAAAGGGCAGAGTAATTGGAAAAGAAGGAAAATCCCGAACAACCATTGAAGATCTTACTGATACAAGCATCATAGTGTATGGAAAAACAATAACTATTATTGGATTACAAGAAGATGTTGCATGTGCACGCCAAGCAGTAGAAAGTTTACTGTCAGGAAGCCCGCATGCAGCTGTTTACGCATGGTTAGAAAAGAAAAAACGGGAAAGCAAAAGAAACCAAATGAAAAATTTTTTATAGGAATACCCTGAGGAAGAAAACATTCATGGCAAAGGAAAAGCAGAGTAAGGAAAAACAAAACACACTTGGTGAAGTAAAAGCCCACCAAATGGCACGAAAACAACGGGATATTTCTGTTGCTGAGTTTTTTGAAAAGAACAGACATTTACTTGGGTTTGATAATAAACGAAAAGCTCTTCTTACAACAATAAAAGAAGCAGTAGATAACAGTCTTGACGCGTGTGAAGAAGCAAACATCCTTCCTGAACTTGTTGTTGAAGTTATAGATATGGGTAATGACAGGTTTAGAATTGTTATTGAAGATAATGGGCCAGGAATTGTAAAGAAGCAAATTCCTAAAATCTTTGCAAAACTCTTGTATGGGAGTAAGTTCCACACCCGTAAACAAGCACGAGGACAACAAGGAATTGGTATTAGTGCTGCTGCATTATATGGGCAGCTTACCACAGGTAGGCCTATCCGAATTACCTCTCGAATTTCAGCAAAGCATGAGGCACACTATTACGAACTTTCTATTGATACATCAACTAACAAGCCTGAAATTAAAAAGGAAGAAGTTCGAGAATGGAAAAAAGAACATGGAACACGTATTGAACTTGACCTTGAAGGGCATTACCAAAAAGGACAACAAAGTGTTGATAATTACCTTAAACAAACAGCAATTACAAACCCTCACTGCACCATTATTTACACAACACCAAAAGCTGAGCAATTAATATTTCCACGAGCAACCGAGGAAATGCCAAAGCAGGCAAAGGAGATAAAACCTCACCCATATGGTGTTGAGCTTGGTATTCTCATAAAAATGATGAAAAGCTCAGAAGCGCGAACATTACAAAGTTTTTTTACTAGTGAATTTTCTCGTGTGGGAGCAGGAACTGCAAAGGAAATTTGTAGTCACGCTAAGATATTACCAAATTCAAAGCCCGGACAAGTTACTCGCGAACAGGCTGAACGATTAATTGACGGAATTAAGAACACAAAGATTATTTCTCCACCAACTGATTGTATTAGTCCTATTGGTGCTGAAGATCTTAAAAAAGGATTGAAAAAAGAAATACAGGCAGAGTTTTATTGTTCAACAACACGACCTCCTTCGGTATACAGGGGAAATCCTTTTCAGATCGAAGCCGCAATTGCATATGGGGGTGACCAAGGTGGAGATACTAGTGTGAACGTCCTACGGTATGCTAATCGTGTACCCTTGCTCTATCAACAATCTGGGTGTGCATCAACTGACTCTATCACGCAAACTGGTTGGAGAAGTTATGGGTTGCAACAAAGCAGAAAATCATTGCCTGTTGGTCCAGCAACAATTGTAGTACACATGGCAAGTGTATGGGTTCCCTTCACTAGTGAAGCAAAAGAGGCAATTGCTCATTATCCTGAGATTATCAAAGAAATAAAGCTTGCATTACAAGAATGTGGAAGAGAACTAGCACGATATACTGGAAAGAAAAAGCGAATGCAGGATGAAATAAAGAAAAGAAGTTATATAGAAAAGTATATCCCTCACATTAGTGCGGCATTAAAAAATTTACTCACACTAAAAGACACAGACGAGCAGAAAGTAACAGATAAACTTAAAGACTTGCTTGAGATGAAGCGAGGAAAACTAAAAGACATAGCAGAAGCAAACATGGAGTATGATGCAGAGTTTGCAAAGATTGGTAGAGAAGAAGAGCCAGAAGATGAAGAAGCAAGTGATGATGATCAAGAGGAAACAAAAGAAGATAAGAAGGAGAAAAAGGGCAAAAAATGAGCGCAAAAAAAGAAAAAAAGGTTGATGTTGTTCAAGGCATCAAGGATATTGGAACGCGAATCTATAAAAAAATACTAGCTAAAGGTAGCCCGAGTCTTGTTATGCCGCTTCGTTCTCTGCAAAATGTAAGCTACGAGCCAAAATCAGGATTTTTCCAGCTGATTGGTAAAACAAAGGAACGAACGTTGACTGCCAACACTGTGAAAACATTTGCTCAAACATTGCTTATGATGAATGAGTCAAAAAAACTTATTGAAAGCGAAGACATTGCAACTAAAAGAGAGATGTACTATATCAGTAAGAATTGGGGGGATGCACTCTTTAAAGAACAACCTGAATCAGACACTGTCATGGACGACTTTGAAGGGATGATGGGTGTCAACAGGGAGCAGATTGGTTTTGTTCCTGAAGAAAAAGGAGGCGCAGTTGCAGGAAAACTAGTTGTTATAGATAAAGATCCTGACACTGGCAAGGATATTAGAATTGACTGTACCAAATTTGGTAGTGGTGCGTATAGTGTACCAACAAGTGTAGAACACTTAAAGTTTGAAACTGATGCAAAGTTTGTCCTGGCAATTGAAACAAGTGGTATGTTCCAACGACTAGTTAAGCACAATTATTGGAAAAAATCAAAGTGTATTCTTGTGGCAATGGGTGGAGTTCCGACACGAGCATGTAGGCGATTTATTCGACGTTTAAGTGATAGTAAGAAGATCCCTGTATATGTTTTTACTGACGGCGACCCCTATGGATACTTGAATATTTATCGAACACTCAAAGTTGGAAGTGGAAACGCTGCACACATCAACCAGTACTTTTGTGTGCCACAAGCAAAGTTTTTGGGAGTTACGCCGCAAGATATTATTGATTATAAATTGCCGACGCACCCATTGAAGGACATTGATATTAAACGGGTAAAGGATGGTATGAAGAATGATCCGTTTGTACAGCATCACAAACCATGGCAAAAAGCACTTAAGCAGTTAGTAGTTATGAAGAAAAGATCAGAGCAGCAGTCGCTCGCCAAATTTGGTCTTAACTACGTTATGACAAACTATCTGCCGAAGAAACTGAAAGATCAGAAGAGTTGGCTACCTTAATTGGAAAGCCATAATAATCAATGAGATTCTCTAATCTTTTCATTTTATTTTTGTAACCAAATCCAACCTCATCATAAAATGTTCTGATTTGCTTCATGCTCTTTGTGTTTAGCTCATACCAGGTCAAATGATCTCTCTTACGCACAATAAAGCGGAAATTAAAACCTTTCTCGATCAAGATTTCATTTATATCTTGAAGAATTAATTTGTCCGATTGTGAAACTGAAACAACCGGATAAACCTTCTTATCTAGATGACTATCAGAACACCAACCATCCCCATCAAAAAAGCCTTTTACAAACTGACTTTTTATCTCAAAAGGGGCATTTTTTATTATGTCAGGAATTCTGAGTTTTCCTTTCTTGTAGCCCATTGGCATATCAAAAACTTTATTGAATAGTCTATGCAGTACCATACTAGAAAACAGTATTCTAAACCATTTTCCCCCATATACTTTTTTGACATTTGTTTTAAGATTGAAAATGTTTTCAAAAAGTTTTACAATAGTCATCAGGTTTTGAGCAGACTCATCAGTAATGGTAATTTCATATTGAAATCTATTTCTCTTTCCTTTATACACCAACCAAATATTACGTAGTGAACCATCTGCGTAAAGAACACCCAAGAAATAAGCAAGATTCTTATCTAAACCTTTTACTATTTTTATATGAAAAGGACTATTTTGAGCTCTAAAATACGTTGCTTCCTGATAACACCTCTCATATAAGGTGTTGTACTCCTCTGCGGTTTTATTACAAATTTCCATCCATAAATTAAGGAACTTCTTTAGTTTGAAAATTTGTATAGGGTACACCCCATTTTTCCATGAATAAAGGCCAAGCAAAGCTCTTTCTTCCAATATCTTCTTAAAAGCATTGCCAACATAGCATTTTTTTATTTCTTCATAGATCTCTTGCAAAACATGTGAGATGCCATCTAGACAAACAGGGGATTTAGTAATGCTGTCTATCTTCTCATCAATCATCAAATCCAAATAGTTAGGTATTGGAATCTTGTCCATTCTATCACCTCCACTTTTTCGCTTGTTAAAAAGTGGAGTTATTGTAAGAAAAAGAGGTCAGTGAGCGAAACCCACAAAAAAGTTTTAGGCATTAGCCGACCCTGAAAGGGGAAAGCTTTTTGTTAAGGGTTTTGCGGGCCTCTTTTTTACTAGTTTCCGTAAGGTTTTCGAGGTATTTAAGCTTTCGTTCTAACTAGAAAGTGATGCCCTAACAGGAATTTATACACTCACAAACCATACTCTTTCTTGACCCATTCAATGGCTTCTTTCAGATCTGCACAGAGTTTGTCTGCCTGAGAAAAGTCTTGGTGTTGTGAGAATTCGTGAGGCACCACTACTGCAGTGAGCCCTGCTGCTTTGATTGAAGCAAGACCAATTGCATTATCTTCAAAACCAACACACTCTTCAGGTTCAAGATCCATTCTTTGTGCTGCAGTTGCGTACATGTCTGGAGCTGGCTTGCCATGTTTGACATCTGCAAGCGAAATAATGGCAGAAAACTGACTTTTTACTTCTGCAAGTTTTGATTTGTCAATTTTTTCATGCACAGCAGATTTATGACCATTAGATGCAATAGACACTTTAAGACCCTTATCTAAAAAGAACTTAACTGCATCAAGACCTCCTTTGGTTAAGTCAAACCCTCTTTGATCAAACAACTCTGTTACACGTTCACTTCGTTGCACAAGAAGATCATTAAATTCACCTTGTAAATCATACCAATCAAAGAATAATGTGAGGATCGCCTCAGGAGACTTACCAACGCAGTAAAGCCATTTAGGTTTTTCAAGAATAATGTCTTGCTCTGCCAAGACATCTTTCCATGCTTGAAACTGAAGTAGTTCAGTGTCTACTAGTGTTCCGTCCAAGTCAAATACTGCTCCTTTGATCTGTGCCATGGTGGGGAAATTTGTGAACTCATATATAAAAGCTGTTAAAGTTAGAGTTAAATTGGTTTAAGCCTGAGCTTTTTCATAACCCAATCTGACATTGCACAGTTCTAACCGAGCCGGGTCCCGGCTCGGATTAAACGGCTTTGCCGTAGAATCTGTGCAGTTAAAATATTCTTTGATTTTGATGACTTTGCTGAAACTAGCTTTACAGTCCCTGCTCATAATTTTCAGGAATAAAACAAAGGAGGCGGTGAGATTACCACATAAGGGTTCCACCCTTATCAACCCGAATGCAGGAGGGGTTTCGTAAACGTAACCCCTCGGAAAGATAAAAGGCGGCGGTGAGATTTGAACTCACGAATCAGAGGGTTGCAGCCTCTTGCCTTACCGGACTTGGCCACGCCGCCATAGGAAACACAGCGTTAAAGCAGGATATATAAATGTTGCGCGAGAGAAGGTGTAAACAGGGCTTTATCTGCTTTTTTCCGGAAAGTTTCCAGCATTTCCGGAAATTACCACAGGACACTGGACATCTATGGGCGACAGGTTTAATAACACACCCCTATGTTTTTACCTGGCGGAAAACATAGGAGGTGTTTGGTATGAAAACTACAACTAAAGAGATCGCAGAACTAGCTGGTTTGTTTGCCGCAGATGGATCAATGCAAAAAGGCCACATTTCTTTTTGGGGAAATATAAGAGAAGATAGAGAGTACTATGACAATGTTATAAGGCCTTTATTCAAAAAAGCATTCGACATTGAAGTAAGACCTCATGAAAAAGCTTCGAATTCTGTTTATGGTTTTTATGTTTGTAAAAAAAGAGTAATCAAATTTTTCAATGAAGATTTAGGCTTTCCTTATGGAAAGAAAACATATACTGTAAGAGTACCAAAACGCATATTAAGATCAAGCGATCTGGAAATTTTAAGTTCATTTCTAAGAGGGTTTTCTGATGGAGATGGCAACTTGAACTTTGGCAAAAAATATGGCAAATGCCAAAAGATCCTAAAAATTATAAATACCTATCCAAGAATTCATTTAACAAGTGTTTCAGTTCCTCTGATTGATGATCTTTCTTTCTTGCTCTCCCAATTAGACATTAATCATACTATAAGTAAAATAAGGGCAAGAAAATCTAATGAGAGTGATTCAAGAAGAATAGAAATACGAGGAAAGCCAAGGGTGAAAAAATGGATGGAAATAGTTGGATTTTCTAACCCTGTACAAACAACAAGATACGAAATATTTAAAAAGCATGATTTTGTCCCAGTATATACAACATTAATACAAAGAAAAGCTATTTTAAGAGGTGAAATTGATCCTTGGTCTTTTTATCCATCATGGGTCCGTAGCCTAGCCTGGATAGGGCACAAAAAAACTGTGTAAGCCTTCTAAGCTTGGGATCGCGAGTTCGAATCTCGCCGGACTCATATTTTCTTTTCTCAATCCAAAGATATTAATACTAGCACTTTGATATGTGACCATATCAACACAACATCAACTGTAAGCTCGGCTGGAAACCTAGCAGAGGCAGAAAACGCATGCTGTGGAGGAAAACAATGACATTAAAGAAAAAGGCTAGTCCAGCCAAGAAAAAAACAGTTAAGAAAACAGTAAAAACTCGCAAGAAAATAAAGACAAGCACTGTAAAAGAAGACGTGCAGAGTGATGTCAAAGAAAAAGCACAACTGGTCACTGCCATCTTTATGGATGAGCGAGTAGTTACTGAGAATTCTGATGCAGCACGATTGCTATACGACCAAAGCAGGTTTGGAAAAATCAGCGCGCAAAAAGTGCAACTCTCACTGATTGAAGCATACTATCTTCTGGAAAAAGGCAAGCTTGAGGTTCACAATCAACGAGGCAAGCCATTGACTGAAGAACAATACATGAAAAAAGCTCAAAAGATTGAGAAGAAGTTTTGGATTAAATACTGTGTGTTCAAAGACCTCAGAAACAGAGGATACATTGTGAAGACTGCTTTAAAGTTTGGAGCAGACTTTCGCGTGTATGATCGTGGTGTAAAACCAGGAGAAGACCACGCAAAGTGGATTGTGTACCCTGTCCATGAAGGATCAGTACTAACCTGGCATGATTTCAGCGCCAAAAACAGAGTTGCACATAGCACCAAGAAACGACTGCTCATGGGCATTGTAGATGGAGAGGAATCTGTCACCTACTATGAGATTCGCTGGACACGACCCTAGGCAGGGAGAATACGCATATAGTGCAAGCCCAACAACTTTTTAAATTATAGGGCAACCACTCTTTTTATGGATCAGCGTGAAGAAATTCTTCGTTTAGTAATTATGAAAGGCCCAGTACTTCCTTCTCATATTAGCAAGGACCTTAAACGAGACTCACTTTTTACTGCTGCCATGCTTTCTGAGATGGTAGATTCAAAAAAGCTTAAACTTACCAAGCTCAAGATTGGCGGATCCCCATTGTATTATGCTCCTGGTCAAGAAAACAAGCTGCAGTTCTACTCAAAACACCTGCATGAAAAAGAACAACGAGCATATGAAAAATTAAGAACAGAACAAATACTTGCTGATGACCAGCAAGAACCCGTAATCCGCGCTGCACTGCGAGAAATCAAGGATTTTGCAGTACCCCTTGAAGTAACCATCAATAACACAACCCAGCTTGTATGGAAATGGTACTTACTGCCAGCAAGCGAGGTAGAACCACTTATCAAACAAAAAATAGTGGTGCTCCCCCCATCAAGACCTGCTACACAACCTGAACCAAAAGCAGCACCGCCTGAGCAAAGCCATCCTTTAGAAGAAGATGAACTAAAAAGTGAACAAAAACGATTGCAAGAAACAATAGAGCGGTTACAACAAAAGATAGAAGAACAAAAAACACAGCCACAGGTACCTTCACCAACTCCCCTTCCTCAAGCCAAAAGTCATGTACAACCAGAACCTCCAGTTGTACACAAAAAAGAACCCCAGGAGGAACCTGATGTGCCTGTTGAAAAAATAACACTCACTGAAGAAAAACCTAAACCCCCGATTGAACCAAGAGAACAACCAAAGAAAGAGAAGAAAGTACCAAAACCAAAAAAAGAACAACAACAAACTTTACAAGAAGAACCAGAAGAGGTTGAGGAAGAAATCGAGCCAATTCTTGGCGATGCTTTTTATGACAAGATCAAAGCACACTTTGACAAGAACAAAATAGAAATACTCAAACAGAAAGTTATTAGAAAAAATAGCGAGATTGAATTTGAACTCCTCGTGCCTAGCAGTGTGGGTGAGCTATCCTTCTTTTGTAAGGCACGTAATAAGAAAAAATGTAATGATGGTGATCTTAGTAGTGCGTTTCTTGAAGGCCAACGTAAGAAAATGCCAGTCCTATTTCTAACCACTGGCGAGCTTACCAAAAAAGCGGCAACTATATTAACCACTGACCTCAAGAGTATTACAGTACAAACTATAGAAGCATAAAAAGGGTTAGTATGGGAACAAAACTCAAAGAGATTGTAGTCAAAAAAGAAATCAAATTTGACGAGCTCAAGAACAAAACACTTGTAGTGGATTCTTATAATGTCTTGTACCAGTTCTTAAGTACTATTCGTATGCGAGATGGCAGTCCTCTCAAAGACTCTGCAGGCAATGTGACATCCCACTTGAATGGGTTGTTCTATCGGACAGTGAGCATGATGAGCAAGGGATTAAAGCCAGCATTTGTATTTGATGGAGAAGCTCCTGAGCTTAAGGCGCAAGAACGAGAAAAAAGAAAACAGGCAAAGATAAAGGCGCAGAAAGAATATGAACAAGCAGTTAAGGAAGAAGATGTTGATGCCATGAAAAAATACGCTTCACGAACATCACGCCTCACAGCAGACATGGTTGAAGAAGCAAAAAAACTAGTAACTTCTCTGGGACTCCCAGTAATCCAAGCACCAAGTGAAGGTGAAGCACAGGCTGCACTTATGGTGAGGAATGGAGATGCGTGGGCAGAAGTAAGCCAAGATTATGACTGTCTTGTATTTGGCGTGCCACGGCTGGTTCGCAATTTGACAGTAAGTGAGAAACGAAAACTGCCCAACAAGCTCTCATGGCAAACAGTAGTACCTGAATTATTAGTGCTCAAAGATAACTTACAAGAATGGAACATTACACAAGATCAGCTCATTGTACTTGCCATACTGATTGGTACTGACTTTAACCCAGGGGGTGTTCGAGGCATTGGACCAAAAAAAGGCTTGAAACTAGTAAAAGAACACAAGGAATTTGAAGATGTTTTCAAAGCAGTTAAATGGAAGGAGCATTTTGAAACACCATGGGAAAAAGTGTTTGACACACTCAAAAATATTCCAACAACCACAGACTACAAACTGGAGTGGAAATCAATTGACATGGACAAGCTTACTGAGCTACTCTGTGAAGAACATGACTTTTCTAAGACGCGAGTAGAAGACCAGCTAGGGAAACTTGGTGAAATTGAGAAAAACAAGAAGCAAAAAGGTCTTGGTGAGTTCTTTTAGTAATACATGGGAAGATTTAAATACAATTATAAAATACCCTTTTCTATGACAAAAATAACTAATTGGTGGGTCTGGGAACGGCCCGCAAGTACCCATATTATTTACACAGCTGCATCTACGTGTGCTCACGCAGTAAAAAAAGTGTATGGGTATGCGTATAGTAAGACGTTCTATGGTTTTTTCAAAAAAGGCATGGTTCGTTGGATGTGTGATATGGATGAGCTTGTTGCAAATGGCAAAGAAGTTATTGCACTGATGAAAGACCCTGATTACTATAAAGAAAAAAAAGCTCATTGGACCAAGCTTACTGATGAGCTTAACCAGTTATTTGCTACACTTGATGAAACAGGGCTTAGTGAACTTAGTGATCCTGAACTTTTGGAGCTATACAACAAACTTGACCGGCTCTACAGTGATTGGTGGGGAGCTACACAGGTTGCAGAACTTGTTTCGTATGGCGGAGAAGATATGCTCAAGAAAAGGCTTACCCCGGAGCAATTCAAGAAGTACTTTAGCTTGTTGGTAAGCCCAACAAAACCATCATACACGTATGAAGAAGAAACTAAGATTTATGAGATTGTAAAACAAGCACAAGAAAAAGGTATTGATCACGCTAATGTACAAGCAATGCTTGAAAAACATGCAGAAGAGTATCATTGGATGCAAAATAACTTCCATGACACCACTGTGTTAGACGCAGAGCACTTTAAAGAAAAGGTTGCTGCATTTCTTAAAGACAATGTGGATGTTGAAAAGCTAAGAGAAGATGAAGAACAACGCCTTGCTAAGGTAACAGAAGATAAAAAAGCAGCAGTAGAAGAATTAGGACTGCAAGACCTGCAACATGTAATAACACTTATTGATGAATTCTGCACTATTCAAGATGATCGTAAGATGATGGCACTCAAAGGCTGTTACCATATTGATAGGTTTTCCAAAGAAGTTGCGCAGCGAAAAAAGATTCCTTACGAGCTCATTGCATTTGCAACACCTGATCAAGTTCGTGGCATTATACAAGATAATAAAGTATCACTTGAAACGCTTGCTGCACAAAAAGAACATCTTGTGATCATATTTAATGATGAAGATTACAGTGCTGAAACATTTATTAGAGGTGAAGCAGTGCAAAAAGAAAGAGAGATTCTTGGTGATCAACAAGAAGCACGAAATGTTACTGAAATTGAGGGTATGGCAGCGTGTGGTGGTAGAGCACAAGGGAAAGTCAGGGTAATTGTATCACCTAAAGATATTGATAAGATGCAAGAAGGAGAGATTTTAGTTTCTACTATGACTTCTCCTGATTTTGTTGTTGCCATGAAAAAAGCAGCTGCAATAATTACTGATGAAGGTGGTGTAACCAGTCACGCTGCGATTGTAAGTAGAGAACTTGGAATACCTTGTGTGATTGGAACAAAGAACGCTACGCGCATTCTAGAAGATGGTATGACTGTAGAAGTACGTGCAAACCATGGTCTTGTTAAGATAGTAATATAGCTTCTTTTTCTCTTAAAGGCCTAGAAATCCATGCGTGTCAATGTCAAATGGACGTACATCAACTCCTGGAACAGATTCAAATCCAACAACTGCGTCAAAGTACATGTCAACTTCTCGCTTAGGAAAATTAGTAGTGTTTAACTCTATCTTTCCACCTGCTGGAAAGTGCACTTCTCCAATGCCAAGAATTGCATGGGTTGTTCCGCAACCACCAACAAAGTCTAGTTCTGGAATAAAAAGATCGGTCATGTCACTCCCTGTCATGTCTCAGCACACCCCCTGTGAAGACTGATACTGTAAGAATATCGAGCTTATATAAAAAAGTAATGGGGAAGACTTAAATACTCCTTGAACTCTTTTGCCACCATGAGACGAGGACCTATCAACATACCGTATGAAATTGCTTATCGTGCCATTGAACATCTAAAAGGTGAACCTGAGTATAAAGAACTGCAACAGGAAAGGCGTAACCACATATGGGCAGCAAATAGCCTTTCTCTCCTTCTTTACGCATACCATTTTGAATCAATAAATGAATTTTTAGAGTATGAACCTCAATTGAAAGGAAAGATTTCGCCTGTTGCATTTGAAAGGGTAACAGTAAGGGATAAAGTAGAAGGCAAAAATGGTTTGGAAATCACTTTAGGAGATCAAACCAACAGCACCTTAGTATTGGAGTATGCAGGAACCAATGATCCTATTACTGATCCATTAACTGC
This sequence comes from uncultured Methanosarcinales archaeon, assembly GCA_964343705.1. Taxonomy (GTDB): domain Archaea; phylum Nanobdellota; class Nanobdellia; order Woesearchaeales; family UBA12501; genus JAUSFM01. The sequence goes on from CAYFJX010000002.1 coordinate 90,106, forward strand.
TTCAGAAGTAGGAGATACACTTCAGATTTATACTAGTTCATATTTTGGGAATTCTCGCATTAAAGTAGATGCAGGAATACACGTACGAAATGATGACCACTATGCACGCTTACAAGAAATGCGTGCAGAACTTGTAGACAAATTGTAAAACCGCAAAACTTAATAAGACTCATTCTCAAAATCAGCATATGAAACTTCGCGATGCACTTAAAGGAAAACTTACACAAGATGAGCTGTCCCAGCTGAAAGCAGCGTATGATAGTGTGGGAAGCATTGCAATTCTTGATATTCCTGATGAACTCAAGAAAAAAGAAAAGCTGATTGCAAACACACTTTTGAAAGGAAATAATAACATAACTACTGTTGTCAAAAAAGTTGGGATTCGTGGTGGAGAATTGCGCTTGCAAAAGTACAAAGTGCTTGCTGGTGAAAACACCAAAGAAACAGTGCACCGAGAAAGCGGTGTGGATATTAAACTTAACATTGAGCAAGTATACTTCTCAGTACGATTGGCAACAGAACGTTTACGCATATGCAACCAAATCAAAGAAGGTGAACAGGTCATGGTGATGTTCTCTGGCTGTGCTCCATATTGCTGTGTTATTGGTAAAAATAGCAAGGTAAAAATGGTGTATGGGGTTGAGCTCAACAAGAAAGGACACCTATACGGCCGTGAGAATGTGATGAAGAATCGTTTACAGAACGTGTTCTTGATGCAAGGTGATGTAAAGAAAGTACTGCCACACATCAGCAAGCACATTGTTGGTTTGAAGACTAGCCTGCAATCAAAAGAAATGGGCAAGATACTCAAGGAAAAACCAAGTTTGGTGGAGCTCTTTGTCTCGTTTGATGAATGTATAAAGCATGAAAAGTTAGAAAAGGCCATCCAGAAACTCATCAAGGCAGGAATTGAACCTGTTGTGCACGCACCATGGCATGAGAAGGGGGAAACCACCAGTCTTGTTCACACAGGAGAACGCCTTGGGCGAAACCTCTACATGTTTGGAAAGATTGGAAAGCTGGCAAAAAAATATAACATGAAAGTTATTGTGCATGCAGTCCATGAAAAAGAGCATGACCAAAAAGCAATGCTACGCAACCTTGCAAAGCTTAAGCCATACTTCAAATGGTTTTATTTTGAAAACCTACCACGAGCTCCACTAAACGCAGTTGCTGATTACAAAAAAATGATCAACGTGGGAATCAAAAATGCGTGCTTTGACACCTGCCACTTTTATGAAGACTATCCAGATAATAAAAAAATGGAAGCAATGGTGAAAGGAGTTACAAAACTGCCAGTAAACATGTACTTTCACCTTGCAGATTCAGATACTAAAGTGCATGCCATGGAAGTAGGAAAAGGAGGAGTTGACTTTGCAAGACTCATGCCCTATTACACGTGTGGTATTGCTGAAATTAACTGTGCAAATTATGAAAAACCAGTTGAAATGATAAGAAGTAGAAACAAGGTTGGCAAGCTCAGCAAACAATTTGATAGGATAGTCATGCCATTGCCAAAGAGCGCAGATAGTTTCTTGTACCTTGCACTACAAGCAATCAAAAAAGGAGGTATAATCCACCTCTATGATTTCACGCATGAAAATGAGATGCCACAGGCAAGCCTGGCAAAGGTAGAAAAAGCATGCAAAGCTGCAGGCAAAAAGTACAAGATAAAAAAATGGGTGGTTTGTGGTAGTTATGGCCCAGGTAAGTTTAGAGTGTGTGTTGATATTGAAGTGCTAAGTTAGACACACCCTCTTTTTCCCCCTTTTATGCTTTTCTCTTGAAAAACACAAGGTTTATATAGCTTTTCAGCGCATTAGAAAGTATGCCAGCTAAGAATGATGATATCATCCACAAGGTCATGTCACACTACACAGTTGATATCACCAGCATCGAAGAAGAAAACCGTGTTCTGAAAGAAACAGTAAGCAGCCTCAAAGATGAGCTGAACAAGTTCAACAGGGCGCCGCTTCTCATAGCTGAAATAAAGGAAAACCTTGGAGATAATGCAGTTCTTCGTTTGAATAATGGCAATGAGTTCTTTGTTGATGTTTCAAGCACCTGCAAAAATGCAAAGCCTGGTGACACAGTACTTGTTGAACAAAAAAACTTGACTGTTGTGAAAAAATTATCAAAGCAAAAACGATTTAATGTTGAAAAATTTGTTATTGTAGAAAAGCCAAAGGTTGCATGGGAAAACATTGGCGGCCTAAAAGACCAAGCACATGAAATCAGAGAAGTAATTGAGCTTCCATTAAACAAACCTGAACTTTTCAAGAAAGTTGGGATCCACCCACCAAAAGGAATCTTGTTACATGGTGAGCCAGGAACCGGAAAGACACTGCTCGCAAAGGCTGTTGCTGCTTCAACAAACTCCACCTTTATTGAGATTGTAGGTTCTGAGCTTGTACAGAAATTTATTGGAGAAGGTTCAAAGCTGGTAAAAGAAGTATTTGCACTTGCAAGAGAAAAAGCACCCTCAATCATATTTATTGATGAAATTGACGCTATTGCTGCAACACGTGTTGATGTTGGCACATCAGGAGAACGAGAAGTACAGCGTACCTTTATGCAGTTACTTGCAGAAATCGATGGGTTTAAACCATTAGGCAATGTTAAAATCATTGGATGTACCAACCGTAAGGACATTCTTGACACTGCAGTCACTCGTCCTGGACGGCTTGACAGGCTTATTCACGTTCCTGCTCCTAACAAGGATGGGATTAAAGAAATTTTTGGTATTCACACCAAGAACATGCGCTTGCATAAGAAAGTATCACTTCCTGAACTAGTGGGAGTTATGGATGGGTTTTCTGGAGCGGAAATCAAGTCTGCTTGCACTGAAGCTGGCTATTTTGCTATTCGAAGTGACCGAGTGTCTGTTACCCACGAGGATTTTACCCAGGCAGTTGATAAAATAAAAAAGGAAAAAGTAGGCGAGAGTACCGAGCATTTGAGAATGTTTGGATAAGTTCTAGTTCTAGAAAAAGAGATGAAAGAATTTGTGCAGCGCTAGTCAGTTACTTCCCTTCATCATCGCTCTCGCTCAGCGGGTGTTCACTAACATCATAGCACTGTTGCACTTCTGAAGGAATTCCCTTCTAGTAGTAATGATTCTAACACCTCTTGCTTTTCTAATGCGTATGAAAACTCCAAGAGGTTATAAAACTTGCGTAAATTGTCCCTTCCTTTGATGTAAAATCGACCGCAAAATTGTCTTCTTTTTTGTGTACGCAGTTGAATAAATGAAGTTGACATGCCAAAATGGTTCAACATCGTTCGTATTTGATTTAAGAAAATAAGAAGATTCCCTACATTTTCTTTGTTCTTTGATAAAACAAACTGAATCCTCCAACGATTATCTACTGGTTTTGAGCCTTCATTTCCATAAATAACAGATAGAAAAGCTAATTTTACTTCATCTGGCCCATGAAAAATCCAGTCAGGGATGTGAAATGGTTGGAATACTTTGTTTCCCACAGGAGCTCCTGGGTTTTTTTGTAAGATCCCATAAATTCGCTTTGCTTTTGACTGGTTACTTATTCCATTCCCCATCTTTAATCACCTCCACTTTTTCGCTTGTTAAAAAGTGGAGTTAGTCCAAGAAAAAGAGGTTAGTGAGCAAAACTCACAAAAAAGTTTTAGGCGTTAGCCGACCCTGAAATGGGAAAGCTTTTTGTTAAGGGTTTTGCGAGGCCTCTTTTTCACTAGTTTCTGTAAGGTTTTCGAGCTATATAAGCTTTGGGTCCACAGATGTCCAGTGTCCAGTGGTAAGGAATTATCCCAAAAAGTCAGACTCCATAGATTTTCTTTTCCCACGACAAACCAAGCTTACAAACAAAACATTTATTAATGAGCACGACAATAGACGACGATATGAGGGGGTTACTGAGAGAATCTCCGACTGATCAAATAAAACAAAGAGGGGTACACACAAAATGGCAACTGTAGTAGCAAAAACTGGAATTAAAAGAAAATCCGGATATTTGTATTTCCTTGACAAAAAAGGAAATGTCGCTTGTGCTAAAATGGCACGAGGACGAAAAAAAGGTAAACGATCACAAACCGTTGTAGCAAAAGTGGGCGTAAAGCGGAAATCTGGCTACCTATACTTTATTGACAAGAAAGGTAATGTAGCTTCAGTTAAAATGAACCGTGGCGGTCGAAAAAAGAAAAAAGGTGCTAAAAAGAAAGCAACCAAAAAGAAAAAGACCACAAAACGTAAGGCTAAAAAGAAAACAACCAAGCGTAAAACCACAAAGAAAAAAGCTACCAAGAAAAAGGCTAAGCGAAAAGCAAAGCCTAAGAAAAAAGCTAAAAAACGACGACGATAAGTCGTAATTTTTCTTTCTTTTTCTTCTTTATTTCTATTCAAGAGTTGTTCTTCTAAGATGTCGAGCGTACTGTTCTATGAACTTGTCTGTGCGTCGTGCTTTCTCTCGCATTGTGCGGAAGAATGGTGGATTGTAGTCAAGGTATTTAACATAAGAAGCAACGGCAAAACATGATGCAAGACTCCCTGTGATAGTAGCTCCAAGATAGTTACCTTGAAATAGCGAGACTAAAGAATGTGAACCAAGGACTGTTGTCATTGCTAAACTTGCAAATCTTTGTGAACTCTCTGTGCCTGTAGATTTTAGATAGGGTGTAGGATCTTTAGCAACACCAGGAGAAAGTCCTTTTTTCATAACACCATTGTACATCTCTTCCTCATTACATAAAGTTTCAAAAAAAGACCACATAGGGATTACAAGATCAACAAGTTCACTAGCTGCCTTAAAGAACTTGGCGTAACGCTTGAAACGTTTCATTGTCTTCGCATCTTTCTTATTATGTAAATCCAGACCTCCTAAGAGATTTTCTAGGTTAGACATATGTTTTTGGTATTGATTAGGTAGAGGAAGTTTTCTAAACATTGAAGAAAAGTAGCCTCGCAGCGTAAAGGGAGACAATTCTAAAAATATATCCTCAACACTCTTCATTCCTTCAACTGCAGCATCAAGAATGGGGTCTTTGCCACGACGCCCACGTAAGTAACTAAGATTCCCCATGTCTTGTTGAGAGACACCATACAATGGAGAGGGAAAATTAGGTCCAAGTCTCTCTTCAAGTGGTCGCTGTGTTCGTGGCATAAATAGAATGAGTTTGGTGATGATATTTAAGCCTATTTGATCACAACAAGCTCTTTAGAGATGTTAGTCAAGATCTTGGGCTTCTTGTCAACAATCAGTGTGTCCTCAATCCTAATTCCTAGCTTCTTAGGAATGTACACACCTGGTTCAATCGTGATAACCATGTTCTTGGCCAGGACTGCTTTTGACGGTGCAGATAATGAAGGCCACTCATGAATTTGCATGCCTACTCCATGACCTAAGCCATGAATAAAGTACTTTGCGTAAGGTCCGAGGTAGGTCTTTGCTTCGTCATACAGAAATGAGCACTTGGTTCCTGGTTGTGATTGATCACACAAGAGCTTCTGTGCTTTTAACACCATGTCATAGATCTTTTTTTCTTTTTGGCTTGGCTTACCAAGGAAGATGGTTCGCGTTGTGTCTGTACAGTATCCTTTGTAACGAATACCAAAGTCAATCACGCAAAACCCGCTGTGTAAGCGATTGTTTTTTGGGACGTAATGAGGAGACGCTGCGCCGGGGCCTGACGCAATAATTGGGTGGAATGCATAGCCAACACCTGCTTGCTGGGCTTGCTTTCCCAAAAACATGCACACGTCACGTTCTGTACGAAAACGTTTAAACTTGTCAATGCAGGATTGTAAGATCTCATCACTTACCTTACAACCTTGTTTCATAATTGCCAGCTCCTTGCTTGTTTTGAGGGCTCGCTGCTTGGCGCACATGTCAGAAAGGTCTTTCCATTGTGCTTTGTACTTTTTTCGTATTGCCCTGTAGAATTGTGCTGAACAATTTACCATTTCTAAACCAATTGTTTTTCCACGAAGCTGTTTGACAATTAGGTCAAGAAAATTTTGCCAGTTCTTGAAACGTAACACTTTCCAGCCAGACTTGTGCGGAACCTCATCAAGATGAGAAATAATAAGAGTTGGCTTAGATGAAGATGACGCAGGAATAATACAAGCTCCATGATTAAACACATTGGTAAAATAGATATAGTTAGGATTGGGTTTACAGAGCATGTCCTCGCTTACATTAAGAATAATTGCCTGACTAATGCCTTCAGAACGTAACTTTTTTTGAAATACTGCTAGGTTCACTGTACACCTCTTTTTTGTACTGTTTTATCTATCGTGTTACTTCAAATGATTGTACTTCTTCAAGTAACTGTTTTGCTTTTCCGGTTTGAAAATGTTTTTCTACTGGTTCTATAAGTGTGTATAACGCGTCTGCCATGGCATTCTTGAGGTCCATGGGATGCAACTTTTCTGCTGCATAATCTGCTTCAAGCTCAGCGTAATTTCCATACGTTACATCGCCACCAAACTTCGCAGGTCTAGTAATGTGGAGCTTGTCAAACTTTTGAAAAACAATATGTCGAGCATAGTCAAGCACAGGATTTTCAAACGTGACCTTAACAGGACAGTATGCTTTGTTAAGCTTTTTCTTGATTACCTCTTTACTGTCAGTCATGAAAATAGCGGTGTCTGGTTTTGACTTGGACATTTTAAGATCAACTGCCCTGTCTACTGCGTCAACATCCCCTTTTGGTGGCTGGCCCAGCCCCATGAGCATGTGATGACTCACCACAACTGGCTTCCAGTAGCCAAGTTTAGGTCCAATTTCTCTGGCAAGCACATTTACCTTGCGCTGATCCATTCCTAGTTGGGTAATGTCTGCTTTAAGATAAAAAATATCAGCTGCTTGCATGCAAGGATAGAGAATTTGAGATGCTTGCATTACATCTTTTTCAGTGCGCCCCATAATCTGTCCACATCGAAGAATACGTTTTACAGTGGAGTGGCGCGCAACTTGCATAACAAGTTTCCAGTATTCAGGATCATTAACAACATCTGAAACCCACAAAAAGTCAACTTTGTCAGTATCCATCCCACATGCTTTCCATACTTCAACCATGTACTTACCTGTGGTTTGAATCTTGTCAAGGTCTCCTCCTAACTTATTGTTTGCCCATGCAAACCAGTCAGCAACCCACATTTTAAAGTTGCAGCCTGCATTAAGCATTTTATTTACATTAATAGCACGTAAAATTCCTTGTGCAATGTGCATTCTACCACTCGGTTCAAAACCATCATATGCTATTGGATTCTTTTTTGTGTTAAGCAGCTCTCGCAAGTCATCTTCAGTCAAAATTTCTTCGCCAACCTCTTGAATAAGGCTCATTCGCTCGTCAGTATTCATAGTAATGAGTTTTGATGCAGACTGATATTTAAAGTTAGTGTGAAACCCCTTAAAACAAGTCCAAGAGCGCTACAACACGTACAAAACATTTAAATAGTACATATAATTCTAGTAATTTACGAGTACTAAAAAAAGAGGTAGATGGAACACATATATTGGAGAATACATAAGGCAGTATAATCCTGAGGTGTACAGGGGGATTTGAATGACAGAAGACGATAAAAACCTATCAAAACAGATTCTTGGAAAAACAGTTGTTTCTAAAACCGGAAAGCGCTTTGGTGAAGTTGGAGATATTATTTTTGAAACTAAAACAGGAGAACTTATCCATATTGTGTTAAGTAATCCTACACCATACACGCAAAAAATAGAGCTTGAAAAAGATCGTGAAGGTAATATTCTTATTCCGTTTAGTTCTGTAATCGCTGTTGGTGATTTTATGGTTATTGCAGAAGAAGATGTTATCTAATTCTACTTTTTTTCTTCCTAAATCTTTATAAACAAGTGTACTGCTTTGAAAATACATGGACCAGATAACCACTCAAACAAATCAAGCAGAAACACAACCTGCAACAGCTCCGGACGCTGCATCAACTCAAATGCACACTATTTGGACTGAGAAATACCGTCCTAAGACGTTTGACGAAATAAAAGGTCAAAAAGAAATTGTTTCTAAAATTAAGCTTCTTGCAGAAAAAAAGAACCTTCCACACTTGCTTCTTGCAGGGCCTCCAGGCGTTGGAAAAACAACATTATCCTTAGTCATTGCACGATTTTTGTTTGGTGACCAATGGAAAAGTAACTTTCTTGAGCTTAACGCAAGTGACGAGCGAGGTATTGATGTTGTACGACACAAGGTAAAAGATTTTGCACGAACCAAGTCAATAGGTAATGTTCCTTTCAAGATTATTTACTTGGATGAGTGTGACGCGCTTACCAAGGAAGCACAACAAGCACTGAGAAGAACAATGGAAAATTACACACAAACCACCAGGTTTATTCTTAGTTGTAATTATAGTAGTAAGATCATTGAACCAGTACAAAGTAGGTGTGCGGTATTCCGGTTTAAACCACTAAAAAAAGATGAAATTTACGAAGTTATGCAACGTATTTCAGCGCAAGAAGGTCTCACCATGGATGAAGCATCAAAAGATGCATTGTTTGAAGTATCAGGCGGTGATGTGAGACGAGTTGCAAACATCCTGCAAAGCTGTGCTGCTATTAACCCCACTGTCACTGAAAATGATATTTATTCTATTGCCTCCTATGCAAAGCCAACACAACTCAAGGACGTGCTCGCCACAGCATTCTCAGGCAATTTTAAGGACGCCAGAAAGACGCTACTAAGTATCATGCTTGATTATGGTTTGAGTGGCACTGATATTGTTAAGCAGATTCAGAAAGAGCTCTTACGTATGGAAATTGACGACAGAAAGCGAATGGAACTGATTGCAGAGTGTGGCGAAGCAGAGTTTAGAATCAGTGAAGGCAGTGATGATTTTATTCAATTAGAAGCACTTCTTGCCAAGGTTGGACTTGCGGGTATGAAGTAAAGAGAAAGTCAAAAAAAAGTTAGTTATTTCTATTCAGGAACACTTACATCACGAATAAGCATTGGTGTCTCGATTGACTGCATGTACCTGTATTGCAAGTCAACTTCAAAGAGTTCTTCAAAGTCACTCTGAATATTTGCCAGGTCAACAGTACACGTTATTGTCCGTGGTTGTGCTCTGTACAATCGAACAAAGCCACCATGACGCTCACCATTTGGTCCAGTGATTGCTCCTTGACCAGGGTCTTCAAGACCACCACAGTCAGCAAACGCACCATTTACGTCAGAAGTTACATTTACAAACACAACGTATCGTTGCGGGTTAGTCACTGTGTCTTCACAGTCAGTACCTACAGCAAAGAAGCTGTCAGTAGGGTCGCCAACATGTGAAACAGTGAAAGTAAGTTGGATTTTGTCTGAACCAATAGGTGATTCAGTTAATGAAGTAATATGAATAGGTGCACCTGAATTGTGTGGGTTCTTAGGTTCGCTTACTAAACACACAGGTGGTTTTTCTTCAATTTCAAGAAGGTTTTTCTTGACACAAATTTTTGTGCTTGTCTTTGTTCTATAATCATAACATAGGTGTGCACGAACATTAACATTAGTATTCCCATGAAGGTCAGGCTCGTAGCTAAGCATTTTTATTGTTTCAGACGGGTCAAAAGGAAACTCAATCACGTTTTGCATACCAGGAATAACTGTTCCATCAAAGTTCTTTTTTGCACCGTTAAGCTTACCTTCTTTTAAGATAGGACTTCGCAAGTATGCTTGTGTTGGAAGGCCAAAGTCAACTGGGTTAATCCCAACAATTTCAGCATAGCCACCACCAAAAGGCACGTCTGCTTCTCCAACATTTTCCATTTGTAACGCAATTCCAAAAGGAAACTTGCCATCATCTGTTATTGCAGCTGGAGGTGCTTCACGCACAAAGCCAACAACTAAACCATTGGTACCACCAAGAAAAGGTGTTTCTGTAGGAATACCGCCCTGCTCGCCACCACATGCTGTTAAGAATGTAAGTCCTACAAGCAAGAATGAAAAGATAAGAATAGTTGAGCACCTGTTTTTTCGCATGTCTATACCTCGTTTTATGTCTAACAAAGCATTAATGACAAATGGGATTTATAAATGTTTTGTAGATGATACACAGGAAGACTAGGGTTGGGCAGTATCTTGTCCTGGAGTCTGAACATACACATTATCACCTAGTATAGTGTCACGAGGCTTGACCATTATTCCCATGTCATCATCATTTGAATACCAACCTGGAATCGTGCACACAGGAACAAATCCTAATGCACCATTTATGTCTGCCAAACCAGGGTGATCACCAAGCCAGCATGCTGTCACCACACCCACACCTAATCTTTCAGCGTGTTCAATAACTTTGGCAGTGAGAAGAGAGGGTGTAAAACCATTTGCACCTGAACTCACTGTAACAAGTTCAAAAAGATCATCTTTCTGAGGATACTGCAAACCATGATGGTCAAAATGTGGTTGGAGTGCTGAAGCTGTTTCAGGATTTTTCTCGCCATCCATGTACCACATTGGATCATCACCAACACGTCCAAATAAGTACGCACCATGTACTTGGCCGTCGATCTCTGCAACATACCCTTCAAAAAAAGGACGCTCGAGTAAAGGCTCAAGGCTTTTTTCTCTAAACTCTGGGATAGTATCATGCTGAGCTACCTGACCATAAGTAATAAAGGATAATTCTACAATGCGCTCCCAATCTGTTTCCATATCTAACGGTCGTATTCCTGCTGCAGAAAAGAAGGGATTCATGTCAGCTAATGAAGCTTCGCCTGTTTGAGGTTCCATTATTCTCAATAAAGAAAGATTTTATTTAAAGATTATTGTTGTATAGTTCAACGCCTAACCCCAAACCGGTGTGGTGTCAGTCGCGTGTCCTCCCCAGGCAGTCTCAGAATATCCATGCTGGTTGCTATAGAATTTCGGTAACCATACGAGAGCTCAATGTTAAGTGCTGTAAGGTATGCTTCGCTTTCTGTGTCCAAACCAGTGTAGCTACAGAATGCAAATCCACGTCCATTAGTTAAGCGAATAAGGTTTGGCTTACAGTCAAGCACTCGATCTTGGGAAAGGTATGCGTAAATTTCAACTTTGTCAATTTCATCACGTTGCAAAAGGGCATGACATCGGTCAATAGGCACGTACCCTTCTCTACTTTCAATAACAGTACCGCCACCAACGTTTTGTACATGAATCTTAAACTGTACTCGTCCACGTGCTGAATCAACTTCCACCTGCTTTACTGCTACTGGTGCACCTTGTGAATTCATACCTACGTTTTGTACTTGGCACACTTTATCTTCTGGGTCAATATTAAGTGGGTCAGGGTCAATACAAATCATAGGTGATGCAAATGTTTTGTAACTGTAACAAGCTGTTGCTTTAACTATTTGTTTAAACCGATCTGTTTCAGGAGGCATACTCACTGCCGGGTCTTTAAACTCTGCAATTTCTGAAATAATACCTTCAGGATTTAACTCACTTTTTCCTTCAGCTTGAAAACCAAGAAATTGGTCACGATCAAACACAAGATACTCGCGATCATACCCGCTCAAGTATAAACGTCCATCTTCAATGTTGTACGCACCTTTGTTAGTGAATTCCACAAGAACGTTAAGCGGGTCGCCAGAATATAATCGTTGTGGTGGATTACCTGGTAGCAAACGAAGTTGCAAGCCCTGTGTTCCTGTATGAAAATTAAAATCATCAACACCCCTGCCAACACGGTTAGGCATGCCACAACCTGTTAGAAGCATTGAAAGGGTCAAAAATAGGCAAACACCTAGAATAACGTGATGGTACGATCGTGTTCTTTGAGTCATGTCAAGCCTCTTTTTTACTACAATCACAACAAGGGGTTTCGTCTATTTAAATGTTGTTGTGTTTACCAAGGAGTTTATCGATCAATACGCTCTAATTGTACTGTTTTTGAAACTGACTGGGTATACCCATATTCAAGACTGGTGAAAAGGGTGGTGGTAAAAGCACCTTCATCTTTCCTGAGTAAGTTAGGTTTGAGTGTGCATTTCATAGTGCCACTCCCTTCTCGTAATCGTAACGGTAGGTTTGAACAAATAAAGTCACCTCTACGTGCTGAAAAGCGAGAAAATCGTAAATCAGCAAGCCCAATAAGATTCCAATCATTAATATCTAATGGTTGGGAAGAACACGCTTTTGCCACTGACTCTTTATTGGTGGCTTGTCCTTTCCCTAAGTTTTGTATATGGATGATAAATTGTGGCTGCACACTTCCTCCTGGTCCAGGAAGCATTTTTGTTTCAATTTTAGTTACTGCAATAGGAGAACCTTGACCTCCTGCAAGAGTGACTGTTTTAGGTGTGCATACTTTGTTAATTGCTTTGCTGGAAAAAAGTTCAGGGTCAATACAAACTTCAGCTGCAGCCTTTGTTTCGTACGCATAGCAGGCTGTCATAACAATGGATGTTGTGTGTGTTTCTGATTGTTGATCAAGCTCCAGTGCTCGAAGCGTAAGAGCCATGGTATTCTGTTCGCCCACTGGGTTAAGCTGGGATTTACCCATTAAAGAAAAGGCAAGGTTTTCATCTGAGGTTCCCACTTCAAACGCATCAGCATCATTAATGTTCCATGCCTCAAAAGCAGTGTAATCTTTTTCTAAAGAAAATGAAACATAACCATCAGTAATGTCAGTTGCTCCTTTGTTGGTAAGTTGTACTGCAACAGGAAACAATGATTCAGTGCCTTCTGATGAAGCAAACACATTCAAAGGTGGCATGTCTTCTAAGTATCGCATGTCAAGGCCTGCGCGACCTTTGTGAATTTCAATGAGGGTGATTTGAGAAGGACCGCCTCTTCCACAACCAGTGAGTACAATACTAACAAGTAAAAGTACTATGCCCAGTGTAACACATGCTCGTTGGTTCATGTTGTTCCCTCTACAAGGGGTTCGACAGTGTCCCTGTATGCTTTGATCTTGTTAACATATTTTATAACGTTTTTTGACTTTTTTTGTAATGAGTCCCATGGCCAGCCATCATACCCATTTGAAGACAAGAGTGCTGCACTAAACTCAGATGCTACATCTGGCCAGGAAGGATTCCCCTTGCTTGTCTGTGCAATTGCAGCTCGTACTGGTCGACCTCCCATGTTGTATGACGCAAGAGCAAATTCAAGCCTTGCTGCATACTTCTTGTAACCATTAACCTCTTTTTTAATTTTTTCTGCCAGTGAAAAAATAGAGTGTCGAGCGTCAAACCGGTCATCATACTGAGGTGAGCTTGGATCAGGTGTACATGCGTAATTCCCAGCAGCACACCACCTATTCTTTCCACATCGTTTACGTTCCTTTACACACCAATGCGGGCCATTTTCACCTGCTTCACGTTTACAACATGTCTTGGTTACTTTGGTGAAGTGTTTTGTTTTGTATGTAAATTGTGCAAGACCTGCAGCGCCAGTACTTGAAACAGCAAGCCTGTCTCCTCGTGATTCAGCCCCAATAAGTGCAATAATCACGCTTTTTGGTACACCTGTTGCTTCATGAGCATCAATGATATCTTGTTTGTACGTGTTCCAAATCTTTTGAAGCATTTGCTCATCTGAAGGAGGCACTTCGTACGGTTCTATAGGTTCTGATAATCCAATCCCTTCAGGAGTAATAAACTCTTTTACTTTTCTAACATGCACATTGGTTGACTGCTCAATACCATAAGTGTAATCAACTGAAGTTTTAAAATAATGCGTGGCAATAGGAGTGTTGCCAAGCACTGTTTCAACATTGTCAAATAATACACGACAGTTAAATGAAACAAACTTACGCTTTTTTGTTGCAAACAACCTGTTGATCACATCCAACCCTCTCTTAGTCACGCTTCCTCCTGGTACTCGTTTTGATCGTTGAGCAACATGGTAAATAGAAGAATACTTTCCATCTTCACACTCTGGAACACTTGCTCTACATTCAACTATTTCAGCATGAAAGTCACAAGAGTCAGGAACAACACTCATACCCACTGGAACCTTAAACACCACTTTTTTGAGTTGTTGAATTTTACCTTGCCACTTGTTTTCAATAGTAATCCCATGACGGAACATAGTGCCACTTGCTGTAGGAACTAATGATCCATGTTCAGTACGTGTTGTTTCCATACCAATACCAACAGGGCCGTTAGTGTACACTGCAATTGGCTTTTTATCAGTTATCCCATACTGGTCAAGTGGGTTTATTTTTTGTCGTTCAAGCGATCGTAATCGTTCCTTGTCCATAAAATACGCTTTTAGGTAGGAGTCTGTGTGAAAGTCAAAAGTTGTGTTAAAAATGATTTTTCGTGTGCCAGGCTTTAATCTTCCTGCTGCAAATTCACAGCTAAGGTCAACATGTTCAAAATTAGCAACTTCATAGCCAAACTGGATTGAGGTTGGGTTTTCTGGGTTTGCATCACCTACAATACGATTTTGTAAGCCAGGAACATTATTTGCTGATTGTGCAATGCATTCAGTTACCACCTGTACTGTGTTGTCAGGCTGTAGTGTTCTTGCTTTTAGTGTACCCCAAACACTCACTGGTTCGTCCTGGTAGTACTGGGGTGAGGCAGGTCTGACGTTTTCAATATATACTCCCAGCTTTTCTTTTTTATTCTTCTCCACCTGGCCAAGGTAATAATCATCGCCTACAGCATAACGTATGGGCTTCCTGAAAAGCTCAGCAACCTTGTCAACAAAAACTTTTCCTAGCCCTTTTGCTGTTTCAGGGAATTCTTCTAGTTTTTCCTTTCCCCATTCTTTATACTCTGGAGAGATTGCACCAAAAATGAATTTATCTTCAAGATCTGGCATGTGCTGCATTGCCCCTATGATTATCAGTAGCGTCCAAAAAACCCAGATTATAGAGGAAATTGTTTGTTTTATTGAGTGTCCATTCCATACAGGATCAGAATGCTCTTGTAATGCTGCGTAATAAATCCAGATAGGAACAAAAAATATGTGTGTTATATATGAAAAAATAGTGGTGTGCCATGCTACTCCTGCCCATGAAATTCCTTTTGCCATCCACATAAGAATTGCGGGGGTAAACAGTGCCACCATAAACGCTGAAAACAGTTCTTCAAAGTGATCTCTAAAACGAATTTCAAGTAAAAGAGGAACCAGGAGAAATGCCATGATCGCATGTACAAACACACGATCAGGTGTGAAAATATGATCTGTTCTAATCTCAACAAGAATGTGTGCAATAACAGCAACAAGTAAGAACAAGGAAAATTTGACAACACTAATGTTTTTTGGTCTCACACCTTCATACGCACGTCGCGCAAGGCCTACAAACCCGCCGCCTGCTGCTCGAGCTCCACGCTTAATCTTTCTCCACTGTCGTCTCTCACGATCTCGATCGTATGTGGTTGCCCAACGCTTTACTTTATCTAATCGTTCTCCCATGGTCTCCCCAACTATATGATTGCAGTGGTGTTTTGCAGTGTACTACTGTTTGTATTGTGTGTAGTAGTCTGGCTAGAAGAATGCACACCTCTTTTTGTAATGTAAAGGATCATCATAATATGAAAAATGGCGTCAATGCTTAATCAGCTAACCAACAGTAACACGTAGATTGGCTACATCCATTGAAGATTTTGGTCGTAGTTCAACAACATTATTGCCGCGAGAGATAAGTGGAGTAATTTCAATTTCAAACTTGTTATCATGGGTGAAAAGGCTTCGAGCATGACCATTCACAAAAATATCTGCTCGTTTAGTGTCAACATCATTGGAAAATTCAAGTGTGAGCACCACTGGCACTTGACCACTGCGGATTGCAGTTAGTGCTGTTTCTGTAACTTCAAAATAATATGCAGGATAACTTATCTCTTTGAGTTTAGAGCGAACTTGTAGGTTGTCTACAATATACACTCCTTTATGAGTCTTAAATGCAAGGCTATTCTCGCCGTTAATAAGGTATTCAGGTGCAATCTCAAGCGATCTGATAATACCACAATCAGGAACTGCTTGGAAGATATTATGATTATTCAAAAAGATATCAAGCACACCAATCTTGTCTTGCTGACACTCAGGAATAAATCGTAAGAAAGCCCTATTCACATTATTCTTCTCAGTGCTTGTCACGTGGAAGACTGTCTTTGCTTCTTGTGTGGTTGCATCGGTAATTTCAGCTGTGATTTTAAGGTTTTCAAGTTGGTACTCATTAGTACGCCAGAACGCTGCGCCAACTCCTGAAACGTCAAATTGTAGTGTGTTGTATTCTTTGAGTATTTCTTTTGGAAGTTTAATAGGGTCAATGTTAATGGTAGAAATTTCTCCATTGAAAATTTCATAGTTGTTAAGTTTTATGATAAGCCTGCCACTGTGAGATTTCACATTAAAAGACAACAAGAGGTTTTCTGTGTTTGCTATACCATCCACGCCAAAGCTTGTGTTTGAAGATTGTGTATCAAGCCATGCTGTTTTAGTGTATAAACTCGGCACGCTTTTTATGACTGCAGCCTGTGTAGTACTGAACAAGTTTACTGAAGGTAGTGTGTGTTCAACAATACCTGACTTCAAATATTCGAGCCTGCCCGGAGATTCAATAAGAACATCTTGTGCAGGAATACGTACTTCTCCTTCGATTTGTTCTTCAAGGAGTGCCTGTCGTTCTTGAGGGGGTAGAAACAGAATGTACATAACAATAAGAAAGGCAATCAACAATACCAGAATAGCTGCACCAGTACCTGTTGTTTGTGCACGTCGGGCCTGTAAAGGCTTTTGTATTCTACTCTGCATTCTACTAAACACCTGCTTTATAAAATAAGATAACTTTTTATATAAATGTTTTTCTATTTTATGTAGGTGCTGCGTTACACAGTACGCAAGTAATAATGGTGTAAACCATGAAAATAATGCATTCTAACATGAAACAGGGAATTATTAAGATTAAAATTGATAGTCTGCAAGATTTATGGTATCTTAGCCATACTATTGAAGAAAATGATCTTATTGCTGGTAAGACCATGCGTAAGATTAAACTTGGTAAAGAAGGCGACAGAAGCAGTAATATTGTAAAGAAACCTGTTTTTCTTACTATCAAAGTTGAAAAGATAGATCTTGACGGTGAATCCTTACGCGTTAGTGGAACTATTACTGATGGTCCTGAAGATGTAAGCAGAGGATCATACCACACATTTAACCTAGACGAGAACACTATTGCAACAATAAACAAACCAACTGGGTGGAAGCAATTCCAAATTAAACGATTAAAAGAGGCAACTGAAACAAAAGGCCCACAAGTACTTGTGTGTGTTATGGATAGGGAAGAAGCAACCCTTGCTCTGCTAAAAAAATTTGGTTTTAGTGTATTGGCAAAACTCAAAGGAGACGTTGTAAAAAAGGCAAACATGCCAGGTGCTGATAAAACAGGGGCTGACTTCTACGGCCAGTTGATAAAGAGCTTAGAAGAGTATAATGAAAGACATAAACTTGACAGCATTATTATTGCAAGTCCCGCATTTTGGAAAGAAGATTTAGTAAAAAGAATAGGAGATGAAAAATTAAAAAAGAAAATTGTACTTGCCACATGCTCAAGTGCAGATCCTTCTGCCATAAACGAGGTGCTTAAGCGTCAAGAAGTTATGGGTGTGCTTAAGCAAGACAAGGTAACACGAGAGGTTAAGCTGGTTGAAAAGCTACTTGCTGAAATAGCACAGCAAGGCAAGTCAGCGTATGGTTTTCGAGATGTTAAAGCTGCAATCACCGCAGGGGCTGCTGAGCAAGTACTAATGACAAGTGGATTTATTCAAGAGGCAAAAGAACGTAAGAAATACCATGCTGTAGATGGCTTGCTAACTCAAACAGAACAGATGAAAGGTGATGTGCATATTATAAGTTCTGATCATGATGGCGGGAAAAAACTGGATGGACTTGGTGGCGTGGGTGCATTGTTACGATACAAGATGGAATGGAACTAGGTGAGAGGAAACAATGTTGAAAAAAGTCCAGTTCAAAAATAACAAGAAACAAACATTGCGAGGATTTGTTCATGTTCCACGAAAGTACAAGAACTCGGCGAAAAAAACCACTGCAATTGTGTACCTACATGGTTTTCCTGGACACTGTAGTGGTACTGCAGCACGATTTTGTGGATTGCTTGCAAAGCTTGGTTTTCTCACACTACGTTTTGATTTTAGTGGCAGTGACACATCAGATGGAAAATTTGAAAATAAGCTCATGAGTCAGGAAGTAAAAGACGTGCGTTCTGCAATTGACTTTCTAGAAAAAAACTATGAATACAAAAAACTGGTATTGGTGGGGATTTCTACTGGTGCAATAGACGCGTCATTGTATGCACACACAGACAAGCGAGTGAGTAAAGTTGTTTTGCTTGGAGCTGTTAGTGACTTACGGCATGGAGTGCGGTATGATTTTACTGCTGAACAAGTGCATTCATTCTGGAAAAAAGGGCATATTGTGTACAACCGACCTGAAAAATGGTATCATAAAAAGAAACTCAAAAAAGGTTTTTATGATGAATTCTTTAAGCTGAGTATTCCTAAGGCAATTAAGAAATACAAGCAGCCATTGCTTATTATTCATGGTAGTAAGGACGAAGCAATTCCTTTGAGTGATCCTCATGAGCTCTATGAAATGGCAAACAAGCCAAAGAAACTAGTTATAATCAAAGGTGGAGATCACCAATTTAGGAAGCTACGTCATGGACTACAAGTAGTGTGGCATGTGGTGAGGTTTTGTAGAAAATGACATGTGTGAATTCTGGGTAACTTCACTTAACTATCTGGCCACGCTTAACTAGTCCACCCATTGCACGAACTGCCTTGCGTAAGTCGGTGAAGTCAGGAATACCATTTGCTTCAAGTAACTTCCATGCTTCTTTAGAAAATCGTCCTCCTACATGAGCAGAAACAAACGCCTTGTGAGGATGGGCTTGTTGCAGTTCAACCACTACTTTTGCGGTTGCCTCAGCAGCAGACATGGATTGCAAAGTTTGAACAACAATCACACCGTCAACAGCATCTGCTTCCAATAAGGCAGAAATAGCTGCTTGGTAGTGTTCTGGTGTAGCATCATCCCCTAGGTCAACTGGGTTGTGTATTTCCTTATCAACTGCACTGCTTATTTTCTTGACCACAGGAGGTTTGAGTTCAGAAAGAACAATGTCTTCTGTGTTACAATAATCAGTTGCAAGAACACAACATCCACCACTGTTAGTAACTACTGCAATTTTGTTCTTGGCACATGCTGGTTGGTGCGCAAGGGTTTTTGCCATGTTAAATAATTCATCAACAGACTCTGCTTCAATTAATCCTGATTGTGAGAATGCAGCTTGGTATAATCGGTATGATCCTGTACTCACACCGGTGTGTGTGCTTCCCCTGTCAACACCCTCCATGGTTTCTGTCTTTCCACCTTTGAGTACAACAACTGGCTTTTTCTGTGCAACATCTTTTGCAATACTAAGAAACTTCCTACCATCTTGTACCCCTTCTAGATACAAGGCAATGGCCCGTGTTGCGTCATCTTCACCAAGCCATGCAAGCAAGTCGCTTTCATCAACATCTACTGCATTTCCATAGCTTGCAATTGTACTGAAACCATATTTTTTAGTAATTGCCCCATCAAGCACTGTGTTGGCAAGTGAACCTGATTGTGAGATAAAAGCAACATCCCCTTGTAATGGCATTGTTGCTGCAAAACTTGCATTAAGGTGTGAATGTGGACGTAATACCCCTAAACTATTTGGGCCAAGAAGGCGAATATTCCCATCTGCTGCAGCAATAAGCTGGGCTTGCAGTTTTTCACCACTCACTCCTGCTTCTGCAAATCCAGATGAAACAATGATTGCAGCGGGTATTTTTTGTTTTACACAATCTTTAATTACAGACACTGCACTTTTTGCAGGTACGCATATGACCGCCAAGTCAACTGGGTCAGGAATATCTGTAACGCGCTTGTGACATTTATAACCAAGAACAAATTCCGCATCTGGATTAACTATGTAGAGTTTTCCTGAAAACTCCTTGCAATTATCCCCCAAGTATACTCCTCCTCGAGCAAGACTTTTAAGGACACCATACCCTGCAGATTGTTCGTTGCTTGATGAACCAATAACTGCAATAGACTGGGGTGTAAAAAAAGGTGAAAGACTTTCAGTGTTTGTTATTTCTTTTTTTGATGCCATGTATTTCACACTGTGTATATTTTTGCGTCAACAATTTCTGCAGAGGACGCATTTACAATAATAGGATGTAAATCAATGTGGATGGTTGGATTTTCAGATCCTAGCTTTGACAGCTTTGCAAGGATGTCTTTTAACGGTTCTTGTGTTTTAGCAGGTAATGAAGCTTCATTAAGCATTTCTTCTGCACGTTTTTTGTCAAAAGGTGCAAAGCCAATACTTGTACCGATGCTAATGACCGGTCCAAATTGTGCATCTTGTTCAAGACGCATTTCAATTTCAGTGCCTTGACTCATTTTTTGAATCTGTAACCCTTGAAGCCGAGCCTTGGGCTTTTTCTTGCGAACAGTCTTAAGAAGGTTAGTGCATGCTTTTTCAACCTCCTCTGCTGTATGAAGGGTGGTGACAACTCCTCCAACTTCACTCTTGTTAGGTATGTCTTTTGAAACTATCTTTACAACAACAGGAAATCCAAGGCTTTCAGCCAGGCCAACTACCTTACTAACTGCTGTAGAACTTACACCATTAACAATATGCTCTTTTGGTACCTTTAATGAGTACTTTTTAAGCAAATCATGCGTCTTTATATTGTCTAATGGTTTCATGTGCGTGAAGCAGAACACTGAATTTTTATATATTTTTTCTTTTGTAGCAAGGTACGCCAAGGATAGTTACAAGCAATGAATACCAGATATTGTAATACGTATATGCAATTGGTTGTAAAATAACTGGTGTAAACAGGTGTATATGATCAAATAAGTTGTTTCCAAGAGAAGAATCTTTTTATAGAAACTACTTTTTATTCTTCAGTAGACACAAAAAACTTATAAATCCTGAGGCAAAATCTTATTTCACCCTCGAGTAGGAAATATCACTGCCCAGGAGTTTGTTATGTCTGGCTAAAAGTAAAAAAGCGTAACATATATTAAGTAGTAGCACAGTAGTACCTACTAAATCAAAACAACAAAAAGTAATTGTTTGATTTGAATAAAGGGGGGTTGGACAATGATAGTAAAAGACGAATTTTTAAGCAGATTGCGAAGATATTTTGGATTAAACTTATATGAAGTTAAAATATGGACAGCACTTTTGTCTCGTGGTGTTTCTACTGCTGGTGAGCTGTCTGATATTGCAAATGTTCCTCGTTCACGAAGTTATGATGTTCTAGAAAGCCTAGAAAAAAAAGGGTTTGCAATCACAAAACTAGGCAAGCCAATCAAATACATTGCTGTTCCACCTGAAGAGGTAGTGGAACGAGTAAAAAAGAATATGAAAATTGACGCTGACGAACGCATCAAAAGATTAGAAAATATGAAAACTACTGATGTACTCGACGAGCTAAAAACACTACACACACAAGGAATTGACCTTGTTGAACCAACTGACTTGTCAGGTAGTCTTCGAGGAAGACATAACTTGTACAATCACCTTGAACTAACCATTAGAAACGCTGAAAACTCAGTGACCTTAATGACAACAGCTCAAGGTCTACTACGAAAAGCTGATAGTCTTCGTTCCACATTTGAAAAACTCAAGAAACGAGGAGTCAAAGTACGTATTGCTGCCCCACTCGGTAAAGAGTCAACACAAGCACTGAAAGACCTCAGAGGACTTGCTGAAATTCGACACGCAGACAATAGTGCACGATTCTGTATTGTAGATGGAAAAGAACTTATTTTTATGGTTCTTAATGACAAAGATGTACATCCAACCTATGACTTGGGTATTTGGGTAAACTCACCTTTCTTTGCAAACACAATGGAAGGGTTGTTTGACCATGCTTGGAAAAACATGAAGCCATCACGATAAGACGTGTAGCACGTCATTTTTTCTTTTTTCTTCATTACTTCTTATTTATTTTTGTGAGCACGTAGTTTTTCAACTAACAACCCCACACAAAACCCAATAAAAGTGTAGTAAAGAGGTGCAAGAACAAGACTGGTGATATACGCTTTCCACCCTATAATCTGATCCCAGCCAAACAAGAAAGAAGAAATCCTGCCAGGAAAACTTAACACTATGAAGTGTGGAGGAAAGACATTAAACTGACTTAGAAAAATGTACACAAAATACACTACAAAACTAGCAACCCCAAACATAAATGCGCACCGCGCGCTGAGTCTGTATTGTCGCCATTTCATACCACAAAAAAGGGTAATTGAGTTTATAAAGATATGTAAAAAACTGCACAAAAGTATATAAAGAAGCAGGAAAATAAGTCCACCCATGGCAAGCAAAGCAGAACTCCAAGCCATTCTTGAAAAACTACACAGGTATGAACGAGTGGTACTTCCTGTACTTGAAGAAACAACAGAGCTTAAGGCTATTGCTCAAGAGACAAGCTTACAAGAAGTTTCTGCAATGCGAGCACTCCAATGGCTTTCAAATAAGAACGTGCTTGAAATAAACACCACTGAGAAAGAAGCCATCACCCTTGATAGTAATGGAAGAACTGCTCTTGAAAAAGGCCTTCCCGAGCGTCGTTTTCTGGAAGCCCTGGGCGAGCCATGTGGGATTGTAGAACTTCCAAAAAAAACAGGACTGAGTAAAGAAGAAATTAATGTTTCTCTTGGACTGCTCAAAAAACAAGGCTTGGTAGAATTTAGGCCAGGTAAGGGAGGGAAGGTACTTGCAACAACTGATAAGGTAGATGCTTTTCTAGCAAAAGAGTCATTAGAAGAGAACTTTCTCAAGAGCTTAAAAGATGGCAGAGAACTTGGAAGTCTCACTCCTGAAGAAAAACACAGTTATGATCAATTTAAGAAACGACAGTTTATGGTGAAAACTACCACCCAAAAAAAGAAAACAATCGCGCTCACCAAACTCGGAAAAGACCTTATTGCATTGGAAAAAAAGCTGGGCATTACAAAACAAGAAGTTATTGATCGACTCACACCAAACATGCTTGGAGAAGGTGATTGGAAAACCAAAAAGTTCAGACCGTATGATGTTGAAATTAACGTACCTCGCATTACTGGTGGGAAAAAACATTTTGTAAACCAGGCAATAGAATATGCAAAAAAAATATGGTTAGATCTTGGCTTTAAGGAAATGAGTGGCAACATGGTGCACACCTCATTTTGGGATATGGACGCGCTTTTTATTCCACAGGATCACCCTGCACGGCAGATGCAGGACACATTTTTTATTGGAAGAAAGGATATTAGTAAAGGAACCCTCCCAAAAAAGTTTGCACAGCGTGTAAAAGACGTGCATGAACATGGAGGCGACACTGGAAGTACAGGGTGGCAAACACAGTGGAGTGAAGAAGAAGCCAGTAAACTACTGCTACGAACCCACACCACTGTTCTGAGTGCTCTTAAACTTGCAGAGCTTAAGAAAGAAGACCTTCCTGCAAAATTCTTTAATGTAGGAAAGGTATTTCGGAACGAAGCACTTGACTGGAAACACTTGTTTGAATTCCACCAAGTAGATGGGATTGTTATTGACCCTGATGCAAACCTCAAGCATTTGAAAGGGTACCTAAAAACGTTCTTCAAGAAAATGGGTTTTCCTGACGCACGGATTCGGCCAGCACACTTTCCGTACACAGAGCCAAGCTGTGAAGTTGATGTATGGCACCCTGTTAAAAAAGAATGGATTGAAATTGCTGGGGCAGGTATATTCAGGCCAGAAGTAGTTAAACCTTTGTTAGGCATTGATGTGCCAGTACTTGCATGGGGAATAGGTCTAGAAAGACTTATTGTTGATTATTATGGAATAAAAGACTTACGTGATATATACAGCAATGACCTGAAACAATTACGAGATATGAAAACATGGTTAAAATAACAAAAAGAAATGATTAGTATATACTATGTGAGGAATACAAAAACGAAAAATGCCAACAGTAACACTGAACAGGAATGTGTTTGAAAAGCTTGTCGGAAAAAAGCTAGCAGACGAGAAGCTCAAGGAAAAAATATCCATGATTGGAACTGACTTAGAAAGTGTTGACCCTAATGAGATTGTTGTGGAAATATTTCCTAACCGTCCTGACTGGCTTTCAGAGCAAGGGTTTGCACGAGCTTTTAGCAGCTTTATTGGTGTAAAAAAAGGCTTGCGAAAATATGATGTTAAAAAGAGTGGTGAAAAAGTTATAGTAGATAAGTCAGTTAGTATGAGACAGTATACTGCCTGTGCTATTGTAAAGAATATTGAGTTTAATGATGAACGTATTCGAGAAATCATGCAAGTGCAAGAAAAGTTGGCAATGACACATGGTAGAAACCGCCGTAAAAGTGCGTATGGTTTGTATCCTCTCAAACCAATCAACTTTCCAGTAAGTTACACAGCAAAGGATCCTAAAAAAGTTATGTTTCAGCCCCTTGGGTTTGATAGAAAAATACCTGCGATTGACGTGGAGGAAGTACATCCTAAAGGAAAAGAGTATAAGTTTGTTGCAAAAGAATGGAAAAAATACCCTTTCTTTATTGATGCTAAAGACAATGTTATGTGTATGCTACCGTACACAAACTCAGAAGATACTGGAAAAATAGATGAGACCACTACAGAAGTGTTTGTTGAATGTACTGGTACTGATTGGAACAATGTAAACGTGGCACTTAACATTCTCACCACAACCCTTGCTGATATGGGTGGAAAAATTTACAGTGTTGATATTCAATACCCTGACAAAACAATCACCACCCCACAATTAGAACCAACAAAAATCAAAGTGGAACTTGATTATGTAAACAAGCGTCTTGGATTAGATCTAAACGAAAAGCAGCTTAAGGACATGCTTGAGCGCATGGGATATGGGTATGAAGATGGAAAAGCATTAGTTCCTGCATATCGTGGTGATGTCCTGCACCAGTGTGATTTAACTGAAGACATTGCCATTGCGTACGGGTATGAAAATTTTGAAGCAATTATTCCTGCAGTGGCAACTATTGCCCATGAAAATGATTTTGAAGTTTTTAAGAGGAAAATTAGAGAGATTCTCATAGGTCTTGGGCTGCTTGAAACTAAGTCATACGAACTACTTGACGAAGAAATGCAAGGTAGCATGTGTAATACTGACGTTCCTGTTGTTCCCATTGTAGACCCGGTAAGCTTGGAGTATAATTCATTGCGTTTCTGGTTGATTCCAAGCGTGCTACATGTTCTGAAAAAGAACAGGCATCATGAGTACCCACAAAGAATTTTTGAGGTGGGTAGGATTTTTAAGCCTGGAAAAAAAACAGAGACAACCATAGGAGAAGCAGATCGGGTGTGTATTGCAACCACGCACGCGCAGGCAGACTTTACAGAAATCAAGCAAATGCTTGACTACCTCCTTGGCCAGCTTGATATTGAGTTTGAAACACGAGAAGAGAATCATGCTACATTTATCCCTGGCCGTGTTGCACGTGTTAGTGTAAAAGACAGTAAAGGTAAGAAAAAGGACGTTGCTTATGTTGGTGAAGTACACCCACAAGTACTTGAAAACTTTGAACTAGACTACCCTGTAGCAGTGTTTGAATTAAACTTGAGTGACCTGTGGGAAGCTATGAAGAAGTGATTAGTTTATTTTTTTATAACCCTAACCAGGCCATGGTTGGCATTTACCAGTACTTCTTGCCCGCATTCAAGCACCTTGGTTGCGATTTTAGTCCCCACAATACATGGCAGGCCTAATTCCCTTGACAAGATTGCAGCATGGCTTGTGAGGCCTCCTTCATTAGTTACAATGGCAACTGCTTTCTTCATAAGAGGTACAAACTCAGGTCGAGTCATACCTGTCACAAGAACCTCGCCTTGTTTAAACTCTGCACCTCGAGGATTCATAACAACACGTACACGTCCTTGAGCAACCCCTAAAGAGGCCGCAGTGCCACGAACCTCACCAACATGCTTGGTAGCTTTCTCTGTTATTAAAGATCTCTTAAGGGCCAAGGCTTCTTCACCTACAAGAATAGCACTCCTGCTCTCAGGCGTAACATAGTGCATTGAAAATTCCATTCGTTTTCTAAGAAGTGCCTTGCTTATTTTTTTACCATCTAACAAAGCAAGAATTTCTGGTACTTCGGCGTGTTGCAGTTCAATAAACGAATACCTATATTCAATCGCTATTTGTTTAAGAAACTCGTTCATCCAATAGTCTGCTATAAGGTTTGCTTTTTTACGTGCATCCTGCCACCATGATATAATTGATGCCCAATATAGTGTTTGAAACTCTTTTTTGGAGAAAGGAAGAGAAAGCTTGTCTTTTTTTGTTTTTCTTTCCTGTTCATACGCTTGCATTGCTTGAATTCTTCCGGAAATATTTTCTATTTTTTCTGATGCTTCAAGTGCACGCTCGTAAAACGTATCAATAGTTATTGGATCTGCGTATTTGTAATTATTATGAATCCAAAAAAAGTCTTGTTGGTGTTCTCTTAATTTTTCCATAATTTTCTTTCGAGGTGCACCTTTCTGTAATAAAAGAGCAACTTTAAGGAGACTTTCTCGCTCTTCATGATGGAAAGGGCGTTTGTATGGTTCAATAAGAAAATTAATTTCTTTTTTGTACTTTGGATATTTTTCAATAAAATCCTTTAAGAGCTTTTCAAGACCAAAATAAAATGATTCAATGATCAATGCAGGGGTAAATTCATCAATGTATGCTTTTACAAATTTTTTGTAATCTTCTTTAAGATTTTGAATGTTATTTTTTTGGAGTACACCAATCACACTATAAAATTTCTTAACTTCTCGCTGCCATGTTTTGAAGATACGCTGCATAACCTTTGGATTATCAAATAATCGTGCTGATTTTATGATTTGGTCATCTTGGGAAAGGATCCATGCAGTAGACTCACCTTCTTCTGAATAATACGTAAAGTACCATTCTAATGTGTATTGGGGAAATTGTTTTTTGAGTTTTTTGTACGCTTCAATAACAGGCGAGTTTAAGTAAGGCACACCGGTTGTTGCATAATAGAAAAAAGAAGTGTCGGTAGTAGGCCATGAAAACTTAGGTTGCTGTAATGTTGATTGCTCTGCTTGTTTTCTTGCTTTTGCCAAGGCTGCTTCAGAGAGGTTTTTCCCGAGATAGGTACGTTGTTTCTTGAATTTTTTGCCTTCTCTCATTGAGTGAGCAAGGTAATAATAGGTGTGTGGTCCACGTTCTTTTGCTTCAATATACGCCATATGTAGTGGATGGAGGTATCTGTATTTATACCTTGTGCAAAATGTGGACGTACATTAAGAGAAATTAGAGAATGTGGACGTACAAATAAAGAAGTTATTTCTTAGCAGGTTTAGCTGCTGGTTTTGCAGCAGGTGCAGCTTCTTTTGATTCTTTCTTAGCTACAGGTTTTTCTGCCTTTGCTGCTGGCTTAGCATCTGCTTTAACAGGAGCCTTGCCTTCTTTAGGAGCAACTTTGAATTCTTTTGCTTTTTTCTTACGCTGTTGTCGTGGTCGTTCACCTGGTTTCTTTGGTGTTGTGTTACGAACATCAAGCTTGAGCTTTTTGAATTCTTTTTCCACGTCAGCGTGTGACGCTCCTTTTTTCATAGAAATGGATTGTTGTAAAGGTTCTAAGTGTTTGAGGTTGCAGTTTCTTCTACGTACATTACCATCAATAAGAACTGTTTGGTCATCAACAACATCAACAACAACGCATGTGTTTCCTGCGTCTCGACCGGCGATTTTAACTGCTAATTGTCCTACTTCAAACATGGTGACACCTATGCTGTTGCTGCGCTTCGCGCCTTAGCAACCATAATCTTTCGTGTACATGCTGAGCACAAAACACCTGCAAAAGGTCGTGTTGGCCTTCGTGCTGTCTTACGCATGTTCTTAATCTTTGACGGTATTCCTCGAGCAACACCTTTCAGTGCTGTACCACAATTACCACAGACTGCTTTACTTGGCTTTCGTGGTGTGTACGCTCGTTTTGACACTCCAGAGGGTGTCCTACGTTGTACTCGTCGTAATGATCGTGATTTGAATTTTCCTTGTGGCATATGTCTGGGAGAAGTCCACCCTTTTATAAAGCTTTTGATGATTTATATAGAAACAGGCGAAAGGTTTAAATACCGGCAAAATCATAATTTACCTGAAATATTTATAAATAAGGCCTTTTTAAAGGCGGAGAAGCAAATGCCACCATCACAAAAACTCATTGAAAGCATTATCAAGCAAATAGCAGGGGAAGAAACAGTCCCATTGTATAATGCATTAAAGAATAAAAAGAATGTTTCTGAGTTTATTCTGGCAGAGAAGCTTAAAGAAGAAATTAATGTAGTACGGAACAAGCTGTATCGCTTGTATCACGCTAACCTGGTGTCTTTTACACGAAAAAAAGACAAGCAAAAAGGCTGGTACATCTATTACTGGACATTTAATGCTAAACGTGTTAAATTCTTGCTAGTTGATCTAAAACGTGATCGAGCTGATAGACTGCAAGAAATGCTCAAAAAAGAGAGAAGTGGATTTTTTTACATGTGTACAAATAGGTGTATGCGACTTAACTTTGATAAGGCAGTTGATTTTAATTATAAGTGTCCTGAATGTGGTGGGCTCATGGAACAAATGGATAATGCCAAAAAAATTCAGGAAATGGAAAAAGAACTTGCTGCTCTCAAAAAAGAATTAGTTAAGCGAGCACCAAAACTACGGACACAACTAACAGAAGAAGAACCTGAGAAAAAAGTCACCAAGAAAAAAGTAAAACCTAAGGCTAAAAAGAAAACAACCAAGGCTAAGACTGTAAAGAAAAAAGCTGCTGCAACTAAGAAAAAAACAGTTAAGAAAAAGACAAAGAAAAAGTAGAGATTACATCATCCAGGGATACTTCTTTTTTACCACGCTTACGAACTTCTGTGGTGACAACACTCCTAGTTCCGAAATAATACCAGTAATGTGTTTAGTAGGAATACAATCAAATGCTGCATTTCTAACTGTAACCCCTTTCGGAGCTTTCCATACTTCACTAGAAGCGCGTTCTTCAACAACCACTTTTTTGCCTTTGAGTGTTCTTGGATCAAATTTAAGAGCATTTGAACAGATATATAGTGGTTTTTTTTGCACTGCGGCAAGTTGTGCTGCCATGGCAGAACCAATCTTGTTATACACTCCTCTTGGTGTGATTGCGTCTGCACCAAGCAACACAATATCACTTTGTGAGATTGCATGATACATGCCACTATCGACAAAATGCTCAACAGGAATACGAGCTTTTGCAAGGTCTTTGGCTGTTGAACGACCCTGAAATAATGGTCGTGTTTCTGTGTTGCACGCGCGAATTTTTTTTGTTTTAGCTGCTTTCAAAACTCCAACAACAGCGCTTGAATGACAATGAGTATACACTGTACTGTTTTTTTTAATTTTGCTGGCGCCATAATACGCTATTTCATCGTTCGCATAAGTAAAATACTTTCGAGCAATTCCTGCGCGTTGTTTAAATGTGCCCTTGTCCACTGTGAGAAGGTATTTGAGCATGTTACGCATGGCAGGCTCTGTTGGTCGTGTCTTAGTAATAGTTGCTGCAGCCTGTTGCAGTTCTCTTTTACCTGCTCCTGATTGTGCAACAAGTTCTAATGCTTGCACTCCTGCCCGCGCCACGTTAGTAGCTCCTTGGATTTTAAGGCTACGAATGTCTTTAAGAATTTGTGAAAACCTCTTTTTGTATGCTGGCATGTGTGTATTGTGGTGTGGAGGATATAAAAATATTACTGAGAATTAAGAAAATGTAAGAAATAAGAGGTAAAAAAAGCTAAAAAAATAAGAGTCAAAAAAACAAAAAATTATCGTGTAAGATAATACACCAGTACAGCCACTTCTACTGCAACAAGCCCGCCTAGAACAACAATGCTTGCAATAACCCATGCTGCAATGCCTTCTGGCTCAGCAGGTTCCTGGGGTGTGGTTAAGCTTGGGTTGTGCACTAATTGCACGTCTTGTTGTGGTTCCTGAGGTGGTTGAGCTCGTTGCTGATACTGTTGTACTTGTTGTTGTCGTTGTTGATTTTGAGGAGGAGGTAGAGGATCATCATTTGGTAGGATGATGTCAAGGTCACGATCTACTCGTGTACATAAGCCTTCAGCTCGATCTGCTTCATTTACAGCATCATCAAATCGGCCATTGCTAATATCTTCTCGTCCTGCTCTGATAGCTGTTCGTGCTTCATCAACACGTTCATCTGCTCGTTCTACATCACGATCATCAAAGTCAACAGTACGTCTGTCTCGTAGATTTTGTTTAGCTATATCAATAATATCTCGAGCATCTCTACAGATTCTGTTTGCTCGGTCAAGCTCATCATCTGCGTCATCTTCTGAATGACGTTGTTCACCTGGTTGATCATCTTGGTTGTTGTCTTGGTTATTGTCACCTTGATCTCCAGCATTCTGGCTAAGTGCTGGGTCGTTGTTTTGATTTCCATTATCTCCATTATTAGCATCACCAGCATTTTGGTTGTCGCCGCCTTGGTCTCCATTCTGATCACCTGAACCATTATCAGCAGAATCATTTGGTGTATCAGCTGGATCATCAGCAGGACTATCAGGAGAATCATCAACATCTTCACGTGGTGGTAAGCTTACTCTGAAACGTGCTGATCGCGCGTTGTTATTTTCATCGCGTTCTAGTAATCTATTCAAAGGATCTACACGCAGTTGAAAATTCATATATTGTGATGCGCCAAGTCTAACACCATTAAGACGAACTGTTCTAGTGTGTCCTGGATACAAAACAGTTGCAATAACAGTACGTCCTTGTCCAAGATCTACACTAACATCATTCTGTAGTGCAAATTGTGATGTTGGTTTTGTTGGTCCTTTGTTTTGACCATTCACATAAAAAGCATATTGTAAATTACGAATTTCTAAATTGCCTGTGTTTTTAATAACACCCACAAGATTAACTAGGTCGCCTGGTTCTCTTCCATTAGGTGTTTCAACATCAAGTCGAAGTACTTGAAGGTCTGCTTGTAAACCTCTTGGTTCAAGTTCTATTCCACTTAAGTGGTTTGCATTAAGAAGAACATCTTGTTTAAGATTAGTAATGTCCATAACTTGTGATTGGTTTTGAATTTGACCAATGAGTGTTTGATCAGCAACAGCAAATTGGTTATGGTAACCATCATACGCTGTTATTGCATGAACTGGCAAAGCCAATACTAAGAAAAAACATAGTGTCAGTATAATAGATAGTGTTTTTTTCATTTGTATTCCCCCAACACCACTATTATAATATAGGTATTAGAATGAGTATATGATATATAAGCCTTTCTGTTTTTAGTACTTAAAGGTAAAAAAACTTAGAAAAAAGAGAGAAAAAGGAAAAATTGGTTAATAAGACTAGCGTCGTTTTTTCTTTGCACTACGCTTTAAATAACCCTCAATACGCTTTTCTGCCTTGCCAATCCGTATTTCTTCTTTGAAAATACGTTCTGTAAGCTTCATCATATTCGCGTCAATACGAGCAATTCTACGCTCAAGCAATACAAGAATACGTAAGCTATACACAATAGCAGCTAGAGTACCAATAATAATTGCGAGTATAACTCCTTGGAGACTTAATCCCATATGATCACCTTCTTTTTTTTAGGAATGATATGTATAAATCAAGAATAGAGAACAGACTTTAAAAAGTTTCTTATTATTTATGAATTATAGAAATTATTTTTGAGCTTGTGCCCACTCAGCATCAAAATGCTTTTGTAAAGTACCTGCCATGATTTCAGAGTTTAACCAAACAGCTGAATCATATGAAGGGTGAACATCTTTATCATGTAAAATTGAAAAGCTTACATCTTGACCATCAACAACACAGAAACGTGAGTTAAGATCGTCAACAAATCGAACATCAGCAACTGTTTTAAGGTCTTTAGCAGCTTGTTTTGCTTCAGGTGTGTTTGCAGTTAAAATTCGAATTTTTACACCTTTGTTTTTTGCTTTTTTGAAAGCAGAAGCAAGAGATTTTGCCTTTCTAATAAGACCTGTAGTTGTGGTAGCAAGTACAACATTTTTTGTTGCACCTTTAATGTTCATTTCAAGATGATTATAAAATGAGTTTCGTCCTTTCAGGCAACCTGAAAGATCTGTAGGTTCAATAAGGTCAACACCTTGTTTATGAAGTGTGTTTAATTCGCCGAGAACTGTTGATTCTTTAAGTTCATCAAGCATTTTAGATTGAGCATCTGAGTCTTCTTTAACTCGTTTTTTTACTCGTTCAACAACTTCTTCAGGTGGAACAGCCAAGTATTTAATTGGCTTTCCAAGTTTCATAACAATAAAGCCTTTTTTTTCCAGGCTTTCTAGAACATCATAACTTCGTGAACGAGGAACATTTGCAATATCAGACAGCTCACCAGCAGTAGAAACACCACGAGACAAAAGTGCCACCCAGAGTTTACTTTCATAGCTGTTTAAGCCAAATTCCTTGAGTTTTGCTAAAAAGTTTTTTTGAAAAAACATTAAATTTCACCAGTTACTAATAGTTTTCAGGCCAATATGCCTGTTAATAGTAGTGAAAAATACGAGCTCATATATAAACCTTTCTATTTTTTTAGTATTGAGGAGTGATAACAAATCAATGGTTTGTGGTTGGTGATTTAGGGGTGATTTAGGGGTGATTTAAAGGTGATTTAGAGCATAGGATATGTTGTAGGGATAGGACATAGAGGTCACCCCCCTTTATTTCGAGTGGAAAGGTCATGTCGGAAATAAAGGATGTTTTGGAAGAAAATCAACTATAAAATCCCCTTATAAAACCACTTTAATTAACTTCTTTTTTTCACTTTTTTCTTTCTTTATTTATTATTATATTATTATTATATAATATAATATATATAATAATAGTTTCTATATGGAAAATATTTTAGAAGGTAATAAAAGGGCATTTTGGGCTGTTTGCTTACATGTTTGAGTGATGAAAAATGATGGTTTGAACAGCAACTAACAAAAAATAACAAACAATTTAAATCAGACAAAACCTCCAAATTTATTGTTCTTTTTTCCAAGAACATTCAGAACGCACAATCAAGGATTTTGACTGGTTCCAGTGGAAATAAAGGGGTGTGGGGAAGCATTGGAAACAAGGACATATTGGAAAGAAAGATAGGTGTTAGATGATAAACAACAATCAAAAAGAGCGTGAGCAAGGCCCTCTTGGGCAAGATAATTCTCCTACTTCTTCTACAACTACTACCTCACCCACCACCACAAACACTCCTTCAGCAGCAGAAGACCTTTTTGAGTCATTTCTTACCAAAAAGAGCATTTTCAAAGACAAAAAAGTCTTTCAATCAAACTACACACCAGATAATGTTCCTCATAGACAAGACCAAATCACACACATTGCACAAATACTTGCTCCAACCCTTCACCTCAACAAACCATCTAACTTGTTTGTGTATGGAAAAACAGGAACAGGTAAGACACTTACTGTACTTCACACAACCCAAAAACTACAAAATATCACTCAACAAAAAAATATTCCTCTCAAAATTATCTACTTTAATTGTAAACTAAAACGTATTGCTGACACAGAATATAGGCTCATGGCGCAGCTTGCCAGGGAGTTTGGTAAAAATATACCAATTACAGGCTTACCTACGGATGAGATATACAGAACATTTATTTCAGTGCTTGATGAAAAAGAACAAATCGCGCTCATTATACTTGATGAAATAGATCAACTTATCAAAAAAATAGGTGATGAAATACTGTACAACCTAACTAGAATTAATTCTGAGCTAAAAAAATCTCAATTATCAATCATTGGTATTTCTAATGATCTTATGTTTGTTGAAACTCTTGACCCAAGAGTTAAATCATCCCTATCAGAAGAAGAACTTGTTTTCCCACCATATAACGCGTTTCAAATCCAAGATATTCTTCGTAACAGATCTCAAAAGGCATTCAATGAAGATGTTGTTGGCCCAGGAGTTATTGAAAAATGCGCTGCCAGAGCAGCTAGAGAGCATGGAGATGCACGAGTTGCTCTTGAAATTTTACGTGTTGCAGGCGAGATTACAGATCGTAATAACATGGAGAAAATTTCACTTGAAAATCTTGACAAGGCAGAAGAAAAAATTGAAAAAGAACGTATTATGGATGTGGTTCTTACCCACCCCAAACAATTTCAATGCGTTTTATACACACTTCTTAATCTAGCTTCATCTTCAAACAAACCTGTTTCAACAGGTCCTGCATATGATATGTACCAACAATTATGCGCAGTTACTAAATTACGAGCATTAACTCAGCGACGGTTTTCTGATATTATAGCTGAGCTTGACATGCTTGGTGTCATTACCGCAAGGGTTACATCAAAAGGCAGGTATGGAAGAACAAAAGAGATAATCCCAAATTTACAAGTTGACATTAAACAAAAAGTTATAGAAGTGCTCAAGTCAGAGCTTGGCATATCATAGGTGTATAATGGAAAGCGAAACTAAAAAAAGCATAGTACAATACTTGTTGGCAAAGAAGATCCTTATAGATGAACCTATACTTGCTTTATTAGAACAAGAAGACCCAACAAAAATTAGCGAGGTATTTACCAACCATGATGATAAGAATGCATTTCTTACTCACTTGGCAACACTAAAGAATAATTCACATGTTGCCCCAATTCCACCCACACCAACAAATCCCACAACAACCACAATTCCACAACAACCAACAACAACCAATTCACCACTAATAACCCCAACCACTATTCCCCCTCCTGCAAGTCCTATTTCTACAACCCCTTCCAATCTACAACCTACCACAACACCAATCACCCAACCTCAAACACCACCAGTAACAACCCCTCCTGAACCAATTACAACTCAAACAATGCAAACACCAACTATTGAAGAAACCCCACCTTGTGAAGTTATTTTTAGCTATACAGGGGAAGATAAAAAAAGAACTGTTCAAGACTTTGTATCTTACTTTAACAATCGCTATAGAGCTCTTAAAGGAATTCTTCAATCACGCCAAGACCTTCAAGATGCTACATCAATTAGTCGTGTCCTTACCAAACCAGAACGCGAGCGCGTGGCCATTATTGGGTTAGTAACAAGCAAAAAAGAAACAATGAACAAAAATATCATGCTTGAAATAGAAGACCCCACAGGAACCATAAAAGTCCTAGTGAGTAAAAACAAACCAGATTTGATCAGGCTTGGAAAAGAAATTTGGTTGGATGAAGTGATTGGCATTACAGGCAAGACAGGCAAAGAAATTATTTTTGCAGATAATGTAATTTACCCAGACATACCACATAAAGAGCTTAAGAAGCTTGACAAGGATGTTTCAATTATTTTTCTCTCAGACATTCATCTTGGTAGTGTTGATTTCTTACCAGAATCTTTTGAGAAGTTTATTGCTTGGATTAATGGTACTGTAGGGGATGAAAATCAGAAAAAACTAGCAAAAACAGTTAAGTATATTTTCATAGTTGGTGACTTAGTGGATGGTGTTGGTGTGTACCCAGGGCAAGACTCTGAACTCACTATCAAAGATGTGAAAGAACAGTATGAAAAATTCACTGAATACATAAAACAAATCCCACAATCCATTAGACTTGTTATCTGTCCAGGAAATCACGATGCAGTCCGTATTGCAGAGCCACAACCAGTTTTTAGCAAGGAATACGCAGCGAGCCTGTTTACTATTCCAAATGCAACACTAGTAACGAACCCATCACTTCTTCGCATCGAGGAATCAGAAACATTTCCTGGATTTGACGTGTTATTATACCATGGTTATAGTTTTGATCATTATATTGCAGAATCCAATTATATTCGAGAAAATGGAGGTTATGATCGTGCAGACTTAGTAATGAAGGCCTTAATGAAACGCCGACACTTAGCACCAACATACAAGTCAACACAATTTATTCCTGATGCGCAATGTGATCCATTAGTCATCGAAAAAGTTCCAGACTTTTTTGCATGTGGACACCTCCACAAAGTCGCAGTTGCACAATACAAACACTTAACACTTGTTTGTAGCAGTTGTTGGCAAAAGAAAACACCGTTCCAAGAAAAAGTTGGTCATAACCCTGAGCCAGGAAGAGTACCGCTTATTGACCTGCGTACGCGCAAGGTTAGAGTATTGCGATTTTAGAGTTAGAGGAAACAAACGAAAAAATGGAAGTAGTTATGAGCGAGGATATGAAAAAGTACATGGAGCACATAGAGGCAGAAATAGAAAGAAATTACAAACTTGCGACAAAAGCACGTGAAAAAGGGTATGATCCTGAAAAGCGTGTTGACATTCCTATTGCGCGAAACATGGCAGAGCGTGTAGAAGGTATTATTTCAGCTGTAGCACCTGAGCTTGTTGGTACCACCATGACTGACCGTATTCTCGAGCTTGAAAAAGAGTATGGTGCAGGAGCATGGGAAGTTGCTTTACTTATTGCCAAAGAAGTAGCGCAAGAAAAGTTTTACGCGTTTGGTGACAAAATAAAGGCAATGGAGATAGGTATTAGAACAGGAATGGCATATAGTACTGCGGGCATTGTTGCAGCTCCTTTAGAAGGTTTTATTGAGCTTCGTACAAAAAAGCGTGCAGATGGAAAAGAGTATTTTTCTGTGTTTTACGCTGGACCAATTAGGGGTGCGGGAGGAACAGCAGCTTCGGTTTCGGTGATCATTGCTGATTATGTTCGTAAGCAAATGGGGTATGCGCCTTTTGATCCCACTGAAAAAGAAATTAAACGCTACCTTGCAGAAATACGAGATTATCACGAGCGAATTACTAACTTACAATATTTTCCTTCAGATGAAGAACTTGAATTTTTGATTAAGAATGTTCCTGTTGAAGTAAATGGAGATCCAACTGAGAAATTAGAAGTGTCAAACTATAAAGACTTGCCACGTATTGAAACAAACCGTATTCGTGGTGGTATGTGTCTGGTTATGGCAGAGGGGCTTTCACAAAAAGCTCCCAAGCTTTGGAAGCGACTTCAAAAATGGGGAAATGATTTTGAGCTTGACTGGGATTTCTTACAAGAATTCTTAGACTTGCAAAAGCGTATTAAAGCAGGGAAAAAGAAAGATGTAGATACAGCTGAAAAAAAAGCAAAGCTTGAACCAAACTTTACCTACATTAAAGATTTGGTTGCGGGACGTCCAGTACTTACACACCCCATGGCGCATGGTGGTTTTAGATTACGTATGGGGAGGACGAGAACGTCTGGATTTAGTGCAGCGTGTTTACATCCTGCCACGCAAATCGCTCTTGATGGGTATATTGCTACAGGAACACAGTTAAAAGTTGAACGTCCAGGAAAGGCAACTGCAATTACCGTGTGCGATACTATTGAAGGTCCAATTGTAAAACTCAAAAATGGCACAGTGTTACACTTATCCACAACAGAATTGGCAAAACAACACCATAAAGAAATTGACAAAATCTTGTTTCTTGGGGATATCTTGTTTAATTATGGTGACTTTTTTGAGAATGGCCACTCCCTTGTACCTGTTGGCTACTGTGAAGAATGGTGGCTTCGTGATCTAGAAAAGGCAGTTAAAGAAAAACATGGTTCACTAGAAGCACAAAGTATTGCACAAGCAACATCACTTCCTCTTGAAAAAGTACAGGAAATTTTAGCCAAACCTACATCTATACAATTGAGCGACGCGTTTACAATTTCCAAAACATACACAATTCCACTCCATCCACAGTTTACGTATCATTGGGCTGCTTTAGATGTTTCCAGTTTTGAAACACTTATGGATTGGTTGTACACTGGAAAACTACAAAAAGACGCGTCAGGAGTTATTGAAAAAATAATTGTTCCTGAAACACCTGAAAAAAAAGAGTTGCTTGAGCGTATTGGCATGCCCCACGAGAAAAGCACTGAGCACGTTGTCATAAAACAAGATGAAGCACACATACTTACTACCTTGTTTGGTTTGGCAAATCAACAAAATTTTGAAGCACTCCAGAATAAAATACAATCAAGTAAGACACAATCAGAGCAAGAAAACCAGCCAACAGTGCTTAATATTATTAATGCTGTTTCTCCCATACAAGTACGTGATAAGTCAGGCACGTTTGTTGGTGCGCGTATGGGCAGGCCGGAAAAGTCAAAAATGAGAAAACTTACTGGTTCACCACATCTTTTATTTCCTGTTGGAGATCAAGGCGGACGACTACGTTCCTTTCAAGCAACTCTTGATGAGAAGAAAATTACTTCAATGTTTCCGCTTCATAAGTGTGCAGCGTGTGACAAGGAAACAGTATACAAAGTATGTCAAGATTGTGAATCAGAAACGCAACAGTTGTATGTTTGTAGAAGCTGTGGCCCAAAGGAAAAAGATAATTGTCCAGCTCATGGCCCCTGTAGTCCTTACTCACATCGTGAAGTGAAAATACGGCCACTTTTTGAAGCAGCCCTCAAAAAATTAGGAATGAGAATCTATCCTGATTTAATCAAAGGTGTGCGTGGTACATCAAACAAAGATCACATTCCAGAAAATCTTGCTAAAGGTATTTTACGTGCGCGACATGATGTGTATGTTAACAAAGATGGTACCACACGATATGACATGTCTGAATTACCTCTTACTCATTTTAAGGCGTCAGAGCTTGAAACACCAGTGGAACGGTTGATAGAGTTGGGGTACACAAAAGATATTCATGGCAAGCCCCTACAATCTCCTGACCAGGTTCTCGAGCTTAAACCCCAAGACCTTATATTGCCAGCAGGCAGCGATAGTATGGAAGTGCCAGGTCACAAAGTACTTTTCAATGTGGCAAACTTTGTCGATGAACTTTTGCAAAAATTTTATGGGCTTGAATCCTTTTACAATCTTGAAAAACCCCAAGATATTGTTGGACACCTTGTTATTGGCTTGGCACCTCACATCTCAGCAGGAATTGTCGGACGGATTATTGGATTTTCAAAAGTGCAAGGCATGTATGCTCATCCATTGTATCACGCTGCAATGCGTAGGGATTGTTTTACAGGAGACACGTTCATACCATTATACTATGATGGTTCTTGGCATATACAAGAAATAAAAGAAGTTGTTGATAGTTTCAATCCAGCTGATATTATCGATGATTTTGGAACAAAAGAAGCAACAGTAAAAGGAATACAAACAATTGGAGAAAACCTCAATTTAGTCACGGTGAATAATTTTACTAAACACACTCCCCAACAAATTATAGAAGTAAAAACTAAACTTGGTAGGGTGTTAAAAACAACCCATAACCATAAAAATATTATCATTGAAGGAAAAAAAGAGAAGATAGTAAGATCGCATGAATTAAAAGTTGGAGACATACTTCCTATCCCTTATTCTTTTTCTATACCAAAGAAAGATGTGAAAAAACTTGATCTTCTTCATGAACTTTCTAGTGAAGATTGGGTGATGGTTAGGGGAGTAAATAATGTTTTTCCAGAAGTAAAAAAATATGCCAAAAAGGCGTTTACGAAACGAGAGTATGATAATTTTACTAGAAGGGATTCATACCCTATTTCGTTCATAGCTTCTCTAAAAAACAAAAAGATTATCACCTCAACTAAAGGATTTTTTTTAGCTGCAAAGCGTGATACAGTTAAAATTCCCGCTGAAATTGAGGTTACAAAAGAATTTTTACAAATCATTGGACTTTATATTGCAGAAGGGTATTCACGAAAAGTTCCTGGTATGTTGTACCAGGTCTATATAGCAGCAGAAAAAGAAGAGATACGAGCATTCATACAAAAGAATATAGAATTGCTTTTTGGCTTAAAACCATCGGAGAAAAAACAAGATCGAGTAACGTATTCAAGCAGAATTGTATATCATTTATTCACTCAGATTCTTAAATGTGGTTCTTCAGCATATGAAAAAAGATTCCCTGCACGATTTTTAAATTTACCAAATGAGAAATTGGGTTATATCTTGTCTGGGTATTTTGAAGGAGATGGGTCAGTGAGCGAGACAGATTTAAGAGTTATTTTTGACACTGTAAGTCAAGGTTTATTGAGGGATCTTGATTTTGTTTTTGGTCAAATGGGGATTTTTGTCAAAAATTACACATACACCTCACTACCTGGTAAAAAATTAAGGGATTTTTACTATAAAAAGAGGGAAATACCAAAATTTACCATTACAAAAGGAATTATTCAAAGTGTCTTTGTAAAAAATTTTTCAAAATATGTTAACTTTATATCATCTAGAAAAAAGAGAATTTTTGAACATTTACTAAAAAATAAAAAGGCAACATACATCAACCAAAAATACAATAAATACTTTGTATTTGATGAAATAGAATCAATCAAGATGTTACCAGCAGTAGAAAGTTATTGTCTTTCTGTTCAAGGCCATAAACTTATGGCAAATTCTATCTTATCAAAGCAATGTGACGGTGACGAAGCATGTGTTATGTTGCTAATGGACGCGCTCCTAAACTTTTCCCGACAATTCCTTCCAGACTCTCGTGGTTCTCGAACAATGGACTCACCACTGGTTTTAACTGTTCGTCTTGTTCCTTCAGAAGTAGATGATATGGTGCTTGGTCTTGACACAGCATGGCAGTACAATCAAGAATTTTATCAAGCATGTTTGGAATACAAAAAACCATGGGATGTTGATGTTGAACAACTACGGGTAAAATTAGATACAGATGGGCAGTATGAAGGCTTTGGTTTTACCCATACCATCACAGACATTAATGATTGTATTCGTGTTTCCTCTTACAAAACATTACCTTCTATGCAGGAAAAGCTTGGGGGACAAATGGAACTGGCTGAAAAAATTATGGCTGTTGACGAAGCCGATGTAGCAACCAGAGTTATTGAAAAACACTTTATCAGAGACACACGTGGCAACCTACGAAAGTTTTCTAAACAACAGTTTAGGTGTGTTAAATGCAATGATAAATTTAGGCGTCCACCCCTACTTGGAAAGTGCACAAGTTGCAAGGGGAAAATCATATTCACTATTTCAGAAGGTTCTGTTATAAAATATCTTGAGCCATCATTAAGTCTAGCTCGTAAGTATGATGTACCTTCCTACCTAAAACAAACTCTTGATTTAACAAAGCAACGTATTGAAGAAGTGTTTGGAAGGGATAAAGAGAAACAAACAGGTCTTGGTGCCTGGTTTGGATGAACTCATAATACCGGGTTAGAACGAAATTATCCTTTTACAGCGTGCTTTTCACCACACGCAGTACATTTCATAAATGTAATATCTTTTTCTTTTTCAAGAACAGTGTCAGGTTTTCCACACTCACCACAGAGAACATACTCGTCAGCGTACTTGCTAATTTTTTCATTTATTTTTGCAGAGCCAACCTTTGCACCAAGCATTAATTTTCCAGAACGAATATCACCTGGCGTAGCAAGTTCTTTAAGAAGAAATTTAAGCACGTGCTCTGGCTTTCTCCGAAAATCTTGACAGATTGTTATAAAATTACTAATTATTGTTTTGTTACCTTGCAGATACCCTTTTGCTTTAGGTATTTCAAAGCGGTGTTTTTCCATTACAATCTGTGGCATTTCTTTTTCAGCCTTTGCAAGCATGTCTTCATATTTCATTACATCTTCGTTTTTTGGCATGGTATATAAATCTTCCTTTTATGTATGCTATTATGAAACCATCTACCCTAGGAGCTGCACTGCCGTAAGGTTTTTCAGAAAAGCCCGGAACAATGACGGGCTTTTCGTTGTTTCCGGTCTCTGGATGAGGCCGGCACAATTCCGCAGTGCAGCCCCTAGAACGAAAAACAAATGGTTTCATAACTCCTTTTTATGACACGAGAAAAACTTTATAAAGTAACAAGGCCCTTTTACTGGTATGGTTCTTGAATCACTCATAAGTCCATTTAAGGCAGAAAAACATCCTTGGGAGCTCTTCTTCCTTGGTGTCATGTTTTCAACAGTTGCTCTTTTCATTAGTATTCAAATTTTTGAAAGTATGGCAGGACTTATCTCAGTGTTTCTTACTGTGTTTGCGTGTGTTCCATTGTTTTACAACACTATGAAGTTTGAGGAGCAAAAGGATTTATCTGGTTTACCAGAAAGAACACTACTGAAAGAACATGCAAAGGCCCTTACTTTTTTTATGACGTTGTTTATTGGTATCCTGGTTGGGTATGTTATGTGGTATTTATTCTTGCCTGCTGCAGTGAGTGAGCGACTATTTGACATTCAAATAACCACTATAAAAAGTATTAATGCCCACGCAGTATTGGGTAATATTACCTCCTATGATTTGTTTAATAAGATTTTCTTTAATAATATTAAAGTCATGATTTTCTGTTTGCTGTTCTCTTTTTTTTATGGCGCAGGTGCAATTTTTATTCTTACATGGAATGCGTCTGTTGTCGCAGTGGCAATTGGAGCGTTTATCAAGAAAAATATGGTGAGTGTTGCGTCAGGAGTTGGTCTTGCTAAAATCACTGGCATGGCAGGGGTTGTCTCGTACGGTTTTATGAGGTACCTGTTCCATGGTATTCCTGAGATTCTTGCTTATTTTGTGGCAGGGCTTGCAGGTGGAATAATTTCTGTGGCAGTTATACGTCATGATTTAACATCGGACAATTTTGAGCGTATTGTGTTTGACGCAGCTGACTTGTTACTGATTTCTGTCGCCATTGTGTTTATTGCAGCACTTATGGAAGTGTACATAACACCCTTATTGTTTTAATAGTGGTTTTACTATTGTTTTAAAAGCTCCAGGGCCAAAAACTAAACCTTAATAAGTACTGCTAAATTCTCTTTTGTATGTCAGAATTCACAGAGTTTGAACCGTTTAATCATGGGACTACAACGAGAACGTATGAAGAAGTTGAACCTGCTGAAGCAGCGCGATTGAGTAAGATTTTACATCGAGGTTGGGAGGCGAGTGATACTGAAGTAAGTAAAATAGCAGCAGGACCTGTTAAAAACAGTAATAATTACCGTGTTACAAACCCAGACGGTGTATTTCTTTTGAAACATAGTCATATTAAAGATGCAACTACACAAGATCTGGTGAACCGTATTGTTATGAGAGTGGAAGGGTTGGGTGCTCGTGTTCCAAGTTTAGTTCCTACACGACAAACTAGAACCTTTCACCAAGATCAAACAGGTTTGTTTTGTGTGTATGATTTTATAGACGGGGATCATTTTGATGGGTCACAAGAGCAACTTAGCAATGTGGCATTTGAAATTGCTTATGTTCACACTTCTTTGGCTGATGTTGCTTATACAGGGGCAGTGCGAGAAGTTAAAGGTGTACTTCATGGTCATGACCCTGAACTTCTTGATCAAATAACAGCAAAAGTTCGTGAACAAGGTGAGCAAACAGAGTTTGACATGTATGTTCTAGGCTTGCTTGATGAAATCACTGAACGATCACAAGCAATTATTGAAGCAGGTTTGGGAAATCTTCCTTATCAAATCATTCATAGAGATTTCCACCCTCATAATGCTCTATTTGACCCAGATACGAATGAGGTCAAGGCAGTGCTTGACTTTGATCTAATGTTATACTCACAGCGAGTACGAGATGTTGCCTTTGGCATGCACCGCTTTGCACGAACATATGGCGCACAGACTGAGTGCAAGTCAGATGTTGGTGTTGATATTCGAGAACGAGCAGCAGTCTTTATGCAAGGCTACAATGAAGTTAACCCACTTACAGATGAAGAAATGGAAGTACTACCACTTATGATACAAGATGAGGCAATGACACGAGTCCTTATTGTATTGCGTACACACTATCTAGAAAATGATGATAAGTATAGTTATGATTTACCAAAACAAATGACAACCCTGCGTGAAGGAGTGAATTCTTATATCTAAAGCACTATGATTAAAGCTATTATTTTTGACTGGGGTGGTGTATTGATTGACAACCCAGCTGATGGTCTCATGGAGTATTGTGCACAACACCTTGGTGTTAGCACAGAGGATCTCAAACAACAATTTTCTCACGTAGAAGCAGACTTTCAAAGTGGAAGATTGTCAGAAAAAGACTTTTGGCAACAAACATGCGATGCCTTGAACATTCCAGTACCAACTGTTGAATCATTATGGTATGAAGCAGTAAAACAAGTGTTTACTGACAAAAAAGGAATGCGTGAACTTATTGCCGCCCTGAAACAACAAGGGTTTAAGACTGGCTTCTTATCTAACACAGAAATTCCAGCAATGAAACACTTTTATGAGAGAGCATATGATTGCTTGTTTGACGCTACTGTATTTTCCTGTGCAGAAGGCACAGTTAAGCCAGAGGCAAAAATATTCACTCTTATGCTTGAACGTCTTGGTGTACAACCATACGAAGCAGTTTTTATC
This sequence comes from uncultured Methanosarcinales archaeon, assembly GCA_964343705.1. GTDB lineage: Archaea > Nanobdellota > Nanobdellia > Woesearchaeales > UBA12501 > JAUSFM01. Next base: position 134,388 of record CAYFJX010000002.1, read on the forward strand.
GATGATAAACAAGTGTATGTGCAGGGTGCTCAGGCGGTTGGCATGCAAGGCATTGTTTTTCAGGATATTGATCAACTCAAACAAGAATTAACATCTCTTTCTGTAAAAATAGAATAAGAAAAAAATGAAAAGATTAGTACATTGCAAGTACCGCTCCCATGATAAGTAACGCTACTAAGTAATGGAGTGTGTTAAGCAAGTACAGCTTTACTGGTTTTCCATCCCATAATACCATTCCTAGCATTGATGGTGCAAAGAAACCAAGCCAGATCCAAAAGCCAAGTTGTGCTCCTGCTGCTGGTGTTGCTGCTCCAACATATTGTATTAAGTTTGCAAACACATAGTTCATAACTAGCAATCCAACAAACGATGCAAGATAACATTTTCCCATGCCACGCTTTTTTGCCTTGGCAAGGTCTGCTTCTGTTTTACCGGCTAGTTTCATCCAGTGCTTTCCAAATACTGGTGGTGAGTACCATACTGCACCAACGACCATACCAAGCACAGCTGCGCCAAGTACAGTCATCATATTAATAGTTTGGTTTAACATAGAATCTCCTCCTAACTGTTTATGATTGATTTCAAGAGGGTTGCTATTTTAAATGTTTCCTTTGCTACGGGTGTGTCCCAAATCTTGCTTTTTGTGCAGGAGGGGTGGCACTGCGGTGTTAACTACTCAAATCCATTCGTAGTGTTAACGGAAATCACCTCATTATTCGGCCGCAATCTGAGCAAAGCTCAGATGCGTCAAGGAGCTTCGCCCCTTGAGATTTCCTGATAAAACCTTGCGGCAGTGCCACCCCTCAGAAAGACTCTTGGGACACACCCCTTTGCTACAACACTTTAACCCGTCCTGGGCGCACTTCAAAAACATCACCTTGTTGCTGTAGTCGTTTGATGATCTCTCCAGCCTCATTGATCTGTTGGACTACTTCTTCCACATTTACACCATCACCTTTATCATGTTCTTTGATAAAGTCTATTACCTTCTGTTCGGGATTGCTTGCTTTGTCAACAACAATTTCCTCTTCAACTGTGGCGGGTGTGATGACTGGTGCTTCTTTTTGTGTTTCCTTGGCAACATACTCACCTAGTTCAAGCTTGCGTAATTCAACCCATGCAGTGTCTGTTATAACACGTGTAATTTCAGGTGTTAAGTAAATTTCACCACCATATTCTCGTGGCCTACCAATGATGTTTACAATTTGGCCCGCATTAAGGTCCTTGCCAATATCTTTATCTTCAAAGGATCGTACAGTAATACGTCCACTTCCATCTTCAATAGTAAAAAAACCGTAATTCATAAGTTCTGTATTAGATTTGGTGACCACTACACCGATAACATTGACACGTGAAACTTGGTCATCCCCAACAAGGACGTAGTTCGGATTCCACCCTTCTCCAACAACATATGACCCAGCAACAAGATCTTGTATCCATGTTTTTTTTGCAGTGAGTCTTTTGATGTCTTGAGTGGGTAGTTCTTTTACAATGTCTTTTTGAGGTGTTTCTGGTGCTGACTGTGCTGCAGGTTTTGGTTCTGGTTGTGGAGGTGCTTGTTGTGTTTCTTCTTTTATTGTTGTTTCTTCCATGGGTATCACTCAACTAAATCTTTTACTATTTTCAAATTCGTGTTACAAATCCTTTTTTAGGCTCAAAGATATCTCCTGCTCGCTTGAGCTTTTCAATAACTTCATCAACTTGATCTTGAGGCAAACCTTTTCCTTCTGCTTCCTTAACAACTTCTTCTATTGGGATGGTTTTACCCATTTTCTTTTCTAACTCACCAATGATCTCTTTCACTATCACAATACGGTTTCGTTGAGATGCAGTAATACCACTACTAATCCTATCTATGTCAATCTTTCCTGTTTCTTTGTCAAGACCAATTTGTCTCAGGCAGTGGTCAAGCAAGTCAATTGATCGTTTTGCGTCTTCCCGCCGTACTTCAGTGTCAAGCCTGATTTTTGCACTTGCTTCTGCCATCCGCACCAATGCTTCAAGTTGTCGTGCAGTAATAGGAATTGCTTTGATTCCCCCATCTTCTTGTCCTGAGTTTCTCATACTTACGTAATAATCTTGAATTTCTTGAATTGCTTCATCACTGAGAATCGGGTTTGCATTTCTTCGGCAGTAAGCTATGTACTTACGAAGTATGTCTGTATCAAGTTCAACTTCGTGCTTTATGCTTTGCTTGTGCAGGTTTAGAATGAAATTTGCTAGTCGCGCGTCTTGTTTTTCATCTGGCAAATCTTTAATAGGAAAGATCAGGTCAAAACGGTTGATAAGAGTTGGCGGAAGGTCAATTTGTTTTGCAATTAGTTCGTACGGGTCAAACCGTCCGAACTTTGGGTTTGCAGCTGCAAGTACTGTTGTTTCACAACGTAGTGTTGCTTGAATATTAGCTTTACTAATAGAGACGGTTTGCTGTTCAAGGGCTTCGTGCATCGCACTTCGGTCCTCTCTACTCATCTTATCTAACTCATCAATCATACAAAATCCACGGTTGGCAAGAACAAGAGCCCCTGCTTCAAGCGCCCAACCTTTCAAGAACTCATCTCGTACAACACTCGCTGTAAGCCCTGCTCCTGTTGCACCTTTTCCTGTTACAAATCGTGACTTAGGTGCTACTACTTGACTTCGCTTTAACAACATTGACTTTCCAGCACCAGGATCACCAATTAGTAGGATGTGCAAGTCTCCTCGTGTCTTACTTCCATCTTTTCGGTGTTTTTGGCAGCCACCAATAAGTTGTAGGATGATTGCTTCTTTGGTTCGTTCATGGCCGTAAATAGATGGTGCAAGGGATCCTCTCAGTTTTTCATACACTTTTTCATCTTTTGCCAGCGCAAGTATTTGTTCTTCTTCCTCTTTTGTAATTGCAATTTCAAGCATGTCTTCTTCCATTGCTTCAATATAATTTGCTTCAATAAGCAAATCAAACCTGATAGACTGGCCCCCTTCACGCAAAGCAATAGGAATTTCTTTTACAATGCCATTAATGAGAATTTTTGTTCCAGGATTTGTTTTTCTGTCTGTAAGAGGGCTTACCAGGTCTTGTTTGAGAAATACATCCATTCGCTTTGGCTGGTCTCCTCCTTCAAGCATGTCAGGTGATTCTTCAAGCACAATACGCTGCGCATCAACAAGCTCCTTGCTTAACAGCCTAAATTTTCCTTTTCGCCCACAACCACACCGTGTTGGGTCCTTAAATTTTGTATCAAGTTGCAAAACACTGATGATGTTTCCACAACTAGGACATTCAAACCGCGCACTGGTTACTTGCGGTCGCACATCTGACTTTTGACGTACAATACCTTCCATAGTGAGAAATCGTCCAAGGTGCTTACTTCTAATATCTCGTACCATAATTCGTTGTGTTCCTGGCAGGCTTTTGAAACGTACTTTGAAGTTCTTTGGCTTGCTTGGCAGGTCAAATTCACCAATGCATAGCTCTGCTGCTTTGATTACTTCTTCGGGCTGGTCAAGTAGGTCGTCAGCTAGTTCTGGGTCAAACTTAGCAAGTTCTACAAAGTCAAGATTGAGAAAGGTTTGGCCAGCACTGCAGTTCTTGAGCAGTTCTGGATAGGCGTGTAGCTGGATGAATTCCTCAAATTTTTTGATTTGGTCAACTGCTTCCATCTACCCACCCTTTTACCTAGTGTATGTGTTCAAAAGGGGATGGGCTATCTTTTATTAAGTTAGTTGTAGCTAAGCCTATAGGGGCAGATGTACATATAGAAACAATATAAATTAAACATTAAAAAGCAAGAAAAAGTAAAGAAAAAAAGAACAAAAGTTCTTGGCACGCTTATTTACAACCAATGCTCTTTAAGTTCTCAATTAATCGGTCAAGAGCTTCGTGAACTTCGTCTTCTGACTTGGTTCCTGTACAAACTACTTTTCCATTTGAGAACAGTAAGAAGGTTGCTTTTGCTTCTGCAAGCTTGTATACAAGTCCAGGGAACTGTTCTGGTTCGTATTCTGTGTTGTCAAGCTTCATTGCAAGCGTGTTTAGGTTTAAATCCATACCAACAGTGCCTGATGCAACAATGTTTTGAATCTTGATTGTTGGGTATTCTTTGATCTTAATGTTGATCTTTTCAAGGCTTTTGATAATCTGTTTGATGGATTCGTGTACTTTTTCAATAGTACGAGCTCCTGTACATACAATTTTACCTGAGCTAAAGATTAACGCGCTTGTTTTTGGTTCTTTGATTCGAATAACAAGTCCTGGGAATTGTTCAGGGTTGTATTCTGTGTTAGAAAGAGTTGCAGCCATCTTCTCTAAAGGAATATCATGTCCTAGAGATGCTGAAACAACAATGTTAACAACTTTTATTTCTCGTTTTGTCATGTAATGCACCCCCAAACAAATGTTTGGTTTATATGTCTTATTTTATAAAGGTGGAAGAGGCAAAAGTTTATAAATGCTTCTATTTTTAAAGGTTCTAAGCAGGTAAAAGTGCGCTAGAAGCGCTCTACTGCTGAAATAAGGGTGTTTCAAGCGATATGGCAAACAGTGATTTAAGGGAAATAACCATCACCCGGCAGGGAAACAAAAAAATTCTGTTTTCAGGGGTACAAACGTGTTCTAGCTTGTTCTCACGCTTTTTGGGCCTTATGTTTAGTCGTAAGGCAAGCAAGAAAAAGCTGTTATTTCCCTTTAAAAAAGAGGTACAGCAAGGCTTTCACATGCTTTTTGTATTCTATTCCATAGACATACTCTTTCTTGACTCAAACAAGAAAGTAGTGGATATTAAACACGACTTCAAGCCGTTTACCTGGTACACACCACAGACCAAGTACCAATATGCTCTGGAAGTACCTGCTGGAAGTGTTGCTCAGCATGGCTTACAAGTGGGGGACACGCTTTCATTCTAAGCACAAACAATATAAAACCCAAACTCCCTATAGTCTTAGAGGTGATGATGTTATTACAGTTAGTAGGTACTTGACTACATGGATGCGAGAATTCTTGCGTAATAAAGATCTGGTTTTTCGCAGGTATCAATCTATAGAATCATCAGATACTAAAATAACACTTACCCAAAAAAATGGTGATATTACTGTATTTTTTGTAAAGCCATGTCCACAAGACCTAGTTGCTGACCTACAAAAATGCAAGCAAGAGGCAACAACAGCTTTTGGCTTAGTTCTTGCTAACACTCAAAAGAATCTTACTATGCTTTTGGAGAACTGGGACAAGATTCTGGGGATTCACCCAAAGTTATGTTTGTATTTTATTAATCCCTATTCAAACAGGGCAAAACAATGGGCATTGCACCCAAACACACACCAAATGATAACTGAGGGCAAGGCCTTAAAACTTGGCTTGCAAACACTGTTTGATACTGTAGATGAGATTACAGAGGATGAACTAACTAAAACTATAAAAAAAGAAGAGTCTTAACACTTTTTACAATCGAGGCGTTCAATGGAAGAAGATATTATCCGACACTATTTCAAAAAAGGCATGGGCCAAGGATTTAGTCGCGAGTACATTCGTGATGCACTTCTCAAAAAAGGGTATGAGCATGCAAAAGTGCAGTATGTGTTTAATTCTTTTATTATGGAAGATCATCAACAAGCATTTGAACAACGCCAAGAGGCACCTCGTTCTCGCTGGAAAATGTTTGCAGGTGTGTTTGTCCTGATGTTGTTTGCGTTTGGTGCAAGTTTTATTTTAATGAAAGCTCCAGGGGACGCAGGCGTCACTGGTATGGTTGTGCAAGATGCAGAAACACGCCTAGGAGAAATAAATGATCTTGACCAAGAAATAGAACTCAAGAAACAAGAACTCCAGCAGCGTATTGAAGAACTGCAAACAAAAGATCTAACTATTGAAGAAAAAAATAAGGAGATACATGCAATCCAAGAAGACCTTGCAAGTCTGCACCAGAAAGTTGAGCAAGAACATGATCAAGTACGCAGCCTACTCTGGGACCTTCTTAAAACCCTGCTCAGGCGTGGCGAGGAAAAGTACCAACGAGATGCAGAGGCAGCTGCTGAGTATAGTTGAATATGTTAATAGTTTTTTTTATCCAACTTTGAATCTTTTTATTCGTTTTTTTTCCAGAACTATCAAGATGGTGGATTTTATTAAAAATTCTTTTGCCCCTCCCTCCAAATTTTTGTAAGACATGCTTACTCTTGAATTTTCTTTGTCAAAAAATTCTTTGTAACCTGTCATCTTTTCCTTGTTATACATTAGTTTATATTCTGTTTGCATTGCGTCTTCTCCAATAAGATATATCTCATCAAAAGGAACATACTTGTTTGACCAGATCACTCTAATACGTCCATACAGGTTTATCACTAATTCACCAGTTCCCTCATATCTGGCTAATCCTTCATCGACTAATTTATGGACAAGATGCCAAACCTTATTATTAATAGGGATTAAAGCATATGTTGGTCTGATATTTGATGATCTCATAATTATCTCCTTAAAGTCATCCACGCAATGTATTTCTTCGCTTTCTTTTTTTACGTTTCTTTTCAGTGTTCGTATCATTTCCTTAAATTCACCTAATCTAAGATTCTCGCCAAGTTGTCTCCCTAGAATGCTATTGTCAATTCCAGGTTCAAAATCTTCTTTTTCCATTTTAATCCTAAGAAGAACCTCTTTGAAACGTCTTTCTCTCTTTCTAGTCTTTTGTAACTTCGTGAACTTATCTAACAAAGGGCATCTATTCTTAGCGTATTCTTCATATCCTTCATGAATACTACTGCCAAATTTTCTTATTTTTTCTTCTTTCATTTTTTCCCTCTAACTTTTTCCTTTACTTTTTTCTTTTTTTGAGCTGACAATGTTTTTTGTTCGATTATTTTCTTAATAACCCTTTTTACGTTATTATCTCCTTCTTTTAACCTCTTGATTAAAATGTCAGCAAAAAGTCTAGAATTATCCATGCCAAGTTGTCCATTCAAAAGCGTGAACTTTATTTTCTTAATATAGTCTTCAGTCACCTCTTTCATTTTTTCATATTTTTTTGACTGTTCAATTGAAAGTCTATCCACTCCTTTAATTTCCTCTGCAAAAATCACTTGTTTCTTGGTTTGTCTTCTTATGAAGATTTCTAAGCTTTTTTTGCTTTTGTTATATAATTCATAATCTGAGTTCTTATTCGCTTTATGTAATGTTTGTAGTAATCCTTGTACTTGTTTCCTCTCAAATAAAGGGAGGTTCATGGTTACAACAAAGTCACCAAATAACCATAAAATAAGGAGGCACGAAGAAAAAATAATGGAAGCAATAAAGATTTCCTTAAAAAAGAGAACTATTATTGAAAAGAATAAACATATGATGGAAAAAAGAATGGCAATACCGCGTCCGTATCTATTCAAGAATTTATCAAAAAAGAAAAGAGCAATGGATACCAGTATGGCGAGAGTCACACCCATAAAAGTACTTTTTATTGCTTCTCTGTCCCGAATTTCAGCTCGCCAATCACTCATAAACTTTGTATGTGTTTGCAGGGCTTTCCTGAGTGAGTCAATTTTATATTTTAGAACCTCTATTTTACCATTAAGACGAGATAAGTATGACCTTGTCATGTGATAGTAAATATCTTCATAATATTGGAGTGGTTCTTCGTTCTCAATTCTTTTTCCTGCATAGTATTCATTCTGAAATTCCTCTAGTTTTTCAATGTGGTCAAGGAGTGAACTTTCATTAAATTCAGTAAATGGGTTAGGAGCTTCCTGTTCTCTTCTTTTTTTCTTTTTTTCTTCGATGCTTTTATAAATACTTTTAATTCGTTTCTCAATACTAAGTAACTCATCCTCAACATCCCCTCTTGTCTTCCGCAGGTTTTCCAGTTGGAATACACTTCTTACATGCTCTACAAGAAAAGATGGGCCATTCCCTCCACCTAACCCAATTGACCATTGATATGTTCCATTTGAAAATACCACTAGGGGATCTGTCATGTGATCATATCTTTTTGGTTTATTAAACTCATAATCCCCTGAGGAGGTGATGATTAAATCCCCCCTGGATAATTTATAATGTTGAGCAAAATTCTGTGTGCTCCACATTTCTTTCTCAATATCCCTTATCTCAGAAAACAAAGAACAATCTACAAAAAAAGGCCACTTTGTTACCATACATGAATTAAATACATGTGTTGGATAGTTCTTGATATTTAGGATGGCTAACAATGCATGATTGTATGATGATGGGTCACAACTATGGCCTGTTACATTTTCTATGGCATTTTTGAGAGAATATTTTACAGTCTTTACTCTGCTTCTAAAATTTCCATAGTTGTTTTTTAGATGGTCCAATCTTACTTTAGTTTTTGGCTCTCGCAACAAAAAAACAGCACCATCTGTTTCGACATGCACTTCAAGATCTTTATCTGTAAGGATGTAATGTGAGATTCTTCCATTGGTCCAACTGTCCTGAATTTCAAAGGACCCCTCTTTTTTTACACCCTCCTTAAAATATTCATCAAAAAGCAGTACCTCTTTCTTATCTAGTTGTGTGGGCTCATTAATTCCCTTGTAAGGTACACTGTCTGAGATGTTATCCTTGCAATAAAATCTATCTATGTGTGTATGGGAGATTTCATATTCCTGTGCTAGTGCACTAGTTGAAACTAGGATTAAGAAGATCACCAGCATTAAACTTATGTATTTTTTCACCATCAACAAGAATATTTAGACTTTTTTTAAATGCTTTTCTTTTGCCTAATCTGCTATTCCTAAACATACAATATTGGAAGTGATAATTATTCCCATCGGACTAAACCAAGTACTTAATTATATAAACATTCTTTTCCCTACACAACCCAGACACAGGAGGTTTTACTATGGCAGAGAAAATTGTACATTCATTTGAAGCAGGCAGGCGTGGTAAGCCAGACGAGTTTGAAGCAGGTCTTGCCCATTTGATTGGAAGTTATTTTCTTACACAAGATCAGGATTCACGTTTTGATATTCGCGTCACAGGAGGGCACCCCTTTAAGACAGACAGGCCTCTTGTTCGTATTGGTGGTGAGATTTCACAATCACTTTTTGACTTCAAAGGTCTTGAAACAAACATTGCCCAAATTGTAAAATGGCACTATAATGATGTTCATAAAACAGATGTTTCCCCTGATTTTTTCGAATTTGTTTTTGGATTCAAACCACAAAACACAGGTCTTGCAACAAATGGTCATGCTGGTGATTCAGGAAATCCCATCGCAGTTGCGTACAGAGAAGGCCCTAACTTTTTGCCCTATGAACGTTTTGCTGCTGTTGCTATACGTGATTTGCTTGATGCAGCGTTTCAACACAGTATTTCTGCGTTGGGTGGGTATTCCCCTAGAGTGAGAGGCCTTGCAGCAGAATTACAAGGACTGCGAGCAGACGGAAAAGTAAGTGTGACAGCAGAATACCACGACGAACCACATGCACGACGATTTAGTCACCTTCGAAAAATAGTCATAGCTGCAGAACATGAAAGATCATTACCAGTTGCAGATCTACGCAGTCAAGTTCAGAGACTTGTTGGTGCATATCTTTTAGATCTTCAGGAAATATATCCTTCTTTCACACCAGGTGTTCCAGATATTGTAATTAATGGCCTTGGTGATTGGAATGATGGAGGATGGAAAATAGATGAAGGATCACGGGAAGCAAAACCTCACAGGGATGGTTTTGCAACGTATGGATGTAATGAAGATTCATTTAGCGGCGAAGACCCAAGCAAGCCGTCAGGAACAGGAACCTTCTTGGCAAGATATATTGCAGTGCAACTAGTTGCACATGGTCTTGCAGGCTTTGCTCGCGTAGGATTAGAATACACTATTGGCGAGTCAAATGTTGACTTAGACATTAACTTACGAGGACCAAATGCAGTTAGCCAAGGTGTTGCAGAAGAATGGGTGCGAGAAAACATCCCCCTACGAATTTCAGATGCAGTACAACTTCTTAATCTTCGAGATCCAGGGTTGTACGAGCACATTGCGGATGAGTCTGACTTTTTTCAATCAGCAAATCTTCCATGGAATCAGAAAGGGGATTACACAGCACCACCAAAAAATACACCAACAGAAAGAGCAAACCCTGGCTTTCCCACGTGCTAACACACAATTTCAAGCGCGTCAGGACACACTTCAATATCAATAGGGGTTTTTCCTAATGTTTCACAGTCAACATGGGCAAGAACTGGCTTGGTAGATTCAACACGAATTTTTTTTGCTTTCTTTATTATAACATCCTCAAAAAAGTCATGCTTACTCACCAATAATCCAAACAAGAATTTAACAAAATTAAGAATGTCATCACTTTGAATAACACACACATCCAACAATCCATCATTAATATGTGCTTCTGGTGTGATTATATTATTTTTTCCGTACCATTTTACATTACCCACAATAACAAACGATGTTGGATACGTAATGCCATCAAGGGTAATTTTCATTTTGTGTGGTTTGTATTTGAATAGTTCTTTTAGTGCAGTTAGAACATACGCTCCACTACCTAGCAATTTCTTAAAAAGAGGGTCAGCTGACTGAGTGGTGTTTGCAACATGCGCGTCAAACCCTATTCCTGCTGTGAGAATAAAATGTCGTTCTTGTTTGCCAGAGTATGCAACACCTAAATCAACCTGTGTGGTTTTTCCTTTGACAATATGTTTGCATGCCTCTAGCGGATCTTCAGGTAAGCCAAGTTCGTGAGCAAGAACATTTTCAGTACCCAGAGGGATAATTCCAAGTTTTGCTCGTTTCCCTCCTTTTTTACAATTTACAATTCCATTGATCACTTCATTGATAGTGCCGTCACCACCACCTGCAACAACAATATCATAGTCATCTTTTACTTTCTTGGCTTGAACTGTTGCGTCACCTGGACAGCTTGTTTCTATAGTATCAATTAACACCCCTTTCTTTTGAAAGAAGTTAATGATCTCGGGGATGTGTTTCACACTCTTTCCACTTTGAGCTTGGGGGTTATAGATTAACACTATTTTCATAGGTGTTGCAGACAATTATCTCTTTTTAAACTTTTCTGGGAAACTATATAAAGTATCTAGGAACACGGGATTGTATGTCAGACGAGCAGCAAGGTTTGGAATTACGAGTGAAGTACCCAACTATACAACCACGTAGGTACTGTGCTGTGTTTCGGCAGGATGATAACTCTAAACTTATGATTTCTCCAGACCCCTTCTTTTTTGGTGACGTGTTACGAACACCTCGGGGTGAACTTAATGCACAAGCACGAGTATGGTTTGAGCACCGTAAAAAAACACAGTTCAAAGGTGGCTTGTTTGACTTTTCTGATAGGGAATACCTACTCTTCACAGGGGAAAAGAAAGCTGACGGACGATTACAAGGACGAAAGCGCGAACTTATCCAACTAACACCACAACAGTTTCTTTTTGCATTAGAAAAGAAAATTCGGCAACGAGAAGGATCATACAAGATATGGAGGGTAGGTGGAGAAAACACGTTCAAAGCACAACGAAAACGAACATCAAAAACAGATACGCACGCAGGCACTGTTGTCTTATCAGCATCAGTACAATCAAAGCGCAGAGGTGCGTACTCAGTTAGTGTCACTGGACCGTTTGCAACAAGCGAACAGTTATATGCAGATCTTGACTGTACCTGTCCTGATTTTACCAAAACTCAAGGTAAGCAAGGACTTGATAAAGTGCAGTTTCCTTGTGTCCACCTTGGATCTTTGCTTGAACTTGCAGCACAAGAACCAGGTCGTGTTCGTAACCTTACCACTCTATTAAAAACCACACACGGCAAAATCTTTTTACCCTTCCATACAGAAGGAATGCAGTCACACGATGACTTTCCTGTTGATGGAGAAGAAGATGCATCAAATCTTGGCATGACCTTAACAAAAATGGACGCGGTTGTACACAATTATTTTAATCAAGGCTCGTTATATGATATTGGCGTTGCACTTATGCGTTTGCCATATGTTTTTGATGAAAAACTTATTGGCATGCTTGCAACAGGTGACTTAACCTTTGAAGTGCTTGCACAAAAATTTCCATTTCCACGAGCAGAGCGACTTGCAGCAAAGTATAGTGGACAGAGTGAGAATCCTGTTCGTGAACTCTATAGGCATATGAGTTCATCCTTGGGCAATGCAGGCTTTGAACTTTCTGGCATGGCCCGAGAAAAAGTAGGTGGGCCCTGGGAAGGAGTAGCATTACTCTATAGAAATCCAGAGAATCCAGGAAGAACAGCACGCTTATTATTTTCAGACAAGTATCCTCCTGTGCTTATCCAACGAGATGAGGTTGAAGGTGCTGCAAGTCAGTTTCCTCAAGAACCCTATGATGGGGTCCATCCTTTTGCTGAATTATTTCAAGCACGACAAGGACTGGATGATGTAACAAGGCGACAAAGTACTTACAAGATTCTTATTCCAACAATGGTTGGTGTTTTTGATGCAGTACGCAGGGATTATCACGATGCAATAGAAGCACACTACCCAGGCGGGGGTGATGGTTTGCGAACAGATCAACGTCTTGATACAAAAAGAACCAATGATCAGGCGGAAACACAAAGAAAACACCTTTTAGAAATTGTAACTGCATAACTAGCTTATCTTCTTTTTACACATTACTTTTAAGAAATTCCATCATGCCAGATTCATGACCAGCACCAACAACAGCAAGTACTTTTGCGTCTGGTTTTTCTTTGGTGATTGCAATTAAAGCCAGCGACATAAACATGTCACGTTCGTGAATTATTACTTGATACACTGAGGGGTATTCTTCTTTTACTCTGTCAATAAGTTGGTGAATAAGTTTTTTTGGCGGCACAGTGGTTAAGTCAATCTTGTCAAAGCCATACTTTTTCAACTGTTGTTTCTGGAAAAAGATTGCCATAAAAATGTCTTTGATCAAGCGAAACTTTTCTCGCCAGGTAAATAATCGAGAAAATCGGGCAAGGGTTACTTCAATGTTCTGATCAATGAGGTACACAGGAATCTTGTGTTTGTTTGCTGTTTTTACTGCAGCAAGCATATCAGCTCCAGGCTCGACACCAACTAGTTTGCCAAGTTTTCGTTGCATGTACGCTCCAATAAGCGCAAAGATCATTCCTGTCACCCCAATCTTGCTCATTAGTCTCAGTAATGATGGTCGTTTTCCTTTTCGCAGTAGCGCATTCAATCGATTCCGATCAAGTTCTACTGCAACAATGTCAGGCTTTGAGGTTTCAATGGTTTGAACAATCTCATTAATACTTCCTTGAGCTATGTGCGATGTTCCAAGTATGGTGATGTTCTTATGGTGCATGGTACATACAAGAAAAAAGCCACTTTATAAATCTTCGTTTGGCCTTGTTGCTTTTCGTTGTTTTCATCGCAACAAACTATATAAATACAGGCTTCCTCAGGCTTGATACTAATGGAGGTGTTGTATGTTGAAGATGCGACGATTAGGCGACACGTATAACATGAAGGTGTTTACAGACGGCGGTGATTACTTTGGTGATATTGAAGAATCTATTCTTACCAAGACCAAAGTGTTTGGCTGGCGTATACGCGCGACAAAAAACAGTTACTTAAACAAGATTCTTGGATCTGCAAAGGGTGTGATTGTACCACACCAACTGGTGAAGAACATTGGGGATATCATGATTATTTCCAAGGCTGCAGTGCCAAACTACAGTCCTGATGAGACCACACCGCCTGCACCGGCAGCAGAATAATTTCTCTTTCTTTTTTTCTTACTCTTCTCATAAAGTGACACAAACTATATAAATACCGCAAGCCATATTTTCTACATGGTATATCAAACGCCCAGTAATCTTGTCGACCTTATCAAGCGTTATTTCCGTTTTAGCACAGAAGAGATTAGGGCAGTCATTGTAACCACGCTTATTCTTGCCTTTGTTGTATCCTTTGATGAATGGGGTACAACATCCTTTAATGCCATGATTGGCTTGCGTAACTTGTTTAATGCAATTCTTATTGTCTTACTTGCCATGCTTTTTCACATTGGTATACAACGTATAGCAGGATTGTTACTTGGCTACAAGGTAGAGTATCGTATGTGGCTGTACGGCTTGTTGGCTGGAGCAGCTGTCTGTATCATTAGTAATGGTAAATTATGGCTTTTTGCTCCTGGTGGTGTGCTCTTTTTTCACATGGCAGGTCATCGTCTTGGAGCGTTCAGATATGGTCTTAACCACTTTGATATTTCAGTTATTGGCTTTTGGGGGCCGTATGCAAATTTGATTTTGGCACTTCTCTTTAAGTGGCTTATGGGTATTTTTCCAAGTAACCCGCTCTTATACAAAGCATTTGTAGTTAATGTGCTGCTTGCAGTCTTTACTATTTTACCTATTCCCCCTCTTGATGGCAGTCATGGCTATTATGGTTCACGGATTGCGTACGCATTTTCCCTCGGCTTTGTGTGGGGTCTTGCATTTGTACTCTGGTTCCTTCCAGTGTTTGCTTCGCTTATTGTTGGTTTCCTTATTGGTGTTATTGTATGGTTTTGTTACGTGTGGTTCAAAGAATTACCACATTGGAAAGGAGGCTGGGGTTAAATGGATAAGAAAGGTGTTGTTAATGTCTTAACCTGGTGGGTTGAGATGGTAGCATTTATAGTTCTCCTAGTTGGCTTTGTATTCTCTATTTTTATTCAAAGTGCTTTTGTAACGTATGTGGTTATTACCTTGTTTGGCTTGCTTGCCGGACGGTTTATCTATTACAAACGACACGGGTTTCCTTTTTACATCATTACTATGGGTTTGTTGATAGGCTACGTGCTTGGCAGTAGGTATGGAGAATGGAAACTGATTGTGTTATTATTCTTGTTTAGCACTGCAGGAAGTTATTACATCCACCAACAAGGATTTATGGAAAATGTTGCAGCTGGTAGTTCAACAAGAAAATAGAAAATAAGAAATAAAATAAAAAAATTCTAAGCATTAGGTACAAATGCGTCAGCGTATGTGGATCTGATTCTCACAGTGTTTCCTGTTTGTTCAAGGTGATATGCTTCATCTCTGCTTCTTCCAGTTATGCGTTTATTCAGGGCGTATACACCCTGCTCAACTTGATTTAAAACTCCTGCATTAGAGGTTAATTGTTCAGTCACAGCTCGTAGTGCAGCCTGTTCTCCTCGAACAGTTACTTCAGTCACAAGATCTGTTTCTAGAGTTGCAAGGCCAGTTTCTAGTACCCTATCCCCTCTACGTAAAAGTACTGAATAGCCAAAATTACCTTCGCTTTTAACTTCAAATCCTGTCATTGCAAATGCAAGAATCTTAGTTACTGCTGTAAATGCATAGCCAACTTTTTCTCCATCACATGCGTAGTCGTCAGTCATAACTTCACTATGATTGCTACAGGTAACGTCATTCTCACCAAGTCGTTTTCCCAATGGTTTAAGCATATACCCCTCCTCCCCCATGACAGATCGTCCAACATGACCACGAAGATGGCTTGCAGTAAGGTAGGTGAATTGTTCAAGTGCTGTTTTATCTTCAAGCAGTTCAATGTCTGCAACTTCTCGTACTTGTGCATCCATTTCACGTCGTGTTTTAAGTCCTGCAAGTCGTGCAAGCACTGTTCCATGGAGTCCAGCGTCAGGTATGTCTTTTGAAATGATCAAGCCATCATTTGGTAGTTCATGTTTTCCTCCAAGAAAACCCCCCACACCCGAAAGCATGTCAACATAAAAGTATTGTTCAGGAGGAAGACTTTCAGCAAATGAAACAACAAGGTCACGCAGTACCATTCCTGCTCCATCAACTGATTTTAAAAGATTGTAATCAAGTAAGACCAGTCCAATATCATCATCACTACCAACTATCTGGTGGGCAATCTGACTAAATAATGGCTGGTTTGAGGTTGTAATTTCTCTAACAGGGTAGTCTAAGAGTCGTACACCTTGTGCTTCAAGGGGTTTAAGTGCTTTTTTGGTTCGTAAAATATGGTCACTTTCATCATCTACTATAAGTACACTTAATCCGTCTACATCCCCACCTTGTACAAGAGCACCACTTGCTTGTACAGTTGCTATTTTTCCAAGTGTTGCCTGTGCCCCTTGTTGTGCTTTTTCTCGTAAGCCCATTATGATCCCTCCGAAGTATCTTGACTTGTTTGTTGTGTAGTTGGGAATGAAATCTCATATTGTATCCCATTCATCTCGCCTCTTCCAATGGTTAGTTCACCATTGTGTTGTGCTACACAATCTAGTATTGATTGCTGTCCAAGTCCAATCCTATTATCATCTCCGCTTTTTAGTTTTCCTTCATAATGATCTTTGATTTGGTCTGGTGTAAGGCCAGGACCATTATCTTCATACAAAATTGTTGTTACATCTTCCTCATACACTACTTCAATTTTCATTGCGGAAGCATCAGCTTCCAAAGAGTTTCGTACAATATTTTCAACCATATCTGTCACCAAGTAGGGAACGCATATTTCTCTACGGTCCTCACCTAACTCATCCGGATCTGTAATCTTAATTGTGAGTGAAGGCTCACTCATGTAGCGTGATTCATCATCTTGTACTTGGTTATACCTTCGGGCTGAGCGTGCAGCTGCACCAACCACTCGTTCTGCTGTGGTTCTTGTCAGATCTGAAATACTTGCAGGGGTGTATTCTAATTTTCCACCTGAATACGCACGTTCTGCCTGCCCAGCGTTTGAAACAAGATCAGTCACTACATCAAGTGCCGCCCCAACGTCTTCAATTGCGGTTTGTACATCTCCAATATAATCCCTAATATCTCCTGCAATTTCTTGCATGTCCATGGCAAGAGCTTCATCTAATCCTTCAATTGTAGCCCACTCCCTTAACTGGTTTGCAAGCAGTTCAAGAAACCCACTTTGCCCACTGGTTTCTTCTGTATTTCCTAATTCCACGGCTATTCCATATGCTTCTTTAAGGTCTTGCATTGCTCCAGGACCACTGCCTTTTAGTTTATGTGATACATTCATAAGAACACGGTCAAGTGCTTCTTTTCCTTTGTCAATCTCTGCTCGTTTATCATGTACATCTTCAGTTAGAGTTCTAGTTACTGCCATGGCACCAACAACTGCTGATTCACCACTACCACCATATGCCTCATTAGCAATTTTACGTGCAGCAAAACGTTTCCATATGGGGATTCCAGGTAAGTGCAGCGCGTACTGTGTTGCAGGCATACCATACACACGACCTTTTGGGAAAATAATTCTTCGTCCAACTTCAACATTGACATCCATGACATATGGTCGTGCTGCATCTATTTCAGGAATAACTTTTTCTTTGAAGGTAGCATCATCTTTTTTTGCATGCTCTCCTGACGTTACAAAAATAGCACGATAGAAATCATACACATCTGTTTCAGAAATTCCCAATATCTCTGCTACAGTTGTTGGCCGTGCAACAGGCGAAGAATCAATATCATGAATAATAAGGTGTTTGTCGTCTTTTTCACCACCTTCAATATTCCAACCTAAATAACCATAATCTCCATAATCATTAAGCAGCTTTGCTAACGCAAATACACTGTGCGGTTCATCAACCTTCATAATTCCATCAAGTCCCCATAATGCAGGTACTCCCTCAAAATAACCAACACCACCTTCTACTTGTGTCAGGTAGGGGTCATCATTGAAAATAAAATGGTATGCTCCCAATATTCGCCGTTCAAAACCAGTAAAAAAAGAAAGAACACCTTTTGCAAGATCTGCCACGCCACTTTCACTCATGAAACGTAGTTCTTGCCCAAAGTTTAATTCTCGATTAAGATCTTCACTTGCCTTAACAACCATACGGGGTGTTCCAGCTGCTCGTGCCACTACTGGCACAATACCTGGTAGTTTTGCAATTTCCCTGCTTGCTTCTCTGATCATGATGGGGTCGCGATCACACATGATAATCTTCATGTTTTCTTCAAGAATTCTGTACGTGGAGTGGTCAATATGGAAATTGCCATTTTCTAAATAATCAGTGTCAATCCACCTGTGCAATTCACCATACCTATTTGCTGCTAGCAGCTGCCCAGCGGCTGACCGTCGCTTTGCTTCTCGAACAAGTACTGCAGCAGCATAGTTTTTAAGGTCTGGCTGTAGTGCCTTTAGAACAGCGGCGTGCTTAGGCAGTATATCTCCGTTAGCAGGTGGTGTAGTTGTCATTGTAGTCTGTAACCTATAGCCCCCATAATAACCACTTTATAATAACAATTCCTATTTAAGCATTATTGTACTGGAGTAAACTATTTAAAAAAAAGACCCTAAAAAACACCTAAAACAGGTAAAAAGCAAAAAAGAGGGCCATATGCTTACTTCATTTATAGTTAAACACACACCTATACGACTCCTTGAATTTCTCGAGTATGTCAATCTTTCTAGCTACAAAGGCACTAAATTCTTCCTGCAGAACATTCCTCCAGATGTGCTTGATCTTATTGGTAAGCGTAGGGCACTGGCTGTTTTTCAGAACTCTGCAAAAACTATTCCAGCATACAAAAAATTCTTAGCTCAGCACAAGGTTGACCCAGTTGAGATTAAGACGTTCAAAGATTTTTCACGCGTACCAGCAACAGACAAAGAAAACTATGTAAGCAAATACACCTTTCTAGAACAATGTCGCGGTGGCAAGCTTCCACGTAAAGGATTGCTTGTTGAAAGTTCTGGATCATCAGGCAAGCCAACAAACTGGATCAAAGACCATGAGGAAAGTAAGGTGCTCCTTAAAGAGGTTGAGTTTGAGACAGAGTACCTTTTCAAAAAATCAAAAAACAAATACATTGTATTGAGCTGCTGGAGTCTTGGCCCGTGGACAACAGATATTAAATTCTGTTACTTTTTTGAACATGTGGGTATTGTAAAAAATATTGGGCCTAACATTGAGAATGTTGAGGCAACCATAAAAAAGTTCGGACCGAAATACAAGTATATCATTGCAGGGTATCCTCCCTTCTTGAAAAAATGCATAGAACAAGCTAAGATTCCCTGGAGAAAATACAACATGCAGGTTATCACAGGGGGTGAAGGTTTTGTTAAAGGATGGCGAAAATATATGCTTTCTAAACTTGGCAAAGGATCAAAGATTTACTCAGCGTACGGCTCTTCAGATCTTGATACAGCAGTGGGAATAGAAACTCCTTTATGTATTTATATCAAAGATCTTTTTGACAAAAAACCAAAACTAGTTAGAGAATTGTTTGACGCAGACGAGCCGCCCATGTTGTTTCAGTTTGATCCAACACTACACTACATTGAAAACATTGAAGATAGAGACAAGAGAGAATTCTCAGTTACTAAGCTCAACAGTAAAATTCCCAATATCATGGTAAAATATAATATTCACGATCGTGGTGGAACCATGCGCTTTGACGAACTAGTGACTCACCTCAAAAAGAATGTGAAAGGATTTGCAGAATCATACAGAAAACTGAAAAAGGACGCACTTAACCTTCCCTTCTTGTGGATAGGAGGACGGACTGACTCAACATTGTCAATTAATGGTACCAATGTATACCCCCAACAAGTAGAATCCGCATTGCTCACAAATGCAAAACTGTATAAGAACATTAACACGTTTCAAATTTCTAAAAAATACGAGTCAAAAAAGACAGTGCACTTCATGGTAAAAATAGAACTTGCTGAGGGTGTTAAGCCAAGCGCAGCACTCAAACGTTCCTGCCAGCAAACCATTCTGAAAGGCATGCAGTTGTACAGTAGGGAGTACAAGCAAGCAATGAAAGAGTTCCCAGAAAATTGGAAACCAATTGTAGAAATCTACGCACATCACACAGGACCATTTGAACGCCAAAGTATTAAGAATAAGTATTTAGAACGGTGAACTCTGTCTGTTCTGTATATAACCCTTACGTAACGTTTAAATAACTTTATTCTAACCTTTTTTTATATGGTAGCTTCAAAGCTTGGACGTGGACTTGCAGCAGCAGTAACAGCAGCATGGCTTGCACTTACACCTGCAGCAAGTGAGTCACGACCAGACCCTAACTTAGTACCAGGTGTTATACTAGCTGATTCTCAAACAACCATACCACTGGACACCCCTAATTCCGTTGAATTCCCTTGTCAAACAACACCTTCTACCCAAATCCTCTACCACTGGACACTGGACATGTGCGCGCCAGATATATAAATGCACAACACACTTTTCTAGCTATGATAGAAACTTTTGAAAACAAAGGAGACTTGCATTTTTACCTGGAAACACCCAACCAGGTTGGCCTCCCTAAGACAGACATAAAATCGCGCATTCTTGACATTATGAAAGCACCAACAAAACCAACCACGCAAACACCCTCCATTTCCACACCATCCCAACCTATCACACTCAAAAACTTCACACCACGAGTCTACCAACAAACAATCCTTGCACAATGCACCGATAAAAACACCCTAGTCGTCCTTCCAACAGGCATGGGAAAAACAGCAATTGCACTCTTGCTTGCACTACAACGACTTAAACACTTCCCCAACAGCAAAATACTCTTTCTCTCCCCAACACGACCACTAGTAGAACAACACAAAACATCATTTCTCAAACAGGCGACCTTTGACAAAGATGACCTCACTGTTTTTACAGGCTATGTAAAACCAGAAAAGCGAGAACAATTATGGAAAGAACGCAAAATCATCTTCTCCACACCGCAAGGACTTGAAAATGACATTATTAACGAACGAATAAAACTAGAAGAAGTAAGCCTGTTAGTGTTTGACGAAAGCCACCGTGCAACAGGTGAGTATGCCTACAATTTTATTGCTAAACAATACATGAAAAAAGCTTCCTATCCACGCGTCCTTGCCTTAACAGCAAGTCCTGGAAGTGACATGGAAAAAATACTCCATGTCTGCCAGAACTTGTTCATAGAACACGTAGAACTCAGAACAGAAAAAGACCCTGATGTTGCACCATACATTCAAGACGTAAAAATGCAATGGGTCAAAGTAGAACTACCAGAAGCGTTTAGGGCAGTACAAAAACTGCTCAAGAAGTGTCACACTACTAAACTTAAAGAAATTCAAAAGCTTGGCTTTTTACACCGAACAAAAATAGCAAACACCAGAAAAACAGACTTGCTAAAGTTACAAGGCATTCTTCACGGAGAAATAGCCCAAGGAAACAAAAATTACAACGTGCTTAAAAGTATCAGCCTTGCAGCAGAGGCACTCAAAGTCGAGCACGCACTGGAGCTTCTTGAAACCCAAGGTATTAACCAGCTTGTATCTTACCTTGACAAGCTCCAAACACAGGCACTAAGCAGTACAGTAAAAGCAGTAAAAAACCTTGTTGTTGATCCAGACTTTAAAGCAGCACACGTAAAAACAAGAATTCTTGAAGAAAAAAACATTGACCATCCAAAGCTCAAAAAATTACAAGACATGATTACTAAGCAAGCAGCACCAGGAAAAAAAACAATTATTTTCACACAATACCGCGATACAGCAAGCAAAGTCAAAGACTTGCTAGACTCACTCGAAAACAAAGACATAACTTCTAATGTGTTTGTTGGCCAAGCAAAAAAAAGAGGAACAGGACTATCACAAAAAGAACAAAAGCTCATGCTTGAACAATTTGCAGCAGGAGAATTCAGCATTCTCATAGCAACAAGTGTTGCAGAAGAAGGCATTGACATTCCTGCAGTAGACAATGTTATATTTTACGAGCCAATACCAAGTGCCATCAGGCACATTCAACGCCGTGGACGAACAGGCCGGCTTGAAAAAGGAGCAGTGCAAGTACTCATGGCAAAAAACACCCGAGACGAGGGTTACCGTTGGTCAGCAGTACACAAAGAGCGACGTATGCAACGAAATATTCAAGAAATACGAAACAACTTCACACGACTTAACTTACAAAGTAAGCACGCGTTTCAAAATCAAATCACCCAAGAAAAAGATGTTTTTATCATGGTGGATGACCGTGAAAAAAGTTCCAAGATTGTCAAAGAATTACTTGACAAAGGAATTAAAATTAGACTCAAACGTCTTGATACTGGAGATTTCATGCTTAGTCCACGTTGTGCAGTAGAGTTTAAGACAGTACCAGACTTTGTTGATTCAATTATTGACGGCCGACTCCTCAGCCAAGTAATGCAACTCAAAAAAAACTACGACCGCCCCATTATTGTGGTGGAGGGTGAAGAAGACATATTTAGCCAACGAAAAATCCACCCCAACGCAATTAGGGGCATGATCAGCACCATCACCGTGAACTTTGGCATTCCTATTCTTTACACAAAAAACTGGAAAGACACTGCAGCCCAGCTTGCCATCACAGCAAAGCGCGAGCAGGAAAAAGGACTGCAAGACGCACCATCACGAAACAAAAAACCCTTGTCTGTCAAAGAAAAACAAGAATACCTTGTTTCCTCGCTTCCAGGAGTTGGCCAAAAGTTAAGCAAGCCCTTGCTTGAAAAGTTTGGCAGTATCAAAAACATTATCAATGCAGACATTACAGAGTTACAAACCATCGACAAGATTGGTGAGAAAAAAGCACGAGAAATACAAAAAGTACTAAATGGAGAGTATGTGCAATGAATAGGGAAAAAGGATTGGCAGTTTTTGAAGGGAAAGAGATACGGAAGGTGTGGCATCAAGGAGAATGGTGGTTTTCAGTAGTTGATATTGTGGAAATATTAACTACAAGTGACGATGCGCGAAATTACTGGAAAGTGTTAAAACATAGGCTAACAAAAGAAGGTTCTGATCAAACGGTTACAAATTGTAACCAGTTGAAATTGCAAGCTGAAGATGGAAAAATGAGGCTTACAGACTGTTTAAATACAGAAGGAGCATTCAGAATAGTTCAATCAATTCCTTCAAAAAAAGCAGAACCATTCAAATTATGGCTTGCAAAGGTAGGCTATGAACGAGTACAAGAGATAGAAAATCCAGAGCTAGCCCAAAAACGTATGAGAAAACTATACCAAGCAAAAGGGTACAGCGAGGCATGGATTGAAAAGCGAATGCGCGGCATTGCCATACGTGATGAGTTAACCAGTGAGTGGAGTCAAAGAGGCGCCAAAACAGCAAAGGATTATTCAATTTTAACATCAGAAATTTCAAAAGCAACCTTTGACTTAACACCTGGTGAGTATAAAAAACATAAACGACTAAAAAGAGAAAATCTGCGGGATCACATGGATTCCATGGAACTGGTGTTGAGTATGCTTGGGGAAGCAACTACAACCAAGTTAACCCAAACAAGAAATTCTCAAGAAATGCCTAAACTTCAGAAGGATGCACAAGATGGTGGTGAAATAGCAGGAAACACTCGAAAAGATATTGAGAAAAAGCTAGGTAGAAGTGTTGTTTCTCATGAGAATTATCTTGATATGCCAGAAAAAGTTAAGAGGTTAAAGAGCAAATGAAGGTCAAAATTTTTAGCGGAGTTAACAGTCAAGTGCTTGAGGATCAAGTAAATGAGTTTATTACTGGCAAAAAAGTGGTTGACATAAAACTTACACCTGGCGCTGCTGAGAGCGAAGCAATGCATGTGCTGGTAATGTGGGGGTAATTCTTAGTATATATACTCGGGGGAAAGGCTTATTAACAAGTTTTAAGTCCTCAAAGGGAATGGTAAAACCTGTGTATAATCAAGAAGATGTAGATCCAATGGAAGCCTATAATTTACCCTCTAAGAAAAAAGCAGAAAGACTTTCAAGAATAGTGAATGCCTTAGAAGAGGTGGAAGATACTGTTGTAATGGATAGAGTTCATTTTTTTATTGATATTCAAAAACAACTTGAAGGAATTCTTGGAAACGAATATGCTACAATGAGAGCTACAATACAAAGACTCAAAAGACCAAACAAATTTCGTAATGTTGCTACATCAGAAACAGCAGAAGAATTTGCAGATAGTCCAGAGCACAGCGCCTTTTCTCCATCACAAAATGTTACATTATATCTTATTTACCAGCGATTTGGCTCAGAAGCAAGTATTTCAGCTGTTGAATATATTGGAAAACTACCCAAGCAAAACGAGAATAACAACGGACTTGTCAGAGAGATAGTAACCGCACTATTTGAAGCCCACAAAAAAGAAGCATTCTATGCGAAAAAAAGAGAGTTCAGAGATAAAGGAGTTGAGTATGAAACTGATGGTTGGAATATTCAGCCAAAACAGGAAGAAAGTTCTTTTTCAGAAAGAAGAGGATTTGTACTTGATGAATTGGTCGACGAAGAACGTATGCAACAGTTTGCAAGCCAAGTGTCTGCGCTACCAGAAGAAGCAAAAGAAAAAATACTCAGAAGTATTAACCCCGGTCAGATTGTTGATTTTTATGAAGGATATCTTTCGAGTGTTACTGCTTCTTACGCATTGAGACAACAGTTTGGGGAAAAAGCACAACCCTACATTCGTTCATTTATTGGTTATATTGCAACAGAACTGGTGAAATTTGACCATGATGAAGGTGATCTGGTTACCTTTGCAAAAACTGAAGAAGACTGTGTTAATCCAGCCATTATTAGACTGTACGCAGAGCAAGCCAAGAAATTTCAAGCTAGTCTTGTTGGAAGTATACGAGAATCAGCCGAAGGAGAAAGAGCCAAGGAATTTTATGAAGGTCTTCTAGAAGGATATGTCCTGGATGAATCACTCTATCTAAATACTGATGATCCTAAGAACTCGGAAACCCTACTGGGTAGCGTAGTTGCGGTAGTTGCTGATGAAATACTAAAAAGCAAAGAAGGAAAAATTGCTTTGGTACCAGCACCAACATTACAATAACATTCTAAAACTTCATACTCTTTAACTTCTGAATACGCTTAGAGTGAGGTGGGTGAGTACTGAACAATCCTGCAAGACCACGCGCACTAAACGGATTAACAATAAACAAGCCACTTGTTTGCGCATTTCCCATCTTCATAGGACAGTTTGCTGCTCCTGCATGCAACTTATCAAGCGCAGATGCAAGACTTTTACTATCTTGAATAATTTCTGCTCCAGTCTTATCTGCTTGATATTCCCTTGCCCTACTTAGTGCAAGCTGTACAATGGTTGCTGTCAATGGTGCAAGAATTGCAATCACTAAGAATTGAAGGATGTTTCCTCCACCATCATTATCTCGGCCACCAAATCCACCAAAGATTGCTCCCCATCGTGCAATAAATGCAACATAGGAAATTACAGCTGCAATGGTCGCGGCAATAGTTGTGATAAGGATATCTCTATTTTTAATATGTGCCAGCTCATGAGCAAGCACGCCACGCAGTTCATTTTTATCTAACAAACTAAGGATTCCTTGTGTAACTGCAACAGCAGAATGTTTTGGATTACGACCTGTTGCAAACGCATTTGGTGACTGGCTTGGTACTAGGTACACTTTTGGCATTGGCAAACCTGCTTTGTCAGCAAGGTCTTTAATCATTGCATGTAATCCCGGAGCTTGTGCTTTTGTAACTTTTTTTGCACGGTACATTTTCAGCACTAGCTTATCACTAAACCAGTAGCTACCAACATTCATTAATAGTGCAAACACTAATCCAATAGTGAGGCCTCTAAAACCACCAAGTAATTGGCCAAGGCCAAGAAGCAAGGCACTCATAAGTCCTAAAAAAAACACTGTTTTTATTCTGTTGTCGATCATACTCCTCTCATCTCATTAGTCATTTATATATTTTTGCACATACGTATTTAAACCCTCAACATGACTGAGTTTAGTATTCTTTTGCAAGAATTCACGGAAATAGGTGTCAATACGAACACCATGCTTGCGAAGGTGCTTAAAGAGCTTGCCATACAATTCCTTTCCTTTTTTATCAAAGTCAGTTAGAAGAATCACTTCACTATGTTCTTTTGCAACATCTTCACACACAGCAAACAACGGTTTTTTACTGAGCATGATTACTGGTGCGTTGGTGAAATGCGACAAGGCTTTTTTGTCCTTAGGTCCTTCAACAATAATGGCTTTGGTGGTTTGTCGTAGTTTTGTAAGCCATTGCTGGAATTTTTCTGTCATACACAGATCTAAGGTGAACATATTAAAAATACTTTCCTTTGCCAGTAAACTAATAGCGTACCATACAAAACATTATAAAGCTACTAAGACTCCTTATTTTTGGGGCACAAAATGAATTCGCTTGCTTTTCTGAGGCATTATTACAAGAAGGAGATCCAGGCAGCACTAGCCTTATCGGCAAAGGACAAGGAGGTTGCCATTAAGTACACTAAAGGGTTTGGCAAGCGTCCTGATGTTCTTGAGTATGCAAATGATGTGCGTGAAATTGCACGTAAAGGTGCAACATCATTTCATGTTTCTGAAGAGCATTGGACCAATCCTCTTGCACTGGAACCAGGGATGAATAAAAAAGATGTTGACGCGCTTCGCAAAGGTTGGGATC
Source organism: uncultured Methanosarcinales archaeon (assembly GCA_964343705.1). Classification (GTDB taxonomy): domain Archaea; phylum Nanobdellota; class Nanobdellia; order Woesearchaeales; family UBA12501; genus JAUSFM01. Next base: position 160,691 of record CAYFJX010000002.1, read on the forward strand.
TTGTTCTTGACATTGACAGTCCCTACTGGAGCATATCTAAAATTACAGCATGGCTTATTATTGAAGCGCTTAAAGAACATGGCATTAAAGATATCAGTGTCAAATTTTCCGGTAACAAAGGCTGGCACATTGGTGTGCCTTTTGAAGCATTTCCACCAAAAGTTGACCAAGGAGATACTGTACGTGAAACACATCAAATGTTTCCTGAAGCCCCCAGGATGATAGCATCATACTTACTTGATTACATAACAAAAAAAAAGATTACAGTAAAAGAAAACAAAGTTTTCTTCGGCAAACGCTTTTCAACAACATTTGAACAACTCAAAAAAATTCAATCTGATGAGCTTTTCAAAAATGTGTGTTCTCGCTGTGGAAAAGAACAAGAGAAAAAAAAGCAACAAAAAGTTGAGTTTGGTTGTGGCAGTTGTGGAGCAGTGCTTGTAAAAGATGCTGAAGAATCTGAAGATCTTGTTGTTTCATGTGAACAGTGTGGCAAGCTCATGCAAAAACTTCATGTTCAAACACAACCATGTAGTTGTGGAGAAACCAGGACTATAAAACGATTTAATGCAGCATCTATTATTGAAGTTGACACCCTTCTTATTTCTCAACGTCACCTGTACCGTGCAGTGTACTCTATGCACGAAAAATCAGGTCTTGTCTCAATTCCCATACTTCCTGATGAAGTGCTTACCTTTGACAAAAATCGGGCAGTGCCAGACAATGTGATAGTAGCAAAAAATCCAGTATTTCTTGATAGGTCTACTGTTGAAGCTGGTCAAGCAACTGATTTGATGGCAAAAGCTATGGCGTTTGCACAGGCAAAAGAACAAGAAAAAGAACGCCATGAAAAACATTCAAGTGGTAAGTTCGATGCAGACAAAGAATTTGAGCAATTTCAGACAGCAGCTCCAGAAGAACTCTTTCCCCCTTGCATGCAACTTACTTTTCAAGGAATGAAAGATGGGAAAAAGCGAGCAATGTTTGTTCTTATCAACTTTCTTGCCAGTGTTGGCTGGCAGCCAGATGCTATTGAAAAGAGGTTGGATGAGTGGAATATTAAGAACGCGGAAGTTCAAGAGCAACTTCGTGAAACAATACTCAAAGGGCGATTACGCTATCACAAACAACAAAGCAAAACACAAAAGCCAATGCTTCCCCCTAATTGTTCAAACAAGACCTATTACGTTGACATGGGGGTGTGCAAGCCAGACGGCTTGTGTGCAAAAATAAAAAATCCAGTGCAGTATGTTAAGAAAAAGATGTGGCTTGCTCAGCAAGGTGAAAAAAAAGAACGCCCAAAAAGAGTTATGACAGACGAGCAAAAGCAGCGTATGCAACAAGCACGAAAACAATACAAAGAATTTAGAGAAATGATGAAAAAAAAGAAAGCAGGAGATGTTATTGAGTCAAGTAAGTCGGAAGAGAAAGTGTAATTTTCTTAATCATGCAACTCGAGAAAACCTAAATAAACTAGCTTGTTCTGCATCTTCATGGGTTTCTCCCATGCTTTTTAGTAAGTATGAGTCAACACCTACTTTTAGTGCACATCTTAGGGTGTAATCAGCTCGACTACCTTCCCCTCCTTTGCCTCCAAGGTATGCAGCAGGTTTAAGATCTCTAAAGAATCTTCCTCTGTTCTTAACCTCAACAGATTCTACACTAACACCCTTACCGAAATGAGTGTGTGCCCAAATCTGAGCATAGGCAAGTCCTGTGCCTTTTTGACTTGTAACAAAGACTACTTGGGTATCACGTGCATTTAATCTTTTTACTGCTCTTTTCATGCTATTTTCAGGGTCGACATTTAGTCGATGACGTTTATTTTCAATAATTCCACATCCTTTTTTCTCTTGTGCACTGGTGTAATCTTTGTCTTTTTTTCCATACAGGCCAGCGAGAACATCATCAAGTGCTTTCTCTTCGTTGTACACATTTATTTGATCAATATTAATAACAACAGTTCTTTCAAAATCTGGTTTGTCTATGTCCATTGCTTTAAGAAGTAAGTCTTCATCTTCAGCGCTACGAGCACCAAGCGCGTATACATATCCTGCTTCTTCACGAACTTCTTGTTCAAGTGTAGTTTTTCTTCCGTTCTTTTCTGTTAATATTTTTTCCAATCTTTGTCGCTTTTCTTGGCTTGCTGATGCAGCTCGTTCGTCAAGTGCCTTAACTAAAGCCATACGGGCAAGGTATGAGTCAGGACGAATTGCAAGTGCAATTTGCAAGTTATGGATTGCGTCAGCATAATTACCACTCTTTGTGTCTTTTGCTCCTTGTCTAGCATAATGTGAAACTGGCTGCACTCCTTTAGGTGCTGGTGTTAAACGAGTTAAGTATTTTTTTACGTGCCTATTTATTGCTGCACTTGGGCTCATTTCAAGAAGTGCACTTGCTCTTTTTACTGCTCCAGCTGTATCTCCTAACAGTTCATAAGAAATTGCAGTTGCATATAATGCAGGACCACAAAAGCCTGAATGAGCTAACAATGCATGTTCAAGTTCTTCAGCAGCTTTTTGGGTTGCCTTCACATTTCCTTTTTTCCATTTTTTGTGTGCTTTGACCCATGATCTAAGGGGTGCTTCCATTTCAGAAGAAATAGGCATCTTGGCAATATCACCACTTGCAAACTCTTTTCGTAAATCTCTAATAAGTTGTTTCTTTTTTTTGGTTCTATACCCTGCCCCTATTCCAGAAACCATACTCTGTGTAAACTGCAATATTGGCCGTAGATGTCGTGTAAATAAGCCTTCCATTCTCTCCAGGAAAGAGATCTTGTATTTAAACCTTGCTATCTATTAACTACTATAAAATAATGAACTTTTAGCTTTTGGCATGATTTGCTTGAAAAACAAGTCCACAAGCATAAGATTTATAAGAGAGGATAATTCCAGCAAGTTAACACAAAAACAAGATATTATGTGTTTAAACAAGTTATTTAAGGTTTAAACACGGGTAAACAATCAAACTAGCCTGGAAAAAGGTCTTTCAGTACATGTTTGCAACTAGAAGTAGTTCTCTATAAAAAAGCATGTCAAATAAGATTTGGCAACGAAAAATAAGCGTAAATAGCGTTTTTTTCATCGTATAATCGGCTAAATGAGCCTTAAGGCTCTTGTTTTGGGGTATTTTCTTACTCATTTTCCCCCTATAACCCTCTATCTTGTACTCATATCAACTAACAACACATTCATACACATTCACACCATCACATTCAAACAATGGCAAAAGCACACGCACCACGACACGGAAGCATGCAATTTTGGCCACGTAAACGCGCACAGCGAGAACATGCGCGAGTACGATCATGGCCTAGTGCAAACTCTGAAGCAGGGAAACCTGTGGGATTTGCTGGTTACAAAGTTGGCATGAGTCATATTATAGTGAGTGACAACCGCAAAAACGCCAAAACTAAAGGCATGGACTTAATGCTGCCTGTTACAGTGATTGAATGTCCACCCCTCAAAGTCATTGGCGCACGCTGTTTTGTGAAAGACAATGCAGGTGCGTACGGTCTTCGTGTTGCTACCGAAGTCCGAATTAAAGGCGACAAAGAGCTTGCCAAAATCCTTTCTGTTCCTTCTGATGCCAAAGACAAAGATGCCACAAACCGTTTATCCTCATTACAACCTGATGACTATGTAGAAATTCGTCTTCTTGTACAAACTCAACCTAAACTAACCGGTATGGGTAAGAAAAATCCAGAAGTATTTGAACTTGGACTTGCTGGTAAACCAGCAGATCAACATGCTTTTGCAAAAGAAAAATTAGGCAAAGAACTTACCATTGAAGATGTTCTAACAGAAGGACAACAGATTGATATTCACAGTGTAACAAAAGGAAAAGGCAACCAAGGCCCAGTTAAACGTTTTGGTGTTGCTCTACGACATCACAAATCCGAAAAAACACGACGTGGACCAGGTAACCTAGGATCATGGAAAGCACAAGGACATAACATGTACCGTGTTGCACACGCAGGTCAAACAGGATACCATCTTAGAACAGAACTTAACAAATGGATCCTTAAGATTGAAAAAGATCCAAAAACAATCAATCCAATTGGCGGATTCAAACGCTATGGTGAAGTAAAAAATCCTTACATTCTTCTCAAAGGCTCTGCAGGAGGAGCAACTAAACGTCTGCTTAAGTTTACACCCGCAGCACGACCAAACAAAAAAACACCCGGAGAAGCACCAGCTGTAAAATTTGTCAGCCAACGATCACAATTATAACTAAAACTAACTAAAAAACTCAAACAAAAATGAAAGTCGCAATACTCGGACAGGACAATAAGAACACAGGAAGTGTAGAACTACCTATTCAGTTCCACGAACCAGTACGACCTGACCTTATCCAAAAAGCAGTAGAAACAATTCAAGCTAACAAGAGAACACCATACGGTGCAGATCCTGAAGCAGGAAAAAGACACTCAGTTAAAGTTTCCAAGCGACGACGAAAATACAGAGGGTGTTATGGTATTGGAATCTCACGAGTTCCAAGGAAAGTACACAGTCGAAGCGGTACACGAATGAACTGGACAGGATCATTTGCACCAGGAACAGTGGGTGGTCGTCGAGCACACGCACCTAAACCAGGAAAAGATTGGTCCAAGAAAATAAACAAGAAAGAACGACGAATGGCAATCAGGTCAGCAATGGCAGCAAGTGTAAACAAAGAACTTGTTATTGCACGTGGTCACAAAGCACCAAAGGAATTCCCATTTATTATTAGTAAAGGATTTGAAAACATAAGCAAAACAAAAGACTTACAGAAAGCACTTGCAGCAATCGGACTTACTGAAGAGCTACAAAGGTGCAGTATCAAAAAACTTAGGTCTGGCCATGGTAGAAAAAGAGGAAGAAAATACAAGAAACGAAAAGGCCCACTTGTAGTAACTGGTGAAGAAAGCAAACTTTCCCAACTAAGTTTACCTGGTGTTGATGTTGTTCGTGTTGATAACCTTAATGCACAACTCCTTGCACCCTCATCTGTTGGCCGTCTTACACTATATACTGAATCAGCAATTCAACGACTTGCAAGCGAAAAATTATTCACACAATCATACAGAAACGAAAAAGTAATCGCAGAAAACAACAAAAAAGCAGAAGAAAAACAAGCTGCTAAAAAAGCAAAGAAAACCGCAGCTCCTAAGAAAAAAGCTACTCCCAAAAAGAAGAAAGCTCAAAAAAAGGAAGTAAAACCAGCAGCTAAAGAAGCACCTGCAGAACCTGCAAAAGAAGCAGTGCAGGAAGCAACAGCATAAGTGAATCAAAATGGAAGCTCACGATATCATAAAAAATCCGGTTTCAACCGAGAAAACAATCAGGTTAATGGAAGCAGAGAACAAAATAATCTTTGTTGTAGACCGAAGAGCAAAAAAACAGGAGATTAACAAAGCAATCACTACAATGTTCAAAGCAAAAGTCGCAAAGGTAAACACACACATAACAGCAAAAGGTGAAAAACGAGCAATTGTTCGTTTTGCAGACGAAACACCTGCAATTGATATTGCAACACAACTAGGAATGATGTGATCACATGGGAAAACGAATTATATCACAAGCACGAGGAAAAGGAGGGCCACGATATAAGGCACCCTCTTTCAAGTACGCTGGTGCAGCTACACATAGAAGCTGGGCTAATGCAACACTTAGAGGTCTTGTGCGTAAATTTGTACACTGCCCAGGACACAGCAGTCCTCTTGCAGTTGTTGAATACGAAGATGGGGAAGTAAGTCTTCAAATTGCACCTGAAGGTATTCGTGTTGGTGACGAACTACAAACAGGTCTTGAAGCTCCGATCGAAGTGGGAAACACCACAGCACTTAAGAATATTCCAGAAGGAGCATTTATCTATAATATAGAGGGAAAACCTGGAGACGGCGGAAAATACGCTCGATCATCAGGAATATGTGCACGAGTTGCATCAAAAGCAGAAGACAAAATCATTGTTCGAATGCCATCAAAAAAGAACAGGATTTTTAACCCTGCATGTAGGGCAAGCATTGGTGTAACAGCTGGTGGTGGTCGAACAGAAAAACCAATCCTTAAAGCAGGAAAGAAATATTTCAAAATGAAGGCAAAGAACAAACTATGGCCAAAAGTATCAGGTGGATCTATGAACGCTGTAGACCACCCATTCGGTAATAAACGATCATCACGAAAATCAAAATCAAAACCTGTACCACGACACGCACCACCTGGAAGAAAGGTTGGTATGCTACGACCACGAACAACTGGTCGAAAAACTGGAAGTAAGGGCAGGAGGTAAATCATATGGCAAAAAAAGAATTTAGCTTTCGCGGAAAATCAATGGAAGACATCAAAGGCATGAGCTTTGATCAGTTCCTAGCTATGATTCCTTCACGTGCTCGACGCAGTCTTAAGCGTGGTATGGACCCATCACAGAAAAAAGTGTTGGAGAAAATAAAAAAGAACAAACGAAAAATAAAAACACATTGCAGAAGCATGGTTATAATTCCAGAAATGGTAGATCAAGAAATTGAAGTATATAGTGGTAAAGAATGGGTTGTTGTTCGTGTTCAACCTTTTATGTTAGGACACACCCTTGGTGAATTTGCGCCAACTCGGAAACGAGTAGGTCACAACGCACCAGGTGTAGGAGCAACACGATCCAGTGCAAGTGTATCAGTACGATAAAAATGGGAAAAACATACAACTTTCAAGGATATAACAAGGACACAATGGTCCGCGTCGTAGGTACAGACCTGACTATTTCGACAAAGAAAGCAATTGAAGTATGTAGTTTTATCCGAAACAAGCATGTTGAAACCGCTCGTGTCCTGTTAGAAGACTGCCTTGAATTTCAACAAGCAATTCCATTTAAACGATTTACTAATGGTGTTGGTCACCGAAAAGGACCTATGGCCGCAGGTGCATACCCTCAAAAGGTTGCAGCAGCAGTATTAGGCCTGGTTAAATCACTTGAAACAAATGCACAACAAAAAGGGTTTAACACATCAAACTTAGTGGTTGTCCACGCTGTTGCAAATAGAGGTACAACACCGTATAAAATGTCACGGCACCGTGGTCGTCTAACAAAAAACACTCACATTGAACTCGTTGCGATTGAACAAAAAGAAACAAAAGAAGATAAGAAAGAGAAAAAAGCAACAAAGCCAAAAAAAGAAGAAAAGCCAGTTGAGAAAAAAGTTGAAGAAAAAGAAGTTAAGAAAACAGAAGCTCCACAAGTTAAAGAAGAAACAAAGCAAGAAACAAAAACTGAAGCAAAGGAAGCTGTAAAAGAAGAAGCAAAAGAAGTTGTAAAAGAAGAACAAGCAGAAGAAACCAAAAAAGAAGAACCAGCAGCACCAGAAAAAACAGAAGAAGGGAAATCAGCATGATAGAACGAAAAATTGTAGCACAGAAATTGAAAGAATTTCAGATTCAAGAGTTTATCTCCCAAAGTTTACGGAACAGTGGACAAAGTCATACTAAAGTCCAACGAACCCCTATGGGTGAAAAGATCATTGTATTCACATCCCGGCCAGGAATGATTGTTGGAAGAAAAGGACAAAATATCAAAAAACTAACCCTTGCAATCAAAAAGAGATTTGCACTTGAAAATCCACAAATCGAAATTGCTGAAGTTGACAATATTCACCTTAATGCTCAAATTGTTGCTGAACGTATTGCACAATCAATGGAACGCTTTGGATCACAGAGATTCAAAGGGATTGCTCACCAGGTTATGCAAGATGTTATGGGCTCAAACGCATTGGGTGTTGAAATTGTAATCTCAGGAAAAGTACCGAGTACACGAGCTAAATCCTGGAGATTTTATCAAGGTTACCTAAAAAAATGTGGAGATATAGCTATTGAAAAAGTAAGTAAAGCATATGCAACAGCTAAATTAAAATCAGGTGTTGTTGGAATAAAAGTAAGCATTATGCCACCTGATACTGTGCTTCCTGACGAGCTTAAAATTGTTGAAGAAGAAATTACAACCGAAGAAGGCGATGCTTCCGAAGCAAAAGACGCTGCTTCTGTAAAAGAAGAAAGCAAGGAAGAAACAAAAGAAAAGAAACCACGAAAAAAACGTAAGAAAAAAGAAGAAAGTAAGGAAGAAGCGGCAACTGAAGAAGTAACTCCTAAAGATGCTCCTGAAGAAGCAGCGCCTGAGCAAGCTGTAGAAGCAGCACCAGAAGAAAAGTCAGAAACAAGTGAAACAGCATGAGCAAAGGATACAAAGCACTTAATGGATTGAAAGAGAACGAACTTAAGAGTAAGTTAGTTGAACTAAAAAAAGAGCTTATCAAAATTCGAGGCCAGGCAGCAACTGGAACATCACAACGTAATCCTTATGAAATCAGAAATACACGCAAAACAATAGCGCGTATTCATACTGCACTACAAGCACAAAAGAGTGCTGTGCAACAACCAGTTAAACAGAAGGAGGGTGAAACAAAAGCATGAGTGAGATATGCAGTACATGTGGACTACCAAAAGACCTTTGCGTTTGTGAAACAATAGCAAAAGAAAGCCAACGTATAACCGTAACAACGGAAAAAAGGAAATTTGGAAAACAATACACAATAATAACAGGAATCGATCTTAAAGATCTCGATGCCAAAGACCTGCTGAAAAAACTAAAAAATAATTTCGCTTGTGGAGGAACAATTAAAGATAACAAAATCGAATTGCAAGGGGATCATAAGCAAAAGGCCAAAGCCGTGCTTAGCAAACTAGGATTCCCAGCAGAATTAATTGACCTCAAATAATCAACCTCAAATAAATCACGCAAAGAAGGGATACAATGGCAAAAAAAACACAAAAACAAGGAAACAGCTCAAAGAAGAGTAAAACAATATTTGGTGTTACAGCGAGTGGGCCAGAATCAGTCTATGATAAGAAGTGTCCTTTTTATGGTAATGTAAATGTAAAAAAGAAAATGTTTACTGGAAAAGTAGTTTCAACAAAGTCTCAGCGAACAACCACTATTACTTGGGAGCGTAGATGTTACCTTCCTAAGTATGAACGGTACGAACAGAGACGAACAAAGATCAGAGCACATCACCCTCCAAGTGTAGAAGCAAAAGAAGGTGATCTTGTTCGAATCGCAGAAACACGACCCCTTAGTAAAACAAAGAACTTTGTAATTATTCAAAAGGTTGGTGAAGACCACACTGTTAAAGGTGAGGATGCAACACTAAAACCAAAAGAAGAAACAAAGCAAGAAGCTGTAAAAGAAGAAAAAGCAGAAGCGTAAAACAAACGTACACGAGAAACAAAATGCAATCACACAAAGCAAAGATCACCCGCGGCATTCCTTTGGGATGTTACATGGAACCATGTGACAACTCAGGAGCAAAAATAGCAAAACTATTCGCTGTTAAGGGCCACAAAACAAGAAAAGGACGGACTCAAGCAGCAGGAGTTGGTGATCTAGTTCAAGTTACTGTAAAAAAAGGAAAAGCAGACGTGCGAAAAAAGGTAATGTTTGCAGTTATTGTTCGCCAAAAAAAAGAATATCGGCGACCTGATGGCATGCGTATTAAATTTGAAGATAACTCACTTGTTATCCTAAAAGATGACAAAGGAAATCCAAAAGGAACCTTGTTTAAAGGACCCATAGCAAAAGAGGCGTGTGATCGATGGCCAGGAATTGCCAAGATCGCAAGTATCATAGTATAATCGCATTCATATGAGGAACACCATGAAAAAAAACTGGTCACCAAAATGGAAAGCATCCGCTCAAAAGCGGAAACAGAAGAAGTACCTAGCTAAGATGCCTCTTCATACAAAGAAGAAGCTTATGCGTTCAGCAATCTCAGCTGAACTTAAGAAAAAGCATGGGAAAAATGCTGTAACTGTTAAAACAGGTGACAAAGTCAAGATCCTTAGGGGTAATAACAAAGGAAAATCAGGAAAAGTGGAAAAAGTCAATTACACCAAAAAAATGGTGTACATCACAGGAGTTGGAGCAGCAAAAAAAGATGGCTCACAACGACTCTTTGGCATCCACCCCTCAAACTTAACCATCACTGAATTAGACTTGAATGACAAAAAACGAGAAGCACTACTCACAAAGAAAGCATAAGAAGGTACAAAAATGGTAAAATATCATCAAAAAAGTATTGCAGTGCCACACACCTGGCCAATACAAAGAAAGAAAACAACTTTTGTAGTGAAACCACTACCAAGCGGACATCCTAAACTGTATTCCATGCCAATAGCATTATTCATGAAAGATCTTATCAAATGTGCACACACACAAAAAGAAGTGAAGTACATTCTTCACAACAAAGAACTGCTCATTAATGGTCATAGGGTACGAAACGAAAAAGTATGCGCTGGGCTCATGGATGTTATAGAACTTCCTGAACTAAAAAAACAGTATAGGGTTATCTTGAACCCACTTGGAAAGATCACTGTTATAGAAGTTAGTGATAAAGAAAAAAATCTAAAACCCTCAAAAGTAATAGGGAAAACATCCTTGAACAAAGATATATGTCAACTAAACTTAATGGATGGTCGAAACATGCAAGTTTCACACAAAGATGCTGCACTCTACAAAGTGGGAGACAGCATACTTATTGACTTTAAAGCAAACAAGATCCAAGAACATCTTCCTTACGAAAAAGGATGCACCCTTTTCATCATTGGAGGAAAATCCAGTGGAAAAGTAGTTACTCTCACTGAAGTCCAAGGGGATGTTATCTTATTCAAAACAAAAGAAGGAACCTTTGAAACAGCAAAACGATACGGGTTTGTTGTTGGTAAAGGAAAGCCCTCAATTAATTTAGAAGCAAAGGAATAAAACTATGCACGCTATGAAACAACTGCGGATAGAGAAACTTACCCTAAACATAGGTGCAGGTAAGAATCAAGAAATCCTCAAAAAAGGAGTTAAACTACTTAAAAACATCACAAGTGGAACTCCTGTAACTACTAAAACTCAAAAGAGAATTCCAACATGGGGTTTACGACCAGGTCTTCCAATTGGTTGTAAGATTACATTACGAAAAGGGAAAGCATTAGAACTGCTCCCTCGTTTGCTTGATGCAAAAGCAAACCAGCTCAAAGAACAAAACTTTGACAGTAATGGCAACTTATCATTTGGTATTCACGAATACATTGATATTAACGGAGTTAAATACGATCCTGAGATTGGAATTATTGGTTTGCAAGTGTGTGTCACACTTGAAAGGCCAGGATTTAGAATAAAACGCAGAAAAGACAAAAAATCTCCTGCAAAAAAACACAAGATTACTCGCGACGAGTCTATCTCATTTTTCAAAGAAACATTCAAACTGAAAGTTGGTGAAGAGGAATGACGTACAGCAATTTCAAAAAAGTATTCAAACAATTGAAAGCAAAGCCATCGAAGCTAAAGAAATACAAAAAACACAACTCTCCTAAGGAGAGAAGTTGTGGTATTTCAAAAAATCGATGCCGGCGGTGTGGTCGTATACGTGGTCACATTAACAAATACGGCCTTGATCTATGTAGGCAATGCTTCAGACAAATAGCAACAAAACTAGGATTCAAAAAATACAATTAACACGGTGAAATCATGAGTCAAAACGATACATTGGCAAGCGCATTATCAGCAATACACAATGCTGAAAAAGTGGGTAAAATGACCTGTAAAATAAAACCAGGATCAAAAACAATCAAAAAAGTACTCACCCTAATGCGTGAAAACCATTACATTGGTTCCTATGAGGAAGTTCCTGACAGTAAAGGAGGCCACCTCTTGGTAAACCTTATTGGAAAAGTAAACAAGTGTGCTGCAATAAAGCCACGATTTCCAGTTTCAATGGAAAACTATGAAAAGTTTGAAAAACGATTCCTCCCAGCTAAAGACTTTGGGATACTTATTGTTTCAACAAACAAAGGAATGGTTGCACATAGTGTAGCTAAGGAGAATAAATCAGGAGGCAAACTTATTGCATACTGTTACTAACTACAATGGCTGACAAAAAAGTATTTACACAGGAACGAGAAATCCCCGAAGGAGTCACTCTTACTCTAGAAGGCAGTACTGTTATTGCAAAAGGAGCAAAAGGAGAAGTCAAACGGGTTTTCAACAATCCTATGCTCGCCATTTCAACAAAAGATAACCAAATCATTATTTCCAGTAAACGAGGCACACAGCGTGAGAAAAAATTAGTAAATACCACTGCTGCACACATAAAAAACATGATTAATGGTGCACAAAATGGGCATGAATACAAACTAAAAATTTGTTCAGGTCACTTTCCTATGAATGTGACTGTATCAGGAAATGAACTTGTCATCAAAAATTTCCTTGGTGAAAAACATCCAAGAAAAATGAGTTTTGACCCTGCTAATGTTAAATTGACAGTGCAAGGCCAGGATATTGTCCTTGAAGGAATTGACCTTGAATATGTAGGTCAATGCGCAGCTAATATTGAAAAACTAACAAGAGTTACCAACAGAGACAGAAGAATATTCCAAGATGGTATTTACATAACACATAAGAAAGGAGAACCAATAAAATGAGCCAAGTAAGTGAAACTGTGGAAAAGAGAAACCAAATTAAAAAGCGAAAGCCACATTTCCTACGTCAAGATGTAAAAAGAAAGAAACGGCTCTCAGAAAATTGGCGACGACCCAAAGGGCTTCAATCTAAGATGCGATTGAAACGAGCAGGTTATGCAGCATCACCTTCACCAGGATATGGCTCACCTGTTGCAGCTCGAGGTCTTGATAGAAAAGGACGCATGCCACACTATGTTGCATGTGTGAAAGATATTGAATCTGCAACAAAAGAACATCTTGTTGTACTCTCCAGTTCCATTGGACAGAGAAAAAGACTTGTTATAGTAAAAAAAGCCATGGAAAAGGGTTTAACCATAGAAAAAATTCCAGATCTTAAAGAATACATTGCAGGTGTTGAAAACACCATGAAAAAACAGTCAGAAGACCGGAAAGAAAAAGCATCTAAAAAAGAAAAGAAGAAAAAAGAGCGAGAAGCAGAAGCAGCAAAGAAAAAAGATGAGAAAACAATCGAAGAAACCCTGACCGATGATGAAAAGAAACAAGAAGAAAAGAAAGAAATGGACAGGATGTTAACACAAACAAACTAAGTGAGAAACAATGAGATTCACAGTACAACGACGGCTGGCAGCATCAGTGCTTAAATGTTCGCCAAAAAAAGTATGGTTTGACCCAGCGAATGCTGAAAAAGTCAAAGAAGCCATTACTAAGGCAGATATTCGAACACTGATCATCAGTGGATTAATCCAGCAAAAGCTTGACAAGCCCCAATCCAGAGGCCGAGCACGAAAGCGAAGTACTCAACGAAAAAAAGGACGACAAAAAGGTTTAGGTCGACGAAAAGGGAAAAAAACAGCTCGTACACCTCGAAAAGAGACTTGGATGAAGAAAATACGATTACAACGATCATTTTTGAAAATGCTTAAAGAAGCAGGAACTATTAATAACAAAACCTATCGGGACACCTACCTTAAAGCAAAAGGCGGGTTTTTCCGAAGTAAAAGACACATAAAGATGTTTTTAGATGACAATAAACTATTCACTACAAAAAAATAGGATTCAACAATGAAAAAAACAAAAACACGAAGCATTCCCTTTCGAAGGAAACTGAAAAACAAGACCAATTATCGAAAGCGGCTACGCCTCTTACAATCACGAAAAAAACGACTGGTTATCAGGAAATCACTTAAGAACATACTTGTTCAAGTAGTTGAATTCCAGCCAAAAGGAGATAAAATCCTTGTTTCAGCACACTCACGAGAGCTTGCTAAAGCAGGATGGAAGTATAGTAGAAGTAATACTCCTGCAGCATACTTAGTTGGTTTTTTACTTGGTAACAAACTAAAAAAAATGAACATTCAAGATGTGATTGTTGATTCCGGCCAGAACAAGCCACCTTCACGATCAAAATTGTACGCTGTTGTAAAAGGGGTTAAGGAGTCAGGAGTTCACATTCCAGTTGCGGATGATGTACTACCAGATGACAAGCGTGTTACAGGAGAACACATTCAAACGTATGCACAGAACCTCAAAGCAAACAAGGAAGGTTATGAAAAACAGTTTTCAGGCTACACTAAGAATGGTGCAAATCCTGAAGGAATACAAAAAGCATTTGAAGATATCAAAAGCAAGCTAGCTAAAGCATAAACAAGGATGTACTATGGCAGAAAAAAAACCAGAAGAAACACAGAAAACCAGTGGATCACCTAATCGTAAGTTCCAAAAGAAGCGTCGTTCTAACAAACGTGGCGACCGCCCAAGGGAAAAAAAGGAATTCAATGTAGAAGCTTGGAATCCTAAAACAGAACTTGGAAAAAAAGTAAAAAGTGGCGAAGTAAAAGACATAAAACAAGTATTTGACGAAGGCCACCCCATCTTAGAACCTGAAATTGTCGACGCACTTATTCCTAATCTTGAAACAGAACTCTTACTTGTTGGTCAATCCAAAGGTAAATTTGGTGGTGGGCAACGAAGAGTATTCAAGCAAACACAAAAGAAAACAATGGAAGGGAACAAACCTAAATTTTCCGCCTTTGCAGTTGTAGGAAACAAGGATGGTGTTGTAGGTGTTGGCATTGGTAAAGCAAAAGAAACTGTTCCTGCAAGGGAAAAAGCATTTAGAAACGCAAAATTAAACCTTATCATGATTAGAAGGGGATCTGGTTCATGGGAAGATAAATCCATTGAACCACACAGTATTCCTTACAAAGTAGAAGGCAGCTGTGGTTCAGTCTCAGTAAAACTTATGCCTGCACCAAAAGGTAAAGGGCTTGTTATTGAGAAAGAATGTCAAAAAATTATGCGTCTTGCTGGTATTCAAAACGTTTGGGCTAAGAGTTATGGAAGTACTGGTACCAAAGCAAACCTAATCAGAGCATACATGGACGCATTACAAAAACTTATCAAAACTAAAATACATCCAACACACATTGAAGCACTTGGTATTGTTGATGGGCCAACAGGAAAAGTTGCTGTTGAAGCTCTTGAGGAGGATGCAGCTGAAGAAAAACCAGTTGCCACCCTTGTAGAAGAAGAGACATCAGCAGAAGAACCCCAAGAAGCACAAGCTAGTGAATAAGCATGACAGAAAAGCAAAAACAAGGAACAGAGAAAAAATCAGAGAAACTTACTGGTGCGAAGATTGCAATTATTCGTATTCGTGGTGACATTCGTGTAAATAGGGATACAAAAGCAGCACTTACCATGCTGGGCCTTGCACGAAAGAACACCTGTGTTGTAAAAGCAGACGCTTCACAGACACACGGTGCACTGAAAAAAGTAAAAGACTATGTTACTTGGGGAAACTTATCAGAAGAAACATACAAACTCCTTAATGAAAAACGAAAAGATGACAAAAAAGAGAATAGCTTTAGATTACACCCTCCGCGCAAAGGCTTTGGTAGAAAAGGAATCAAAGCAAGTTTTGTAACAGGTGGGGCACTTGGTGATCGTAAAGAAAAAATTAATGATCTTATAACCAGGATGGTATAATACAATGACAGCAAAACGAACCAAAAAAGTGAAAAAGTACCGTGGAAGTAAAACACATGGTTGTGGTTCCATGAAGAAGCGCCGTGGTGCAGGACACCGTGGTGGTAGAGGGAATGCTGGTTCAGGTAAGCGAGCAGATACCAACAAGCCATCAGTGATCAAAAAAGGCATTCGCCAAGGAAAGTATGGATTCAAGAAAAAGAACAGCCTTACTGTTAAATCAGTCAACATTGGCTGGCTTGACGCAAAACTACCAGTCCTTATAGAAACTAACAAGATTGAAGAAAAAAGTGGTGTGTATACTATTGATCTGGCAAAACTAGGTTATACTAAGCTTTTAAGTGGTGGAAAGACAACACACAAAATGAACATAACTGCTATGTCTGCTTCATCTAAAGCAGCAGAAAAGCTAAAGCAAGCAGGGGGAAACTTGACATTACTTAACGCTCCTGCAGCTGAGCAAGCAGAACAAGAACAATAAAAATGTCACTCCTACAGAAAGTAATGATGAACCTTCCAGAGGTTGGAGGTCCATCTCAAAAAAGACTTGGTTTCAAAGAAAAACTCAAGTGGACTGTTCTCATTCTAGTGCTCTTTTTTTGTCTTGGCCTCGTAAAACTATTCGGTCTTGGAGCAAACGCACTTGAACAATTTGAATTCCTTTCATTAATCCTAGGGGCAGAATTTGGATCCATAATCTCTCTAGGGATAGGACCATTGGTAACATCGTCTATTGTTTTACAGCTCGTTAATGGTTCAGGCCTCTATAAGTTTGATTTGAGCAGTCCAGACGGTAAAAAGAACTTTCAAGCAACACAAAAACTACTTGCAATATTCTTTATTACCTTTGAAGCTTTTATTTACGTATTCATGGGTGGTCTTGCACCACCAGCACAGTACCTTGGTACATTATTCTATTTTCAACTACAACTCTTACTTACCTTCCAACTCTTTGTAGGGGGTATCCTCATTATGTTCATGGATGAAGTGGTGAGCAAGTGGGGTTTTGGTTCAGGTATCAGTCTTTTTATTGCGGCAGGAGTATCAAAACAACTCTTTATTCGATTGCTCTCACCATTTACCACCTCACGAGCTATTGGTTGGCCATTTGGCACTGAAGCTCCAGTAGGAAAGCTTCTAGAACTATTTCATTCATTACTTATTGCAAATCCTGTGGGGGCAGCACTTGCACTGGCAGGAATAGCAACTACAGTGCTTGTCTTTGTCATGTGTGTATATGGTCAGGCAATGAAGGTTGAAATCCCTCTTTCGTTCGGGAGAGTTCGAGGACATGGTGTTCGTTGGCCTCTTAGTTTTATGTATACTAGTAATATTCCAGTTATTCTTATTGCTGCTCTGCTTGCTAATGTTCAGTTGTGGGCACGATTACTTGAGAGGTGGGGGCATCCTATCCTTGGAACCTATGTGGGAAACTCACCTGCAACCGGCCTCGTAAAATGGTTGTTTCCACCTAACCTGGTTGACGCAGTGATTAAAGGAACAGTCACCTTTGAAGTTATAAGCATTGCATTGTTTTATATTATGATAATGGTGATTGGTTCAACAGTGTTCTCCTACTTCTGGGTGCAAACCTCAGGAATGGACGCTAAAAGCCAAGCAAAACAAATTATGAACTCTGGACTGAGCATTCCAGGTTTTAGGCAAGACCCACGAATTATGGAGCGGATTCTTCAGCGTTACATTGGCCCACTTACTATTATGGGGGGTATTGCCATAGGTATATTAGCAGGTGTTGCAGATGTTCTCGGAGCACTTGTTAACGGAACCTCATTACTACTTGCTGTAATGATTATCTACAAATTGTACGAAGAAATTGCTAAGCAACACATGTATGATATGCATCCTATGATGCGTAAATTTATGGAAATATAATCACTGCGTGATTGTGTTACTGTGGTGTACACAGAAACAAAACATTAATAATAACAAAATAGAGAAAAGACAACAATGGGAATCACACAAACAATCACTAACATTTTCAACGCAATTGTTGACCCTCTTCTCGGACCATTACTTAAACTAGGACCCTTCTGGGCAATCTTTATTCTTTCACTTGTAATAGCAATTCTTACAACTATTATCTACAAAGCAGTAACTGACCAAAAACGTATGAAACAGCTTAAGGACCAGACAAAAGCATTGCAAAAGGAAATCAAAGCAGTAAGTAAAACAGATCCTAACAAGGCAATGAAGCTGCAAAAGAAAATGCTGGGGTTGAGCAAAGAACAGATGAAAAGTTCGTTCAAGCCAACACTCATCACCATTCTTCCACTCCTCCTTATTTTTGGCTGGCTTAACGGCAACATGGGATATTACCCATTACAAGCAGGTGAAGAGTTTACAACAACCATCCAATTTGACGAGAATGTTAATGGAACTGTTGCATTCAAAGCTTCTGGACTTGAAGTTCTTTCTGATGCAGAACAAGCAATTGGCGCAGACGGAAAAGTACAATGGAAGCTCAAAGGTGACCCAGGAGCATACGATGTTGAATACACGTTTAGTGGCAAGACCTACACCAAAGACTTAGTTATTAAAAAAAACGGGCACAATGGCTACACAGCACCAGTCAAGGCAGTTAAAGATGGACTGGTAAACACCATTAGTATTGACATGCGTAAAATTGTTATTCTTAACTTGTTTGGCTGGAGACTAGGCTGGCTAGGAGCATACATCCTATTCTCTATTGTGTTTAGCATGGGCTTTAGAAAGATACTGAAGGTTTATTAGTTCTATCTACTGAATAACCTCATCAAACAATAAACCTTTTCTTTGTGCAGTTTCAATGCTTATAACAAAATTCCCTCCATTGGTTTCTTGCAAATCCTCAACCGTCATAAAAAACCATTCTGGTTGCATGTCAACAAGAAAGCGCACTGCAATCCACGGCTCGGCACCAAAAATCCTAGAGAACTCTTTAAGTTCATTAACTTCCTTTTCTGTAAGGTACTGTTTGCTATTACCACAAGATTTACACTCAATCGCAAGCTTTCGTGTGTGGTTTCCCACCAGCAGATCAGGGCAGGGGTACTTGATTGCACCGCTAGCAGGAGCTCGCATGACTACAAACTGTTCAGTAGCCCAAAACTGGTGCAGTAATTCCCTCTCGGCTCGTGTGCCCTTTGCCTTACGGTTCATACCATCATCAACATGAATGCGCTTTATTTGGTTTGTGGTTTTGCCTGGCAAGCCCTAAAAAAGCGCTAAAAGGTTTTTAGAGAATATTTTAGGGTTGGTTAAACACAATGTTTATAAATAAGGGTTCACCACTCCTGGGCATGGCAGGAAAGAGATTATTACCCCTTGCAGCAATGGAAAAGCTCCTAAAGAAAAGTGGAGCACCTCGTGTTTCTGATAAAGCAAAGGCTGCACTCAAGGATGTACTTGAGAACAAGGCAGAAGAAATAGCTGAAAAAGCAGTTAAGCTTGCTGGCCATGCTGGACGAAAAACAGTCAAAGCAGGGGATATTAAACTCGCAGCAAAACGGTAATTCTTATGGCAGACAAACAACATCCACGAGTCGCAGTTGGAGCTCTTATTCTCAATGACAAAAATGAAATCTTCCTAGGCCAAACACACAAGTGGATGGGCAAATGGTGCGTGCCAGGCGGTCATCTTGAATGGGGCGAACACATGGAAGATGCAGTAAAGCGAGAAGTAAAAGAAGAGCTTAACCTTGATGTTGACAATGTACGACTTATACATGTGCAGCAAAGCGTGCTTGCTAAAGACTTTCATCAAGAACGACACTTTATCTTTTTAGACTTTGTATGTAACCTTGTTGGTGGCGAAGTGAAACTTAACCCAGAGTTCCAAGACTATACCTGGGTTACGCCAAAGAAAGCATTAGACATGCCTATTAATTACACTACCAAAGTACTTATTGAGAAGTTTCTCGAAGAGCAATAGCTTTCTTGCCATTACTGATTATTCTCACTTTTGATTCACCTGTTTTTAATCCCCCAAAGAATTTGGTCTGCCACAGTTTTCTTGCGCCAACAGTTACTTTTGCTTTTTTGAGTATGCGCATCATGTCGTGGACAACGAATGAACCAAAACCAGTGGTGATAAGTGCTTCCATGTTTGGCACGTTAAGGTCATGGTCATAAAACCTACGAATCATTTTGAACGTTTCCATATCAATTGCGTCATATGATTCATGGTCCATACTTGTTGGCATAAAACAATACGGTTCTCCAATTTCTCTATCATTTTCTTCATGGTGTCCTTGTAAACGTTCCCTGACACGGTCCATTGGATTGCCGAGCTCAGAAGCACCAAAAGCCATTAATCCACCAATATTCATTAAACCACTCTGCAGGAAGTGTTCATTAAACCCCCAGGTAAAGTTCCATTCAGGAGGTGGCATGAGTAGTTGATGTCCTTTCTCAGCCAGTAAGTTCACTTCCATGTGGCCAAAACTACGCAGCACAGGAAGCACAATGCCTTCAGGAGGTGTAATGCCCATGGCAAAATCAGTTGCAATGCCATCAACACCACGAGTACCTTGTAATTCAGGAACTTCAAAATCAGCTGTTTCAATTTTCTTAAACGGTCGTACTTGGTATACCATTGTTGGTTCAAGACCGACCTCGACAACCAAGGCATAACCAGGTGCAATGTCAGTTCCTTGTTCTATTTGTTTGTATACTTCAACAAGCTCTCTTGCTTCAGCACTTTTTCTACCTTTGGATATGAACACGTCACTGTCAGCATATTTTCCAGTGGTTTCATCGTACAAATAATTAGTACATAGTCGTGCTTTTGTGGTATCCCACCAACACATGTAAATCTTGTCAGGGTCATTGGGGTGGCGCATCATGGCACCTTTGTATTTTGAAGGTGATTGTGCTTGGACAATCACGTGCATTTTGTCGTCAATAGTAAACCCGTGTTGTTCAGCATACTTTCTGGCTCGTTCGCTTGTTGCACTAGCGCGAACATGTCGCACTGCTTTTTCCAGGTCAGCAGGTTTTACTTTTTCTTCAGATTCAAAAATACCTTCAAAATCAGCATACTCATGAGGAGAAGAAGATCTTACTGCGAGTAGGTCTCCGAGCTCTGCTGCTCGTTCCTCATGATTCCTGGCACTCTCATCAGCAGAAATAACAAAATAACCAGGCATGGCAACACCAGGCAGGGCTTCTTTCACATGATTAAGAATGGCAGCTTTACCACCATATGCTTGTATCTGTTCTGCAGGTAACATACACCAAAAAATAAAGAAATTGTATTTAAGCGTTATTGTTGTCGAGGCTATACATCAACAATATCCAACAATTCAGTTAATTGATGGATCTCATACGCTGGCTCTGGTGTTTCAGGCAGGCGCTTTTGTCGTCGTCTGTTAATCCAACATACTTGCAGTCCAGCATTGGTTGCTCCTTTTAAGTCCATTTGTGAACTTGCAACATGCAACACTTCATCCTTGCTCACACCCATACCAGCAAGTGCTTTTTCATACATTGCAGGCCATGGCTTGTTGACCTTTGTCTCATCAGAAATAAACACGTAATCAAACTCTACTGGTAGCTTTGCTGCGCACGCATCAAAAAAATCACGACTAGAATTTGAGCAGATTGCCAGTGTAACTTTGCCCTTTAATTTCTGTAATACTTCACCAACTTCTGGAAATGGTTCGATCTCTTCCCACTTAGAAAAAATAAGCTTGTCATACCCTTTATTCTCAATATGATACTTTTCACATAACAATCGCAATGCATTACTAATATTATCCGTGTATGGTGTAAATTCTTGCGCATCCAAATCTTTTCGTTGTAGCGTCCGCCATTCAACAGCAAGGTCTTTTGCAGTAACATCAAGCTTGTTATCATCAATAATTTTTTGTGCAACATCTACCCAGATAGTAAGCCAGTCGGTAAATGTGCCATAAAAATCCAATTTAATGCTTTAATAGTCATACTCCTCGGGAATTGGCTGCTGGTATAAATACCTTTCTAGAAAATAAACTTAAACATGATCCCCAGGATAATCAAGGTAATACCACCAATAACTGAAAAATAAGCAATCTTCTGATCAGCTGGTGCCATCTTAATCTTGTCTGGCAATTTTTGCAAGTACGCATTAATTTCTTCTGTAGATACCATATTACACACCTCTTTTTCATACTCTGGACTATAATTTAACTTTCATAAAATCATACGCGCAAACAGTGTTGGGAAAGCTTGTCTGAGCTTCTTCTTCAATATCCTTCACTGTCTTGTACCGCTGTGAAAAATGTGTTAAAATAAGTTTCTTAGCCTCTGCCTGGTTTGCAAGCATTGCAGCCTGTGTCGACGTCAAGTGCTTGTACTTTTCTGCTTTCTCTTCATGCTCACAACCGTACGTTGCCTCACTTATAAGTACATCAGCGTCCATTGCAAGATCAACTGCAGTCTTACAAGGTGCAGTATCCGGAATAATAGTTAGCTTTTTTCCTTTAACAAGTTGGGTTGCTTCTTTTGCATCAAGCTTTTTTCCTTTGTATGTTATTGACTTGCCCTTTTGTAAAGGTTGCACATGTGGTCCAGGTGGGATGCCTTTTTTCTTAAGCACACTCATTTTTACTCGCCATCTATCTTTTTCAATCAGCGAATAGCCAAGTGCGGGAATTGTATGTTCCACAGGTGCAGCTTGCACAATAAACGTGTCTTCATCAACAATTGTTGTCACTTTTTTTACATTATGTTCGGTGATTTTAATAGTGACTTTTTGGTCAAAATAACTACACAATAAAATGTGCTTCATTCGTTCTTTGCTTCCTTTTGGCCCATGTAAATGGATGGTGTGCAGATCTTCCTTTTTTCCAAGGGTTTGGATAAGTCCCACGAGCCCTGCAACATGATCTCCATGCCAGTGTGAAATAAAAATATGCGTTATGTCAAACCTGTTTATTCCAGCAATATTCATTTGTCGCTGTGTTCCTTCCCCACAATCAAACAAGAATCCTTGAGAGCCGTGTCTAACAAATACTGCTTGCACATTCCGTTCTTTAGTAGGGACCATTGCAGAGGTTCCAAGAAAGGTTATTTCCATACTGTACAAGCACAAAAGAGGGTATATAAATCTTTGTAAAATCACTTAAAAACCCTCAAAAAGAAGAAACGTTAAATATCACAAGCACACTCCCCCTTTTATGAGGTTAGAGCATGGCATGTGAAATGTGTGGTTACAAGGGAACGCTTGTTAAAGCCCTTGTAGAAAACGTTGAAATGGAGCTATGCAGTGAGTGTGCTCGCTTTGGTAAAATTGTACGTAAGCCAAGGCCAGAGGTTATACAAAAAAGGATATTACAAAAAAAGCAAACACGACACCTTCCTAAGGAGTATGAGACGCCTGAACGAGTTGTTCCAGACTATGGTGAAATCATCCAAAAGAAAAGAAGTAAGCTAGGTATTAATCAGGAAGCCCTGGCAAAAATGCTTGCAGAACGCACATCCCTTGTCCAAAAATTAGAAGCAGGAACATACAAGCCATCTCTAAAGCTTGCCAGAAAAATACAGCGAATTCTCAAAATTACCCTGGTTGAAAAACCAGAACAAATTGAAAACATACCTCTCACCAAGGCAGAGGGAGGTTTCACACTAGGAGATTTTATCAAGAAGCGATCGTAGTCTTGTTGGTACTGCTTGTTTCATTCACAAAGAGTTTTTCTTCAAGTACGTTTTTTGATCGAACACCCTCTAATAATTCTTCATTAACAACAAGTGCAGGAGCAGAATCAATCTTAAAAATTCTTTTTACTGTATTCAAAGCAGGGTTGTCAATATTAATATCAAACGAGTAGATATTCAGTTTAGGATACTTTTTATGTAATGTAGACAGGACGTATCCCTGTTGTTCACAATCATGACAATCCCCCAGGTTAGAGTAAAAATACAGAACCAAGTCAAGATCAAGGTCACATTGTTTCTTTGCCTTTTTGAGCAACAACCAATGTCTAATTTCAAGGAGAGAATATCGTTCTTTCAATGAAAGCACTTTCTTGTTTTGCTTCCCTAACTGGCTTTCCATGTAGTCAAGTTTTGTTCCAACATCAAATAGTTCCTCTGTGAGGGTAGAATCAAATGATTCACAAGGATGCTCAACAAGCAACATATTTCGTAACTCAGTGCCAGCAACCTTGACATTTAATTCACCTTGTAAATCAGTAATTTGATCTATTTTAACAGCTGAAAAATGATTGCCCAGAAGAATTCCCAGTACAAAAATTAATGTAGTGAAAGAGAATGCAGCAAGGTATTTACTCTTGTGAACAGCCTTTTCTGGCACTTTTTTTGAGTTCATATGCTAGGAGGGAGAGGGGTACTTTATTAGGTTTGTTGTTCTATAACTACTGGCTTTCCCCATCCTACTTTTTTCCGTCGAATCTTAGCGTGAAAGGCAACCATCCACCAAAAGGCAAAAACAGCCCAATACACCAACAAGTATAATACATAGGCGATCTTGATTCCACCTTTTTCTGCTGAGTGCTTTTTTGCAAGGTATATGACTATCACTCCTGTCATCAAGGAGATCATTGACAAGATCAAGATAGGATCTAAATTTATAAAAAATGGGTCAAACCTGAATTGTAACCAAGGCATAAGGTCAAAATTGATTGCCATCAGGTTCAAGACTCCTGTGTACAAGTAATCTGCTGTTTTAAAAAACAAGTATAGGAACAAAGCAACTACCAAAAAGATTGATATAAACGCTCCTGGAAGAACAAACAAGCCAAGATTGCCATGTTTCTTACTGAATAATGATTTGTAATTAAGTACATTATTTACAAAGCCAAGATACCATCTACGTCGTTGATGGTACAATGCTCCAAATGATCGCGGGCCAACAGTACGAACTGATGCGTCCATGCTGTTCTCTATGATATAATTTTTACTTTGAATACGGAGTGCCACTTCAATATCTTCAGTAAGATTATCTTCATCATATCCACCATACATGTCAAAAAAGGATTTTCTAAAAATAGTAAATGGTCCAGGGGTCACATGTATACTGCCGAAGTAAGCAAAGACTTTTCGCAAGTACACCCCGATTAAGTATTCTATGTATTGTATGTTTTGCCACAACCCCTTGGGCTTATGTATTTTTAATGAGGGGGTAACTGCCATTATTTGCTTCTTAGTAAAGTGGCCTACCATCTTCTTAAGACAGTCTTGATCAACAAATGAATCAGCATCAAGTGCACCAAACAATTCCCCTCGTGAATGTCGAAGTGCAAGGTTTAAAGAATCAGCCTTTCCAGAATTTTTATCTTTACGAAAAACACGAATACGATCAGGATACTGCTTTTTGAACTTCATGGCAATTTCATACGTCTTATCAGTACTACCATCATCAATAACAATAATGTCCATCTTCTTCTTAGGATAGTCTAATTGAAGAAGGGATTTTAGTGTTGCTGCAATAGTTGCTTGTTCGTTCAGTGCAGGAACAGCAATGGTTACTCCAGGCAGATCTTTTGGCGTTGGGTTTGCCAACTTTTTCTTATTATGAAAAAAACTGAGGAAAAACAGTATGGCTGTAAATAAGCCAAAGTAAGATGTGACATATAACAAAACACTGCCAAAATTCATAATAATTGCCTCTCTATGCTCTTTATTTAAGGAGTAAACTCCCAAATCTCTATAGAAGAGGTGCTGTAAACGTTTTTAAATGTTTCGCTGTCTCGTAATAGGAATAGAAGCCCTTGATCAGGAGCTTCCCAGACAAGACCCTCTTTCATCCTATCAGTAATAAGGATAAATCGTATGTCCTTAGTGACCAGAAGTGCCCGAACTGTTTCTTCACTCCTTGACTGGAAAATAGTGTCGGCACTCTTTAATTTGGCTTGTAAGGCGGCTTTGTCATCAGCTTCGTCAAGCAAGACTGGACGGTGTGCAAGTGATTCAATAAAAGGACCTAGGGATTCATGTGATAACACTTTTGCATCAGGAGGGCTATTTTCCTTAAGAAATTCAAGTGAGTGAACAAGTTCCTCTGAAGGATGTGAACTTTTTAATCGGTTAGCATAGGATACTGACGAAAAAAGCAACCCCAAAATAATTATGAGAAATGTCATTTTTTGAACTGAAGGAAATTGCCATTTTGTCTGTCGCAATTGAATAAGCGCAAGTCCCACAAAATATGCCAGTATGAACAGGGCATAAATCATTAATTGGGGTTGTACTAGAATTGCAGGGATTGAAAGTAAGGTTAGCACGTATAATAACACATATTTTTCCTTTTCCTTCCAAGAATACACAAGTCCCATACAGGCAAGAATAATATAAAACACTGAAAATCCTGAGCGTGCACCAAAGTCTGCAACAAATGAGTTTAGACTGGATTCAAGTGCTGTGTAAGGAATATAAAATGGAAGATTACCTACAAAAATTACTCCCAGCACAAGTACTGTTGCGGCAAGTGCTCTTGCTTTATGATACATTAAAGGGAATGCGTGTAAACTAAACAATATTAAGAAAAGCAGCACTAACAGTGCGTGGAATAGTGAAAATGACGCAGCAAGCATTATTACCGGGAGCGAGACCCAAAAAAGACGTCTTTTTGGCGAAATAAACAAGTACAATGCAAGAAGTAAAACACACACTGCAAGGGCGTCGGAAATTGATGTAGTAAAAACATACATAAATGAAGGTGAAAGAACCAGTGCAAGTAATGCCATAAATGCAGTTGAGTGTTCAATACTAAAACGTCTTAAAACCCCATACATGAGTAATGTTGCAATTACCCCTAAAAAGAGAGGGGTTATCCACAACCAAAACTGGAGCATGTTTTGGTTTCCAACTGAAAAAAATGATAGCAAATAATGGTGGGGACCATACACTATACGTCTTCCTTTGAACAATGTGTCAGGGGAGAATAATGAGTTATTTGAATCATCTTGTTCCATGTTTTGTGTTACAATCATGTTATAATATGGTTCAGACTCAAAAGGAAACATAGTTCCAACTGAACCTTGCGTGAATACAATTCTCATAAAAGACGGTACAAGTAATATTCCTAGTGTGATAATTAGTACATACCACAACATTGTTTTGTTTGATTCTGGGTTGTCTATCATGTGTTTCACTTCAGTGTACATACTGTTTTGAATACTTGGACATGCTTGTTTTCAAAGACTGGTTTAAAACAATCTGTGTCTGAAACAAACTCGAGCTGTGTTTTGAGTTGTTTTTTAATCCGCTTAGAGATAATAATGTGGCTTACATCATACCTATTTAGTTTTTTGACAGCATCAGTTTCATACGATGTGGTGTATACAGCCGAAGCATCTTCAAATCGCTGGTTACTATCAGTAATACCTAGGAATTTTGAGTCAAGAACATTTTTTCGTTTTGATAAGTAGGTAATCAAGTGGCCTTCTGAAGGAGTTGCAAGAATCACAGATTCTAAAGGAGTGTGTTTTTCTAACCACGTAAATGCTTCATGTTCTTCTGGTGACAAAGCGTCTTTTATTGAGTCATTTGTTGCTGAAAGAGAGGGAAGAATTGATGAAATAAAGACAACCACAAAGAAAAAAGCCCAAATCAGTTTTTTATACTGTGCAAATTTGGTTTTGTTGATGTACTGGAAAAGACTTAAGTAAAACTCAGAAAACAATATACTCATAATAATTCCTAAGGATATAAGGCCAAGCTCTATTTGAATAAATCCCAGCCACAAAAGCAAGAAGGTAGCAAGTGTAAATGCAGTTAGGAAGTATATCTTCTTATTTTTTGTATGGAATGTGTGGTAAAATACTGCGTACACACCATACACCAAAGGAATAAGACCAACAAAATAAAGTGCAGAAATAAGTGTGATATCAGAAAAGTAGGTGTTAAGAATAACGTCTGGAACATTCTGCCAGATTACGCCAAGCCCATGGCTCAAAAAAGCGTTTTTGTACAATAATAAGTGAAGCCATACAAATAAGAAAATGGAGAATATTCCCACTTCAACTTCTTCTTTGGTTGCATGTAAATTCTCAATTTTGATAAGGATTAGATATAACACCCATGACACAATAAACAGTATGCTTAAGTAGTGCATCAGAGACACAATAAAAAATAACAACATAAATAGCTTGGCAGAACTCCGTCTTTCAATTCCAAGATACAAGTATACCATCAGGAAGAGTAAAGGGAAAACAAGAGCTGAAAAAGAGAATGTATTGGTGGTAGCACTGAAATAAATAGGGATAAAAGCTCCTACCAATGCTGAAAAGAGTGCGGGCTTTTCATCCTGTGTTATTTTCTTAGTTATTGCATAAATAATAAACACCATGCTTGCTGCTGCTGCATTAATCAGGATTTTACCAACAAACCACGCAGGAAGCACCATTGTTAAGCCAGCAACAAGATAGTAAAAAAGAGGTGCAAAACTATGCTCGCGGCCACCAAAGCTTAAAGGATCATCATACAGTGGCAGAAATGAATCTTGTATGTTTTCAACTTGTCGCAAAGTAAAATAAGCTTCATCACCACTAAAGTGGTCTGTTTGGAATGCAAAAAAAATACGTAGCGCAAGCACTACAATAAATAAACAGAGTAATAATCGTCGTGCAGTCTTGCTTGTATGCTTTCCTGTTTCTTGGTGCTTCCCATCCCCCATTTTGGTCTCTGAGTGAGTCTTACTATATATTGGTTTAGAAAAACATTTAAAACCACGCCAACCCCCCTATTTTATGCCTTTAGAACGTGTATCAACCGGAAATATGATTCTTGACAGTCTTCTTGATGGAGGATATGAATCAGATGTTGTTACCACTATATATGGGCCATCAGGGTCAGGAAAAACCAATCTTTGCATGCTTGCTCTTGTGTCATGCATACAACAAGGTAAAAAAGTTATTTTTATTGATTGCGAAGGTGGCTTTTCTGTTACTCGCCTTGGGCAAATGTACCCAGCATTTAAAGCTCAGCTAGATAACATTCTTTTACTCAAACCAATGAATTTTGAGGAACAAAAAAAAGCATTTGAAAAACTAAAAACTATTGTTGATACCAACATTGGCCTGATTATTATTGACAGCATCTCTATGCTGTATCGTTTAGAAGTTGGCAAAGATAATGATATTATTTCTACCAACAGAGAGCTGGGTGGTCAGATTGCAGCACTGACCGAAATCACAAGGAAGAATAACATTCCCATATTGGTAACTAGTCAGGTCTATAGTAGCTTTGATGTACGTGACAAGGTACATCTTGTTGGCGGGGACATCTTAAAATATGGCAGTAAATGTCTTATTGAATTAGAAAAGCACGCGTCAAGTATTCGTTCTGCTGTGATTCGTAAACATCGTTCCTTGCCTGAAGGAAAATCAAAACGTTTCCGTATTGTTCATGAAGGCATTGCAGGAGTTGACCAGGTACAAAGAGAACCTGAAAAAGTAGAAGTAAAAAAAGAAGAAGGGCATCCTGTTGCCTTTGAGGATGCTTCACAAAAAAAGCAAGAAGAAAAAAAGCTTACTCCTCAGTAAAATCAGCAAGTTCAAGTGTTAGTTCTCCCATTTCTCGACGCTTTAAGTATTCACGTGCAAGAAGCCAAAAAACTATACCTAATGCTTTTTTACCTTTGTTGTTACAGGGCATGACAAAATCAACACAGTTTGCTTGATTGTTTGTATCGCACAATGCAACAATAGGAATTCCCATTTTCATTGCATCCTGAACAGCATTTCTGTCAGGCCATGTATCTGTCACTACCATTATTTTTGGCTGTACAAATGTTTCAAGTTGTAGGTTAGTTAAGATTCCAGGTGGGTATCGGCCAGGGAATACTTTCACTCCGGTTGCTTTACCAAATGCTCGTACTGGTTTCCAACCATTTTCACGCCTACTTACAATCAGAATTTCTTCTGGCTTGTATTTTGAAAGTAGGTTAGCTGCAAGGTTAATTCGCTCATCAATCTTTTGAAGGTTCAGAACAAATAATCCGTCAGGCCGTGCCTTGTAAATAAATCGTTCTAAATATTTTGTTTTAAACTTGGTTCCGATGTGGATACCTGCTTTAAGGTACTCATCTACTGGTACTAGTAATTGTTTTTGATCTACCATTGTATCACTCATTAAGCAAAAGAACTCGTTGTCTTTTGCTGCTTTATTATCGCCCAAACAGCGTTCAGAAGGTCCTGGTTGCATTCACAGCCAGCTATCCCATTCTGACGGGCTCTAGTAAGCATGGAGAAACAGGGGGTATTTAAAGCTTTGGGTCAGCGTTCCATTATAAATGCTGTTCTTGGCTCGTCTTCATTAGCATATACATGACGAGGGTTGGAAAAGCCAAAGATTTCAAGAGCTTGCACTGCAAAGTTCGGTGCGAGCACATCTATTCCTTCTTGATAGCCACCAGCAACATACGTGTGAACTCTGCGCAGGTATTGTAATGCTTGTATTGCGGTAAGGTCAAGAAGTTCACCATACGTGTCATGCGGTCCAATGTTTGCTACAACAACCTCAATGTCTGTTGCAAACTGTTTTTGAAATTCAACATCTGAAAGGTCTGCTTGCCTAAGGGTAACTTTGCCTGGGTCAATATTGTTTGCTTTCAAATGATAACCAAAGAGTTCCAAGAGCTCTTCATCAGTGTCAACAGCAGTTACATGTGCAGCACCTCGCTTTAAAGCAATAAGGCTCTGTACACCATCTCCACAGCCAAGATCCAATACGTGCTTGTCTTTCACATCAACTTGTGTCATGGCATAGGCAGTAAGTGCAGAGTAAAAATTGTGAATTTTAAGTGCAAGGACACTAACAAAATCATGGAGGTAGATAACACGATCCTGTGCAACTCCTTTCAGAGCGTCTGGTAGTTCAGCTTCTACTTCATCCTGTAAGTTATGATCAAGAAAAAAATAATCACCAATACGCGCATAATGTTGTTGTCTAAAGGCGTCTTTTTCATCTCGGTCTGCTGTGTACCCTCGTTCAAACGGAATTGCTTGCTTATCAAATCCTAAGAAAATTTGTTTCGTGGCAACAAGTCCTACTGTATCTTCATCAACAGGCCACAATGTAGCAGCAAGCTCATCAATACCAGGTGTTCTCAGCACAGGTTCCATGCCCGAATGGATAAAGAAATGATATTTAAGTGTTGTGTAGGTAAATAGTTCTATTGAACAAATTCACAATGATCTAATTGTGGTTTAACTTCTGCTAGTTTTGCTTCTAATGCTCCTTCTTCTTCAGGAGTAAGTGATGGTTTAAATTGCCATTCACCAAAAGGAACGGTGTTTCCTTCATACTCTTCTCCATCTTCTGTGTATACCACAGCGCCTAGTTGCATATTGCCACCTGTTTTCATTCCATAAAATAAAGCAGCTGCTTCAGCACTTGGAGCTCGCACTTTCACTTTATCACTCAATATTCCCACTTCATATACATGTGTTTCATCAGGAGCTTGAAGTTGTTCTACATATGCTAGCACAAGCTCTTGAAATTGCTGGCCACGAGCAAGTTGTATGTCTCGATCACCAAGATGATCATTATAGCCATGAAATCGATAACTGGCTTTACCATCTGCTTGGTGTTCTGTCCCAAAGAATTTAGCACCCATAAAAGGCCGCCAATCCATGCCACCAGATTCTCGCACTGTTTCCATCCCCCTAGCGTTAAGTATGTCTTTGTCAATAGCATCTGGTGTGATTTCATACGCCTGACAAAATAGTTCATAGATCTTAAAGAGTTCAGGGTTGGTTAGTTCTCGTTCTAATGTAAATTCCACTGGCATAAAATAGGGGGGAACGAAATACTATTTAAGATTTTGTAAAAAAAGAGAAATAAAAAGAATATAAAAAGAGTGTTACGTGTGAACCTTATTCTTCTTTAGGTTCTTCTTCCGCAGGAGCTTCTTCCTCTGCAGCAGGTTCTTCAGCTTCCTCGGCCGGAGCATCTTCTGCAGGAGCGTCGTCGCCATCAGCAGGAACTTCTTCGTTAGGTTCAGTAGATTCTTCTTCACCGAAATCTTCTGAAGCTTCAGGTGCTTCGTCAGCTGGTGCAGCTTCTTCTGCAGCGCCTTCTTCTGCTTCGCCAATTTTTTCAGCAAAGCCTACTTTTCGAAGAACTTTAGTGACACGTACTTTGATTTGGTCACCTTCTCGGGTGTTTGGTACAAAAAGAACAAATCCGTCCTTCTTAGCAATACCATCTCCCTTTTCTCCTACTGCCTCGATGGTTACATCAAGTTCATCTCCAACGTTTACAGGAACTCGCCCAGGGCCGCCGGAAAACCCGCGTCTTTCACCATATGCCATATGTATTTCACCTATTATATTCAATTTCAATGAGCACAGAAAACCCGTGCTTAGCCCGTGAGAACCCACTTTTCTATATAAAGCTATGGGTTTACAAAGGGGGTAAAAAGAAAAGAAAAAGTGTTATTTAATGTCTTTCAAGCCATCAGTTGTGACGTAAAACCCACATTCTCCTTCTGGCTTGTCTGGACTGTCAACCAGCTTAGCAACACGACTGCCCTTTTTGCCTTTACGTAGGTAGAGCCTAAATGTTGATGCGTGAGCAACAATGTGGCCACCAATTGCCTGGGTGGGATCACCAAAGAACGTGTCTGGCTTTGCCATAACTTGGTTTGTTACATACACTGTTAGGTTGCAAGTGTCTGCAAGTTTCATAAGAAGGTGCATGTGCTTGTTGAGCTTTTGCTGCCTGCTTGCAAGTGTTCCTCGACCAATAAACTCTGCTCTAAAGTGTGCAGTGAGTGAATCAATAATCACCAGTTTCACATTAAGACCTTGCTTCTGAATAAGATCTTCTACTTTTTCAGCAAGTACCATTTGGTGGTCTGAATTGTACGCACGTGCTACCTTTATGTTTGATAAGACCTTTTGCGGGTCAAGACCTGCTCCTTCAGCAAGTTGTTTGATTCGTTCTGGCCTAAACGTATTTTCTGTGTCAATGTACACTGCAACAGCAGTTGGATCTTGCTTTTGAACATTAATGCAGAGGATGTTTCCAATCTGTGTTTTTCCAGATCCAAACTCACCAAAGCATTCGGTGATTGCTCCTGTTTCAAAGCCACCTCCCATCATTTCATCAAAACTTTCACTACCAGTAGGAATCTTGGTTACTCGCTCTCTTTTTTTGAGAAGGTCATCGCCTGACTCAAAGCCCATGTCCATGGTGTCACGGGCAGCATTAATCATTTTTCGTGCCACTGATTCTGAAACACCAGTTGCTTCAACAAGCTCGCCAGGTGTTGCCACTGCAATCGCCATGGGTTCATTAAAACCACACTCCCGTAGTTTTTGAGCTGTTGCTGCTCCAACTCCAGGCAGGTCTTCAAGCAAGCTTTTCTTGAGTGTTTCTGCTGGGATCTGGATATTGATCATTTCTTCTTCTATTTTCTCTTCCTGTTTTTCTTCTTGTTGTTCTTCCATTTGTTTTGTCATAGACATCACCTTCTTATATTTTTTATGTATAGGGGGTTAAAAAAGAAAAAAAGATTAGGCTGCACTATCTGCTAGGGATAAGTACTTGTAGGCTTCATACAAGACCAGTTGTGCCTTTGGCAAGTCGGTTTGACGCAGGGAACTGGTGTTTTTCCAGTTGCCTTCCTTGTCCTTGTATGATCGCTCAAAACTTATTGTTTTGAACTCATTCTCAACACCATCCTTAATAGTGGTGTTTCTCCAGACTGTTGCGCAGATTGCGCCAACTCTAAATTTCTTCTCTGGGGTATTTTTGGGTATGTTTGTTTGTTCCATACATATCGCCTCCATTGTGTTATCTCTGCGTACAGTTGTGTGACCACACACTCAAGTTGGGGTGGGCCAGTCTGTGTTTCTGCGGTGTTGGGGAGGTTCCTCCTTTGCATCGCAGATGCAAAGATAACTTGCTATTCGCTTTTTGTTTCAATTCCCGCATTACATTGCTGCAGGATGGGGCACACGCACATGCTATACTATTTGTTCAGAGGGTTGTTTATATACCTGACGCGCACATGTCCAGTGTCCAGTGGGGGTATGATATGGTGCTTACACTGGTTCTGGTAGTTGAATTTGGGAGAATGAGGGGTGTCCAGTGGTCTACCCTTTCTGCTTTAGCACATTTCTATCAATAGCCTTTGGCATGGGATTGTAAATGTGTTCCTTGTAGGCAATCCATGCTTCGTAGTTCTTTATCACATTAGAAAATGTTCGTTTGATGCTCTTGATAACTTGGTGGTACTTGGTTGGGTGGCTGGCAACAATGTACATAAGCAAGTCCCAGCCGCCAAGTGTTTTCGCAGCACGCATGATGTGTGGGTGTTGTCGTAGGAATTCTTCAAATTTTTGCTCGTTTTGTCGATTAAACACTTTGAGTTCAACCGTGTACGTGTACCAGTTGTAGTTGAGCAATGAATAATTAACAAGGGTGGTGAACTTCCGTATCACACCTTCTTTAAGGAGTTTCTTGATTCTGTACGTGATGGTATCAGGACTCATGCCTAATTTTTTCCCTAGTTCATACGTGGATGCTCGTGCATTGGCACTGAGCAACCGTAATAGTTTCAAATCTTTCTTGTCAATGTGTACTTTGTCAAGGCGTTGGTCTGGCACTTTTTCAAATGCTTGTTTTGCTTTTTCAACAAGAGGAGGTATGTACTGTGACTTGTAACGCTTAATAATCTCAACTTTGTCTTTTTCAATAACCACATGAGAAAACTTTTCTGTTATGTTAAGAATTATGCTGTCAAATTCTAACAAGTCTTTTGCAATGAGTACGACTTCTAAATCCCACCTGTCATTGTATTCAAGCACGCTTTCAACATCTGGGTGCGTGCTCAAGTGCGCAATAAGTCGTTCTTGTTCTTTTGTGTCAAGCTCATCCATAAGAACAAATACATGGAATAAATAGTATCCTAGTTTTCCATAGTTAAGACTAGGAAAGAATTTGATGATAACACCTTTTTCTTCCATGCGTTTAATACGGTAATTAATAGCATCTCGGGAAAGCTTGACTTTTTTTGCAATTTGTGTGAGTGGCATTCGAGAATTCTCACCAAGCAACATGAGAATTCGCTTATCCTTCATATCAAGCTTGATATCTTGTGCAAGATGATCATAGTTAATACGTCCTTTATCAATCATACCCTTTTAAGGGAAACTTTTCTATAATAATGTTTCTATGAGAAACACTCTTTAGTCGTATTTTCTTACCATAAATTGCGGTATTTGGGATATTTTTCAACAATACCTTATAAAAGAGTTCTTACCTTCTTTGTGAAACTACTGGTGTTCAGCACAATAAAGAATAAATACCTAACACAAAATCCGATTTGATACTATGACAACAGCACTTATACAACAAGAAAGTGGACTTGAAGACGTATGGCAAGACCTTTTTAAACAACTAGAAGATGAACAAGTATCTGACTTGTCACGACGTGTTGATTTATACTTTGAAGACAGTGCCAGGGCAATGGAACTTGCAAGCATGGGAGTAGACGCATCGTATCATGGCGAACTTTCAAGGGTTATTAAGCAAGAGATACTGCCTGCGTATGAACAGTATCAACAAGAAAAAACCGCGATTTTGGAGAAAAAGGCAGACAGAAAGCTATGGAAATATGTTGTTGGTACAGTCCTCATAGGGAATGTTTTAGAGGCTATTGTTACACGAGGTAAATCAATGCGTCCACCTGTTTTTGTAGTAACTGGAATAGCTGAGACGATTGTAGGGACTTTACTGTATGGGATTGTAAACCTTGCTGACCGAATGCGTATAGATGGTGCACGTAAGCGACTTGAAAAAACAGTTACAAGTATTGCAAGTCGTGCCGACCAAAAACACTTATATCGCCAACACTTAGAGGTTATTGGTCAAGATCTCATGGAAGCAGATGCCATTGGGATTCTTAGTACCTATGACAATGCTCGTGATTTCTGGGCTGATTACAAACGTGCTCGTATTGCAGACCCAACAAACACGCATGCAATTGAACAGCTTGGGCTTCCTGCTTTTTCTGCTTTTTTACACCAGCACTGTGATGATGAATACACAAACCTACGACGAAATCAGCGATGGGATAAACTATTTGTCATGGCTCATGAGTATTTTTTAGAACAAAAGAATGATTATGCATTAACACACTTGGAGGGATTACAATGAGAAACTTAGGAACTATAGTTGCTGCTGCGGGTACTGCCATTGCTTTGATGGGGGTAGCGAGTTGCGGCCAAGACATACCAGAAAATCATGTGGGAGTACGAAAACGAGTTGGAGGAGTTGTTGAATTTTTTGACGGACCTCAATGGGGGATGTTCTTTCCACCTGTTTCAGCTGAATGGGATGGCAGACGATGCATTGATTTGCCACTCAAAGAGGCAGGAGAATCAGCTGACTCAGAAGAAAGTCAAGCATACGCTGTTGCAGATGGTTACTTAATGATTGATATGGTGGTATGCTACAAATTAAGCAAAAAGCCAGAAGACAGAGAAAAGTGGTGGGTGAAAATTCAAAACGCAGAAACAGAGTTTCCACGATCAGTAGAAGGTGTTGCACGTAGTGCAGCAAATGCTTATACGCGAGGTGAAATTTTAAATGAAAACCATGCACGTGCAACTGTGCCAGGTGTCCAAAAAGAAAGTGCCAAATCAGCAAAGCCTGCGTTTTACCAGCAAGTAGCTCTTGATCTTAGAAACTCTGACATTAATGATCGATATGGGGTTGATAAGGATTCGTATGCAGTTTGGCCAGGAAACTTTTCACCCTTACAAAAATCTGTACAAGCAGATCTTGATAGGCAACGACAAAATATTATCAATGAAGGTCATGCAGAAGCATCTAAGTTTAGAGAAAAGCGAGATGCTGTACGAGCAGGTGTGGATGCAGAGTATGCTAAGTTTCTTAATGACTTAACACCTATGCAGGTTCGATACCTCAGAACTCTTGATACAACAGGAGCAATTGGTACTGTAGCCAAAGTCAAAGAACAACAAGTAGACGTTATTGTCTACCAACCATAGGGTGATCAACATGAAACAAAAAAAACACATAGGACATGCGATAACAGTTGGGGCACTAGGGATGTTGCTTTTTGCAACTGGCTGTGAACGACCAACAAAACAAGAGTCAACCTACAGAACCAGTTTCGACAACGAGTACTCTTGGGAAGGCATGGGACCAGACATGCGGCGCTGGGGTATCTTTACTGATGTGGAGACTGTTTCACACAGAAGAGAAGTGGTGCATTTTCCTCCACAACAAACAGCTCCTGAGCAAGCACCTCAACAAGATGGTCAGCGAGTTCGGCGACGTTCACAACTTGAAATAGAAACTGAGCAAAGCTTTGTAACAGCTGATGGTCAGATCATGATTCAAGAGTTGATCATTGCCTACAATGTTAAGACAGATGCTGATTCTGTGAAGAGACATCACATTGACCACCACCCCCAACAGAAATACTTGCTGGCAAAAAATCTTGAAGGATTGTGTAGAACATTCCTGCAAACAAAGTCGCTTGGTGAAGTTGAAGGTCATCAAGACAAACTTGGTCAAGAATTGCTTGGTTATCTTCAGGCATTCAAGGTAGGGGGAACACCCATATATGACAAAGCAGGCAACTTCACACATTTTGAAGGAGGTTACACCATTGAGCAAGAGTGGGGCATTGAAATCACTGAAGTGACTCCACGAAAAATACGACCACCAGCATACGTACGAAATGCTCACAATGAAAAAGCAGATATCATAGCTCGTGGTCGATCAGAGTTTGAATCAGCACAAAACCATGCAACACAGCGGCTTGCAAAACTTAATGGAAGGAAGCAAATCATTCAGAAAGTTGGAGATGATGAAGAAGCTATTTCCTACCTTAACAACCAAGCAGTGACTGACATGGTAGAGCGACTTGGGCCAGGTAACATCAAACATTTAAAGATTTACACTGGTGTTGCTAATTTTGGTGGTGATGCTAGTCCTGCTACAGCTCGAGCTCTTGATGCCCCAACCTACCAAAAATAGTTTTTTTGTTTTTCCTTCTCTTTTTTCCCTTTTTTTTCGGTAAATCCGTAGAATCAGTAAAAAGCCTTCTTATATTTGTTTTACCCTTTGCTATGTATAGAAAATAGGCAAACACAGGAGGAATAATAATGAGCGACACCGAACCATCACAAGAACCAATACCAGTACCACAGTTTAAAGACATGTTCAAAGATTTAGGCATGCAAGTAGACACAACCCATCACGAACCTGAGCCTCTTGAACAAGTACGGGCAGAAGTTCGCAAGTATGAAGGAGAAGTAATTGAAAGAGCATACAATGCAGCAGTTGCGCAAACACAGGGGCAACTACAGTACGCTTCTGCAAAACATCTTGCAGCAGGATTGTATGCACTTTTGGGAGACATTGGACTTACTTTTGTTGGACAAACTAAGAAGTTTATGGATGCTCCAGCAGTGAGTGAAGTTATTCAGAAAAAATTAGGGCCTGGAAAAAATTTAGTTGATCTTATCACATCAATGGCTCCTGACCAAGAACAAAGAGAAAAAGCACGAGCAGCATTTGCAAAAGTGAAAGTTGCCATGGCTCGTGATGAAAAGTACTGGCAAAACGTGGCAGACTATGCAGAAGAAACAGGAAAGCCAATCGCAGAAATTTTACGCACACCAGAAGACAAAGTTCCACTACTTGTTGATGCCTATGGTGGTTTTGACAACTACAAAGAATACCAAGAAAGACTCATTGAAGGAAAAGGAACACTGGCAGAAAAGCTGGATGGCCTTAGCAGAATGCCAATTAGTTTAATGCTACGCGCAGGAGTACAAGCAACACTTAAGCCAGATGAAATTGCAGACTTAGGACTTGATGTACCAGCACTTGGACTGATTGCACAAGACTACGTGCATGACTTGGCAGTGTTTGGCAAAGCCTTTTTCGAGAATTACCAACGAGGCATGCAAGAAAAACTACAACTCTACGAAGTGATTGCTGAGGGGAATTAGAATGACAATGAATTCACTTGAACACCAAGTTAGGGAGGCGCTGATTGAACAGCGTGCATCCCGACTTTTTGATCTTATGCAGGGCAAACCTACAGGTGAGGTGTTTGCAAATAATTGCATACTTGTTTTTCAGGCAATGGCACAAGCAGCAGCAGTTGACGAACCCTTTGAAGTTGCCACTGAACATGCCAAAAAACTACAAGATGATCCAACTGCGCTGTATGATCTTGCAAGGAAAACAGCAAAAACCTATTTTCTCTCTGCTCAAGAGTATGACACGCTTTTTGGCTATATTTTTGAGGACGTGGCAAAGATTCCTCAAGGGGATGCGCGTCTTGCAGTGTATCGTGCAGCGTTTCTTCCGTTATACGGAAAGGTAGGCAT
Source organism: uncultured Methanosarcinales archaeon (assembly GCA_964343705.1). Lineage (GTDB taxonomy): Archaea > Nanobdellota > Nanobdellia > Woesearchaeales > UBA12501 > JAUSFM01. Next base: position 199,497 of record CAYFJX010000002.1, read on the forward strand.
GCAACAAAAAGTAATTGATGCACTTGTTGCTGTTGCAGATGAAAAAGGAGTAGAGGCAGCACTAGAACCAGAGGCAGTTGCTCATGCAGTACAACAAGTGTTCCCCACAAAAATAAGGTATCTTACTCATCAAGATGATCTTTATGAAGTGCCCTATAATTTTATTGGAAAAATGGAGACGCTTTGCAGAGGAAACACAACAACACAAGCAAAAGTTGAGAAGGCACTAGGCAAACTACGTATTGCGCTTCAACGCCGTTACGAAGCAATGCATGAACTGCGAACAGTAGAACTTAATGAGCGTGCTGATATGTTGTATGATTAAGTTTTTTTCCCTAGTTTTCTCATTGATTTAACCAAAGCATCCTGGTACACTTTGAATGCCTTGCGGTTTTCTTTCTTGTAAACATATGGTGTTGCAATATCTTCTTTGCACTTCGCACACTGCAGCTTGGCAACTCTTTTGATACTCTTTGCTTCAAGCCCTGCTAGTTTTTTGGGAGAACGGATTCTATCAAAATATAATCGTCTGAGGTTACCTGGACCATCCTTTTGATAGGTGCAGATGGGTTTATCACATACTCTACATGAGAGTTGGAGTAGCCTTGAATAGGTCCCCCGTGCCTGTTTGTACTTGTCTTTCTTGAATCCTTGCATGGTTTTAAATGGTGTAAAATTGTTTATTAATGTTTTGATTCATGTTCGGTGGTGAACTCATTTTCTCTGCTTACAACCCTTGTCTTCCACCCCAACAATCTTTAAAAATCTCATGGGCATGGTGTTTGTATGAATCGACTTCAACGCTTGACACGATACTTTCTGCTTACCTGTTTCTTTGTCTTCCTAGTTTTAGGTGTTGAAGCTTTTGGATCAGATCCTGATTTTATCTTTGACAAATTCCTTACAGCAGGTATATTCCTGTTCTTGTATTGTATGTATACTCGGTTATACTTGAACTTGAAAATTGTTATTTTGTTGTTTATCACCATCATTTTACATCAACTTAAACTCTATGGTGGTGTGTATTTTGGATGGCTGCAGTTTGATATGATTATGCATTGCGTTGCAGGATTTACCATCACTATCGCACTCTACCAGTACCTTATCAATGATGGTCCTAGTTATCGTCACTGGTTTAAAGCGGGCTTGTTTGCAATGCTTGCAATGCTAGGCCTGAGCGCAATCCATGAAATCATAGAATTTTTTGGGTATGCGAATCTTCCTCCTGGAGAAGGAATTCTTCATTTTGGGAGGGGAGATGAAGGCGGATGGGTTGATGTTGCTGGAGATCTTATTTCAAACACCATTGGAGCATTCACTGCAGCAGTTATGATGGCAGCTGTATACTGGAAAAAGTATAAAAAGAAAACAAAGCACTTTCTTTAAACATTCGGTTGTTCAACAGTAATATCTTCTTGTGCTGTAGCAGTAGTTTTTTGCAACCTGGCAATTTCTTCCCGAGGATCAAGGTCCATGACACGTTGTGCCATGAACTCTAATCGCTCAAAGAATTGATTCTTTTTTGTCTTTCCTATCACCTTGCTGTTTTTCCCCAGCAATTCTTGTTTTATTTTTTCAAAATCCTCTGCTTTTTCTCGTAACGAACTTAGTTCTTCATGCGTCTTTCCTGTAAGACTTTGTAGCTGATTACTGAAAAACACTGTGCGCATACTGCCACTGCCATCATCTAAAATAGCACTACCAACGTACGAGTACGCAGGGTCAACAGCACCATGTGTTTCACATGAGAGTTTTCCTTCTTTTTCCCGTATTCTTCTATTGCAATGAGGACACACTTCAAAGAACTTTGGCTCAAACACTTGTACAATCACACCTGCAATTTCAACGTCAACATCCCCTTCAGCAAGATCATTCACACTTTTTCGTACAAACCCTTCTTGTACCTCTCCAACAACCTCGTCAGGAGGGTTAAGTATTAAGTTAGAATTATCCCTGAAATGAATTTCTTTTCTGCCCTGGTTTTCTTTGACATAGGCAAACTGTACCTTTACAACCATATTCTTTTCAAGCTCTAAAAGCTTTTCGGTTTGATTTCCCCAAAGAACTATACGTGTTTTGCCTGTTTCATCACCAAGCAAGAAACTACCTACCTGGCCTGTTCCTTCACCTCTTTGAAACTCACGCACAGGAAAAATTTCAAGCACGCGTCCTGTTACTTCAACATTACGCATGCCTGGAAGCAGGCTTTTAACCTTGAGGCGACCTGTCTCCTCTTCAAACAACTTAATACCCAGCTCATTAGCAATGATGTGTGCAGCGCCCTCTTTTGAAACAAGGCCTGCAAGACTATCCATCTTTTCCTTTATCTTCTCCTCTATTTCCCCAGCAGACTTTTCTGTCTTATCTAGTATTTTTTTCAGAATGGTTTCATAAGGTATTTTTATCATCTAAACACCAAGACTAGGAGAGAAAGGTGTTTTATATGTTTTGTGCTGGTCTATACTCTATAGTTCTATGGATACTAACTAAAATCTATACCAAACCAGTACTCAAGCTCACGCTCTTCTAGAATTTCACTAGTGGCATCGTAAGCAAGCCACTTTTTCCCATCACTCTTAAGAGCACAGAGCACATATTGTTTACCTGTTTCTGCACGCAGCTTTTGCTGCTCAGTTGCAGTGTCAAAATGACAATCACCATAGTGTAACTCTAACTGTGCTTGTCGCATGTTTTGTTGTTGGTTAGCATCTTCAATTCCTTTACCAACACATTCATTAAGGGTGTTGCTTCGCATGCAACCAGGAATGCTCTGCCACAATGCCTCTGCAGCAGTTCTCAGCACACCATAATCATTAAGATCATAATCCAGCCGAGCTTTGAAGGAAAGATTACCTGCAAGTTGGCCATTACTGATATTGTGTACGCTCAGGTTCATGGCCTTGCCTATTATTTTCTTGCTGCCAACAGTAGTATTATGAACTGATACTACATATTCAGTGGGAACATCAATACTGTTCACATAATGCTTGATACTCTCTTCTATGTGCGTGGCAAGGTGTTGCGGAGTTGAATTACCCGGCAAGCATCGCTGTCTTGTCCTATTTTTTAACCACACACTCTTCCCCTCAATAAGTCCACATTCAGATGCACTATTTAACCCTCCTGATTGGCCAAGCCTAAAAACAGCTGATGAAACAGCAAATGGTGCTGCTTCCTGAACAAAGAACCGTTCAGCAGATAATTCTTTATCTTGAGCAAGAATTTGCAATTGCATTTCACCAATAAACAACTGTTCTTGCTCTGCTTTCTGGAAATACTTAACACCAAAAAACGTGCCTACCCCAATCATCAAGCCAAGCACACCAAGTAGTATAATCATGGTTGCTTTCTTGTTCTTGAATAGTTTTTTCATTTTTTTCGTTTGTACCTACCTATAAAATGTAGGCCCTCCATAGGCTGTTCGCAATCGAGCTTTGAGTACAACACCTGGTTTTTTTGTGGGAATAAAGACTTCTTCCACTGCAATACTTCCATCAGTAGCAACAGCGCCAGTAACAATTTCAGCACCACCTGGAAACGTGATGGTTAATTCAGCTTGTGTAGTCTGTGAGATCATCCTATGCTGGTCTTGAAATACTTGCTTAAGATTTAACTCATCTTCATTTTCTGGATGCGGGTTGATTATATGCAAAAGATCCACTACATGTACTCCTCTGCTATGTAAGTCACTTGCCAATGCTTTCACACTTCCTTCTGAAAAATCAGGTGTTACAGGCATTTGCAAAAATGAGCGTAGTATGTGCGCACCGTCAAGCAATGCTTGTTTTTCTTGTACATTCTTCTTTACCTCTGCACCACTTAACGAGATCAAGGAAAAAAGTATGGCAAAGAACATAATACCCAGTACCACTGCTGCAATGCCTTCTCCAACATCCGGCATGTTTACTCCTTTTTTATGTGTGAATAACTTCATAGTCATATCTTACTTCACCTTTTGCGACTCGAAAAACAGTATTCCTCTACGAACATCACCATTGTCATATATGCGAACAAGTCGTGGATACTTCATTAATGTTTTCTCTGCATGACACAGAGCAAAATTCTTTGTTTGCAATTCACTAATAAGTCTCTTTTCTTCAAATCTAAAATCGTACAGCGACAGTTTAAAACAGTCCTTTTTTGTCATGCTTGGCGCAACCACGTAACATTTGTCAAGTTGTTCTTGCGTAAACTTCGACAGGTCAATAAGCCCGGCATCAACTTGCTCAATGTCCTTATCAACATACGAGAAGCATGAAGGAGTGTTTAGTATTCTATAGGTGAGAATGTTTTGTTCAGCACTTGGTTGTCCTTTAATCCCCTGGCTGATGGTTGTATCAGCAATAGATATAAAAAAGCCAATGCCAATCCCAAAAATAATTAAGGCTGCAAAAAACAATCCAACCTTGCTAGGAAGAATCGATATTGTTCCACGCCTTCCTAGGAGTGCTCTTCCTTTTCCTGATACTTTTTGCTTTTTCATGTTTGTTACTTCTTTTTCCGCAATCGTAAGTGTAATATGTAGGCTACTCCTCCCAGGCCAATTGCAAGGAAGGTACCCAAGAGGTAGGCTAATCGTAACTCACTGATGCCACTCTTTTCACGTTCAACACGAATGCGTGCACGCAACGCGTCAAAACGACAGTCTATATCCTTAACCACACAGTTTTCTTCACATACACTATTACTCACCACACTACACAACCATTCTTTTTTCCCACAATCAGCAGGGCATGTTCCTACCTCCAATGATTCACACACATCATTACCACAAAGGCAATCTAGGTCAACACCTTGGCATTGCTTATCACACACGCCATCCTTAATTAATGCGCATGTACTGTCACTGCTTGGCACATTTACGAATGCCTTGGCGAGTTTTTCAACAGCATGTGTTAGTGCACGGGGCAAGCTCTTTGTCTTTTGTTCTTCAAAACCAATAATAATCGATTGCATTTCCTCATCGAGCAACACTTTTTTTTCTGACTGCACAAGCAGTATTTTTTTATTATACTTGGTGTAATACAACATAACTTGACATTTTGGTTTTTTTTGGAATTCTACCCTGGCAGTTTTTACTGTTCCTCTTGTTGCCAAATGTACACACACAGGCATGTTGCCTATCATGCTTTCTAATTTTGTAGCAGTGCCTTTGGTAAATACTTGCTCGTCATTGTTCACATCCGCAAGCACCGCTGGAATAACTAAGAGAGTAAGCATGATCACACAGAGGAAAATGAGTTTAGCTTGCTTCATACACCACCACTCCATCAGCTTGATGAACCTGTATTCTCGTTGTTGCTCCAGCTCCAAGTATAAGCTCGTTTATACGTATTTCCTTGTCAGCAAGTAACACTTTTTCTTCAAGCTTGATAATGCTCATCTTTTCTGGCGCAGTATACTTAGAGAAAACAACTCCTTGTTGCTTAACAATATCCACTTGTGCCTTGTTTAAACCGCCAATTTCTTCAACAGTAAGACCTTTTTGCAGGGCAACCTTATAATTTTCAAAACTCTTTTTCGGCGTGATTACAAGTTTGTCAGCAGTGAGTGCCTGCGCTGTTTCAACGGTCATCGCCAGATCATTTGCAATGTATCTCACATCTTGGCTTGTGCCTTCTGCAGCATTTAAGCCAAACTGGATAAAAAAAAGAATTAAGGCAGCGCCTAAAACAACCTCAAAAGAGACATACAATACACGAAGTCCTTCAATGCCTTTCTTACTTTTCCACATGCTTTCTTCCTCTTAAACAACAGCAGTGCACACTCCTGCATTCCAAGTACACCTTTTTCCGCATGAGTACGTGGTACATGCTGCTTGGTTATCAAATGCAGTGCATGTTGTTTCTGCTGTGCATTGCTTACATACACTTTCTTGACTCTGCTGGTAACATATTTCACTTGGCTCTTTTGTGTTACACAAAGCAAAAGATCTGTTTGTACAATCTATACCTGCCAATGTATTTGTAATGGCGCCTTTAATATCTTCCAAGCTTACCCGACGTTCTGCCTGTGTAAACGCTTGCTTTGCTTGCCCATATTTTTGTTGTTTAACCAAACTCATTGCATGCATGAAGTATGTTTTGTCATGTTCTCGTCTATTAAGTACAAACTCAGTTGCGACTTTTCGTTCATCACCACCTACTTCAAATGTAACCATACTACTTGGGTACCCATGACCTCGCTGTGCCTCTTCCATGGCAATTATTTCACTAAAAAGTTGCTCTGCAGTAAAATAATCACCTGCATTGTATGCTTCATCTGCTTTTTTATATACTTTAATCGCAGTTACATGTTGCTGTTGTTGTTCATTCATACCACGTTCTATACATGGACCTTTTAGGCACACTGCAATACCACTGTCTGTTTTTTCTAGATACACTTCTGGCTCGTCAGGAACACGAAAGAATCCTATGTGTCCTCCGGCAGTCATAGGTTCATATTTAATATTTTCATTACGGGCAATGATAAACCCTCCTTTCCAATATGTACCATGAAGTATTTCATGTTCTTCATCAGTATGCAGGATGTTTACAATGTCAAACTCAAGTTGTTTACATGCTACTTCACTCCCCCAATTAAAACTGAAGGTGTTGGGTGTGTCTTCAACTCTTTCAGCAAAGGGACCACGTACTAAACATACACATGCTTTGCCGTACAAGCAACTTGCAGGACGTTGTGCTTCTAGAATAATATCCACATTTCTCAAAGCACTTCCAACACGTCCCACACTTGTTTTCTGAACTCTATCACTTGTTTTTGAAAAACCGAGTAGTGTATAACTTTCCCCAAGATACATCAAGGTTGACTCACCACTACCAGTAGCCTTGGTGTTCATATGATTCATGGCTCGTGTTAAAGAATCAAAACGATCAGAATGCTGCGTGCTAGAGTATTCCTTGTAAATATTGGTGCAAGAGGTGAGAATTGCAAAAAGCATGAGAATAGAAAGTAGTAAACCAACTGTAAAACTAAGATCACCTCTTTTTCCCTTCATTGTATAACCCTTTACTCTATTAACATCCGTCTTGTTTACGACATTCCATGCTGGTTCCACATCGTTCTTGTCCAGCTGTGCAGCCGTACCGGTCACTGCTGGGTTTTTTTTCTAACGTTGTGTCATCCCACATGTCAACATATGGATTACATGCTTTTGCAGGACAATTGTCTTGGATATTGAGGATGTTATCCCCATCAACATCACCAAAATCACCATATTCTGACGCACTATACTTTTCTTTTGCATCTGACAATGGTTCACTCAAATAACCTTTGATAAAATACCCTCCCCATGCTACAAGCATTAATACCAAAAGTAAACCTCCCACCACACCAATTGTTGATATGTTGTCTGAGCCTTTTTTTGATCTCATTGTTAGCATCATCTATTCACCTCATACGTTTGGGTCTTCCTCTTTTTTCTTTCCTTGATACGTGTACGCTGGCTTTACAGTAAACTGCACTTCCCTATTATGGAATTGCACATCAGTTACCGTTGTCAAGAGAAGGTATAATGCCTTGTTTGATCGGGCATCATACTTTGTGTTTCCTTGCTCATCCAAGATAGGGAGATGCACATTCCAGGTATCTTCTTTTTTAAGGGCGTATCCGCTTTTGCTATTTTTAACAAAAACATTAATGGTGTCAATGGCAACCTCATCGAGGCCATTTAGGTTTGTTTCCTCTGCTCCTCCAACAACATCCCTTGCGGTTACACGATGCGTGTGGATGCCTCGTTTCAAATCCTTAAAAGGTATTTTCTTATGCACTAAAAAAGTATAATCACTACACACATAACATGTCTCTCCGATAATACCAGACCTGTGAATCTCACCTTTAAGCACTATTTCAACAGTTAGATCATCACCAATACGTTGGAGGTATTCTTCAACCACGTTCTTATGTGTTGCAAGCGTTGCTGCAGTAAAGTCAGCCTGAGGCGGGGCTTTCATATCAATAATACCAAGCTGCGCAGCAACCGTGACAAGACCAGGAATCCAATCTCTAAAAACAACAGTGGCAATAACAGCCAGTGCAAGAAGAACTAATACAACAAGTAATAATGTTACCACTACACCTTTCTTGTTACTTTGTAACTTTTTTGGTATTATTTTTTGTATTGGCTTCATGATAGGCCTCGAATGTCCCGTACACTTTGTGTTATGTTTGCTTGCACTGCTTGAGGGTCAGGAGCAAACACTTTAGTAAGCAGGATAGTACCAACTACTACCATCCCTAAAAAAAGTACTATCTTGGCCCATTGCCACAACAAGGGCATAACTCCTTGGCCTTTTTTGGTGCTGAGTTGCATTTTGGTTAGTTTGCAATAGTGTTGTATAATTTTAATCATGGTTTCACCTATGTTACTAGTCGTTCTCGCGGGAACCAACTTGGTCCTTTACATTCATTTGCTTTGTTTTGCTCGTCAATATAGACAAACATTGCTCCTGTATCTGCTTGATCCTCAGGGGAAAGTTGCGTGTTAAAAAGTGCTTCTCGTAGCCAGTCAGTTGCATCTCCAACTCGATCTATGATCCAACCTCCTTGGTCATCCCCAATCATTACAGTATAATACTTCCCAGGGATTATGTCAGGTAGGAGTGGCAGATCTTCTTCATTGGTAAAGATTGGTTTGTAACCATTAAGATAGCTCTCCATGGATGTTCCATCACGCAAATAGGTTGCGCGCAAGTCACTCATAACAGTTTCTTTACGTATTGGTTCTGGAATGTTTTTTGCTTGGAACACAAAGCAAGGAGCACACACTAGTTTTGGTCCGATTGTTCTTGGGAGTCTAAACTTTTCTGGCCCACCATACTTTTCCCAGCAGCGTTGCATGAGCTTAATCACTTCAAACTCTGCCTTGACTGGGTCTTTTGTGCTGATAATAATTGGTTCTTTTGGTCTGCAAGAAGTAGGAATTTTTTCAAACATCTGCGTTTCTTTTGTAGCACTGGTAAAATATTTTTGAACACGCAGTTGTTCATAACACGCTTCATCACTTGCCAATGGCTGACATCCTTTGATAAAGAAAAAAAGAAATGCAGTAATAACTACAGCAGAGATCAAAATAAATAGGTTTTCTTGTATAAAATCAGTTTCTGCCATTCCTTTTTTTGTTTTGAATAGTTTCATTTTTGTTTTACGGGGTGTAGGACTGTGAAAATATTTGTTGCTTGAACAACACCAGTACAACCACAGCAAGTGCTAGGAAAAGTATAAGGTACAATACAAATCTGCCAATTTTGGCTTGTTTACACTTTTGTAATACATTCAGAAGCCATCACCTCCTGGTATTCTTTATTTTACGGGTTACGTTGCTGCTCAGGGTCGACTGGTTGACAACATATTCCTTGGTCACATTGTATGCCTGCTACAGGGTAATAATCACGGGTACAACTATCCATGCATGTTCCACCAAGATTTTTACACTTTCCAGCTTCAGCAACTGGAGCATACACATAATTACGAACAATAAGCACAAGTACTATGATCAATACAACCATTAATACAATGTTTTTTAGGTCTGCCCATTGACCTTTTCTGCTTATTTTCATCATAGTTTTCATATGGAGCAACACACCCCAAAGTCGCACGTTGCACCCTGTACTATAAACCCATCACGATTAATGCAGTCATTACCTTCCCTGCATGTTCGAGGTGTTCCTGGCACTTCACACACGTCGCCAGTAAACTGTTCTTGCTGCTTATCTATTTGTGAACTTCCTTGCTTAATCTTGCCAGTAAAAATCATAACCATAACAATCAACACAATAATAGCAATTGCAGCTATCACCACTGATGTAATGCTTAATCCTTGGCCTTTTGTACGTGTCATTCTTCTCCTTTTGTCACACAGCACACTTGCCCATCAGGACAGTCACTGGTAAACGTGCCTGATTCAATGGTTCCAGGAGCACAACTTGCACTACACTGTCCTTTGTACTCGCCAAAACTCAAGAGGCCACCACACTTGGTAATATCCTTACTTGACTGGCCAGCCTTGCCACTGAATATAATAACAACTACAATAATAATTACCACTGCAAGCAGCATGGCAACAATTTGTCCCCATGCAAGTGCTCCTTTCTTCATGCTATCGCCTATTCAAATTCTGGTTCAGCTGCAGCAGTTACATCAAGGCAACATACTGGGTTTTCATCAGGACACTCATACCTGTTCATAACTTTTTGTCCTTCAGCACTACAGTCTGACGCGTCTGTGACGCAACTTGCACTACCAAGCGTATTACAACTTTTAGCTTCCTTGGTAAACACACCAATTCTTCCAGTGAAGATCATTGCAAGTACCACAAGAACGAGAAGCGCTAAGGTCGCTACTATGATTGCATTAAGTGAAATTCCTTGGCCTTTTTTTGATTTTCGTGCCATGCTAACACCTCTGTTTATTCATTTAAGCTTAATAGTATGCTAGTATTATACTATAGGGAGTATCTCCTAGCTTTGTGGCTATTATACCAACCTTTGTTTATAAAGTTTATGACGAAATAGAGGGGCTTTCTAATAACAAATCTTTAACTCCAATGTCATACCAAACATCATGGGTTGCGTGGCTGAATCAAAGGTAAAACACTCTTCAAACTCATCACTTTGGACACCCTTGCCATTGGTATCAAAAATATCAGTGCCATCAGGGTTTAACAAGCTAATCCTATAATTATATTGGAACTTGGTTACCAGCATCTTATCCATAATCAGCTTTAATACTCCCTGTGTTTCAAATTCACCATCAAGTGTTCGCCTACCTTCCAGATACTCACACGAACCCATTATAGTCCCGTTTACCTCACACCGAAATGTGTCTCCAAAGCCACAGTCCTGCATAACATCTGCCATTTTCTCACTATTACACGTGCTCGTGGTTTCAACCAAGCTGGTTATGATTGTCTTGGGTAATTCTCTTCGTTGGAATTCTTCCTGTGTCTTGCCTGGTTCTTTGGCTTGGTACTTTATCAAAAACATAATACCAATGACCATAAGAATAACTACTAATGCAATACCCATAATTTCTCCTTGTCCACGTTTACTTATCCAGGTCATTAGCCAAACCTCGTTCGGTACACTTCAACAACCAGCATGCCAAGTGAGTCCTTTTCTGCCTTTCGCTGGGTATCATCCCGAATCGTGATTGGGATAAACGTGGGGAAGCTTTCCCAACTAAAACCCTCATCTGCAATAGTGGGGCTATTGTCGTAAATGGTTACCCTTGTTAATTGTTCATCATCGTCTTCTTCCCATTCTCCTAGTTCCACATTTGGCGGTGGAAAGATTTGCTCAATGTAAATCTTACTATCCCGCAGTTCAGTTTCATGAAATAAAAAGAAAGCTTCGTTTCCTCCACCTTCTTCTGACAAGTCAGATAGTTTACCAAACGCACGTACTTTATGGATATCAAAACAGTTCTCATTCACCACTCCTCCTTCTGAGCAGGCAAACTCAGGATAAAACGCGGTTTTTAGCGCGATTCGTACTGCTTCTCGCTCAAATGTTTCAGAAGCCTGCCGCAAAATGGATGTTTTTTGGAAGTTAGCATAAATAACCAAGCCAATGCCTAGCAACATAAAGAACGCAAGCAGTACCATAATAGTCTCTCCCATCTTCATCTGCGCTTTCTGCGTACGTATTGGTTGAATCATTTTTAATACACTGTTGGGCAACTGTTTCTCACTGAATCCTCGTTTATGTCTTGCACTTCTTTGATAACATTCAAAAAATTCTCTACTGTATTCTCATCCCCACTTGCTTCACCCTCTCCTAAAAGTGCACCTGCTTTCTCTTCCAAGCGTGTCAAGGCATCATCAGCTCGGTCAGAGAGACTTCGACATGCCTGGTTTTCGTCGTCAAACAATCCTTGTTCACTTGCATCAGCTTGAATTTGCTCAAAATGATTTTTTATAGTTGCACTACGGTGTTTATACACTCCCATGACATGTTTTGTTCTTCTCAACGCACGTTCCATAATACACTGGTATGTCATACCATCTCGTGCAAACACTGCAGCAATAAAACTAGCAAAGTCAAATGTGTTAGATGCTGGCTGCGCAGTTTCAAGATTAAATGTGCCACCTTGCTTTTCCAAAAAGAAAATAGGTGTGCTCATAGGAGCACCACTTGCAAAATCTTCAACACGATCAGCATTCACAATAATTGCACTGACTTTTTCATCAACAACCTCTGCTCCAAACCCTGTTGGCACTGTGCTAAACGTGCCAGCATGTTGTTCAGGTGTTTCACCCACTAAAATAGGGGAATGGAAAATAAACTTCACACCCACATTGTTTTCAAACGTGATAGGCTGGCCTTCTTCATTGGTGTACGAGCCACCCCCTCCATTAACAAATTGAAAGTCAAGCTTTTGGCCAGGTGGAGCAAGCGGAAAGTCAAGAGTGTCAGTAATCTTCTGCTTTAACGAGCCATCAGGAAAATTTACAAAGTAATACTTGTTAGTCGGCCCGGTCATCATAACCAGATTATTAGTGCGGAATGGCAAGTCCAAACTGAGTGTAATAGTTAGCAACTTCTTTGCATGCACCTCTGCCGGCGCAAATATCAACACATTCCCCCCGCTAATACGCTGTCCAAGGATTTCATAATCAGTACAACTAAAATGAATAGGAATCTCTGCAATGTCAATTGGCTGCTTAGCACCAGGTGCAACACCACGACCAGAAAAAATAAGTTCAAGCTGGCTTGCAAGATCAGTTCCCAACTTATTCTGTGATAACTGCTTTTGGTACCCAATCACACTCATAAAGAAAAACAGGATGAGTCCTCCTGCCATAAGTATAAATATCCAATTAAACTGTACTCCCACCATACCTCTTTTTTTTCTCATAATCCCCAACTACAACTTTTTTTGGTTCTTTTTCTTTCTTGTTTACCTTGTGTGTCGTTCTAATTCATTGAACAATTCATCTTCAGCATTTTCATGTGCCATCTCATCAAGGTGCTTTTCTTGCACACGCTGCTTGTTTGCCAAGCCATCAAATGTTCCCTTGCGTGTCTTAATTGCTCCCTGGGGCGTCTGCGGTTTACTACCAACCACGCGCTTTACAGCAGCGTGCATTTTATGCAATGGCAGCCATTCAGTAACCTGTTGTGCACTTGGTAGTTTCTCAACTAGTTTTGGTGCAAGCTTAAACCGCTTTGCCATACCCATAACACGCTGTGTTCGAGGAGGTTGTTGCCCTGCAGGCATGCTAGCTGTCTTAGCCTGCTTTACAGCAGCTTTTTTCTTACCACTAAATACGCTAAAGAAACTCTGACGTTTTCTATGACGCTGTGTAATTCTTCCTTGTCGTCGCTGTTGCACAACTGACTGTACACGCTGCGCTGACTTTGCAGCTGATTGTTTTGTAGCGTTCATAAATCTTGAAATTGGTTTTTTGATTGGTGTGATTAGGGCGGGTTTAGCAGAAGCTGCTTTCCCCGATGGTTTGGATGCGAGTGCGAGGTAGCCCGCCCCTCCACCAATCATTAAAAAACCAATAATGAATATGAGATTTGACCAAATAAATGACAAAAAGCCGCCTTCCTCTTTTTCAGGCGTTGTCGCTGTTGTTGTGCTTCCTGCAGGTGCAGCACCAGGTACCGGAGCAGTTCCTGGCTTGTTATCACACCTACCAAGGCCGCAATAATTAGAAACGCAATCAGTTTCACTCTGGCAGGTCTTACCATTAATACACTTGCTTGGGCAGTCACCACCACAGTCAACATCAGTTTCCTTGCCATTCTTTGCTCCATCAGTGCAGGAAGCAATTTTACATACTCCTTCTCCGCAATATTCACTAATACAATCATTTCCTATTTGACAGGTTGCATTCAAGTCACACCGTGAACACACAAGACCACCACAATCCTTTGCAGTTTCATCACCGTTTTTCCGGTCGTCATCACACTTTGGCGCAATACACTGTCCTTCAACGCAATATTCACCCAGGCAATCATCATCACTGGTACACGTGCCACCTTCAGCACACGTGTTACCACATGAACCACCACAGTCAATACCACTCTCTCCTTCATCCTGCACACCGTTAGTACATGTTTGTGCTTGGGGAACAACAACAGTTTCTTTTCCCTGTGCTTCATTCCCTACCGTATCCTTTGCTTTCCAGCATATTTCTCGAGACCGACGTACTTCAACAGGTGTTGTTCTATCAATAAGATTTGATGGCTCACAGGAAGCAGCAGTGCCAGCAGCAGCACCAAGTTGGTTTTCACCACCCAGGCCATAAAATAAACTATTAGGGTCACAACCACTTTCATCAGCACACCTAAACTCAACAGTAACAAGGCCAGGCTGAGAATTCTTAGTTAAGATAACTCGAGGAGGATCATTTTCTTGACAACTTGGATTGTTAGGATCATAATTTAGTGTTACAGGAGCAGCAGCACCTTCCAATCCAACATTGTTTATGGCAGACACAATCACTGTGTGTGAAAACGCAGGAATAGGAGCATCCTCGTCTTCAACCTCAGGCAGTTGCGGCTTCACTGTTGGCAAGGTTCCAATACCATTCCTTGCTCCGAACGTTCCATTTTTTTCTGTTTCAGCAACAAGGTACCTAAACATCTTAATGCCTGACTCAACATCCTCTGCAGTCACTGAAATGCCAAGCTTAAACTTGTGAGGTGTACAACTAAGTGCGTCACCTTCAAATGTTGGAGCTCCTGGTCCAGTAGTATCAATAAGAAACGTAACAGTTTTTGTTGCAGTTTGCTTTTTTCCTGCCTTGTTTGTTTCACAACTAATCTCCATGGAATGCTCCCCATCAGGAAGTGTGCCAATAATAGCACTATGCGTCTTTGCTGGGTTTTGCTCATCCTGTAAGAACTCACTCACCTCACCAATCTTGTAAAAACACCTGGAAATCTTATTAGTGGTAAAATTAAGCGTGACATCATTCACTTTTGAAACAGCTGGTGGAGAGGAAACACCAATACGAATAGGAACACTTAAGTCAATAGACACACCAACCGGTACTTTGTTAGACTCTCTACCAATACGATCTTCACACTGTACATAAAATATCTTTTGCAGTTTTACTTCGGGCTCAGGTAGCTGCATTTGTTTCTTGTTAGGATTTACAAACTTGTGAAACAATTCCCTGTCAAAACCATCAAACGGAAACATGTCATCATACTCTACATTACCTTGTGTTGCGTACTTACACTGCACTTCTTCATTAGTTTCAATTACTAAATCTGAAAAAAAGTTGTGATCATCAGGAATTTCAACAATTCTCTCAGGATCAAATTTTGCTTTGGTGATAGTGGGTGCTTCTGTGTCAACATACACTTCAACCTCACGCTGTGCAACCTCACCATTTTCAGTTCTGCAAATTACGTAAAACGTGTTTCCACGACGATTAGGAGTAAGGTCAAGGAAGCTTACCTTGGAAAATTCTTCAAAATCATGGGTTGGGCCAAAAGTGTTTGACGACACCATGCCCACATTAAAAAATCTGAACTGGGGATTACGTGTACTGTATTTACACATGGTGTTTATTGGCGCGCCATTTTTGTACGTGCTGAGTTGTAAGCTAAAGTCTCGCGTGGGGGACACACCTAGCTTTGGTCTGGTGATTCGAATGTCAATTGTTTCATAGTCAACAGTAAAGAACTTCTTAAACTCAGCCTCGTTACCTACCATGTCAAGTGCCTTCATCTGCGCAACGTAAAATCCAGGTGGCAGTGACCGGTCAGGTTCAAGCACCCACTCATTATCAGCATTTTTAGAAGGAATACCATCAACAAGATCTAAAAATCCTTCAGGAGGCAGGTCGTCAGCAGTGAGTGTTTCAATATCAGGACGCTTTTCTTGCAAAAAGAAAATCCTACCAGTCATAATAGAAACTGACTCGTCAAACTCAACACTTACCTTTGGCATAGGAGTGAAAGTTTCCTTTAGTGAAATCACTGCTCCCACCCCTTCACCTTCTCCACCTTCTTCTTCAGGATCATCTGCTTCATCGCCAGGAGCGCTTCGTGGTCCAAGTAACCCACTCATGAAAGCACGAATAAACTCGCCAGCAGGCCCCAGGTCAACATCACCCTCAGCAGCACTACGAACCCTAATGGTTCCAGTCATAGTGGGATGGAACGAGCAGTGATACGTGAATGTTCCAGGAACATTAAACGTGTGAGTAAATGACTGCCCATTTTGCAAAGTGCCAGAACTAAAACTATTATCATCAGCACTAACAGTGTGAGGCAGTTCTTCAGTATTAGTCCAGGTTACAGTATCATCTACATTGATTTCTACAATGCCAGGTGCAAATGCTTGGCCACGAATAGTTACATCTGCAGCGGCAACACTCATAGCGCAAGCTATCAAAAGTACTAGAACTATGCACAGTCTACCAATACTTTTTGGTTTCATGTTTTTGCTTTCCAAATTTTATTGTTTATCTAATGTTGAATCCAACCTCTTCTGGAGGTCGTCGATCAGTAAAGATAGTGAACTCTTTTGACTTATTGAATCCTGACATGTCTTTCATGACAATCATATAACTTTGATTAACTACTTCGCCATCTACAGCTTTTATTTGTAGATTGGTGGTGAATCGTCGTGGTGGATTATGGATTTTTGTTGCAACAAGTTGCGGGTCAAACGTGTCGCCACCACGCAAGTAATTTCCTGGAGTTATGAATATGCAGTCTTCACAAATATCATCATCAGCAAAGCTACCATTAATTTTCACACTTGACTCTTTGGTAAAGTACTTGTTTTCAGCAGGGATAGAGTGCGGTGTGTTAATGTCAACAGCCCATCCTGCAAGGCTAGGCCCTCTAAAATCAAGTTTTAAATCTCTGCTCACGTACGCTGGTGGAGCATTGCCTGCGTAATCATCAAAGAACAGTGTGAGGCCATGAGGATTCTTTAGTATTTCTTCGTGTTGTATGTTAAATCGTTCTGGTTCAAGATCCCATTCAAAGATGTAATCCTGGCTTCCTACTTGGTGTTCTACCTGTACGAGTTCTCCCTCTTTTTTGAGGTGTGGCATTTCTGGAACGTCAAACACAAATCGTCCTTTCATATCAAAACCACTATCCTTAATCTTCATTTGTATCCGAAGCTTTCCACTATAGGCAACAATAGGTGGGAAGTCATACTCAATAATCTCAGGTGCTTGGTTATCTAAAACAAGGGTTGGGCTTGCGTGTCGTGCACTTGGACCTTGTGATCCTGTTGATAACATCATACGAGCCTCTGCAACAATAGTGTAGGCTTGGTTAAACTGCTCAGGTCCAAGGTCAGCAAGGTTACATACAAACACGTTTCGTTGTGTTTGCTCACAATTACTTGGCAGTGGATCTTCCTGGCCAAGTGGAGCGTCAAACGCCTTGTAAAAGATTCTTCCTGATGAATCCTCGTCAAGAATAGTTACTTCTTCTGGGTTTTCAGAATAATCAATTTGTACATTGACATTTCTGTTTGAGTAGAATGTACCATTAAACTCAACAGCAGGTTCAAGGAATGTGAACACAGGAGGGATTGGTGTTCCATCGTTGCTATTGAACACCCATTCGGGCTTACCGTTGGTGGTTGGTGCAAGGTTGTTAGTTGCTTTATCCATTCCTTCAAATCGAATTACATGGCCTCCTTCAAGTGGTGCATCAGGGGTAAACATAATGGTGTGTCGTTTCTTACCATCAATTTCCTCGGTCTGAATACTGAGTGTTTCATCAGCAACACTTGCTTGGATAACACCTGCAACTGGTTCTTGACCTTGTGATGCTTCAGCAATGTATTCTTCGTGGAGTCCATCCCAGCCAAGATCTTGTAGTACTGTTTCTTTTTCATCATCTTCAATAAACTCTCGTGTTGCCTCATCAGTTAAACGATCAATAACTAGGTTGTAACTGTATTCAAATCCTGCAGCATTACTTGCTTGGCATATGTTATCCTGGCATCCAGGACCGTCAATAGTAACTGGTTCTTGTTCAACATCTTCAATACTTTCATCATCACCAATAGGGATAATGCTCATGGTGATTGTTTCAGGGATAAGCTCTGCATTGTGTGCTCCACCCATGACTTCTTCAACAATAATGCCTACTTCACTTATTACTTCATTGGTTGTTCCTTCAGCAGGAATGTTTTCAATAACTAAGGGTCCTTCTGTGTCAACAACAATACCTGCAACTGCTGCAGGGTCAGGTACAATGCGTGATTCTGCACCATCACCAAGTCCTTTTGCGTAGAAAATATTACATCCTTCGTCAAGTGAAATCGTGTCTCCAAACACACCAGGCTCTGCTGGTCCTGTGTAGAAATTTACTTCAATACCTGGCACTCCTTCAACAGGTTCTGGAACTTGTTCAATATCACTATCAAGAGTCAGAGGTGTTGGTGTACCACCGCCTTGCTCAACTACCTGATAATTATGGCGGTACTTTGTATAATCTTTTCTGCTATACTGTGATGTACCATCATCTTCAACTTCAGCAGCAAACTCCATGAATTTTCCTGAAAGAACACCACACTGTGCTGGATTGTTTGTTGTTACCACATTTGTCCTGCTTTCTGGTGTGTTAACACTTGTTCGACATACCACATTACTCACTGGCTGGGTAAATGATTTTTTCACACTTGGTTGACTACCGCAAATACCTTGGTAGAATTGAATAGACTCAGTAATCTCTGGATGCTTCATAATTCCACTGATAAATAGTTCAGGCTGGTTAGTGTACGCCAATCCTTCACTGGGGTAGAAACTAATAGGATAATGGTGATCTGCAACCATGGTGTCCCATTCTTCTCCTGCTGCAAAGAATGATGGTGAAAAGATTGGGTCTAGTTCAAGCTCAGGTGTTTGTGTTCGTAGGGTGATTGTTAATTGTTCAACTTGCATGTTTAATGAAACAAGCGGGTTTTCATCTGGGAAGCACTCTGTTCCTTTTTCAACTACTTTAACAGCACCAACATTAATCTCAAGACTGTACAATCCTAGCTCTTCTTCTCCTTCTGCTGCAAGCTGCAGTTCTTCCAGGTTAAGCATGCACTTAATGGTTGACAAACTATCTAGCTGGCAATTTTCTTCAGTTATGAAATTGTCAAACTCTGGTTTGTTAGGAACAGGAATTGCAACGCCGCTTTCATCAAACCCTGTTGCTGTTAGTGTTGCTCTAAAGTTTTCAAGGCTTGCAATTCTTCCTGTGTTAATTTTGATAAAGTACACTCCCTTACCTAGTCGTGGTGGTGGCTGGTGCGGGATAACTCCTCCAAGCTCGTCATGTAGCGTAAGTACTGCAGGGTCTGCGATTTGTCCATTGCCGTTGTCAGCAACTGTGATCTTAAATGGTTCAAGTACAAACTGTTCAGCAGCGTGCCCTTCTCGGTCACGAGCAACAAGATTTTTCACTTCTAACACAGCACTGCCACCAAATGCTTCATTACCTACAATGTAGGGGGTGAATGGTGCCATGAATCCTTCAGGTTCTGCAGCGTCAAAGGCAAAGCCAACCTGCTCACCATTTAAGGTCATGCTGACTTCACCACACCCATTGTCAAGACCTCGTAATCCATATTGTTCTTCAATACGCTTATCACTACAATACAAGAACACGTTTTGTGCAGTGCCGTAATCACCAGATTCCAAGTCAATACTCTTGTCAATGCTTGCATAAAATTTGAGTTCAGGACCGTACTTGTCCTTGGATACAATAATTCGGTCTGCCTTGTTACCTTGTAGTTGATCTTCACCATCAAACTGGCACGCTACCTGGAACACATTCAAGTCCCCTTCAAGTGGCAGGTTCTTGTTGTGGTTCAATCGATCTTCACTACGCATAGCGTCTTGTGCTTGCGCAGCAAACGGTGTGTACTCTCTGTTTGTTCCGAGTGGTTTGATAAAGCAATCAGCTGGCTCGTCAGTAGTGACCCGGGCAATAACTGCTTCACTTCCTACAATGGGCTCACTACCACCATACGTGTTTGACGCAATGTGAATTTTGTTAGTATCAATAAGCTGAACATCATAGCCACTGTCAGTATTGCCAAAGTCACTTGTACAGTCATAATTAAAAACATAAATATTATCTTCCAAGTTGTGGTATTCTCGCGTGAATATCTTACCACGCTCGTCAGCAATACGGTTACTGTTCACTCGCGCTTGCGGTGAGTCATCAGCAAACACTTCCTCGCCTTTAATGTTAGTAAGCATACCATTACATGTTACATCTCGCGTGTATTCAAGGTTAACACGAAGTTGCCGCGGGTTTTCTTGACTAATTGCCAATGTTCGATCTTTAACTTGCCGCGGCCGGTTCACATTAACGACAATGTCCTTATCTTTGATTACTTCAAGGTTTTGATTAAAGTCTTGTGAGTAATAACTAAGTTTTGTTGCTGTTTGATCCCCTCTACCAAGTACTCGCTGAATACGGCACATGGTGTACTCGGTAGGGTAACAGTTTTGTCCAAGGCAGTAAAATGTTCGTGCTTTTTCAGTTACTCTAACTGGCACATCCATGAACTTACCAAGCATCATCTTATTGTTTTGATCATGCTGGACATTTTCAAGTGCAACACTTGTTTCTGGAGGGGTGAAGTCTGTTTCACATGCTTGCTTGTCTGGTGCAACTTCAACACGGCAATCATCAAGCCCGTCACCATCAGCATCCTTAAAACACCTATCTCCTGGCTCACCACCCCAGGTACACAATCCATGATTAAACCGGTCCTGACTTCGTTGTACAATCTCATTGGTGCCACCAATTCGCTTACCACTTTCAGCATGGTAGTTTGCGTTTATTCGTACAGCACGTCCACCAGTGCACTCTGTTCGTGCACGGCCAGGATTACTTACATCATTGTAGTCAGAACAGCCAAAGCCAGACTCATCACCACAACTATTCTTCCCAGCGCTGAAATAGCACGTGTCTCCGAAGGCTTCACACATATCTCTGTCACACTGTAAAAGTAAGTTGTTTGAAAGTTTGTTGTTTTGGTTACACAAATCACATTGTTCTTTATTATCAAGCGCAGGCTTACACACACCCAGTCCAAGATCTTCGTTGATGTTTAACCATTCACATCCTTCAGCAGAAACCTGGCAATGGTCAACATCATTTTCACATGCGTACTTTGATCGGTAACTGTAACAATCTTGTATTTCTTTACATGACCTGAAATAGTTCACGTTCTTTTTAGACAGGTCATAAATGCAGCCTTGTACTTCTTCACAGGTTTGCTCTGCAAGCACGCCAATTTGGTCAAATAACACTCCTCCAAAGAGTTCAAACACGCCATTACACTTTTGGCATACTTCAGGTTCTCGACACTCACTCAATCCTACCTCTGGTTCTGCACAGTATTGCTGACCAGTACATGCTGGTCCTGGTTGGATGTCTCCTCCTTGGCAGATAGTTCTTCTTTTCTTGTTAGGATCAGTATTGTCACAGAATGTTTGACCCTCAATGCACGCATCAAGGCAGATAAAATCACTGATTTGTGGTTCTTGGCCTTGGTAGGTTGTTTCAACAGCAAAGCAGTATCCTTTTTCTTCACCAATATCTTTTTCATACATTCTCCTTACAGGAGCGATTTCAGCACTGCGCTTCCAGTTTCTAAACTCAGCTTGTGGACAGTTTTCCTCGCCACGCTTACAGTACAGAACGTGCTGGCTAATCAAAGGACATGCTTCAGGTAAGAAGTTCACATCCCAAATGATTCGGGCTTTTCCTGGTACAGCATCACCATCAACTAATGTGATAACAGGTGCTCCAACTTCACACTCACCACGACAGGTACAATCACTTGGCTGACACTCATCAGGATTAGTACACCCACACACTTGCCCAGCACCACACCGGTCAATGCCAATCTCACACGTTTCAGTTACATATTTTTCATTGGGTGTGTTAAGTACTCCATCACCGCAGATGCCTGTTGCTTCTGTTCGACGCTGATCAGGTGAAAGGTATGTACATGATGATGTTTCAAAACGACAAAAACTATTACAACTCAGAGTTCCACCAGTATACTTTTGACCTGGTGAATGATCAAGGTCAACACACGAGTTCACACCTTGCTTGTACAATATCTGGTTACTGCCTTCTTCAAAGTCACAATCTTCACCCTCGTCAACAACACCATTACGACAGTTAGAAACATGTTCTACACACTTGTTAGTATCTGGATCACATTTTTGTCCTGCTTGACAATCTGAATCAGCACCACAGCTTTTTCCAACATCACATCGTGGACAGTTACCGCCACAGTCAACATCTGTTTCACCAGGATCTTGCACACCGTTTTCACACTTGTCAACTTGTGCTCGCTGGCCAGGAATACAAATGCCATTTTCACACCGGGTGTTTGCAGGACATTGACTGTCCTCACTACATTCTAAAATCCCACCACAAATATCTGAAGAAGGTGTTTGTTCATAATCAGCAGCATTGGTAAAATCACCTTCGGTACAACTCACTTTATGTTTCGGCACTCGTAGCGCGCCTTCTTGAGTAACACAACATCCCACACTACACTCAGTACGTAAGATATCTGCACTACATGATTCAGGTGAGTATGTTCCGCCAAGTACATTACATTCTCCTTCATCAAAAACAACTTGACAACCCATGGTGGCGCCGTAACAACAACCTTCTTCTTCTGCAGAAACAAAGCTAGATGCTAGTACAATAAACAGCATGCTAACAAGTAGTGTAACTAAGAGTATCCTCTTTTTTTGCATCCATTCACCATCGGTTCTTTATATACTCGCTAAGCCTATTTTAGGTGTTTTTCTTTAAAAAGGTTGTGATGATTTGTGAATAAATGGGTGTGTTTTGAGTTGAGAATAAAGTTGGGGCTGTAATCTGATTTTTAGTGGGAGGAAAAGGTTCAACATCAACAAAATCAAGGAATATTTCAACTGCACAGATTTTGCAGCAAAGCTGTTTAATCCAGGCCGGGACCCGGCCTGGTTGGAACTGTGTGGTGTTAAATATTAAGAAAAAGCTTTGGCTTAAACTAATTTGACTATGCCTCTGCCTCATCTCCTTCCTCGCCAGCATTTTCATCTACTTGTTCTTCTTCACTTGCACCTTCTTCGATCTTGTCAACAATCAGAATCACAATTTCTTGACTGTCACACAATGCATTATCATCTTTGATTGTTTTTGGTGACTGGTTATCATCACAAATTTCAACGCGCAGTTTGTGGTAACCAAAGTCAAGCGGGGTTGCTTCAGAAGGTGTTATACGTTTTATTTCAGCGCGGTATACTCCTTCTTCTCCAGGTGTTTCTTTTGCTGCAAGAACAATCCTGTTTACAACAGGGAAGATTTCCATGCATTCTCTGAATTCATCTTTGCTTGCATAGTTTGCAATAACAGGACCTTTTTCTGCAGGTGGATTTTCTGCTAGTTCTTCTGCTGTCATTTCTTCTAATGCTTCGCCACCACCACAGTCTGCACTAAGCCGTTCTTCCCAGCCTGTTAATGCAGGATTAAAATAAATATCATCCTCATCAGGATCGTACGCAACAATCTCAAACTCTATTGGCTGGCCATACTCAAAGATTAAATCAAACTCTTTGAACGCACCACCTTTGAATGTGTCTGCTTTCCTGTCTACGTCGTCAAAATGCTGTGCCCAGCCAAGAACAGGACGCCTATTCTTACGAGTAAAGGTAAAGTTCATAGGGAAACCTTTGACTGCAGATCCCTTGTCAATAATGCTGATTACATCATCAAAGCTTTCTTCACAATCACCTACGCAACTCACTTCTATTTTCATAAGACTTTCATCAGGACTACCAGGACGCAAGTCTCGCTTGTTCAAATACAAACTTCGTAGTTGGTGTTTTGGATCACTAATGTCAAAGCTTAACTCTGTTCTGTCTCTTCGTGCAAGATCTTGTGCAATACCATACACTTTTTTCAGGCGTGCAAACGCGCTAATACTAAACTGCAAAATTTCTCGTGATGAGTGTTCAACACCAATGTCAAGCGGGTAGTCAACATGTATGCTTACATCTTCTTCTCCAAAGATCACATCAACTTCTGGCTTGTCTAATCGCACTGAAATGTTTTCAAAACCATTATCTTCTTGGATTTTTGTGAGGTTAATACACTTGTTTGCATTATCAGTTATGTACTCATCCAATCGTTCTTGGATTGAATAATGTGCGTAGAACCCAGCAGGACAAGGAGCAGCAACACTCTTAGTAACATTGCGCAAGTCATTCAACCCACCTGTTTGACACAATGCAGGAATGTTTAAATTACCAAACGGATACCTTTTTTCAAAGGTGTCAACAGGTGTTCTACCCAGCCGGTAATCATAGGGTGGCCCGCTTTTTTCTGGATCCCTACTTTTCTTGTTGATAATTAAGTTTGGTCCAGGGTAGTCTTCTGGTTCCAACTCGGTTTGTCCACTACGCTCAGTAATCCATAACAGTGGTCGTGTTTCATCCAGTTGCGTGAAGTTTGCAATAGGTTGCAACTCGCCACCATTCGCAGCAATAGTTTTGATACCATCCACTGTTGTTTTTCGCAAACAAATCTCAATAAAATTCTTTACTGGCTCTGTCTGGAGACTATCCATTATCTCTTGAAAACTTTTACCCATAGGTGCTAGCTGTTTTCTACTTTCAACAAAGAACATAAATGAGACAATAATAAGAACGAGTAATCCAATTAGAACAAAGGCTATTATCTGCCCTTTTTTTTGCTTGAACAAACGTGCTGAACACATACAAACCTCTTTTTAGTGTAATTGAACAATTCTTGTGAGCTCATTCCAAATATCAACATCAGTTGGTCCACGGATAATTGATTGTTTGGTATTCCACGCTCCTTTATCATCACACTGGACATTTTCTAAATTAAGCTTTTCTACTTTGCTGCACACCTTTAATTTTTCTCCCAAACCTCTAAACTTAACCATTGCAATTGAATCTTGATTTGGTCGCAGTTTAGGATTGTCTTTGAAACCTACAATTTCTTTTTTGCCACTTTTTACTATGACAATGGTTGATGCTTTTCTCGCTGTTTTGTCGAGGAATTCATCTGCTTTTGTATCAGCTAATAAACCTAAATCCTCTAATGCGTTTGTTATTCTGTCTTTTACTGATTGGGCAACTTCAATTACATTGTCAATAAACCCTTCTTCATCACCCAGGTCAATTTGTGGTCCTTCATCTTCATTGTTTTGCGGAGGTGGAGGAGGGGGTGCAGGACTATTTTCAGGTTCATTACTTGGTGCAGGTTCTGGTTCATCTTCTTCAACAATAATTCTTCCAGACATGGGATGTAGTACGCACGTGTATGAAAATTCTCCAGCACTGTTAAATGTGTGTGAGAATGTTCCATCAGTTTGTAAAAAGTCATCAGGTGATTGGCCAGAGTCAAATTCTCCTTCATCAGCAGTCACGGTATGAGGCATTGGATCCTTGTTCACCCATGTCACCGTGTCACCAACTTGTATAGTAAGCGCATCACCAAAACCACTTCCTTGAATATTAATACTATGCTCAGCAGCAACAACCACTCCACTCACTAACACCAGCATCAATATACACATTCCAATTTGCGTTATTTGTTTCATTCTACTGTGAATGGTTTTGGTGAGTACAGCACTGTTTGTAGTCTGTGGCTGTAAAACACATTATTTTCTTCATTTGGTTCTGTTTTCATATCATTAAATTGTGCTTGATCTGCTTTTGCTTTATCCCAGTTTCCTGAGCATCCTGCCCATTCTGGCCTACTTGCTTTTAGTTGTGCTCTGTCTTGTCCTCTACGGAACGGCAAGTACACATACCGAGCTTCTTGGTACTCCATTGCACCAAGGCAGTACGTAAATAACATTTCTGGGGAAGCTTCGTCGTCAGCTAAAACCTCTTCTTGGTTTCCATACTCCTCACTAAACGCAGTAAGAACAAATTCTTCTGGCACACCTGCTTTGATTATCTGATTTCTTTTTAATCCCAGTGCAACAATAACATTTCCTGTCAGCGGCATTTCAGAAAGCAAGCCATTAAACACGCCATCTTTCCACGCGTGTGTCCCGTATTCTATCATACAAACATGATCTGCTTCAAACCGTGTCCCTTCGGGAAGAGCAGGTGTAAAATCTTTACTTAGTAACACATCTTCTGCACTGCCACAGTACAAACTATACTGCTTGCCAATGCCTGGCAAGTCTATCAGTGTTTTTGCCATCATTGCTTCTCGACTATACCACTCACCATTATTACATACAATGTCATCTTTTTCTTCACCACGAACTGCTGGTTGTATAGAACCATCTGCATAGCACGTGCCAACAGTGCCTGCATCACCTTTCACTGTGTATGCACACTTTCCTTCGGGACAGGGTACATGGCCATCATCAAACTGGTTTTGTTTTTTTGCTCCTGCCATCCACTCTCCTGCTTTACAAAACACTGTTGCTTTTCCTTTTTCTTGTGTGCTTTGAAACACTGGCTTATCACTTGAGTCAATACACCTGTTTCCTTGCCAACACTGGTTTTCTTCACAGCACCCGTCACCAGACAAAACAGGGAATCCAAAGAGTTTTGCAAATGATTCAACCCCTATACTTTCTTGTATCTGGCCACTCGGTACTTCTTTGAGAATATTGTTAGGTCGTGGATTGTCTTTTCGTTGCTGCCATTCTCCAAGTACATTGCAGAAATATTGTTTTCCTTGTGGTCCAACATGGCTTCTTGCTTCGCATGATTCAGGTCGTAAGCTTTGTTCACCAATCAAATCAACTTTTATGTTATTCTGATTTGCGTCTTCACCCCAGATAGGTACTTCGTTTACTGGGTCTGTCTCAAAAAGTTCCACATCATTACACCCGTAAAATTGATCATTCAGATACAATACTTTCTTGAATGTAGGCATGTAAACATTAATGCCTGTAATCTTTATTTCTTCAGGGCCTTTGTTTTGAATGAGGACTCGAAAATCTTCTCGTGGTGCTAGCTTAGAAAGTTGAAACTCATAGATGTGTTCACCTGGTGCCAGTGCTCGTGTTGGAGAGATAGCACCAATCCCTACAGTCTGCTCGCCTGTTCCTTTATACCGTATTTCTACATTTTCATTTCCTTTAAGGGCAATGCCAATTCGTACCATTAATTTTTGATCACCAGCAAGCCTCTTCATCTTTCTTGTTCTTGCTGTTTTTCCTCTCTTTAGAGTCATTGTTTGGCCACGTGATTCAATGGTAAATGCATCAGCATCTTCTTCAAATGGTTGTTGAAACGCATTTCCTGGTGTGACAAGGGGGTAGTCAAGGTGTCCTATTCGTCGTCGTGGTGTCAGTAGGTTTGCTCCTCCTGTGGTGAGTGTTTGTCCACCTTTATTTTCAAGTGGCTGGCTACCAATACACACTTTCTTTTTTCCGTCCTTACCTTCAACAACAAAGTTTTCTTCTTTTCCTTCTCCGCCACAGCATACACCTGTATTGTCACCTGTACTAAACCACCATCCACCAAAATGATTACATATCTTGTTGCTCTTGTCAGCATCCACTTGACTTGGTCCACAACCAATAAAATCTGCAAGTGGCCCTTCTGTTCCTAATGGTACAATTGAATCTACTTCGCCTGCTGGCGTGTCAGGACATTTGTCTCCTTCGCCATTTTTTATGCCATCATTGTCATCGTCTTTGTCTGCGTTTGCTGCTGCTATACACACAGGATCTGCCACATCGGGTTTCCCATCACAATCAGCGTCTTGACCTGGATTACTACAATCTGGCTCAGCTGCACACTTTTTTATGGGACAGCATCCGACTGTATTGAAATTACCAAAGGCTGCTCCGACAGGAGGTTTTCTAACTTCCCTTCCAACTGAACACATAACCTCATTGGGGTAACATTGTCTGACATTTTCATAATTAAAATTTTGCATGGGCCTACCTGTTCTTGAGGTGATTTCAAAAGAAGTAGGTTCGACTGAAGTTCCAGGTTTTAATTTACAACATTTAAACTCGCTTATGTAATGGTCTGTTCCTGCAGGACGTATTTGCTTGGCAGTTATCCCACACACTACCCGATTTGGGCCACAACTCATAATCTTTTGCTCACCAACATTTCCTAAATCTTCATCTTTTTTTATGACTTCAACATCATCTAAGTCAACTTTAATCCCATCTTTTAATTTACAGCAACTCATTTTGTTTGTCACGTAAGGAACTGTAATAAAAGAAGAATGATCCATTTTACATACAGCTTCATCTTCATTACAAAACTTGGTTTGTCCAAAAACTGGACTCCATGTCTTTGTTATTCTTCCAACAGGATCTGGAATTGATGGTTTACAACTCCCATCTGACTTTCGGACTCTTCCTGGATAACAGTACATTGGAGCGATAATGCCATTGTGAAAGTTTTCTGCATATTCTTTTCTAAAGAATTCCGCACCCTCTTTAGTTGTTGCATATCCATGCGTTTTCATCCCATTCTTATTCGGATTTCGTGTACAACAATGGGTTAACTCAGGATTATCATAATCTTTCTCAATACACTCATACTTATCATCCTTACTTGGATCAAATCGGCACACTTCATCTTTTATGTACTTGTCTCTGCCCGTTGCGCTTGCTACTGCGGAAGTAGTGGTATAACACAAATTCCCTTTCTCTGCACAACCAGCCAGTCCAACTTGAGAAATAAACACCATTACTAGAACATACACCAAAATAGTACAAACTACACTATACCCCTTTTTCATTCCCATTATAGCCTCTTTTCTGTGCTTGTATGTTTATAAAGATTGTTATGGATTTGGGGAGTAGATGGTATATTTACGTAGGCTAATATGAAACCCTTTGGTTTTTATAGAAAGTTATAAGTAGTAGTTCTCG
>CAYFJX010000003.1:0-200680 GCA_964343705.1 uncultured Methanosarcinales archaeon
AAGCCATACTTCACAACCTTTTTTTAAACCTAATCAGACTCTCGGGACACACCCCGTCAACGACAAACTTCGGCTATTTACACGCCCTAGTGAAATGGTAGACTATATAGAATGTGCATATCTATGCTTGGTTCATATTGGTACTCTGGAACAACATAGTTTATATAGTTTATTGATTCTCGTTATCAATAATGGTACGGATGACTAAACAAAAAAGGATCATCAAAGAAGGCATAAAGCATTGTGATACTTTTTTCAATGCTGAGGATTTGCATAGGCGTCTTACCAAAAAGCATCCAAAATTAGGTATTGCAAGTGTGTATCGCTATCTTAAAACAGCTGAGATGCAGGGTGAATTGCACTCCTATGTGTGTGAAAGGCGGAAAGTTTATTCTACAAGTAAGAAAGATCATTGTCATTTTACCTGTGAAAAATGTGGTAGTGTACGACATATTCACCCAAAGAAACTAGACTTTCTGAAAAATGAAATAAAGGGGACTATCTGTCACATTCAGATAGATGTCACTGGTGTATGTCCTTCATGTCAATCCAGGATCTGATTGTCTTACTTTATTGTGCGTTTTCAAACAGGCTTTCTTCTTTGCGGCTGCCTGCATCATTTTCACCCATCCACACATCATCCAGATCATATTCGCGGACACGGTGAACTGGTTTACCGTTTTCAAAATATACCATTCGTTCCCATTCTATTGCTGGCATTTGTACACCCCCGTTTTGTGTTACTCAGTAGTTCCCAGCACATACTAATATATGGTAAAACGAGTATAAGAAATGTATGTATATATCATATATATCCTTGTGGTATGTTACTGCCTTGGAGTTCTTCAGGAAAAAGCCCGATTGTTTGCAGGGCTTTTTCCGCATACTACTGCGCGCTGGATTGCGCGCAGTTTGTGCTCCGTAGTAACATAACAATCTTTATAATCTCACTTACCTTCCACACACACATGAAAAACAGCACACTATATATACTGCTCATTATTACTTTACTACTCATGACAAGCTGCGTAGTTTCTCAACAAACGAGCAAAGAAAAAAAGCCACAAGCACCAATACCTGAGGGTACACCCACAGCTACAGCAGTGTTTGCAGGTGGTTGCTTCTGGTGTACAGAATCAGCATTTGAAAAAGCATTTGCAGAAGACCACGTCCTTGCAGTTGTCTCTGGCTATGCAGGTGGTGAAAAAGAGGACCCGACGTACAAAGAAGTTTCATCACAAAAAACAGGACATCTTGAAGCTGTACAGATAACCTACAATCCAGAAAAAGTTTCTTACAAAGACCTCCTTAATGTATTTTGGAACTCTATTGATCCCACTGATGCAGGCGGCCAGTTTGCAGACAGAGGAGAATCATACACCACTGCAATATTTTACAAAACTGATGACGAAAAAAAACAGGCTGAAGAATCCAAAGCAGCACTTGAACAATCAGGCAAGTTCAACAAGCCAATTATCACGCCAATCATCAAGTTCACCAACTTTTACCAAGCAGAAGAGTACCATCAAGACTATTACAAGAAAAATCCTATTAGGTATAATTGGTACTGGAGTGGGTCTGGTAGAAAAGAGTTTTTTAAGAAGTAGTTATGCAAGCCCATGTCGTTGTTTCAACGAATGTAATCTTTTTATGTATTGCTTAAATGCCTTTTTATGTGTCCCTATTGCCAAGAGCCAGATTACATTTTCTTTAATATAATAAATCAAACGAACATTGTCAGTTATGGGTTCCCGATAACAATGTATGCCGCCGCTTAAATGTTTATGCCGTATCGGATTGTCTTTAATTTTCTTTTTCTTATCATAAAAATTTTGTAACTCTCTGACACCAAGTTTGTCTAAATCTTTAAAGAAATCTGGATGTTCTCTAATAACCCAATTAGTCAACCTTAACTCCTCTTTTCTTGAGGTACTCATCTAATTCCTGCTCAGTTTTTCCTTCTACTTTCCCTTCTTGTACATCCTGTAATCGTGTCGCAGCTGTTATATCTGCATCTTCTACAAGATCTTCTACATCAGTGACAAGTTGTTCTACATCTGCTAGAACAGCACCAAGTTTTTCCTTAGAGATTGTTACATTTGTCATAAAGAATCATAAGTAAAGGTGCTATTTAAATCTATCTGTGAAATGATCTGATAATGCCTATTTCAAGAAGTAGGTTGAGCACTTGCTTCAGTAGGGGGTAATGCTTCCAACGTAAATGGGAAGAAGCTTCAAGACTTAGTTGGGCTTGAGAGGGTACCAGTGTATAATGCAGGTGGTAAAACAGTTAGTGCCTACCTTGATAAGCGGCGTGTTGATGATGACTATAACTCTTGGTTAGCAACACAGCAATTTCAAGACCTTAATTGATCTTTGTATCCCACCCAAAAGAACAATATTTATAAATCCTCAGCTCTCCGACAAAGCCATAAACAATCAATTAACCAAATAGGGGGGTTATTATGAGAAAACAACTAAGTATATTGGTAATTCTATCTGTTTGTGCTCTTCTTCTCTTATCTGGATGTGCTGTTCAGAAACGAGACGGAGTAGAACTTACTAGTGCAGGCAGTGATAGTGGCAGTGCAGATGCTGCAATAAAAATTGGTTTCATGGGTCCGCTTACTGGCGACGCAGCAGCATATGGTGAAAGTGTAAAAGCAGCTGTTGAATATGCAAAACAAGAACTTGGATCAAACATAGAAATTGTCTATGAAGATTCAAAGTGTGAAGGAAAAGAAGCAACCACTGTTATCAACAAACTTATATCTGTTGATGGTGTGCAAGCAATTATTGGTGAACTTTGTTCAGGAGCAACACTCGCAGCAGCACCTATTGCAGAAGAACACAAAGTAGTAATGATCAGTGCAGCTTCTACAAGTCCAAAACTATCAGACCATGCTGACTATGTATTCCGAAGCGTTCCAAGTGACGCACTCCAAGGTGACTTTGGTGCAAAACTTGTAGCAGAAAAAGGAAAAACAAAACTAGCTGTTCTGTATGGTAATGAAGACTATGGTCTTGGTTTCAAAGAAGTACTTGACAAAGCATTCCCAGAAGCAGGTGGGGAAGTTGTAGCTGCAGAAGCATTTGAACGAGGTTCAACTGACATGCGAACACAGCTTACAAAAATCAAAGAAGCTGGACCAGATGCAATGTACATCATCAGTAATTCACCTGACAGTGCAGTTGCAGCATTAAAACAAGCAAAAGAACTTGGTCTTGACGTTCTTGTTGTTGGATCTGAAGGTCTAAAAAGTGACGATCTTCTTGAAGCAGCAGGTGCCTCAGCAGAAGGACTCGTGGTGACATCAGTTAGCACTGGTTCAAATGACTTCAAAGAAAAGTATAAAGAGTCAACTGAAGGTGAACCCGGACCATTTGCAGCACAAGGTGTTGACGCGTTCCACGCATTACACTTGGCAATTGAAGGTGGTGCAACAAGTGGTGAAGCAATCAGTGCAGCTCTAAAAGACCTTACCTTTGATGGTGCGTCAGGAAGCATTGACTTTGATGACAAAGGAGATGTTTCAGGCAACTACGAAGTGTATGTGGTCAAAGACGGAGCATTTGTGACTGAATAATTTCTTTTTTTATTTCCTTTTTTTATCTTATTAAGTATTGTATGGATCTATCATGGCACTCGTACCACAACTCATTGTTAACGGCCTTATAGCAGGCGCAATCTACGCACTTGTTGCATGTGGTTTCTCACTTATTTACGCAACAAACAAGTTTATGCACTTTGCCCATGGTAGTAGCGTTGTTATTGCTGGGTATATTCTCTATTGGTTGTTTGCAGCACTGGGCATTCCATTTTATCTTGCATGTATTCTCACACTCATACTTACTGGAGTACTAGGGTGGGGTATGAACAGGTTTGTCTATGTTCCTATGCAAAACAAAAAAGCAAGCAATATCATCCTCCTTATTGCAAGCATTGGGATTCTAATCTTGTTTCAGAACTTAGTCCAAATGGTTTTTGGCGCCCAGGTCAAATCAATTGGTTATGTTGCAGTGAGTGAAGGAATAAAAATTGCAGGTGCAAGCATTACTCCTCTGCAAATCACTATGGTTGTTGTTTCACTTGTACTCTCCATCATGCTTTATTGGTTTATGAAAAAAACAAAGCTTGGGCGAAACATGCGAGCTGTTGCAGACAACAAAGAGCTTGCAAGCATTATTGGTATTAATCACAAAAGAATAACTGATTACTCATTTATTATTGGCTCTGCACTCGCGGGTGTTGCAGGAATCCTTATTGGGCTTGAACAAAACCTCTACCCTACCATGGGAACTATGCTTATGGTGAAAGGATTTACTGGTGCAGTTATTGGAGGTATTACTTCAGTCCCAGCCTCAATTGTTGGCAGTCTTGTACTTGGTTTTGCAGAAAACTTTGGAATCCTCTGGCTTCCCTCTGGGTACAAAGATGCAATAGCATTTATGCTGCTCTTCCTATTTTTACTCTTACGACCAACAGGTATTTTTGGCCTGAACAAAGGAATAAAAGAATGATGTGAAACAATGTTCCAAGCATACTACCTCATCCACGTGTTGATCCTGATTGCAATTTATGTAATCCTTGCAGTTAGTTTAAACCTAGCGCTTGGATACACTGGCCTACTAAACCTTGGACATGTTGCATTTTTTGGTATTGGAGCCTACACATCAACACTCCTCAACATGGCAGGTGTACCTTGGATTATTTCTTTCCTCCTTGCAGGTCTTTTTGCAAGTGTGTTTGGTTACTTGTTGGTTCTTGCAACGCGAAACATGAAAGGGGATTACCTTGCCCTAGCCACACTTGGTTTTAGCTTTGTCATAGCATCTGTTATGCGTAACTGGGTAAGCCTTACTCGTGGACCACTGGGAATCCCAGGAATTCCTAAGCCAGTACTTTTTGGTTTTGCTATAAAATCAAATGTGTCCTATCTTATTTTTGTGAGTATTATTTGCGTGGTGTGTGTTTGGGTAATGCACTGCATTATACATAGTCCCTTTGGGAGATTACTCCAAGCAACACGCGATGACGAAGTTGGTTTGCGAGTACTCGGGAAAAATACATTTCAACTCAAAGCAAAGGCAATGATGATCTCTGCATTTTTTGCAGGACTTGCAGGAAGCCTCTTTGCTCACTACATAAACTACATTGATCCAAACTATTTCACACTTAACGAAATAATCTTGTTGCTAACACTTGTAATTGTGGGGGGTATTGCGTCAATACGGGGATCTGTTGTTGCAACAGTTATTATCTTGCTTATTCCTGAAATACTTCGATTCTTTGCACTACCGAGTGCAATACTTGGTCCACTACGGCAAATACTCTATGCAGTGGTGTTGCTAGCAATTTTGCTCTATCGTCCACGTGGCTTGTTTGGGAGGATTGATCTACAATGACAGACTCTAGTGTGATACTTGAAACAAAGAATCTTCACAAACACTTTGGAGGACTTCGCGCACTCGACGGGTGTGGCCTTAAGATACAGAAAGGAACTATCACAGCAATTATTGGTCCGAATGGCAGTGGAAAAAGTACACTTTTTAATGTGGTATCAAACTTGCTTAAGAAAAAGTCAGGGTCTATTTCATTTAACAACACAGTGGTTGACAAAAAGAAAGATTATGAGCGAGCTCGTCTTGGTATGTCACGTACGTTTCAGGAAGTGCGATTGTTCAGAAACCTGACTATTAGGGACCACATGGAGATTGCATTGTCAGAAAGTGACGAAGGTCTCTTTAAGAGTTTTTTCAAGACAGAAAAACAAAAAGACTTGTTGCCTCGCATACAAGAAATACTTGAACTCGTAAATCTTGACAAGCCGTTGTCCACCTATGCTACTGACTTAAGCTATGGCCAGCGTAAGTTGCTTGACCTTGCTATAGCAATTGCAAAACCACATTCTTTGCTCATGCTTGACGAGCCAGTTGCCGGTATTAATCCTAAACTGAGAAATCAAATTAAAAAAATAATAAGAAAGCTCAACAAAATGGGAGAGACAATTCTACTTATTGAACATGACATGAATTTTACCATGGACCTTGCAGATTACATCTGGGTGATGGATTATGGCAAGGTTATTGCACATGGTAAACCAAAACAAATACAAAACAACAAGAAAGTTTTAGATGCCTATCTGGGGGACTGACAATGAAAAAAGCATGGATACTATTGGTAGTGGGCCTTCTTTTGATGAGTGGCTGCACTGTACAAAAAAGAGATGATGTTCAAAATAAAGAGGGATTAACCATTGGATTGCTAGCAACACTTACAGGGCCAGCAGCAATGCACGGAACACATGTTGTAATGGGTGCAGAAAAAGCAGTTGCAGAACTTAATGCCCGCGGGGCAAACATTGAGTTGCTTGTTGAAGACAACAAAAACAATCCAAAAGAAGCACTAACAGCATATCATGCAATGATGGCACAAGAAAACAAGCCAGACATTATTTTCACAACCATGTCAGGAGCTTCAGCAGCAATCATTCCACTTGCGCAAGAAGCAGGCATTCCAGTGGTAACTTCGCTAACCTATGCAGACTTTCAAAAGTATGACAATGTCTACCAGTACTTTCAAACAACAGAAGATCTTGCACAGCTTGCAACAGACTTCTTTAAGGAAGAAAACATTGGTAAAGTTGGCTTGCTATACGCAAATATTGAAGCTGGCAAAGCACTTATGGATGTTGCACAACCAAAATTTGAAGCAGAAGGCATACAAATTGTTGGAGAAGAATACTATGAAATGAGCGATCCAGACAGAAGAACACAAGTTCTCAAACTAGTTGATAAACAACCAGATGCTATCTACGTGTTTGACCTTCGTCCAGATCAGGTTGTTGATCAAATAAAAGAACAGTTTGAAGGTGTGATTGTATTTACAGACACACCAGTTGCAACAAACTTGCACAAGACCTACCCTGGACTGGAGGGTGTTTATACTGCAGCGCAGTTGTACATGATTGATGGAACAGAGCAGAACAAGAAGTTTGTTAAGCTGTTTCCAGGTAAGGATCCCAATGCAGAAGCAGGCATGGGATATGATGTTATTAATCTTATTTGGCAAGCGCATGAGATAGGAGTGTTACCTGGTGCAGTGACTGACTTGGGGGAGTTCAATGGCCTCACAGGATTAATAGATCTTACAACGTCACGCAAGCCAAGCATCACTGTCAAAATGGCAAAAATAGAAAACAAACAATTGGTGTTGGTCTAGAAAATGCTTGAAATACAAAAAATCAATGCGGGCTACGGGGAATTGCACATCTTAAAAGATGTGAACATCAAAGTAGGTGCAAATGAAATAGTTGCACTTATTGGCCCTAATGGGGCAGGAAAGAGCACAGTGATAAAGTCAGTGTTTAACCTTGCAAAAGTTCTTGGTGGTAAGATCATGTTCAAAGGCAAAGACATAACTGGTCTGAAAACACATGAGCTTGTTGAACTTGGAGTTACTTATGTTAATCAAGGAAGAATCGTGTTTGGCAATCTGACTGTGCAAGAAAATCTAGAAATTGGTGCAGAGTTAATTAAGGATCATGAAGTTATTGATGCAAATCTTGAAATGGTGTACAAGAAGTTCCCAGTGTTGAGGCAGAAACGTAACAAGCTGGGTTTTACTTTAAGTGGGGGTCAAAGGCAGCAATTGGCACTTGGTCGAGCACTCATGCAAAATCCAAGCCTTTTGATGCTTGACGAGCCAAGTCTTGGTTTAAGTCCTATTCTACAAAAAGAACTATTCAAAACAATTGCGAAGCTGAGAGATGACGGCCTTGCAATACTTGTGGTGGAGCAGAACGCCAAGAAAGCAATTGAGATAGCTGATAAGACTTACTTGTTAGAAGACGGCAAAATAGTTTTGAAAGGCGGCAAGGAAATAGTAAAGCACAAAGAAATAAAGAAAGTCTACCTTGGTGGACGGTACTAGCGACGGTACATGTCAATAGGGATGTGATGTGTTTTGACTCTCTCATTCTTATGTGTTGCAGCACCACGTACTACTCGATGTCCTCGCATGTCATCATTGATGAATGATGTCTGGTGTGGCTCTGGTGTTGGGCATGAACCCATTGCTCGAGCAGGTACAAAATAAAAACCAGCATCAGTCAATGGATGATTAGTCATTGCAGCACACACTCGAAAGGCTAAATCTCCTTCTCCTGCAAAATGCTGTCCATACTTAACAAGCAGGTGGTTTCGGCCACTAGAAGAAACAACATATCTTCTTCCAACAAAGTATACGTCAGATTCAAGACCTTCAAGGAATTCGGTGATTGGGCGTTCATTTAAGTCTGACATTCTGCGAGCTCGTAAAGGGTCAAACCCTTCAGCAGCTAAAAACACCTTTGCAGCATCTGGTCGCAGACTGCCAAGTGCTTCTTGTATAGTTTTGATAATTGCAGCTTCTCCATTAGGATACGTCACAATATTATTCAGGGGGTCAAGAACCAAGGCAACATCAAGAGGCTGTCCTTGTTCAATGGGATAACGAGCCTCAACTACTTCAGGTGCTTGGTCATTTCGTTCTAACACTTGTGTCATGTATAAAGTGAAGAAAGAATTGGTATTTAAGCCTGTGGGTTAATCCTCTTCAATCCAACACTAACCTTTTTCTTCAAGCTGGTCAATAAAATCGTAAGATTTAAATATTACATTGTCTTACAATGGCATACTATGGAAACAGTCACTGTCAAATTCCAAGAGAATGTGTTGCGAGAGATAGATAAGAGTATTACTAGTCATAACTTTAATTCTCGCACAGAATTCATACGTGAAGCTGTTCGAGATAAATTATCTAAGCTCTCTAAAGATGATTTGCTAAAGGAATTCCTTAAATTTAAAGGTAAATCAAAAAAGAAAACAACCTATGAAGAAAATAGGAAAACGCGTGAACAAGTGAGTAAAGAACTTATGGTTGAGTTAGAGAAACGATTTAAGTAATGTTTTCTGGTCGCTCTGGTTTTTTTATATCACAAAGATTCTCAAAGAAATGTTTGTCTTGAGTAATAAGGGTTGCTTGGTGGTTTCTTGCCTGGACTGCAAAGAGGCAATCAACAAAAGGGAGATTTCTTTCTTCTGCTAATCTTCCCCCTTCTGTGTATTCTTCTTTTGTAATTTCAATTTTTATTAACACTTTGTTCATAACAAGTAGGTTTAACATATCATTTATCTCATCTTCTTCATAATCTTTTTTTAATTCCCATAATAGTGCTTCTGAAAAGAGAATAACTTCTTTTTTTACAAGAATTTTCATAAAAAGTTCTGCTGCATATTCTCCCAATGGCCGCTGTGATGTACTAAGGCGATTTTCGTAATAATCGCGCCATATACATGTGTCAAATAAGTATTTTTTAGTCATTCTCACTTCTTCCCCAAAGCCCACATAACTTTAAAATAATTCTTAAATGAATCAGCGACCTTTTTATTTTTCACACGAAAAGCTATCGGATCCTTTATCCATAATGCAATAAACATAACATCTTTGTAAATATTAATCGTTGCAGGTGTCTCCTGGGGGAGAAACCTATTTTCTGTTATGGGTGATTGTTGTTCGTATTGGAATGTTTCTCGTGCACTTTCATTGTATAGGACTTTCCATTTCATTTTCTTTTTTTCACACTTTTTTATGATTTTGGTTATAAGGGCATCAGTTCTTTCTTTGTCTTCTCCAGCGTATGCTCCCAATACATACCATGTATCATTTTTTCCCATGGCTTTTATGCCTTCATTAAATACTGTTTCCATTCCTTTCCATCCTTTGAATATTTCAGCTTCACTTTCATCTACCCCTAATGTTTGTTGCTGTTTAAGCTGGGGAAGAATGGTTTGTATTGCTTTCTCTTGTTCATCTATTTTTTTCTTTTTATCATCAAGAAAGTCCAGTAGCCTATCTGGGTCAACAGCTTTGAAATGCTTGATGTTCGATTTTATGACATGCGTAACTAGGCCCTTATCAGCTAATCTTTCCAAGCCATCATATACTTTTGAGGTGTGGACACCTGTCTTTTTTATTATAGCGCCAGATGTGGTTGATCCTAGTCTGAGTAATGCAAGATAGATTTTGATCTCATTTTTTGAGAGTCCAATGTTTTGTAAGATACTTTTTATTGCCATTATAACTCTTGAGATATCACTCTATTTAAATCTTTCTACTCTTCCCCCTTTGGGGAAGAAGAACTTTTAAATACTTCCCCTCTTCTAGAATGGTGGTGCTTATGATGTTATTAAGGATTCAAGCTCAACCCTATCAATATTGTTTTGAACCAGAAAGAACAGCCTTAGTAGTTATAGATTTCCAAAGAGATTTTCTACTTCCAGGGGGATTTGGTGAAAGCCTTGGCAATGATGTTTCTTTACTGCAAAAAGCTGTCAAGCCAACAAAAAAAGTTTTGGAAAAATGGAGAAAATATAATCTACTTGTTTATCATGTGCGGGAAGGCCACAAGCCTGATTTGAGTGATTGTCCTGAATCAAAAAGAATGCGTGGGAATCTTGAAAAGAAGATTGGAGATGTTGGTCCAATGGGTAGGATCTTAGTTAGAGGAGAATATGGCCATGGGATAATTGATGAATTAGCTCCACTTCCAAATGAGCCAGTTATTGATAAACCCGGGAAGTGTGCTTTCTATGCTACTGATCTAGATGAACAATTAAAATCAAGAAACATAGAATATTTCATATTTACAGGTGTAACAACAGAAGTTTGTGCATTAACTACTTTTGCAGCTGCGAATGATAGGGGATATGAACCACTCTGTCTGAGCGATTGTGTTGCATCCTACAAACCCGACTTGCACCAAACGGCACTCAGAATGATTACATCCCAAGGCGGGATTTTTGGATGGGTTACAGAATCAAAAGAACTGCTTGCCTCATTTTAAACTTAATATGTCTTCAATCCTCTTCGATCCAATCATAACCTTTTTCTTCAAGCTGGTCAACCAGTTCTCCAGTACCAGACAAGACAACTTTTCCTTTAACAAGAATGTGGAGTGTGTCTGGTTTTACATGTTCAAGAATTCGCTTGTAGTGGGTAATTATCAAAATGCACTTCTCTGGTGACATGAATGCATTAACGCCGTCTGCAACTGCTTTAAGTGCATCAATGTCTAAACCTGAATCAGTCTCATCAAGTATTGCTAGCTTTGGATCAAGCACAGCCATTTGTAAGATTTCTGCTCGCTTTTTTTCACCACCAGAAAAACCCTCATTCAGGTATCGTGCTGCAAGTGTTGCATCCATCTTAAGCAGTTTCATTTTTTCATGCAACAAATTCTTAAAATCAAGAACTGATACTTTGCTTCCTCGAACACTGTTTAATGCAGTTCGTAAAAAGTTAGAGATGGTAACACCTGCAATTTCGCTAGGGTATTGGAAACTCATAAAGAGACCTTTTTTTGCTCGTTCATCTGGTCCTAGTTCAGTGATATCTTCTCTATTAAAGAGGATCTGCCCACTTTTGACAGTATATTTTGGACTTCCCATCAACACATGTGCTAGTGTTGACTTGCCAGAACCATTTGGTCCCATAAGAGCATTAATCTTTCCAAGCTCAAGAGTGAGATTAACACCTTTGAGTATTTCTTTGTCATCAATGTTTACATGTAAATCTTTGATTTCTAGTACATTCATTTTTGTCACCGTCATTGTTGGACTGTTTTGTGCAAAGCTTCCAAAGCCAACAAGGCACACTTGAGCCGTACTGGGCCGATTGGAATCATTAACATCTCTAACACATCATCTTTTTGTAATTTTAATACTTCATCAACACCAAGGCCTTTTACCTTGTCAGTTACAAGGGATGCTGCTGCCATTGAAATTGCGCAGCCTTTTCCTTCAAAGCGAACATCATTAACAGTATTGTCTTGCAAAGCAACATGGATCGTGATGTCATCTCCACACAACGGATTATTCTCGTTATGTGAATGTGTTGCATTGTCAAGACTACCAAAATTGTGTGGGTGCTTGTACAAATCAAGTATGTGTTCCTTGTACATTTCTCGTGCTGTTACTGCGTCCATTGTTACTCTTGTGTTCCTGGAAACTCCCCTTCAAATACAGTTTCCATAAGTTTTTTTCTGCCTGTGAGGATCTCTTTTTTCTGCATTTCTTCAGGCAAGTCTTCTTTTTTCCCTGGTTTACCTATTGCAATCATTGCTTCAACACTAAAGTTTTCAGGGATCTTTAGTTCTTTTCGTGCTTTTTCCTGGTCAAAGCCAGCCATGCCATGAACTACAAGGCCTTTGAGCGATCCTTGCAGTGCAAAGTTTTCCCAAGCTGCACCTGTGTCAAAGCTGTGATTTGGATTTGGCTTTTCATTTCTTTCAAATCCTTTTCTTGAGGCAACAACTGCGAGCGCACCTGCATTCTTTGCCCATGCTTGATTAAAGTCAACAAGCAGGTTAAACATTCTATCCCAGTGTTGGGTGTTCCGAAGTGCGTAGACAAATCGCCATGGTTGATCATTGTATGATGAAGGTGCCCATTTTGCAGCCTCAAACAAAGGCATAAGCTCGTCTTCTTTTACCGGTTCTCCTGACATTGCACGAGAGGACCATCTATCAGTAAACATCTTGTCTATTGGGTGTTCTGGTTTTCTTTCCATAGTTTCACGCTCCATTCTTTGCTGAGTTGAATATATCTTGTGCTTTTTCTAATGCGTTAATAAATGTATCGGCATCTTCTTTAGTGTTATAAAAATAAAAGCTTGCCCGGCTTGTTCCTGCAACACCTAGCTTATCCATGAGGGGCATACAACAATGGTGGCCGCCTCGGATGCACACACCTTCGTCATTTGCAATTGCAGCAGTGTCATGCGGGTGGATTCCTTCTATGGTGAATGAAATAATTCCTGCACTGTTCTCGGAGGTGTACAGTTTGATGTTTGGCAATGCTCTTATTTTTTCAAGTGCATACTCTGTGAGTTCTTTTTCCCATGTTGTAATATTCTCCATGCCAATTTTTTGTAAATATGTGATTGCTGCAGCTAGTCCTATAACTCCTGCAATGTTTGGTGTTCCTGCTTCAAACTTTTGAGGATTGTCAGCCCAGGTAGTAGTTTCATAGGTTACTTTGTTGATCATGCCACCACCAAACGTGCTTGGCGGAAGTTTTTCTAGTAGATCTTTCTTGCCAAACAGCACACCCACTCCAGTTGGCCCGCACATTTTATGTCCAGAAAACACAAGAAAGTCACAACCAATTGCTTGCACATCAACTTTCATGTGTGGCATACTCTGTGCAGCGTCAATAATACTAAGTGCTCCTTTGTCTTTTGCAAGCTGTACAAGTTGTTGCACATCAT
This sequence comes from uncultured Methanosarcinales archaeon, assembly GCA_964343705.1. Taxonomy (GTDB): domain Archaea; phylum Nanobdellota; class Nanobdellia; order Woesearchaeales; family UBA12501; genus JAUSFM01. The sequence goes on from CAYFJX010000003.1 coordinate 13,310, forward strand.
TTACTGTGCCAAGTGCATTTGAGATATGGGTTACTGAAACAAGAGCGGTGTTTTCTGTGATCTTATTTTTTGCATCTTCATAATCAAGAGTGAAATCATCTTTCATTTGTATGAAAGTAAGTTTCATGCCTGTGCGCTGTGCAAGTTGTTGCCAAGGAACAAGGTTTGAATGGTGCTCCATTTCTGTAAGTACAATCTCTTTTCGATCTCCTGTAAGAGCAGTAATTGATTGTGCCAGCATATTCAATGAGTCGGTTGTGCTCTGTGTGAATACAATTTCATCAGTTTGTGCATTGATAAGCTGGGCAACTGTTTTTCGTGCATCCTCATAATGGTTTGTTGCTTTTTCGCTGAGAGTGTAAACTCCTCGATGGATATTTGCATTGGTAGTTTCATAAAAGTTTGTAATGGCAGTTATTACTGCTTTTGGTTTTTGTGTTGTAGATGCATTATCTAAATAAGCGAGGTTCTTGTTGGTCTCAAAAATAGGAAAATCTTTTCGAAACTCCTTTGCATCATTATTTGTTAGCGTCATTTTCTTATTCAAGTGCAGTGAGAATGTTTTGATGGATTGTTTCTCGTAGTGCAGGGTCTTTGAAATGCTTAAGAATTGGTGTGAAATATCCTTCCACTATCTTCTGCTTTGCACTGGTTTCGTCAAGTCCACGGCTCATGAGGTAAAAGAGTTTTGTTTCATCAACTTGTCCAACAGTGCTGCCATGACTGCATTTCACATCGTGATTGTGGATTTCAAGATCAGGAACAGCATTTGCCTGTGCTTGTTTGCTGAGTAACAGTGTGTCTTGTTTTTCATATCCTCTTGATTCTGGGGCGTTCTTTCCTATCTTAATAAGGCCCTTGCTTCTTGCTTTTGCTTCGTGATTAAGAACGCCTTTAGTGACCATGTCTGAATATGTTCGGGGAGCATTGTGTACAGAGAGAGTGTTAATTTCATGATTTTGCTTATCTTTCCCAAGAAACAAAATTGTCTTGTTGGTTGTTGCTCCTTCCTCATTGAGGTTGGTGGTAATTTGGGTTGTGGTCTTTTTCCCTCCAGTAGTAAGTTCTATCCAGTTAACAGTTGCATCTCGCTTACATATTGCGGTTTTAGTTAAGTTATGAGTTGTTTGTTGATTGGTGTTAAGCAAAGTAACAAGGTCTAACTTGCTTGTTGGTTCTGCAAGTACATGCACATTTTCTGTAACTACTGCTTCACTTTCTTCAGGACTTGTTTTGGTTAGTACAACTTTTGCCTGTGATCCTTTTTCTGCAAGAATTAAGAGGGTTGTTGTGTTGTCTTGTGCAATTTCTTCATTGATTTCAAGAGGGTGTTCTATTGTTGTGTTTCCTGGTAGTACAACAAGCATGGTTGTATCAGTGATTGGAGCTTGTAGTTGTTGCAGTTTCTCTGCATACTGACTTGCTTGTATGTCAGCTCCTTTCATAACAATTGCTTTTGTCATTTTATCCGAGGCTTCCCTCCATTTCAAGTTCAATAAGACGGTTAAGTTCCACTGCGTATTCAAGAGGAAGTTCTTTTACTATTGGTTCAATAAATCCAGAAACAATCATTTGTGTAGCTGCTTCTTCATCAAGTCCTCGACTCATAAGATAAAATATTTGTTCTTCGTTGATTTTTCCGACTTTTGCTTCGTGAGCAATATCACTTGCATTATTCTTAACATCAATAGTGGGGTAGGTATTTGATTGGCTTTGATTATCCATCATAAGCGCGTCACATTCAACACTTGATGTGGTGTTTGTTGCGCCTGGTGCAACTTGGAGAAGGCCTCGGTAGCTTGTGATACCACCGTTTTTACTGATACTCTTTGATACTATTGTTGAGCTGGTATCTTTTCCCACATGAATTACTTTGTTACCAGTATCTTGATTTTGTCCTTCGCCAGCAAAAGCAATGCCAATAAAGTCACTCTTTGAGCGGTCGCCGAGCAGAACACTGCAGGGGTACAGCATGGTAACTGCGCTTCCCATATTACCATTGACCCATTCCATGACAGCATCTTCATGCGTGATTGCACGCTTAGTGTTAAGATTGTACGTGTTACGAGACCAGTTTTCAATACTGCTGTACCGAGCCCGTGCTCCTTTCAGAACATGAACTTCCACGCAACCAGCATGCAATGAGTTTTCTGTGTATTGCGGCGCTGAACAATTATGTACTGCGACACCTCCAACAGTGTATGTTTCATGATCTTCTACTCCAAAATTAAAAACAGGAATATCTTCTACTTCTTTTTTAGTTATTTTTTTAATTGGAAAAAAAGCAAATTTTTCATTTATTCCAAACATAGAAGCTCTTCTTTTTCCATTTAGTTTTTCTTTTATTTTTATTTCAGCTATTTCGGCAAACTTTAGCATGTGATCTCCTGTAATGCCCAGTGTATACATTTTTTCCCTACCTTCTTTTTTTCGATCACGTGCATTTATGAATGCCACAGTACCTAATCGCAATAATATATCCCTCCCTTGCCTCACTAGTTTTTCTGAAGTTGTATTTATTCTAAATATTTCTTTTAACCATCCAGATTTTACAACCTTATTATAATAATTACCATCTCCTCTGAACCAGCCTTTGATTATTTCTCTTTGATTTTCATGTGTTTCATACATTATCCAAGGTAGGAGTGCTTTTTTATCACATTTATTGCACAATTGCTTAAAAATACGGGCCAGTTCTACTGAGCACACAACAAGAGAAATGCCATTATTTTTCTTATGGCGTATCTCAAGTACTTTTTCAATACCAAAAACTTTTTTTAGGCAATATTTGACATCTTTCATGTATTTTTCTTCGTCTATGCCAAATGAAAAGTTAAGATAAGAGTTACCACTGATACTGGCTTCAGCTAAATAATAACCAACTAACCTAAAGAATTCGTTTATCAGAGGAACCTTTATTTTTATTTTTTTATAACCATGTCTGCCTTTTCCTTTCATGATCTCAAATTCATGGAACTTTTTTGTTTTAATTTCTTTGTTTATGGGAACAACTAAATAATCACCTTTCTTAAAAAAAGTAGGGGTGTTCCATCTAACATTAAACACTTTGTTTCGGTCTCTTTTTCGTAATTTATCAACATATAAGAAAGGATGCTCTGGTGTAACTTCTATTTTTTGGGTAGAATCACCGTAATATTCAATTGTATATAATTCTCCTGAATAAGGTATTGTTTGTATGTCTTTTGTTTTTTTGAATATCCCCTCACTTGTAAGCACTTTTTCGTCTTTATTAATCTGTTCAATTGGTTTATAATCCGGGTTGCTTGTCACTAAATTTCCTTTGGTAAAGCACCCTTCAATGTATTGCACTTCTGCTCCTTCATCAACAATGATGAGGGTGTGTTCAAACTGTCCACCTTTTTTGGCGTTCATACGGAAGTATGCTTGCAATGGTGTTTTGAGCTTGACACCTTTTGGAATGTAAATAAATGTTCCACCACTCCATACCGCTGCGTGCAATGCTGCAAACTTGTGGAGATTCATAGGAACACAGGTTGTCATAAAATATTTTTTAACTAATTCAGGGTATTTTTGTACAGCTTCGTCACAGTCAAGAAAAACAACACCTTGATCTTCCCATTCTTTTTTCAAATTGTGGTAGACAACATTGCTTTCATACTGTGCACCAACTCCTGCAAGTGCATTTTTTTCTGCTTCAGGAATGCCCAGCTTATCAAATGTTTTTTTAATATCTTCAGGTACATCATCCCATGTTCGCGCATTCTTTTTTGCGTCAGGAGTCATAAAAAAGTGGATCTTTGAGAGATCAAGTTTGCTGAGGTCTGGTCCCCACTTAGGCATTGTAAGTTCATGAAATAGTTTAAGTCCTTGGAGTCGCTTTTGGAGCATCCATTCTGGCTCGTTTTTTTCTTTAGAAATGCGTCTGACTAGTTCTTTAGTAAGTCCAGGTATTGCTTTAAAAGTAAGGCGTTCTTCATTATAATGGTCATAGGTTTCCCTATTGATTTCGAAATTTTTCATGTCGTCAGTTGTTGTTTCTTCCATACTATCCCCAAACAAAGTACTTACTTAACTATTGTTAAGAATTGCTGAGGTGGTTTATATAGTTTATGTATGTATTGGGCTTAGAAGGGTAAAGTCTTATATATAAGTGAGGTTTTGCAACAGCATGGCTGAGGATGAACAACGAGAGGCATTTCTTACAGACTTATTTGTAGACCCTGCAGTCCTTACCTGGGATGTTCCAGCGTCAGCAAGTGACCTTGCAAAAAGGGTTGTTGACATTCTTGCTCGGTTCAGAGATCAGCCTTTGAGCATTGAATTTTCTATGATCGAGGCTGCTGTACGTGAGCCAAACTCACAAATAAGTATGCCTGAAAAATATCTTGCACATCTTCGTAATGCAGGGGAACTATATGGGGGTATGTGTGATGCATTAGCTGAGCGTGATGACTCACTTGATGTTCCTGATCCTTGGGAAGCACGAGTTCGTGGATGGATACATGACTTAAGCGGAATTTATTCTGACTATGAAAAAACAGGACAGCAATCAAAAGAACTTGACTTGTATTTTCATGCGCAACATTTAGGGCTGCCTGTGATTGCTGATGAGATTGCAATGCACGGCTGTTACCTGGAGATTTTGGATGTTATTTTTGACGGAACACGCTTTCCTCATAGCAAGGCGTATGAAGGAATGCGTTCCTATGTACGCCAAGGAGATACCTATGCAACTATTGAAGCAGACTTTTTTTCTTTTAAGAAGGGTCGTAAAAATCTTCCTTTGATTGCGCTTACCGTGGCTGATCTTATTGCTGTGGACAATAGAGTGGACAGTTTAGGATGTTTTTCCTTGGAACGGTTTGAGGATGATTGGAATGAACGAACATCTGATATATTAACACGCTATAATCCCAACGGATCTCCAAAGGGTGAAGCTCCTACTGTAGGTCTGGCATTGCTTGATAGGGGTGGTCTTCGTCGATGGGAAAATTACAAGAATTTAGTTAATCGTTTACTCACTGGTTCTGAAGAAGATTTAGCACAAATGCGTGACAAGGTTCCAGGCCTGTGGCGCTAGTTTGATTAGTTTGCTTCAGGTGAGGGTGCTGGTTTTTTGTCATCCATGAACATTGCATACTTTGCTTCTTTATTTGGGTGCACACCAATAAAGCGAGCAGTTACATATGTTTCTCTTCCCATATCAAAGATATCTATGCCATCTGCACATGCAACTTGCTTAAATGATTTTTTAGTGAGTAATCCAGCCATGCCTGCGTAGGTTTCCATTGCAGCTTTATTTTGCCAAACAGTGGTTACTTTCTCAGAAGCCACATATAATGCAAACTGTTCTTGCCCTTTTCTTACCAGTGCTTCTTTAGCCTGTTGTATAACACAATTAATGTATTTTGTAACTTGATTCTTGCCACTTTCTCGTAGCTCCTTGTTTGCACTGATGAATGCTTTTCCCCATTCTCCTCGTATCTGGTAGATTAATGCTCCTGTTAAGGCACCAATAAAAGCTTGTTCAAGATAGGGTTTATCCCACTCTGCAACCTTCCTTTCCTTGTCATATGGTGTTGGCATGTGATGCCACACAAACACGTCAGGAACAAGAATCATTCCTTTTACAGGATGTAAACTTATTGCTTGTTCGTGTTCTGAAATATTGCCAAAACCCAAAGTATTTACAACATTTTTTTCAAGATCATTCATTCTTCTGAGAACATCTTGTTCTGGAACAACATGAACTTCAGGCATGTCTAGCTCATGATCAAAAAGTGTTTCCACACAGGTTCTTGCTGCTTGCGCTAACGCATTAGCAGTTGCTTGATCTAAAGTAATGCTATTTGGTGCTGCACTCCACTGGCCACCTTTCATTGCATTAATTTTTCTAAAGTCTTTCTCAATTGGTAGAACTTGTGTTAAGTCTGCAGCAAAGCTTGGACTCTGCATTGCATACATTTCACGATCAGATTTCCATAGCTCTATAGGCTCAGGAACTCTGCACAAAACTTCAACAGTGGGTTTCATACTGCTTTGGGGAAGGCGATGGTATTTAAGCCTTACTGATCCCTAAAAGCCAATCGAATTATCCTGTCAGTAATATGTTCTGGGTCAAGACCTTGATGAGTAATTTGTTCTCCAAGACCTCCTGCACCACCACGGACAGTTCCCATGTGATCATAGGGAACATTGCCATAACCACGCTCCATCATCCATGTGCCAAAACGACTTCCAAGACCTGTTTTTTGGTTTTGACTTTCAACAACTAAAACTCCTTTTGATGCTCCAAGACGTTCCATCATTTCCTCGTCAATAACATTTAGTGTTGGCTTGTTGATAAGTCCAACTGATCTCCCATTTGCTTGTGCTTTTTCAACAGCATCAAGACTTCGATGTACCATTTCTCCATAACTTACAACATACATATCTCCTTCGCGAACAATTTCGTCTTTGCCTGGAGTAAATGTGTATCCTTTGCTAGGGTCAAACATTGCATTTCCATCCTTGTCAAGAATATATGGCACACTTGATCGAGTTGAAAAAACAAAACGTAATCCTGCATCATGAAAAACACGACGAACAATTGCTTCCATCTGAAAAGCATCAGCAGGAAAATACAGTCGTCTTCCATCTTCTTCAGGCATATCATTATCGAGGAAAAAGTTATTGACACCAAAATGGCAACGGTCGTCAGCCATGTCATCAGGACCACTGTGAGAGAAATGTGCAAGTACATTTGCGTGATTCATGCCTGCCATAGTGACTTCTGAGTTAAGCATTTCAGCAAATGCTGCAAAGGTCCCGTAAATTCCTTGGAATCCTTGTTCTCTTCCAAAACCAGCTGCAAGCAAAAAATTATGTCGTTCCATAATACCTGCTTTTCGATATCGTTCTGGGTAATCATCTGCAACATAATTCAAGCCGCATGAACCCCCAAGATCATTGCTTACCACGAGAATCTTATCACGTTCTCGTGGTGGAAGATCAAACATGATCTGGGCAACAACTTTTCCAAACTCTTTTCGGTTAGAACCCACTTGATCAGAACTACCAGCATATGATCGTGACCTGTCTGGCTTTGTTGTTTCTTTAAGCATGGTTACTGCAGCATCCTGTCCACGTTCTTCCAGGTAAGCAACAGCAAGATCAACAGAAATTGCATCATGTCCTTTGCATGTTCCTTCAAGTCCTCTGATTCCTGGTGCCATTGCTCGTTTATGCACTACAGCAACAGGTCCTTGTGTTTGTGTATGGAGTGCTTTTCGTATTCGTTCATACGATCCTGGAAGGTGTTCTGCATCACCAACAAGAACATGGGGGAATCCATGTCCGCGTAGTGTCTGTTCAACATTAAATCCAGGCAGGTAGTCCTCTGGATGCCCTTCAATAGTAACATTGTTGTCATCAATAAGCCACACAACAGGTAGGTCTCTAGCAACTGCATACCTGGCAGCTTCAGTAGTTGTTCCTTCTTGTTGTGAACCATCACTACCAAACATGATTACTCTGCTTGGAAGATGCGGCTCAGTAAATTTCATACGTTCTGCAACACCATTAACAAAACCAGCTTCATGACCAAGCCTACCTGTGCTACTGGGAAAGCCACGTTCGTCGTCACGTTCGGGGTGACCATACAACCCGCTATTGTGTTCACGGTAACGAAGTAAGGCTTCCAGTGGGATTTTTCCATCTAATGCTGATCGTAAATAATAGCGAAAACTCCTATGGCCTGCCTCATCAAACAATTCGTGGTGAATTTCTTCAGAGTTTCCATTAAGAAATGCTTGCACAATTTCATCTTCTAACCAAATATCATACGATCCACCAGTATGGCCACCAACACCTTTTGCAGTGGCAAGCGCAGTGCCAAACACAATAATATCCCTACCAAGTTGGATGTTTGTTGTAAACTGGTCTCTACTTGCTTGTGAAATATCTCCCCAGCTCATATCAAGATCAATAGCTAGTTCGTCATACTCAGAAATATCAATGGGAAATCTGTTGTCTGCCATGGTGTCTACCTCGTTTTTGTTGTCTATTGTTGCAAGAATTACTTAATACACAGTGGAAGCAGACTATAAAAATATAGTTAGGGTGCAGTATACAGGTGACTTTAAATATGATGAGTTCATTCCCTTTTCCATGGTTAGGCTTGATGCTGTAGTGGACGAAGCGCTCTTGGAACGAAATTACAATAAGTTAGTTGATCCTCTCGCTGCTCGTAAAGTTATTCTTGGTCTTCGTATGAGAGGGGACACGCAAGGTCATTCTCCAGAATATATGAAGCGCTTTACTAAAGTTGCAATGCATGTTCTTAAGAAACATCCTGGAAAACTTGATGGTCTAGTGGAACGATTGTTTAGAGTGACTGAAGAGGGTATTGCAATTGCAGCAGCTAACTTAGATTCAGGTATCCCTCATATAGGAGCATTACACTCCCACATGTATGCATACCATGCTGATTTTGCTCGTGTATTATGGGAAAAAACAAGAGATATTGCTTTTGCAAAAATATGGTATCAAAGCGGGATCAAAGCTGCTAATTTTACTGTGGAACTTGACCCTAAAGAGCAAATGAATCATCCAACATATGTTGCTGACCAGCATTCTTTTGCAGTTGCATCAGCTCGAACATTAGGCAGGGAAACAGGGGATGTGAATTGGTTTAAGAAGGCATTTGGTCATGCACGATTTTCGCACAGGATGTACAAAATACTTGGTAAAGAAGAACGTGCTGCTCATTGCATGGTGGATGTTGCAAAAATATGGGGAGAATATTCTTTTGTAACTAAGAATCCTGAAAACTTTGAACAATATTATTTTGCTTGTTTAGATGCAGTTGAAGACCTACTTAGCGCGGGGAAACCAGGTCAAGCTTTGGGAACAATGTATAATCGTGCTGCAGGTGCTGCACGAAAAATGATTTTGTATTACAAAGACCAAGAAAAAACAGAAGATACTCAGCTTGAAAAAATAATCTGGCTTGAACGACGCCTTGACTGCTTACGGAATTCAGCAACCATCTGTAGGGAGTATGATGTTGACTCTGCAATATTAAGATATAATATCTCCAAAGGGACAGCACATAAATTGTTTGATCTGACATGGAATCCAGTCTGGTTAGAGGTTGCCTATGATTCTTGTGCATCTTCAGCACTGATTCAGGCTGGTGTTGATAAGGCCAAGGCAGCTGTTTCTGAACAATACGCAGCAAAGGCAGCTTACACTGTTTTTTACAAAAGTCAGGTGAGGGATGGAAAAGGAAATATCGTCAGGGATCCGTTCTGGCTTGAAATGGCGTTTAAGCATCGAATGAGATCAGTTTCTTTATTTGATGAGGTAGGTCCTGTCACTGACAGCATCCGAGCATGGAACAACGCTGAAGAATGTGCTGAAGAACTCTATGTTGCAACTCTTGATTTGCAATGGAAAGAGAAAGTGTATGATTTACGATTTGAACGTGCTGAAATCTCCATGAGAAAGGGCAATCTTAATGAGGGTATTATGGGGTATGTACATGCAGGGGATGCAGCCATGTATGTTATGCAGGAGAGTGCAGGTAAAAAACGTGAGCTGTATAGGGATTTAGCCACTGCTTGTTATGAGAACTTTAGGAGTGTGGTTGTACCAGGTTTTAGTCGCCAAATAAAAAAAAGAGTTACTATAAACTTACGTAAACTAGGAAGTGAAGAGAAAAGAAGCAGTGCATAGCATTCACCAATACAAAGGTTTAAATACTTCAGTCACTTCACTTTTTTCTATGCTTATGAAAAATGCGCTGAGGAACAGTGAACTTCTTCTACTTAGTGTACTTTTCATTTTCTAGTTATAGCCCAGTTGTTCAGATTTTCTTTTTGTTCTTTGATCGCTTGATGCAATGCTGATGTTCTGAATTGCTGGGCGCGTATTGTAAAAATGGTTTAGCTTGTGCTCTATGACGCTTGATAAAAAAATTCGTGTTTGTATCCGAGGGATGGCAGGACTCCTTGGAAGTCGTCTAGCGTTAGCTTTGCATGCACAGGAAGATATGGAAGTTGTTGCAGGAATAGTAAAGGCTGATGCGAGTTTAGAAAAAATCCTAGATCCTGAATGGCCTGTTGAGGCTACGCCACCTCACTTGTTTCTTGATGGAACAAAAAAACAAGTTGCAGAGTTGAATGCTCGTCAAAATCATGTACGCCTTCAACATGCCAATGGTTTAGATGGGTATGCACTTGATAGAATGTGTGATGTAATAGTGGATTGCACACCACCAGGAAAAAGTAGGCAATGGAATCGTCAGTACAATCACTTCAATGGACCAGTACTATTGCAATCAGGAGAATATCCTCGAGGTAGGTTGCTTGCTCCGCCAGCAATGCAAGCACAGCGTTCTGATGAACCAGAAAACATGTACCGACTTGGTGGCTGCATTCTTGCAGCTCTCGGACCAGTACTCAGTACACTACGTGGTGTTGCTCAAGGATATTCAGTCACTGTTGTTATGCAGTACGATGAACGGGTTAATGACTTCCCTACCAACGATCGAATGATGTCTATGTACTTACGAGACGATCACGAAGAAACACTGCAGGATGAATTAGGTGTGTTGTTCCCTGAGAAAAATCCGTATGTTGCTGGTTTCTTACAAGTACCTCAGCATGATTATTACACACTCTTTGTTCACTTTGATAGTGTTAACCCTCTATCTGGCAAGGACGTAAAGTGTTTACTGGAAGCATCTCCACGGATACTAGTACTTCCTGCACATTATTCCTCGACGTATAATTTGAAGTATCACTTGCGTGAGTCAGCGCAAGCTCTAGGTAAGGCTGTTTCACCTATAACAGTGTACAGCAAAACAGACTTAGAATCAGATGTTGTCACGATGAGACACAGGGTTCGAATAGGAATATACTCTAAGCTCGTTGCTGTATTGCCAAACATAGATGCAATACGTATGCTTGCTACTGGCATGAGTCCTGAAGAGGCAATGAGAAAAACTGATGAGTACGCAGGACTTAAGCAAGAGAAAACTATAAATATGTCTGCGCATCACCATCTTGCATGAAAATAAAATTCCTCGGCCATTCAGGATTTTTGATGGAGAACTTACTTATTGATCCATTTCTCAAAGGCGGGCCGTTTGACGTTGATCTTGCGAGTGTGAAATGCGATGTGGTTTGTATTACGCATGACCACCCTGACCACATGGGTGGAGCATTTGACATTGCAAAGGCAAACAATGCAACACTTGTAGGTGTACATGAACTTGCAGTCAAAGCAAAAAGTGAATGGGTTACTGCTGAGGGCATGAATCTTGGAGGTTGGCTAACGGTAGGTGACTGGAAAATAAAAATGGTGCCTGCGTTGCATAGTTGTGGAGAGGGGACACCAGCAGGATACATCTTACATCATTTGCCAAGCAACAAGAAAATTTACCATGCAGGTGACACAGCACTGTTTTCAGATATGAGACTTATTGGAGAAGAAGGTATTGATATTGCACTGCTTCCTATTGGTGATCGTTACACAATGGGCATTGATGACGCTGTGAAAGCTGTTGCACTTATTGAACCAAAGATCATTATTCCCATCCACTACAACACAGTTCCACCTATTAAAGCAGACCCGCACGAGTTTAAAAACAAAGTCCTAAAAATGTGTGAAGAGAAATGTGGTGGAAAGTGCGGCTTTGTTGTTGAAATAATGAACTTTAATGATGAAAAAGAATTCTAAGTAATGATGTTAACCATGCAATTAACATTGCCGCCACCAGTGTATGCAACATCCCTAACTGTTTCGACGTCATATCCTAGGCTCTTAAAGTGTAGTTCTGCTTCAAGGTTTGTTCCACTCATTTCAAAGTGTTCAGTAAGTCCAAGTTCTATAATTTCTGTTTGCCTTGAATATCCTTCTGCTTCAAATTCTAGTTCAACCCATCGTGGTTGGTTAGGGAACACAGGCATGATAGCGCGCTGTTTGCCGTTATTATCAGTGAATCGTAGTGTGTTTGCATACGCTTGTTTCTTCCTTTTTTTACGACTCATACTGCTCAAAATTAAGAAGTAGTATAAAAACCTTAGTGGTATGCACGTATTGGACGGTGTCGTTGTGTGTGATGCTCTCGTGGTTGTTGCCGCCGTAAGTATGCTTTGACTGCAGTGGTTAATTGTTTTGAGCTGTATCCTAAATCTACAAATTCAACTTGAGGATATGCACGCTGCAATTTGTCTCTTCGTTTTTGATTAAATGCTTGGAATCGTAGAAATAATAACACGCGGACATCTTGGTCAGGGTACACATGTTTTCCTTTTCGTAATAGTCCTTCAATGGTGCGTTTACCTGCGTGGAGTGATTGTGCTTTAACCTCAACAATGTAGGGTGTCTTGTCATGGAACATAAGATAATCAAACTCTGTTTTTTGTTCTCCTTTTGCATGTCCTTCGCGAACGAGTATTCCGCTAGGACGTTGTTCTAAATAAAAGCCATTAGCTTTGCGTGGAAAGTCAGTATCGAGTTGTATTTCAGGGCAGGCTTCCAGCCACATACCCACCAGTGCTTCAGGAAGTCTGCCTTTTAATTCTCTAAACTCTCGCGGATTATTGGCATGGACGCGTTCGATAGGTACATCTCTCAGAGAAAGTCTATGTGGTTCTAGCACATGAGCAAGATTTGACATGGTACTTAGTTGGGAAAGAATCCTTAAATATATTTGTATACTCCAGTACTACATTCGGCGAAAGCTATTTATACACACTATTTTTCCCTATTTTGATGGTTAATGGGGCGTTGCACTTAGTAAGGGTTGAAGACATACGAAACTCGGAAGATTTGGGAAAAGGGTTAGGCATTTCTTTGGAAGCAAACACTGAATTACTTGAACGCTACTACGCAGATGGGTTTGATGATCGTATTGAGCCGGGCACATATGTGGCTGTGAGCGAGCTTATCGACTTCTTAGGGGACAATGAGGAGGGGGAGTTAGAACAGGGCTTGCATTCTCTTGAGCAGGAGATTCCTGGTGACGTAGTTGGATGCATGCAGCATTTTTTTGCTGATGATGGGGGTGCTGATCAACGAAGGTATGGTATTGTTAATGACCTGCTTGCGCGACCAGAGATGAGGCAGCTTTTTGCAGATGTTGAATTTCTTAAGCAGGCATTTGGTGGTTCAAAAATAGATGTGCCTGAGGATAAGCCAACAGGATTATTGGATCCGAGACTGCCAGCATTTGACCAGCTTGTTGATTATGTTGAACTTCAATGGATTCAGCAAGGCTTGCTTGTTGGGAATACTGTCAAGATTTACAGAAAAAAACAAACCATGTACCTTCCTTTTGATGGTCGTGTTTGTGCTTCTGAAGCAGTGGTGTATCTTCGTCCTGATCCTTTCAAAGGTGAACTTGTTGATCGCATTCGTGGTTCATTAAAAAATGAAGAGGGTTCTGAAGTTGCATTTTTTGATCAGGTGAAGAATGAACTTCCAGGAAATAAAACTTCTGAAAATGGTTTTGCAGCTCGTGCAATACTTTATTTTGATTTAGGTATTCGTTTAAGCTCAAGAATTCATAAAGCAAAATTAATTAGCAGGAAAGTATTCTATGATGCATCATATGAATTAGTACATGCTGCTGCAGCTGAGAAAAAAGTAGGAGAGTTTGGCACAGGGAATTCATATTATGTGAGTTCTGTACGGAGAGATCTGATATTGCCGTTGGTTGAAGCGGTTATAGAGAGAAATCAATGACCTTCCCATTCTTTGAAGAATTGTTTGAGGTATCCTTCCATGAAAGCATGACGTTGCTCTGCCATTTGTTTTCCTGTGGTAGTGTTCATCATGTCTTTGAGGAGGAGTAGTTTTTCATGGAAATGGTTTATGGATGTGCCTTTTGTTGTTTTGTATTTTTCAAAACTGTCATGCATTACTGGCTTGATGTCCGGATTGTGCATTTCATGTCCTGCATGGCCACCATAGGCAAAGCATCGTGCAATGCCAACTGCCCCGATTGCATCAAGACGATCTGCGTCTTGTACAACCATTCCTTCTTTTGTTGAGATTTTGTTTTCTACTTGTGCACCTTTGAATGAAATGTGTTCAATAATGTTGCAGACGTGTTTGATTGTTTCTTCATCAACATTGCATTGTTCCATCCATGTTCGTGCTTGTTGTGGGCCTTCATTATAGGACTCACTGAATTTCCAATCAGCAATATCATGGAGCAGTGCAGCAAGTTCTACTATAAACATGTCTGCGTTTTCTTGTTGTGCAATAGTAAGTGCGTTGTTACGTACTCGGTCTATATGCCACCAGTCATGGCCAGTGCCTTCACCAAGAAATTTCTCTTTGAGCATTGCTTCTGTCTTTTGAATTATTTCATTGGTCATTTTTTAGTGTATCTTTTGTGGGCTTTTATATATCTTCTGTAAAAATATGTACAAAAGCCTTGTTCATCTTTTTCCAATGCTTTGTAATACGATTTTCTTTTTTTGTATTCAATGATAAGGATGGGAAAACCTGAGAGAATCAAAATGTAGTTCATTAAGAGTCTTCCAATTCTACCATTACCATCACTAAAAGGGTGAATCTTTTCGAATTGGTAATGCATGCGTGCAGCAAGCTCAACAGGATGCCTGGCTTTATTTTTTTGGTAGAAATGCATAAGAATATTCATTAGTTTTTTGACATCTTGCCAATCAGGTGCAACATAGTTTCCAACGCGGATGGGGTGTTCTCTAAATTTACCAGCAATGTCTTGTTTTGTTTGTCCAAATACTTCTTGATGCCAATGTAAAAGAAGTTGGTTTGTTATGGTTTCTTTTCTTTTATGTAGTGAGAGGAACAGTTTTGCATGTGCCTCACTTTCTTTTATATCTCTGAGTGGTTTATGTGGTGCGATTTGGTGCTCAAGTAGCTCTTTTGTTTCTTCAAGGCTTATGGTTGATCCTTCAATTGCATTGGTGTTGTAGGTAAAATCTACTGCAAGCTGTTTTCTTACTTTTTCTTTCATTGATTCTGGATAGGTTTTCCATTCTTTTTGGAAATTCTTCTTAATTTCTTCAAAAATGCCAACTAATTCTGGAATCGTACACTCTTCTAAGAATTTTTTTTGTATTTCTTCTATGTTTTGGGGTATTTCTTTTCCTAAATATTTTTCTTTGGTTATGATTTTGTCTTTTTTTCTGATAGAATGGTGTAAGTAGTAATATTCTTTGTTTCCTAATGTTCTTTTGACTATTCTCATGTAAGATCTTACACTTACAAATTATATAAATGTTGTGTTTTTGAACAAAATGTAAGTGTAAACTTTTAATCATTGCTAATTATTTCTTAGCCACATTTTCTTAAAGAAGGGTATTGTTAGTGTTGATAACACAAATGCCATTGCAGGTACAATGCTATTTACCCAGGGGTTTGGCAGATTTGCAAAGTGAAAGAAGATGACAATGACTAAATAAGTGAGCACCACAATAACCACTCTCCGAAATGTGCTTGTTTCCCACGCTTTATCAGCTTCTACACGCTTGTTCCTGACTTTGAGCTTGTTTATTTCTTTCTCCAAGTCTTTGATGCTTGCCATAATTGTTTGTTGCTTAGAACACCTTAAAATGCTTTATTTACCACTCTTTAATGGTTAAAAATAGAAAGATTTATATAGGGGTTAAGCTTAAATAGCAGAAAATCATACTTATTTAGACTGAGGAGGGCTTATTTATGATACATCCATTTAGCACAATATTAGCACACACTGAACGAGGTCCTGCAGTTCTACTTGCAGGAGATTACCAGCTTGGAAAAAATCTAGCACGTTCAGGACAACCATTCAGCACAACATTCCTAACAGCGACATTCTTTGTTGAACTTGAACGACAAGAAGCAGCAAACCTAAATGCCCTTGTTCTTGCCCTTCAACCTACTTTACCTCGAAGGCAACCCTATTTTCTTGAAGGTGGTGATTACGCTGGTGCTTTTGATAAAAAAATTATACGTGAAACAATTCCTCCTTTTCAGTCCCTTGAAGATAGGGGTTTTGAAACTGAAGGGTATACTCTTACTGACCTTAATCTCCAAGAGATGATGGGAAGGTATAAAGCAGCAGAATTAACACCAATCAAACCAGAACAACCACAAGGCGCAGTAGTCTATGCACAAGGATTTGTTGATGGTGTAGCAGAAGTTGTAGAAGAACACAGAATCCCAGCTGAGCAAATGCTTGGTGCTCTTGAAAAACTAGTTGGTTTCAAAAATGTACAAAGTATGATCAGCACTGTTGCAGGACTAAAAGCATACAGTGAAGGAGTGCAATTAAAAGCAAGAGGCGATGTATCTCTAGATGCACTTAGCCACTATGGTGGTGGGTTTAGTCGATTAAGATCTGGTATGGAACAATTAGGGTTAAAAGAAATTGACGAGGCAAACCTTACTGCTTACAAACTCGGCTTTGCTGTTGCAATAGCAACCCAGTATGGTGTCACACTTAAGCAAACAGAAGTACCAACCTCAGCTGCAATGCATGAAGCTTTTATGGCAGGACTTCGAGGTGAGAGTCGTAATTATGAAGGCCCAACCTGGCCTGGCCCATCTAAAAAAGATAGGCTTGGTCCATGCCAAACTAGATCTTATGGGGCAAAGGAAGACTTTTCACATCCTCTAAGTCTTATGTCGGATCTTGAAATTCTACGAACAGTTACTCGTTATGCACAAGCAGCTGCGTACAAAGCAGGCAAGCGTGTTCATGATGAAAAAACAAAAAGTCCACCTGCTGAAATCAAAGAAATTGACACTGGTGATGCAGTTGGATACAAAGACATGCTAGGAGAGGGGGGGAGTATTAACTTTGGTGGAGAAGGGAAGAAAACGGATCCCTTTGATACTCTTAAATCATACACCAAACACCCTGACTTTGATGGCGGCAACGAAAACAAATAGGTGAACCAATGAATCCTCTTTTATTATTCAGAAAACTTCTTACTGGTGACCGACCAGAAGATCTTGAAGAGAATGAACACTATAAACATGGGCATGAGATGGGATCTTCAGCAAAGCAGCCAAGACTTGAAGCTATAGATTACATCTCGAGAGATTTTGCTCTTGCACCAACACTACCTGAGGTGCCAGTTGTGGAAACACCAACAAAATCATACACCCACGGCATGCCTTGGCCAGAGGAACAAATTGAACAACTTAAATCATCATTACGTAGTGCAGGCATTCGACCAAAATCATTACTTGAACTTACAGAACAACCTGACACCTATGTTGATCCAAACGATGTACCTCGATCACCTACATTTACAGTAAGTGGTTTTGACGAGACAAAAAGTATGGAAGATATTGTAAACAGGCGTGAAGCAGAAAAAAGCGTTGCTGTACAACAACGTGAAAGTCTTGACAATAACATGGCATACCTTCTTGGTTTTGTTGATGGTCTTGTTGATGTAGTTGAAAGAAGAACTATGTGGAAACCATTAGACCCTCCCTATGAGCGACGTGATGCAATGCACGTTATTCTTGGCTCTTCAAAGGGTTTAGAAGCTTGTGCAAAAGGTCTTGGGTTTGCATCTCCTTCAGAGGGTAAATACATATTTCATGGTGTTGAGGATGGTGTTCATCCAATAGTTTCTTACCAACTTGGCCTAGCAGCTGCTGTGGGCGAGAGATTAGGATATGAGATGTCAGAGGTAGAAATGGAGCGAGTATTTGATGAATCAACACACACTGCATTTATGCAAGGCTTGCGTGGTGAAAAAGTTGAAATTGAGATGCCTCCTGTGGATACAAAGATAAACATGGTTAGTCAGTCAGGAGTGTATCAGTTTAAATTAGATGATTATGAAACTAGCTTGGAAAAACTAGAAGGAACTTACAGTTTTTTTAAGAAACTACTGGCAGAAAAACCAAGCAAGTACAAAGCAAACACACCAGAAGCACGAGCATACATGCTTGGTCAAAAAATTCGAGGTCAAGCAGGAGGTGACCTTGTTGACAGTAAACTACCTCCTGAAGTAGACCCTTTTGATGCTTTAATTGAAGCTGCTGGAAAAACATATGAAACTCAAGATTTTAGAGAACATTTTGATAAGTATGGGATGCAAAAACCCCTCCGGTATCTTCCCTTAAGAACTTTACTGGATACACAGGTGGCACAACATCTAGACGGAATGCACCAAAGAAACTAATTTTTAACACAAAACCTTAAATACTTCTCACTGCTTACAGTACCTATGACTAAGCTAATGCCTCAAGAAATAGAAGTGTGGTATATTATCCCTGCACTTCGAAGAGAGCTTGCTCGTGTGTTTGTTGAAGAACACCGCCTCTCACAAAAAGAAGCAGCAGGACTCCTTGGTGTAACAGAAGCAGCAATTTCTCAATATAAAAAATCAAAGCGAGCAACACAATTCAAATCATCATCAGAAATTGACACAAAAATAAAGGAAACAGCAAAGAAAATACTTGCAGATAAAAACAATGCAATGAAACACTTGTATGACTTAACCATTTCTATTCGTGGAACAAAGATGGTCTGTGACCTCCACAGAAAACATGACTCTTCAATATCAAAGAATTGTGATGTGTGTAAGTGTTCTTAAATATGCTAAACATAAGCTTTATAACCTCTTGATTTCTCTTCCTGCACATGTTAAGCAACGAAGCACGCAAGGAATTAGAAAAACAACAGTACCGTGTTATTGGAGATCACAGCGCTGTAAAGACTTGTGGCTGGACCAAGAAAATGGTCAGGGGAGAGGGTGGCTGTTACAAACTTAAGTTCTATGGCATCATGAGCAATCAATGCATGCAGATGACTACTAGTATCAGTTGTGCAAATCGCTGTAAATTCTGTTGGCGTGGCTACAAAGCTCCAGTTTCAAAAGATTGGAAATGGGGTGTTGATGACCCCAAGATGATTCTTGAAGAAAGTAAGAAAGCACACCACAAACTGCTTATTGGATTCAAAGGCCATGAAAAAGTAGTGGAAAACCCTGGAGCGTATGTTCGCTCACTTGACATCAAACACGTTGCACTATCATTAACTGGCGAACCAATCATGTATCCACGAATGAATGAACTGCTTGACCTGTTTCATGCAGAAGGAATATCAACATTTATAGTTACAAACGCTCAATATCCAGAAGCAATCAGAGACTTAAAACCAATCACGCAATTATACATTAGTCTTGATGCACCAAACAAAGAACTACTCAAAGAAATTGATGTTCCACTTTTTGCTGACTACTGGGAACGATTAAATGAAAGTCTTGAATACCTTGCTCAGAAAAAATACAGAACATGCATTCGTTGCACAGTCATCAAAGGAATGAATGATGTAGAGCCAGAAAACTACGCAAAACTTATTATGAAAGGCGACCCTGACTTTTTAGAAATTAAAGCATACATGTACATTGGTGCTTCAGTCGAGCGTTTGAAACGTGAAAACATGCCAATGCATGAAGAAGTTATTGAATTCTCCAAGCAATTACTTGAGCACCTGCCTGACTATGAGATTGTTTCAGAACACATAGCTTCACGCGTCGTCATGCTTGCAAAAAAGAAATACAAACAAGATGACAAGTGGATGACCTGGATTGACTTTCCCAAATTCCAAGAACTTGCAACGTCAGGGAAGGAGTTTACATCTGATGGTTATTTGAAAAGAACTCCTATCACTGGATTATCTGGCAAAGGAACTAAGGATCTAGCTGCAGAACGACAAAAAAAGTATGAAGAAAAAAAGAAAACACCTGTGGGTGAGCTTCAAGGCATAAAAGTATTTGTTAATGAAAAAGACGAAGAATTAGACTTCTACAAACCTGAAAAGCCTTGCAGTGGATGTTAATTATTCTGCTCTCTGTTCTTGCTCCATACAATACTCTGTTATAGAACGCTGCAAATGCATAAGGTCCTTTACAAGGGGATCGTCGTCATAGCCAGCAATAAAAACATCGCTTAGTGGAACTCCTTGAGGTTCATATGTTTTTAGCTGAAATGCAAAGGGTATTGTTGCTTTCATATGGTCAAGATCCTCAAGAGTGCCACCTACACTGCTAAGCATATTATAGATTGCATCTCTATTTGTTGTTAGGATTATTTCATACCCTTGCTCGCCAAGTTTACCTCTGAAATGAATACCCTCACCTGAATCATCATTTAGCCAGGGGAATTGCGTGTCTCCTTCAGGCATAAAATGGTCAAAGTAAGGAAGTTTTATTTCAATACTATCAACCTGAACGGCAGCCGAGTCATAGGTTTTAAATTCAGTTGCATGGTCAAGGAAATATTTGCATGCTTCATGCAAAGTTTCTAGAAATTCTCTTGAAACAGGTCCTCGAAGTACAGGAAGTGTTCCAGTTACATACTTTTGCCGGTTTTCTTCCATTTGCTCATCTAATGATTTTGCTCCAGGTCCTTTTAGGACTCCTGCTTCAGCAAGTTCTTTTTCTTTTACAAATGTGTCAAAATTTAATTCATTCAATGCGTGTGCATCAACATCATCAACACCAACTGCGTAATCTGGATTATCAACTGCTTGTTGCAAGCCGCGTAGTTGCCAAAACTGTCCATGTACAAGTTCCTGTAGGGGTATTGTTTTCATGCTTCAACTCCAGGTGTTTTTCCTAAATAATGGAATCTTGGTTCGTCAAGATAAAGCCTTCCTCGTGCAATACTAAATATTATGTCATGTAATCCTTGTAATTCAACAGCAGGATGATCACTAAAATCAACCTCTTCAGGAGGGCTCTCTGCAAACAAGTCTCCTGTTCTTTTTAGACGGCTCTTTGCTAAGAATCTATCTATAAATCTTTGACTATCATCACTCATTTTCTTTCTCCAATAATCTCTTGACAGCATATTCAATAGCATGGCTCTTATTTCGGAAACTACCTTCGCGTATAGCTTCGCGTATTTTAATTATTGTTTCCTCATCCATTGTTATTGATAGTTTATGTTTCATTTTTCTATGATTCGTCTGTGTTTCTCTAAGCCAGCTGCTCCTGATCCATTTTGGTAAAAGAATGCCTCTCCACATGCTTTTTGATAGGCATTTATCTCATCTAGTGAGGCATTTTCTAGGTGGGATATCATTTCTTCAAGTATTTCTTTACCTCTTGCTTCAAATTGTGCAAATCCTTTTTTTGTCATTACTTTTTCCCAGAAATTATCATCACGGTACACAACTTCTCCTGGTTCTCTTACGGTTAATACATCATACAGTTCTCCCCATGCTCCTTTATTTAACAATCCATACAGAAGTTCTTCAATGAGTGGTGCTTCTTCCCTTGTTTTTATACCTACATGGACTGCTTGCTGAAAAGGCGGCATCTCTTTTGTTTCTCTTCCTGGTCTGTCTAGTGAGTATTGTATAACTTCAATAACTTTATCATACTCTCCAGTTTCTAGTTTTTCTGCTGCGTATGCTCGTGCAAGTTCTTGTCGGTATTCAGTGCCATGCTCTTTTTGCACTCCTTGTAAATATTGTACAACACCTAGGCGTTCCATACTGGCAAACTCAGGCTTATGCACATTATTTTGATACGCTGCAATGTCCTGTGCTTGATCAACTGGTGCAGGCACTAATGCTCTCTCACACTTTTCTAGGTTTGGTTCTAATCCAAATGCTCGGCATGCTGCTGCGTATTGTTGCACGTCTCTCTCATTTGGATTTTGTCCATACAAATCATGATGTTTAGATATAAGGATATCATGTACTACTTCATCAATTTGGTCCAATGTTTTTTTACCAATGAGAACTTCCAGTGCATTTGAAGTTTTACTTACCATTGAACTAGTTAGATCTAATCGCTGGTAATCGAATTGTCTTTCTCGTATTTCAGCAAGTTCGCTTAATGCTCCTCTGCTAAGAAGTCCAAGACAAATGTTTTCTAATAGTTCTGCTTCCTTTTTTGCTTTTCTTCCTTTAAAGCGAGACTTTTGCATTTTCTCTTCTGCTTTGCCAAGAGCATGCTCTGCAACTTTGACAATCTCTTGATAGGTTGTTTTATCTGGAGGATTAACAAAACCATGTGCCTCACATTCTCTAACCCATTCCATAGTAATGTGGCTAGCAACAATATTTTCTTTTTGTAATACTTTATGTGCATAGTTGTGTGCAAAGACTCGACGTGCTTTTTCTCCGTAGAGACGTTCCATATTATCGAGTACAATTTCAAGATTAAATCCTTCTTCATCAGAACGAGCTAGTTCTGTGTCATGTTCTGCTCGAAATGCTTGTATTTCACTGTAAAATTTTCCTTTAAGTGCTGTTTCAATAAATCCAGGTGTGTGAAGACTCTCATCAGGTTCTGCAAGTGCCCTTGTTTCTTTTCTTCCATAGAGCATTTCTAGTGCCTTGCTTGGCGCATTAGCAATGGTAATTCCTGTATAAGCTCCTCCTGCAGCTCCGAATGTTCCTCCGAGTATTCCGCCTATAATTATTCCAAGGACAGCAGTTACTGGATTGCCTGCTAAAAAAGCATACCCCATAGCAGCTCCTCCTGCAGCTCCTGCAAGTCCAACACTAAGAAAACCTGCAAAGCCTAGGCCTTTAGTTAGTCCTCTATTAAAACCTGAAGCAGCATACCTTTCTGGAACTCCTTTAGGGATCACTACCAGTGCTGTTTCTTTCTCTTCTATTTTTGCTGGCACTTGTGTTGCAATATGTGTTTCATGTGCTGCTAGAATCTCTTCAAAAGCAATATCTTCATCATCTCCTGGCGGCAGTCTAAATGTTTTATCTCCTGCGTAGGTGAATACAAATTGGCGAGGTTGTTTTCCCTCTGTAAATATTTGCGATCCAAACTGGTATTGGTGGCCACCTTTACGTCCTAACATTAAAACCACTCTTTGTCTTCCAGTTGCTGGATCATCATGTCCTTCCCAGTCAAAATACTTTCCATCAGATCCTTCACGTTCAAACGCACGAACAAGTGAGTAAGGATCCATTTCTCCTTCTGGGTCTGGCTGAAATGATTCTAACTCATACGTTCTATCATTAATCACACTTGCAACTTGCTCTAGTGTTGCTCTATTTTCTGGTTCATGCTGTGTTGCCATTGCAATTATATCTCTGTACCGCCCAAGTTTTGCAGAATTAAGTGTGTGTTTGTGATCATCTCCTCGTGGCATGGGTTTGCCTGTTATCATTTCATACAATAAAAGACCCATTCCATAGACGTCGGTTGCTGTGCTGTGTTCGAATATTCCAAAGTGTTCTGGTGCTGCGTAATCATATGTTGCTCCGCCTGTACTTACTACTGTGTATTGTGTTTGGTCTCCGAGTTGTTTTCCTGCTCCAAAGTCAAGTAGTTTAACTAATCCGTCTGGCTGTATCATTACTTGTGCTGGTTTTAGGTCACGATGGATAATGGAGCTTCTTTCTCCAGCAGCGTTTGTTTGAGAATGAGCATGTGAAATTGCGGCAATAACTTGTTGTGCAATAGAAGTAAATTCTTCAGGTTTAAGATGGCCTTGTTTGAGTCTCTCTCCAAGGTCTTGTCCTTCAACATATTCCATAACAAGGTGTGGGTTAACATACCTGCCTTCGGTTTCAACAAGTTCAACAAAGTCAACAATGTTCGGATGTTTTAGTGCGTCCATAAACTCTGATTGTCTTTTAAATCTTCTAATTATGCTCCATCCACTGCTTGACCCACTTTGTTTTCGTTCAGTACACTGCTTTAATGCAAATTTACCTACTTCTTCACCAGCTTCAATAGCTTTTACTAGGTAAACAAGTGACTCTCCACCTTCACCAATGATTCCTCCTGCTTCAGGATCCAAATCGATTTCTTCATAATGTCTTCCTGGTATTGCCGAAGGAAATGTTTCTAGTTCTGTCATTCTACAAATTCAACCTCTAGTGATTGTATGCCTGATGGTGTGTTTGCTTTCTCAAGTTTTCCTACCATGAAATGTAGGTGTGGTTCTGAGGAATAACCAGTACTACCCACATCAGTAATGTGTTGTCCTGCGTGCACAATATCGCCTGGTTTTACGTATGCACTACCGCCCTTATTATGGGCATATTGTGTAAATTCTATAAATCGTGTTTGATCAGCATTTGGATGTAGAATAATTATTTCATTGGTAAACTTTTGTTCACCTACACTATCAAGTCTATATTTTTCATCCATGCCTCCTTCATATGAATCATCTTTAACAGAGAAAACCAGGCCATCTGCTGCAGCAGAAATAGGTGTGCCTTCAGGAAGGCAGATATCAACCGCTTCTTCCAGGCCATCAACATGTGCAGGACTATCTTTAGTTATTCGTGTCTCTACACCTTTAGGCCACGGCCTTCTATATTGTCTCTTCTCAGCTTTCATAGTAAAACCTATACTCTTAGGTGAGATTAGGTAGTACTCATATTTAAGCCTTTCTATTATTCACTACTTGTAGGGGGTACAAAAGTATTAAATGGGTGGGCACTTGGGGGGTTTGTATGGCACCTGAAAAAAGCAAGAAATCACTGATGGATTTCTTTGGTAAATGGCCTGGGCCTAAGGACGAATTAGATCGAATTGAGGCTATGTTGGGAGAAGAACGAAGGGATTTCAAGATGCGTGATGCGGAATTCGAATAACTGGTTTCTTGATTGTAATTTTCAAAAACAAAACATTTAAATATCTAAGGGTACCTAAAGCTACCTATGGCATTGAAACAAATAAATCTCAAACTCCCAGAAAAATTGATTAAAGCAGCTGAAAGCTATGTTGAAGCATATGGGTATAGAAACATACAAGACTTGGCAGCTGATAGCCTGCGGGAAAAGCTTTTTGAAAAAAATGATTACGATGAGACTTTCTTTGATGAGGAAATAGCACTTATTGATGAAATCATCACTCTTTCTCTCAAGAAAAAAGATTTTGTTTCTGAAGAAGAATTAAATGAAGCTTTGCTAAAATGAAATTTAATATCAAAACTTTTAAACTTTTCTTGGAACAAATCAATGGGGTTGACAAAAAATCCAGGAAACTAATTCATGAAAAAATAGAGCTCGTAAGACAGAACCCTTTTCGTTATAAAAAAATTCGTTCAAAACGTTTTTCTCGTGTTTTTAGGGTTCGTTTAACCTTAGAATCAAAAGAATATCGATTAATTTATATTGTTATACAGCCCAATATTGTTCTTGTTTGCTTGCTGGAAAGAGCAAAAGACTACAAAGATTTAGAAAAAAATCTGAAAAAATTGAGAAAAGAATTGCATTCTATTTGACAGGAACAATCTTATGAATCGGCACCTTCAGCACAGGATGCTCAAAATTGGGGCAGATTTCCTTCAATGGTTCCACTACAAAGCCTCTTTCGTGTAAGCGTGGGTGTGGGACAATTAAGTCATTTTCATTGATCACTTCAGAACCAAAGAACAACAAATCCAAATCAATCAATCGTGGACCATTAGGAATACCTCGAATTCTACCCATGTCGTTTTCAATCTTTTGCAAAACAACCAATAACTCTCGAGCACCTAACTCAGTCTCTAACTCTAAAGCACCATTAAAGAATTTGTCCTGTTCTAAGTAATCAACAGGGTCAGTTTCAATAAGAGTGGACACTTTAGTCACTTCTATTTCTTCATGTTCCTTCAGTAGAAATAAAGCTCGTAAAATATTGTCTTTTTTGTTCCCAATGTTTGATCCCAGTCCAATATAAGCCTTAGTCATTTTGCCGTGTTATTTCAATGGCTGTGTATTGTACATTTCTGTCAGCAAGTGCTTGTGGTTTCTTAATTCGCACAGTGGTAGTTTGCACACGAACTGTTTGTAGAATTATTTTAGCAAGATCTTGGGCAAGGGTTTCAAGTAGTTTGTATGCTTTACCTTCTATAATATTTTGTATATCTTTGTGCACATTGGCGTAGTCTACAGTGTCAGCAAGTTCTTCTGATGTAGCAGCCTGTCTTGTGTCTAAAAACATGTCAACATCTACAAGAATTTCTTGTTTTGCACTTCGTTCTTGAGCACTTTCTCCTATATGGGCAAGGAACCGGGCTCCTTTAATGCTGAGCTTGTCCATTACGCACCTCGTATTGCATCAACAATTTGTACTACTTGTTTGCATTCTGGAATGTCATGGACTCGAATAATGCCTGCACCATTCAGTATAGCAACAGCGTTTGAAACAAGGGTGCCCTCCAATCGTTTATTCACAGGCATACCAGTGATCTCACCAAGAAATGATTTTCTGGAGGTACCAATCAAGACAGGGCAATTAAGTTCCTTAAACTCTTTGAGTCTTTTAAGAATTTGTAGATTGTGCTCAAGTTTTTTCCCAAACCCAATGCCAGGATCAAGTATAAGGTGTTGTAATCCTGCGTCTCGCGCATCTCGTACTTGTTTGCTAAAAAAACCTTTTATTTCACGTACAGCATCACCATAACTTGGATTTTCTTGCATGGTCTTGGGTGTTCCCTGCATATGCATAATGATGACGGGGACTTGGTGTTGTACTGCAATGGCAAACATTTGTTCATCTCGCAGTCCATTAATGTCGTTAATCATGCTTGCTCCTGCTGCAAGTGCTTCTTCAACAACGCGTGGTTTGTAACTGTCTACAGAAATAGGCACTTTGAGTTCTTTTGCTAATTTTTTTATGACTGGTTTTATTCGTTTAAGCTCTTCTTTTTCATCAACAGGATCAGAGCCTGGCCTGCTCGACTCACCACCAACGTCAATTATGTCAGCACCGTTTTCAACCATTTTTTTTGCATGCGCCACAGCCTTGTCAATATCAATAAATTTTCCTCCATCAGAAAAAGAGTCTGGAGTGACATTAAGAACTCCCATAATAAGTGTCTTGCTGAAATCAAGTTTGTGTGTTTGCCATTCCATGGTTGGTACCTCTGTTTATTCACACGCGCATTGTTCTAATGGGCACTTATCAGTTATGCCATCTAAGAAAGCCCATTGTGCATCAAGACTTTCATTAAATGCTTTTTGAACTTCCTGCTGTTTTTCTTCACTCATGCCAGCTTCTGCAAGGATGTTTTTCCACACCTTGCTATGTTCAATGTCAGCAACAGCGTGTGTGTCAAAGAATTCAACACCTGGCCCTTCACTAAAATTGTACCATTCAAGCAATCCTTTCTTTTTTGTTATTGCAATATCTGAAACTTGCGCTTCATATGCCATAAGGCATGCAACACCTTTGAGAAAATCATTCTTGCTAATTTCTTCAAATGTTTTTAGCATTGCTTCTGTTTTTTCCCATTGATCTGACTTGGTAACTTCTTCTCTGCTGAGTCCAAGTGCCTCGCAAAAGCCAATCCATTGCTCAGCATGTGGTCGTTCCTTGTTGAAATCTCCTAGTTCTTCTTCAATAAGATTGTGAATCATTATCCTTCGTGTTTTTACATCTGTACAGTTTGCAAAGACTGCTGCGACAAAGCGGGGAAAATGTTCTGTGAAGTGGTAATATTGTTTTGCATATTCCACTAATGCGTTTCTTGGTAATTTGCCGTTGTTCCATGCTTGGTAGAATGGGTGTTTTAGTAAGGATTTTGCTTCCATGTCAGTGTTTAGTTTGGTTATAAAAGTAGATTCCATTTGTATGACCCCCTTTGTGTGGTGTACTGGTCAAGAAATTGGGTATTTATAAATTTTTATGTGTTGGTGTGAGGCTTGAGGGAAATCATTAAATGGTAATGTATTATACTATCTTGCATGGATGAAGGTTTTGTTGCTGGGTTTGATGTAAGTTATTCTACTGATGGTCAGACCGCAGTAGCCTGCCTTGCAATCTTTGATCCTAAGAACATTGTTGTTCAAAAGGGCCGTATTCCTGTGGTGGATTTCAAATTACATAGGTATGGCCCTCCTTTACCGTATGAACCTGGGAATTTGTATGGTCGTGAGCGTGAAGGATTTGAAGGTGTCATGGCTCAAGTTTCTGATCCCTTGGCTGTTGTTGCTATTGATGGCAATGGATCTCATTTTGATGATATAACTGGCTGTCGTTTTGGGGAAGAATTTGGAGTTCCTACCTTTGGTATTGCAAAGAGTCCCCGTAATCGCTACTATGAGGGGTTAGGGGAAGAAGAAGGGTCTTTGGTTCCAGTGGTGTATGTTGGAGAGTTTGAAGGCAAAGGACAGCAATTTTGTTATGCTCTTAGGACAAGGCAAGCTACACGCCCAATTTTTATTTCAGAAGGGCACCAAACAAATTTGGATGAAATCGTTGACATAACACTTAGGTTTAGTATTTTTCGTCGTCCAGAACTTATTCGCCGCCCAGATTATTTATCACGCGAGCATCTGAGAACACTGGGTTTATTGTAATTCTTTAATTTCTTCTTTAATTATTTTTATGATGTCCTTAGTGCCTTGAATATCCTTGAAGAATCTACCACTAGGATAAATACATGCAACACTTCCTTCTGCATTGCAAAATCCAAGGCATTGTGCAGCAGTGCAGTAAATTTGTCCAGTAAGTCCTTGTTGCATAATCCATTGTTTGACTTCCTTGACGTGTTTTTTGGTTATGCGTGGAGCACAACTTGGCATCTCATCGCCGGAATCTTGGCAACACGAACGGTCATTAACACAAATAACTATGTGGATTTTAGGTGCTGGAAATCTAATCTGTTCTACCATCTTAACAGGAAAAGACTAATACTTTATAAAAGGTGGGGTCTCTATAAACAACATGCACTTTTATCAACATCCAGATACGGTGGAAGAAGCAGTAGAAAACGAGATTGTGAAGCAAGCACTTCGTCTTGCTGCTGAAAAACATGCTAAAGATCACAAGCCAGGAGATCGCTTTCAAGTACATTTTATTGAAGATGATGGTGGCTTGTCAGATAAATTGGCTGGAGTCAGCGCAGGTAAAAAGAAACAAAAGAAATCACAGCCAGGTGTGAAGTATGATGAAGCATTTCACGTTGATAATATCAAGGGGATGGTTGGGTGTAATTGTGGATGGAATTCAAATATTGCAGAATTCTTAAGTGAAGATGTAAAAGAAATTGAAGAGAAAAAGCAGACGTATGTGCAAGAATCATCATATAAAGTTGATGAATCATACCTTGCTGTGCCTAATGACAGTTGGAGTTATGGTTTTGGTCCATCATCAGCATACTGATTTTTTCTGGTAAACCCTTTTTCAAATACTTTCTGTACAGCATTAGGTTCAATGGCTTTGTACATCTCATCAAGATCCTTTTCTATGGTGTCAGTGTGGCCGATATCTCCGCCGTTCATAACTATGATGGTGATTCCAATGATTGCTAGTATTGCAAACATTACTACAACGCTACTTTTTTCTTCTACCATTGTTCCTCTTTTTTAGGCATTGCTGCCTTGGAGTTGGTTAGGAAAATAACCGATTCATGCAGGTTATTTTCCGTTTATTTCCGCGAACGGATGTGAGCGGTCATGCTCCGCTGCAATGCCTATTTTTGTATGCCCTCCTTATCTAAGCGAGACCGCTTAATGCATGTCCAATGCCATACGCAACTGCAGCTGCGAGTCCTCCAATAATTAACATTTCAATTCCTGCAATTACAAAGTTTTGCTCTGTTACTCGAGTTTTTACTGCACCAAGTGAAAACAGTGCAACGCCAGTGAGCATGCAGGCAACAAGGAATTGGTTTACTGCTGCAATAATTGAAAAGTGTGCAAGTACATAAGTTATTAATGGGACAACACCAAAGATTGCAAATGAGAAAAAGGTTGCAAATGCGTTCTTAATGGGTGATTCAGTATCTTCAACAATGCCTAATTCTTCAAGCATCATAATATCAACAAATGTTTTTTTGTTTTTTGAAATAATCTGCACAACTTTTTTTGCATCTGCTTTTGAAAGGCCACGTTGCATGTAAATTTCTACCATCTCTTGACGTTCGCCTTCTATGTGGTTGTCTACTTCCCATTCTTCTCGTTTTCGTTCTGCTTTGTGGTATTCTTGTTCTGCTTTGGTTGAAAGGAAATCGCCAAAGGCCATTGAAATACCATCTGCAAATAGGTTTGCAAAGCCAAGAATAAGGAGGATTCCAGTCGAGAGTTTTGCCCCTGCAACCCCAGAAACAACTGCGAAAGTCGTGATTATCCCATCAAGACCACCATACACCACGCTTTTGATGTACTTGCCGCCAAAATGCTTTTCAGCATGGCCATGGCCACCATGGCTGTGAGCAGCAATAGTTGCCTTCACATCCTTGTTTTTGTATGCATCTTTTGCCTTCTCAATGCTTCTAGTTAGTGACATGTGGGGAATTAGGCGTGTTTATTTTATAAAGTTGTTGAAAAATGGCTATCTTATTCTGAGATAATTAAAATAAGGAAAACTTTATATATAACAAAGTTATACTATTAGTTATATATGGAAACTATAACTAAAACAAGGAAAATTGGAGGTTCTTTGGTAGTTACTATACCTCGGGCAATTGTAGAAGAACAAGGGCTTACAGAAAACCAGGCAGTTAAAATTAATGTTCAAAAATTAAAAAAAAATGGATTTGGAATGTTCCCTCAACTAGGGGAATTCACAAAAGAAGATAGGATTAAATTTAGGACTGAAAAAGATGGATCATTATATGATTGATACTTCTGCATGGGTGGAGTACTTTAAAGGTGGGAAATTAGGTGGTAAGGTAAAAGCTATTGTGGATGATAAAAATGCAAAAGTATCAACTAATGTGCTTTGTGTGGCGGAACTTGTTAATTATTTCAAAAAAAGGGGTCTTGATTTCACGGAAGCTAAAAAAATACTCAGGTCTTTATCCATATTCTATACGCCAAGTTTTGAGTTTTGCGTAAGGGTTGGTGAGTTATATTCTCATCTGAGAAAACAAAAGAAAAAGATTAGTTTTATTGATACTTTTATTCTTCTTACTGCTAGAGAAACAGGGGCAAAGGTATTGACAAAAGATACTGATTTTGCTGGTTTGAAGGATGTCTGCTTGTTAAAATAGTTGCTTTCTTCAACTTTTTTTGTTGAGAAAAAGAAAAATTATTTTATCTGCCAGGCATGTGCAAAAGGAAATGGATGTATATCTGATGGATAGTACTGGTCTGGCAACACCATATTAGTATATGGTTCTGTCATAAGTTTTTCTAACAGTGGCTCGTCAAAGCCAGGTTTAACAGTAAGTCCACGCTCAGCACATCTTTCGACGATCTTAGGTGAAACATGGTTTACACTTCTGTCTAATTCAATGACAAAAGAGCTGTCGTTTGTTGGTGTAGCGCCAAATGAGTAATGATCTATATAGGTTGAAGGGTCATACTTGGCTGTTTCTCCTGTGTGTGGACAGGTAAATAGAGCATCATCTCCTGATACAAACGTTCCATTACACCCAGCTCTATACACATGTTTTTCTAATACTTCAGGACCTTTAAGAAACAACCCCAATGATGGTTTATACAGTGGGTTTGCCTCTCTTGTACGAAACCAGAAACCATCTATTGTTCCCATAACAATGTACACTTCAGAAACATCGTCTAGAGCACAGACTGCATTAGTAGTAGCTACAAATTCCTCATCAGACACTTTCATGTCTTTTTTGTTCTGAAGAATTTCTTTTATTGTGGGATTAACATCTGCTAGGTATGCCAGTACTGCTTTTCCATGTTCTGCTATTTTCATTCTCTCTCACCTTTTCAGTAAAACGTGTTCTCAAATGTAACACGTCTTTCTTTTGTTTGTGGCAGCTTTCCAGCTATTGCTTGGAAAATTGCTTGTGCTTTTACTATTGCATCTCTATGTTTTGCATCGTACAATTGTGTGATTTTTTCATAGCCTTCAGTAGCTACTTTTTCAAAGAGTGCAAGCATGATTCCTCTGCATACAGGAACTCCACGTCTATTTACAACTCTGTAGGTTGGGTAGTTGAATGCATGTCCTGTTCGTTCAGCTCGTTCAGTAAGTGTTTCCTCGTCCATGGCAAGTTCCATCTCCAAATCTTCTGGCAAGGGAACTATGTAGGTACTTTTACCTTCTTGGTAAAACCCTGGAAGATGTCTCCATGATCCTTGGCCTCTTCCTGCTCTCTTTCTAACTCTATGTGCAACTCTGTTTCTTAAGCTCCTTTCAGAGTACACTGTAACATCTGCAGGATCTAGTCCATACAATTGTATTCTATCCTCAATTAGTTCAGGTACAATTTTTTCCCTTACAATTCTTTGAAGTTCTTCACGTATTCCTACGTATTCGGGGTTTTTTGTATCTATGTCAACTCTTGTTAAAACTTCAGCAATCTCTGGCGCTTCCTCTCGTAATATTGCAGCCATTTTTTCATAAGCAGCTGTATCAATAACTGACAAAATTTCGTCTTCTTTTGGCAGTTGTGCCATAACACATGCAGTTTCACAATCAACAATTCTGTCTAAGTAGGTGTCTCTAACTCCTGCAATACCCCCTTTTAGGTAGGCTCCAATTTTTTCAGCTACACCTACATCTCCAACTAAGATCCCCAGCTCTCCTTCTAGTTTGACTGCGTCTTCTATTGTCCTTTTTTGCTTGTCAGTTACATTCTCTCCAATGTCAAAGTGACCTGCAAGTATGATATGTTTCATGCTATGCCTCTTCTAAAGTATGAAAATAAGAAGAACGATCCCAGCAATAAGCAACATTTGAATGGGTAGTCCTCTTTTTTCCATGTCTCTTTCAGCTCTGTAATTGTATGCTGTTGTCATCTCAAACACCTCTTTTTTGATCTATATTTCTAATTAGATAGTAGTAACTTATTATAATATGATAAACTTTTTAGCTATTTTTTTGCATATTCGCAATATTTATATAGAAAAAGGCATTAAAATACTAAAAATGGTTAAAATCCCCAAGCTAGATTTAAAGGATAAGCGTATAATCGCTGCGTTGGACATGGATGCGAGAATGCCAATAACTGAGCTAGCACGCCATGTACAGCTCTCACGACAGACAGTTGAGTATCGTATACGTCGCATGCAGGAACATGGTGTGATATATCGTGCAGTTGGGGTATTTGACAGTGTAGTTGTTGGCTTTAAATGGTACAGGGTTGCATTTCGTCTCCTGGATATTACACAAGAGAAAAAAGATGCATTGCTGCAGTACCTTTCGCATCACAAACACATTCTCTGGCTTGGGGAAGGTGGTGGTAATTGGGATCTTGTTATGAACTTTGTCTGTGAAGATACCTTTGCCTTCAATAAAATCTTTGAGGATATTATTTCAAAATACGGTGCTGCTATACTTGATTATGAAGTTCTTATCTACGTTGATGTGGGCGATCAGGAGCGATCGTATATTCTTCCTCGGCAAAACATTGCAAACCGTAAGGAATTTTTCCATGAAATGAAACAAAATCATCATGTTGTTCTTGATAAGCTAGATAAGGGAATTATCAAAGTGCTTGCAAAAAACGCGTGGGTAAGTAATCTTGAACTGGGAAAACAACTCAAGTGCTCAGCAAACACAGTGAAAAAGAGGATACAGAACTTGCGAAAAAAGAAGATATTGCTTGGCTTCCGGCTTTTTGTTCATGTTACTGCAATGGGCTATCAATGTCACATGCTTTTTCTTGGTATTAAACGATTGGATCTTGAACAAGAAAAAAAACTGCTTTCGTACTTGCGCACCATCCCTAACATCACTTTTATTGTAAAGCATGTTGGTAGGTGGCGTATTGGTATGGAAATAGAAACTAAGACAGCAGAGGAATTTCAGAAAATATTTGTTGATATTCGGGGAAAATTTAATGACATAATCTCAGATTTTGAATCATTTCCTCTCTTTAAAGATCATGCGTTTAATTATTTCCCTGAAGGTTGTTTGGAATAGAGTGATTTGTGTAGTACCACTTACTATAAAGTTTTATAAAAAAAATAATCTTATTCTTTCACATGCGTAAACTACTTGCTTCTTTAGCTACAACACTGGTACTCTCTTGTGCTAGTCAGCCAAAAGTATCACAAAAGCTTACTGAGTTCCAGTCATTTGAATCTAAACGGGCATTCTTTGTTGCACTAGATGAAACAATGCAATCATTAGTTGATGATCCTTCTGAGCATGAAAATTATAGGGGGAACTGGTTTTCTCTAGGGGTTGTGCAAAAGTATGTTCTTGGCTTGGTTGAGAAAGGGGTGGTACTTGCAGAACTTGAAGATTCACATCCTCAACAAACGTATTTTGCGACTTCAGATTTTTGGAATAAATTCTCTATATACTTAGTTAAACCTGGTGCAGAAGTAGGAGAACATTATGTTTCTGTGTCTGCTGATGCACATGAGGTAGCGGAACGGGAATGCCGTTATAGGGGTCTTAAAGCTGTTGGAGATGAAACTATTCAAACTGAAAAGTGTCTTGTCCTTGCAGATATTGTGGAAAAACCTGAGGATCTTTGCAGGGTATATGGGGTGATGCTTGGCAGAGAAGCAATCTCTCCTGGTTTTTCTCCTTACCAAAAATCTCACTTATGGCCGTACATACGTATTGCACAGCATTGTGTGAACCTGGATGATGTTAAGAAGCATGGAGAGGGATGGGCTGAAGTATTACAAGGGAAACCCCATGCAAAACAAATGCATGGTTTATACCAAAAAATTTCAAAGAGCGTGGATGGTTATAGGGAGTACTTGGAAGAATATGCTGGAGTTATTGATTGATACAGCCTTGCTACGCCATAATTCGTCACTCTGTAGTTACCACAAAAACGAAAGTTTTATATAGTTCTATGCCTTCCCCTTTTTTTATGGAATGTAAAATCGATAAGAGAATTAGTACAAGTCGAATTTCTTTAGTTGGATCACTCTTATCGGGCCAGAGTAAACAATATACTGCGTAAGCTACGCAGTTCGTTGTTTGATGTTTTTTTTTAGCTTAGTTCAAAGATATATTTTGACTTCATAAGCTATTTTTGCAGCCCTATTTCAGCATTAACAATGAACTGCAGGCAGCGCTCTATCAAAATGTGATACAAATGACAATAACCTATAATCCATTGGAGGAAGAAAGGAGAATAAGGGAAGACCTTGTCGAAAGGTCAGATCAAGCTAGTCCCTTTTCTCTGTATGAAGACTTTGTGTAAAATGACAAAAAGTGGCATACTCGTTTCTCTGAGTATACTCCGCAACTGCGTTGCGGAGAGTGAGCCTCCCCAGTTTAGCAGAACTGGTCGACTGGCCCACCCCGACCTGATTGTGTGTTCGCACAATTATTGGTTAGGTAATCTGGGGGAACGAGGTTGTGCCGTCGATATGAAAACATACAACAAAAAACATGGAGGAGAAGAAAATGATGGAAGCAATGGACATGGAGGACATGATTGAACCAATTGATGAGGATGTAATTCCTGAAAGCATTTGGTTAGTTGCAGATCCGCGAGAGGATTTACCTAGGTGTGGTTAACAATGGATGAAGAAAAACTCGTGCTTGTGATTACTGATGAGATTACAGGCACAGTGGGAATAATGAAAAATTCAGATTATGGTATGTATGAAGATGGCATTATCATGATCAACATACAAGAACTTGCTAGTGACTACGCTAAAGAAGACGAGTTTATAGAAATTTTCAGTGTCACTGTACTTCATGAATTCCTGCACAAAATAATGGATGGTCTAGTTCCAGACGAGTTTTTGTTTGGTGAAGAAAAAACAATCAGAATGATTTGTGGCGAAGACTGGGATGAGGAGATAGAAGCATTTTATCGAAACGAAGCAGCTGTAGCTGCTTAACAAAAACAATAACATGGAGATGATGAAACAATGGTAACTATAGATTTGTATGGCAGAAAAGTAGATGTTGAGGAACAAGAAACATATATGCCTCAGCCAGGAGAATTTGTAGGTGGTGGATGTGGGACAGTGACAGACAGTTTTTACGAGATTGGTGTGTTTGATTATCTTGGTCGAATTCAAGAACTAACATCTGAAATGCCTCATGAAGAGTTTGTTGCAACTAACAAGGATCTTTTGAAAGTGTTGCACACAGGAATTGGCATAAGAAAACTTGCATTAGACTTTGGTCGACTTGAAGACACCACTAGGGAAGACGATGTTGTGGCCAAACTGGAACGTACAGCAACACTTGTGGGGAGAGTCATTACTGCAGTTGAATAATTTTTTTTACTTTTACATTAATAAGAACAGATGACAGAAACAACCAATTCTTACTGCGGCAACCCACTGTGTGTTTTAGTGGGTTGCATGGGTGCATCTTTCAATGTAGCTTCAGCATCCTTAAACACTCTGCTTCCAACAGCTTGTGCTTGGCCTTTGTACTTTCCTTGGTAGGGTCGTTCTGATGGTTGTTGCATTCGGTAGAAAACCATTTGGCAAATACGCCGATCAGCTTGCAGCTTAATGGGGAGTGAATTTGCATTGTACAATTCCAATGTAATTTTCCCTTCAAAGCCAGGATCTACCCAGCCAGCGTTTTGTACAAACAAACCAATGCGGCCAATACTACTGCGGCCTTCAACAAACGCAATCATATCATTCGGAATCCTAAAAAATTCCTTGGTGGTTGCAAGAACAAATGAGTGAGGGGGAACAGTTATAGTATCACCATGGAACTCTCGATATTTGATTTCAGAATCAAGTGTGATAATATCCATTTGGTTAGATTCAACAACAAGAAAATGATTGCCTAGTCTACAATCAACTGAAGCAGGTTGAATACAAGAATGATCAAGTGGATCTATCACAAGACTGCCATCCATAAGCATTCGTTTAAGTTCTACATCAGGAAGTACCATCTAAAAATTAGAAATGAGTTGTTATTATATAAAGCTAGTGTTGGAGTAAAATATATGTTTGTGTGGGGGTTAATCTGACTTCAGCAAATTCATAAAATTCTTTCTTATTTTTAACTACAGAGCAATTTACCAGCCTTCGGCTGGTTTAATCCGCCCCAAGGCGGTTAAAACTCTGTAGAGTTAAGATGATTAAGAAACAGTCCAAGCTGAAACAAATTTTAAAATCCCTGCTTTTATTAATACTACTTTTACTAACCCAATAACTTTATAAACCGCTCTGCCTTAAAACAACTAAAACATGGGGGTGAATACCAAATGTGTATTAGTAAATATACCAAAAAATACCATGACCAATTCTATGTTGTTATGCGAGTTCTTGTTGGTTTAATGTTCTTTAGCCACGGAGCTCAAAAGATTCTAGGATGGTTTGGTGGTACTGTTGTTTCCTTTGCTACAAGTAAGGGAATATATTTAGCAGGTCTTATAGAACTTGTAGGTGGTCTTGTTATTTTACTGGGACTCTGGAGTAGACTTGCAGCACTTGCATCAGCAATTATCATGATTGTTGCATACGTTACAGTGCACGCAGGAAACGGTCTCTTACCAATTGTTAACAAAGGAGAACTTGCAGTTCTATACTTTGTAGCGTTCTTGATCATCTTGGCGCATGGCAATGGAAAGTGGTCTCTAGAAAAACAAATTTTTAACAAAGAAATGTTTTAATTCTTTTTTCTTTTTTTTCTTTATTCTTGAAAAGCTTCAGCAAAAATGTTAGTAATGTAATCACCGATTTTGAACACGTTATCACCATCTTTGTCTACATGTGCACTAACTTCAATACCAAGTCCTTCTGCTGTTTGTCGTGCTGCTGCAATGTAGCCTTGCATGTTGTCATGCTTGTCTTCAACTTCAATCTCAAGTAATGTTCCATACAGGTTGGTTAAGCTAATAAGTCTTTCAAGGTGTGTTCCTAATTCTTCTGCACTAGTTGCTGTTTCATAAACCATTTGAAATGATTCATCGTGTTGTGCTTCGATTTCTTGGCCATGTTCATTCATAATTCTTCGCAATTGCCCACGGTACTCTGTAACTTGTGCAAGCGTTTCATTAACATTGTCTCCTGAGTAATCAAGTCTTTCTGCAAGGTTTTCCATATAACTTGCGTCTGCGTCAAATACAACTGCAAACTCATCATCTAACATGTTTTGGGGATCAACAGTTTCAAAAGCCTTGCGCATCTTACCAAGGATAACATCTCGTGCAGCTTTATACGCTACTTGATTTGCTGCAGTAATTGCTTCTTCATCAAGATTTAGTAAAACACTATAATCACTTTGTAAACTGATAAAAGTTTCTAATTTTTCCTCACTATTTTCTGTAAAGGATGGATCTTTTAGTGCTTCAACTGACCCTTTGTAAAGGCTAGCAATCTGTGGACGTAAATCATCCATGATCCTTTCTCGTTGTGAGCGGAACTCTGCAATTTCTAAACAGGTTTCATCAACAATTTCAGTGTTGTAACCAATTCGTGCTCCCAAGTTTTCTAGGTAGGTTGCATCTTTAGTAAATTTCTCTCCGAAAAAATTGCCTATGATTTGTGCAGGATTAACAGTTTCAAATGCATTACGCATTTCTTCCATGATCATATCTCGTGCAGCTTCATATACAATCTGATTTGCTGTTTTGTAAAAGTCTTTTGTAAACACAGCAGATTCTTTTGTTTGTTCACCACTTTCATCATATTCTGCTGATTCAGTAACTATTTTGTGTGTTGGGGTTGCAATCCCCATAACTTCTCCAAATGCAATCTTAATATCTGTTTCTCCTGTCTCAGTATTATGTTTTATCTGTGCTCTTTCTACTTCAAGAACAGGAAATCTTTCACCTTCAACATGAATTCCACTGCTTTCAAACAATACTTCAGGATCTTCAGCTCTATCAACTACATTTTGTTGCATTTCTGTTACTTGTGCATAGTCTTCTATTGCTTCAAATAGATTGTAGGGTTCACGTTCTACTAATCCTTCATCTGTAAATGCCATTCGTGGTTGTCCGTGAGTATCTTTGTTTCTGTTTATCTCACGAGCTTTTGAATCTCTTAATCTTTCATATACTAAACCAACTGCACGCTCAATAACAGCTTGCCTTTCAGCAATACCTACTGTGATGGTTTGTACTGCTTCTGTAGCAATGTTAAGTGCAGTCATCATTTGGGGAGAAGCCACCTTGCCTGTAAATCCTAATGTCTGAGGCATATTTTCAATAGTGTATTCAAGAACTTTTTGTGCAATGGCATTTGTTATTGTGTTTGGATCATAAATCTGTGCTTGTTTTGAGTTTCTTGCAATCTGATCGAATTGTGTTAGGTGTGCAACAACCTCTGACGCATTCTTTGTATTTTGTGCTTCATTCACATGATCATATGCTTGTAGTGCTTCCACATCATCACTTACAAAAATAGTTGGTTGATCTTCACGTCGTTTTTCACGTTTTGTTTGTATTGCTGCAAGCTTATTATCTCTGTATGCATCTTCTGCATCCCAGCCTAGTGATTCGTTTAAACTTTCAAGCCATTCAGTTTGGTTACTCATCCATGTTTGGAATCCTTCTGATGCAAGGTGACTTGCTGGTAAGCCATCAACTGCTTTGTCCATCATTTCAAGCATCCAATTACGTGCATACATGTAGATGGCTTTGTTTGCAGTTGTAACATGAGCTCTTTCTTCATCAAGCAGGGGTGCGTACAGTACTTCATGTTCAGAAACAGGAGTCATCTCTCCCATGTCAGGTAGAACTGAAGGGAGTGGTACTTCACCAAATGGTCTACTGAAAAAAGAACTTCTGGTTATTGCTTCATATCTTCCAACCACATCTTTTACTTCTTGGTATGTGCTGGATCTTTGGTTCATTACTTCTTGAGCAAGTTCTTGTAGTTTTCCATGATAAATATGTTTTAGTGCGTACCAGGTTGCAACTTCTTCATCAAGAATTCCATTGGTAATTTCACTTAGGTTATGTACTGCTTGCCCAAGTGCCTCAACAAGTTTTTGAGTGTCTCTATTTCTTTCAATATTTGCTAGTTGTGGGTGGAGTTTTGTAACAGTTTGAGCAGCATGTTTTCCAATAACTGACTGTGCAGCGTCACGGTCATAATTCATACCCATGAAACCTGCTCTTACGCGTCGTGAGAATTCTTCTAACTGGGGAAGGGCTGCTTCTAAGCTTGTTTCCTTGTCAGCCTTGCTAATAAGTTCGTATAAAGAACGTGCTTGCGCTTGCTTTTCCTCATCTGTTGGAGGTGCAAGTGACTGTTTTAATCTCTGCCATAAGCCCATAGTACTATCATGGAAGTATCACCCCTTTATAAACCTTTCTATTTTTACTACTGCTTGGTGGTTTAATTCTTCCATTTAATACTGCAACCCAGCGCATTAGTCACAGGCTCAGGAACATTGTTTCCATCACGAAGTGCAGCTAGAGCATCTTGTAATTCATGTTTTTGGCCAGGGTCATCATCCTTGCCCATTTCATCAAGGCGGCCTTGGTACACTAGTTTCCGTTCTTGATCAAACACAAAAAAGTGAGGAGTGCAAACACCACCATATTCTTTGGCTACTTCTTGTGTTTCATCATACAAGTATGCCCAGGTCATGCCAATCTCATCAGCATGTTTTACCATGTTTTCATAACTGTCATCAGGATACTGTGCTGCGTCATTACTATTAATGCCTATGAACTCTACAACACCAGCAAAATCATCTACAAGCTTCAAAATCTTTTGTTCACATGCTATAACATACGGGCAATGATTGCATGTAAAAAAGACAACTAAGATTTTAGAAGAAAACGCACTGAGTGTGTGCATTTTCCCATCAACTCCTTTAAGACTAAACTCAGGTGCTTGATCACCTATTTGCATTTTGTATTTTCCATCTGATTGCATTGTTATACCTCCATTAGATTTTGTGTTGAAGTAGTTTATAAAATGGTTGTGGTGGGAAGTGTAAACGAAATGTACTTATACAGCCTGCTTTGCAACTTATGTATGGTAGAAGAAACAGTGGAGTTTTCAGGATACACAGGTCAACAATACTTAACAGAAGTACGACGATTTGTACCTGGCTATGATCAAATGGTCAAGGTAGTTTCAAACCTGATTATAGAAAGTGCCCCATCTAATGTTTTAGATGTTGGTTCTGGAGTTGGGACTGTTGATGAGGCCATCTTATCTTCTTTAGCTGATGCAAAAATGACTTGTTTAGAACCAGCAGAAGCAATGGCACAAGCAACACAAGCGTCTTTGAAAAAATAGGTGGATCGTGTTCAGGTTGTTACTGCAAAAGCTCAAGATTTTTCTTTTGATAAAACCTATGATGCTGCATTTTCTAATCTCGTTTTACACAATATTCCTCATGATGAAAAAGGAGATGTGCTGGTTGCAATACGAGACTCATTAGAAAATGGAGCACCTTTTATCTGGGGAGATCTGATTAGGTATGATCGATTACAACAAGAGTTGTTGGTGGGGTACATGCATGCTCGAGCTTTTCTAAAAGGTGCACACACTGATCTTGTTTTAGAAAGTTGGAAAAAAGAAAGACATGAAGATGCCAAACTCACCATTGATGAAACTCTTGACCTCTGCAGAAAGGTTGGATTTCAACAACCGCGATTAATCTGGGAAAAACCTCAAGCCACTGCTGCCGTGTTTTATATGGCCAAATCATAATTCTAAAGATTATCAGAATGGTCCCACTGGACAATCTGTATGTCCAGTGCTTAATTTTCATTTTTCGAAACACGTCCGGATTTACTTTTAAAGAATTAATGCTTTTTACTTTTTCCCGGAAACGTTCCGAATTTATTTCTTCACTGGACACAGGACAAGTGCGCGCGCCAGATACTTAAATGATTAAATGAAAAGAAAAAAGGTGGCCGAATGGCCAGGTAGTGTCCCAACAAGAATGTTAATTCAGCGAAATATAAAAATGTTTCCTTATGCCGGGGTGGCTGAATCAGGTAAAAGCACTTGGTTGAAGGCCAGGCGGTGTCCCAACACCATGCGGGTTCAAACTGCATGTGAGGTTCGCCTCATATGGGTGAAACTCCCGTCCCCGGCGGCTTTATTTTAATGAAAAGAAATAAAGGCCGCACAAGCGGCAAGCACAAAAAGGTTGTCACCCTACATGTAAGAAAGCACAGATGATATTTAAATATATTGTATGGAAACGCGTCGGGGTCGCACAGTGGTAAGTGCATAGAGGTTGTCACCCTCTAGTCCAGCAATGGTCTCGGGGTTCGACCCTTATGGAGTTGCAGCTCCTTGAGCGAAACTCCCCGCCCCGACGCCCTTTTACTCATGAACATCCTAGAACTCATATAACACTTCCAACCTATTTTGTTACTCTAATACCATAAGCTATTTAAATACATTCTTTCTGCAAAGCACTATGAAACTGCCAGAATACAAGGGGAAAGAGCTCTTAAAAAGCGTGGGAATCAAGGTACCTCCAGGTATTGTAACCAACAACAAATCATACATAAATCTGAGTTTCCACAAGAATAAATACAAAGAATTCTTTCTTGACCAGCAGAGTGTTATTATCAAGGCTCAAATACTCTCTGGCAAGCGAAAAAAAGCAGGACTTATTGTAACATCAGACGATTACCCTGAAAGTCTCAAGCTTATTGATGAACTCTACAAAAAAGAATTCAATGGCAATGTGATTGACACACTTCTTATTGAGCGTAAACTCAGCATTGCAGAAGAATACTTTCTTGCCATTGTGTATGACACACAAACAAGGAAGCCAATGGTTATATTTTCACGCCAAGGAGGCATTGACATTGAAGAAGTTGCACAAGAAAACAAGCTAATCTTCTATCCCATCTCAGCACTCCATGGCCTTACTGCATACCAATCACGAGATATTGCAAAACAAGCAGGATTCAAGGGGAGAGAATTACTACAAGTTGCTTCTCTGATCAAAAAAGCATTCACGTGCTTTGAAAAGTATGATTGCCAGAGTCTTGAGATCAATCCCATCATAAAAACTCCAAAAGGATTGCTCTTTGCAGGGGATGCAAAAATTGTGATTGATGACAATGCTGTTTCACGACAAGATACCTTCCATGATGTTACAGACATAGAAGACAAAACTGTTCTAAGCCCGCGAGAAATGGAAGCACGAAAAATAGATTATCATGACCACCGGGGTGTTGCTGGCAAGACCTTTATTGAACTTGAAGGTGACATTGCAATTCTTGCATCAGGTGGTGGTGCATCACTCACAGCAATGGATGCAATTCTCCAAGCAGGAGGAAAGCCAGCAAACTACACAGAATACAGTGGCAATCCACCAAAAGAAAAAGTAAAAAAATTAACACATGTCACACTAACTCAACCAGGACTCAATGGTTGTTTAGTTATTGGTGGCAAAGCAAACTTCACTGACATTTACGAAACACTATCTGGCTTTATGGAAGGTCTAGGGGAGCTTGAACAACAACCAAACTATCCTATTGTTATTCGACGAGCAGGACCTCGAGATAAAGAAGCCTTTGAAATGATACAAAGAATCGCAGCAGAAAAAGGTTACAACATAACATTGTACGGCGAAGACATGCCTATGTCACGAGCAGCAAGAGTCATGGCACAAAAAGTGCAAGAATACAAGCAACAAAATGGAATTGCATCATCAGTATCATCAACAGACTCAGAAGAGCCACAAGAAGAAATGAGGGTGGAACCATGAGTGTTATAATCAATGAGCAAACACGAGCTGTTGTCCAAGGAATGACTGGCCGAGAAGGAAAACGAGCAACAAAAAACATGATTGCCTCAGGCATACCTATCATCTGTGGAGTCACGCCTGGAAAAGGAGGTGCACAAGTTGAAGGCATTGACCTTCCAGTATTTGACAGTGTAAAAGAAGCTCGTGATTATGACCCTTCAATTAACACCAGTGTTTTGTACGTTCCACCATTAATGGTGTATGACGCTGCACTTGAAGCAATGCATGCGGGGGTAAGCACAATTATTGTTATCACTGAAAATGTTCCAGTAAAAGATAGTGCAAAACTAGTTGCCTACGCACGATTTCACAACTGTAAACTTGTTGGTCCTGCATCAGTGGGTGTCCTAAACACACGCATTGGAAAACTAGGTAGTATAGACAGTGGAACAGAGACAGGTGTGTACACCACTGGAAACGTAGGTATCATATCAAAAAGTGGGGGTATGTGTAATGAAACAGCGTCAATACTGACGCAAGCAGGAATAGGTCAAAGCACTGCGGTAGGAATTGGAGGAGATGTCATTGCTGGAACCAGCTTTACTGACGCACTAGCAGAATTTCAAAATGATAAAGAAACCGAAGCAGTTGTTATATTTGGAGAAATTGGTGGAACCTATGAAGAACAAGTTGCAGACATGGTACAACAAGGAAAATTCACCAAACCACTCATTGCATTTATCTCAGGTAGCTTTGCAGAAAGTATTGGCAGGGGCCTTGCACTTGGCCATGCAGGAGCAATTATTGAAAATGGAAAAGGCACAGCAGCAGACAAGAAAAAAGCACTCAAAGAAGCAGGAGTGATTGTTGCAGATTTTCACGACGACATACCAATGTTAGTACAACAAGCACTCGGAGCAAAACATGCAGTTCAAAACAGCAATTAGCAAAATAGGAGACGACGACCTCATCATCAGAGGAGAGAAGTTATCAACATTAATAGAAGCAAGCTCATTTACAGACGCAGCATTCTTACTATTAAGTAAACGAAAACCAACAGAGGTTGAATCAAAACTATTTGCATCAATGCTCACAGCAGTCATTGATCATGGCATGGGAACAACAAGCAGCATGACAACACGATTTGTCATGAGCGGCGGCAATACATTAAATGCAGCAGTTGCTGGTGGTGTTCTTTCACTTGGTGATTACCATGGTGGCGCAATTGAAAACTGCATGAAACAATTGCAAGAAGCAAGTGAAGATCCTGAAACATTTGTCACTAACATGCTTGAAAACAAAAAGATCATATTTGGTTTTGGTCATAAGCACTACAAAGAAGCAGACCCGCGAACGCAACGAATTCTTGCACTCTGTGAAAAATTAGGGTACACTTCAAAATATATTGATACTGTTAAAAAAATTGGCGAGCTTATTGAACAAAAAAAGGGAAGAAAACTACCAATCAACATTGATGGTATTATGTCTGCTATACTTTTAGAGATGGGATTTCAATCCAATGTTGGCAAAGGAATCTTCATAATCGCACGAACACCGGGACTGGTTGCACAAGCACTTGAAGAAAAAGAAACAGAAAAACCAGTGCGACGTGTTTCA
This sequence comes from uncultured Methanosarcinales archaeon, assembly GCA_964343705.1. GTDB lineage: Archaea > Nanobdellota > Nanobdellia > Woesearchaeales > UBA12501 > JAUSFM01. Next base: position 58,306 of record CAYFJX010000003.1, read on the forward strand.
GAGAGTGAAATTGAATTCTTGGGTTAAGGCTCGATTGGTTGTAGTTGTTTTGGCAATTTTTTAAGCCCAGCTTTAAGATAACAACGGGTTGCTTGGATTAATACTTCTCTAAATCTTTCCATGGCATGCGCATCATAATCAGGACTAGGTAATGATCTGTAAACCTGCTTTTTTGGTAACCAATGTTTAATCGCTTCAGTCTGATTGCATTCTTCTGAGATTATATGTTCATACGCTGTGTTTGTTTCAGGAAACATGGCTGACACAATGGGGCTATACTATAACATCTTCCAAAAGATCAAACGAAAAAAGAAAATTAAAACATCGGTACTCTATGATGAATCATTTAGAAAACGTAAAGATGTTACCTCGATTACTTACTACAAAATTCGTTTTTATCCATTGACTAACTTTCCAACAGATACATGGATGTATAACGACAAAGTTCTTATTGTGACTTACAGTGCAAAACCTCCTATTGCAATTCTGATAACAAGCAAAGAAACAGCAAAATCATATAAGAAACTCTTCCAAGGATTTTGGAAGAATGCTAAAAAGTAATTTACGCAGTTACGAGAATTTCTTTTTTCTTTTCAGCTTCTTTTTCTAAAGCTTCCTCAATTAGCACTTTTTCTAATTCTAATAATTTTCGTGTGATCATATTTTTGGTATTCAAAGTGTATAGTTTTGTTTTCCCAAACTGTCTTGTCACCTTGACAATATTGTGACGCTCTAGTTCCTTCCAGTAGTTAAACAATGAGGCCCGAGAGATGCCTGCACCTTCAGATATATCTTTTTTAGTGAAATCCATACCTTTGTTTTCTATCAAAAAGTCAATTATTCTAAAAAAGGGCATTTCTCCAGTTAGCCGTAGCAAGAGTGATTTTTCTTTCATAGTGGCTTATAAAAACAGAAAAATATATAAATCTTTCCTTTCAAAGTATATTTTGGTGGACTTTTATGTGGTCTGATGATGAAATCAAAGGGAAAATCTTACATAAATTATCACGTTTAGGCAAATTTAAGCATAGTCATACTTCGATTGATAATCTTCATAAAGGGTTTCCAAAAGAGCTAAGAGGTCAGATCAAAGATTATGTAAAAGAATTGATAAAAGAAGGACTTTTGTATGCTAAACCAACAAGCTATGGGAGGGAAGTCTCTATTAATACTGAAAAGAAAGAGAAAATTATGTATTACATAGGTGAGTTTATGGAGATGGAGTGATTTAGATTCTTTTTATTACACCGCTAACAAAAACAAGCTTCTTATCATTGCAGTGATGATTCACATACTGTACAAACTTTTGTGTCTTGTCTTTACGCTCAACAATCACCAACATGTTGCCGCCAATCTGTGTCTTGGTGTATTCACCACTGCCGTCAACAAAAACAACATTGCCTCCCCAAGCATCGTTCCATTCATCAGTCAAACCAATAAACACGTCAATGCCTGGTTCTTCCACATGTTCGTCGTGAAGTATGGTGTAATGCTTGTGACCAAACGACTGGATGTGTGCAGTAACTGCTTGTATATCTCTTCCCAGAATTTTTGACACAAAGCCTAAGAATTCCTGCGAACCAAGAAACGCTTGTAGTTTTTTTCCAGCTTCAGCTTTTTCAAAGCAGTGATCAATGGGGTGTTTTTCAAGCTTAAAGATCATTATTTCTTTTTGCAATTGCTCATAAAAATCTTTATCTAGAAATGAATGTAGCACCACGCTCGGCACGTCCTTGTTCTGTTTAAACATTTCCTGGATCTTGGCAATGTTTTCCTCTTTGAGGTATGCTTTATTCATTGCCATGGAACCATCCTCCAATTGCAATACGTTGCACATCATCAACTACTTCTTCAACTTCATGGAATGAAACAGGTGATACTTCAAAAAATGCAAAGGTGTTAAACTGCGGCACTATCTTTTTTGCAACCTCGTCAGGCAGACTGTCTTTCTGATTAAACAAGTTCAAACTACCTCCTTGTTGTTCGTCCATATTTGACAAGTACACTAGGAATGCAATCTTTCTTGAATCAAGCTGGTCATCATGGCACAACAGAAAGTCTGTGTCTTGATACAATGAACCATGGAGGTCAATAACACCACGCTTAAATTGTAAACCAGTAAGTTGTTCCATGTATGAAACAAATTCTTCAGAGCAGAGAAATGAACGAAACTCTTGTAACACTGTATTGTCAGTGCTTGCAAAATCATTAGTCTGCATAAACTTAAACAAGTCAGCCTCTTTCTCAATAAAGCCTTCGTCATTCAATGCCTTCAAAACTGCAACAAGTTTCTGAGGATTAAAAAAGTCAAGCAGTTCAATGTGGGGGAATGGCTGGTTCTCGGTGAAAGTCTGTCTAAGCTCGCTAGGATCTAAGTACTTTTCATTGAGCCATTGTTTGAGTGTCATGGTGCAGGGGTGAAGATATCTGCTTAAAAAGCTTTGTGAGGTCATATCTTGCCTGTTTTACCTTGTTTTGGTATGCCTTCATATATGGAACAAGTGTTCCATTTTATTGTTTTTTATAGATTTAAATGGTACAACAGAGCCTAAAAGTGCACAATATGCTTAATAATTCTTACTCCTTACCTATGTCTAACAAAGTGGAGGAGATAAAAATGAAACCAACAGCAAATGATATTGTTCGATTTATGAAATACAAATGGGATAGCTTAAACATTGGTAATGTTGCAGCAACCTATTTGCATGCAATGGCTGCTGACTATGAAACTCGAAGAAGAATAGTTGGTGTAAGCCAGATACTTAAAGGATGCATTCTTTTCTAAAACCAAAACCTTTATATGTAACAAATATCTATTAGGTGATAAAGATATCAATTGATGATTGGTTCCGAGAAGCTCTTGGGCAGGACTTGTATTGGGAAGGAAAGCTCTTAGTTTTTACATGGCACTACAAAGTAGAATTAGAACAATTGAATAAACCACTTGAGTTTACTTTAGAAGTCCTTGAAAAAGGAAAGCATCTTTTGGTATCAAAACGACAAAATAAATACAATGTGTTATATGCTTATAAAGGGAAACACCTTTGTCTTTCATATGTAGAGCATGAAAATATAATCCTTATCCACATAAAACCAAAAAAATGAAACCCTTTATGAAAACCTGCTACAAATGTAAGGAGAAATTAAAAGTTGCAACTATAATTAGGGAAGGAATTAAACTCAATTGTATGCGTTGCTCAAAATGTGGTGAAGAATATTTTACTTCAACCGAGCTTATCAAATTTGATATCTTAACTGGTAGAAGAACACTTGTGCGAAAATTTGGAAGTTTAGGTGACTCTACAATTATGCGTATTCCACCCAAGATTCTCAAAGACTATAAAATAAAACCAGGTGATTTTGGTGTTTTTGAAGAAAGACCTGAGGGAATTCTTATTAAGCCTATTTCTGCAAAAGAGTTGAAAGCATAAAGTTTTTTAAACCAACAACTATTTCTTTACACAATGCACACAAAATCAGACTTTCCAAAACTTAAGAACAAAGCAGTGCTCAGTCCCATGGCTGGCGTGACTGACGTAGCTTTCAGAGCACTCTCAAAAAAGTATGGTGCTGCTCTGACCTACACTGAGTTTATCAACAGCACTGGTTTAGTTCGTGGCAATGGAAACACAAGTAAGATGCTACAAACTGATCCTATTGAAAAGCCTGTTGCAGTGCAATTGTTTGGGAACAATGTTGATGACGTTGTTGAAGCAGCACGGCAGATGGAAGATCGGTTTGACATTATTGATGTGAATTGTGGCTGTCCAGCATGGAAGGTAATACAAACAGGTGCAGGGAGTGCCATGCTTAATGACCCTGATAAGATTTCTACATTTATTAACAGACTTGCATCTGCAGTTTCAAAGCCAGTCACTATCAAAATCAGAAGTGGGATTGATCACAAAACCATCAATGCAGTTGAAGTTGCTAAAGTAGCAGAAGACGCAGGCGCAGCAGCCCTAGCCATCCATGGGCGTACACAAAAACAAGCATACCAAGGACAAGCAGACTGGGATATTATCAAACAAGTTAAAGAAGCAATCAACATCCCAGTGATTGGCAATGGTGATGTGTTTACACCTGAAACATTTAAGCAGCGTCTTGAAGAATCAGGAGTTGATTTTATTATGATTGCACGAGGTGCTATTGGCAACCCGTATGTGTTCACACAAATCAATGACTTTGTAGAAACAGGCTCGTATCAGCAACCAGAAAAGTTCAAACTCTTTTTTGAATACCTCGAGCTAGCTAAAAATTACAACATTGACTTCACTGTTATTAAAACACACGCGCTGTATTTTACAAAGGGTCTTGAAGGTGGCTCTGTTCTCCGACGAAAGATTAGTGAGTGTAAGACTATCCCTGAGCTTGAGGACGTGTTGTCATCCCTGGTCAAGATTCATTAGCAACTATTGCGTAAAGCATTCTGTTAAGTCCAATACCACTACATCCACTCCAAAGTTCTTCTCCATTAGATCCATTAATTGAAAACCCCTATGCTTTTTTAATAGAGGACAAAGTTGTTGCTGATGGGTATCGTAAACATTTTAAAGCACTTTGGAATCTAGCGCAGTAGACCCACAATCCTTAAAAAGCAACCGCTAGTCACGCCTTCTATGAATAAGATCCTTCCATGGCTTGGCCTTTGTACGATTCTCTTAGTTGGTGTTGCCATGGCGTTGCTTAGTCTTGGATCGCAAGATCGTCACACAATACAACCGCAAAAACATATTGTTGTACTTGCGCCTGAGCAAGAGCCACTGCCTTCACCTCCGAAACTCCCCCATAATATTGTATATCCTCTTACTGTTTCTTCTCCTGGTATTCTTTCTCCCTTACAACTGTGGCAAAACAAAGAACATCTTCTTGAAAAACAAATCATTGTTGAAGGTACAGTCGGAATGTTTGGGAACTGTACTAAAAATGTTTGTGAACCAGGAAACCAGTGCTGTAACACTTGTAGCGGCGGACCAAAAATTATTGTTAAAGATCACACAAGTCAGTATGGGATTCCAATGAAAGGCTTTCTTTTCAAAGGACAAGCATATACTCCCAAGTTTAATGGTATTTACTTGGGCAAAAATATTACTTGTGCAGGAAATGAGTGTACACCAAATTGTTATCCTTTTACCTATGGCAAAAACTACCGTATAACAGGTGTGGTAAAAGCACAACCTCGACTTGTAGAGAAAGAATATTATTTATTTCTTAGGAAATTTGAGCCACTTAAACATCAACACCATGATGGCTACTGATCTTCATACCAGCCTGGCTGATTTTAATAAACTCTGCTTTGTACTTTAACTCTTGCAAGGTCTTTGCTCCAACATAACTCATCCCACTTCGCAAGCCACCCATGAGTTGGTTAATAATGTCGGCAACCTCGCCAACATAGGGCACAGTTGCTTCAACACCCTCTGGAATAATGTCTGTTATCTTTTTTACTTCTAACACTTTGTTGTATAGCTTTTTCTGTTTAATATTAACATCAAATGATGATGATCCACGATACACTTTTACTTTTCTTCCACTCTTCATTTTAACAACACCTGGACTTTCTGCAGTGCCAGAAAACATTCTGCCAATCATTACAGTGTCTGCACCCGCAGCAAGGGCTTTAGTGAGGTCTCCTCCTGATTTAATACCGCCATCAGCAATCACTGGGATGCCATGCTTGCTTGCAACACTAACACTGTCAGTAATTGCAGTAATCTGGGGGACTCCGCAGCCAGTTACAATTCGTGTTGTACACGCTGCACCTGGACCAATACCTACCTTGATACAGTCTGCTCCTGCTTTGATAAGGTCTTCAGTTGCTTTTGCAGTTGCAACATTACCTGCAACAAGGGGCACGTCAGGGAATGCATCCTTTACTGATTTCACCGCGTCAATAGCACGTTTGTTGTGACCATGCGCAATGTCAAGCACAAGAATGTCAGCTCCAGCTTCAATCACTGCACGTGCACGTTCAATAGTATCTTTAACACCAACAGATGCACCCACGCAGAGTCGTCCTTTACTATCCACTGTTGCGTTTGGAAATGATTTATGTTTTTGAATGTCAGTATGGGTTATAAGGCCACGTATTTTTTTGTAACCATCAACCAACGGAAGTTTCTCAATTTTGTTTTTAGTAAGTATGCCTTCTGCTTCTTCAAGGGATACATCAAAGTCAGCTGTGATAACCTCCTTAGTCATGATGTCTCCTATTTTTTGTAGGTCAAAGCTTGCAAGTAAGTCACGCTTTGATACAATACCTACTAATTTTCCTTCTTCTTGCACAAGAAATCCTGAAATTCCTTTTTCAGCTGAAATTGCTTTTACTTTTTCAACAGTTTGATCTTGCCTGCAGGTAAGTGGCTTTTCAATCTTGAAAGTCTTGAATTGCTTGACTCTACGCACAAGTTCTACTTCATCTTCAATACTGTTAAAACGATGGACAAAACCAATGCCTCCGATTCGTGCCATGGCAATAGCCATTTCATGTTCACATACTGTATCCATGTTCGCAGCAATGATGGGTGTTCTGAGTAGAATGTTCTTGCTAAGCCTACCTGCTGTGTTGCAATCATTTCTAGAATAATTCTCGCTGTAATTTGGAATTATCAGCACATCACCGAATGAAAGTCCTTCTTTTATACTATCACCAGTATATCAGGAGTGGCTGGGCTGGTTATAAAGATTGTTGTGCTTGAATACTATGTATGGACCGGGTGTGTCCCAAATCTTGCTTTTTGTGTAGGAGGGGTGGCACTGCGGTGTTAACTACTCAAATCCATTCGTAGTGTTAACGGAAATCACCTCATTATTCGGCCGCAATCTGAGCAAAGCTCAGATGCGTCAAGGAGCTTCGCCCCTTGAGATTTCCTGATAAAACCTTGCGGCAGTGCCACCCCTCAGAAAGACTCTTGGGACACACCCGTATGGACCACAAAGCTTATAAAATCACTATTCTATCGCACTAGCATGACTATGCGAAATATCTTGTTTTACAAGTATGTTCCAATCGAGAATCTTGAGCAGTTTCGAGATGAGCATTGGGATTTTTGTAGGTCACTCAATCTTCTAGGGAAAATTCTTATTGCAGATGAAGGCATCAATGGCTGCCTTACTGGAACTGTTGAAAACACTCAAGCATACATGGATGCAATGGGAAAAGATCCTCGATTTGCTGACATGGCATTTAAGATGGGCAATACTAACCAGCACAATTTTAAGAAAATGATTGTACGCATTAGAAAAGAGATTGTTACATCTCATCTTGATGTGACACCTGACCAGGCAGCACCATACATTGAACCAGAACAACTCAAAAAAGAACTTGACGAAGGAAAAGAACTCATACTTATAGATGCACGAAACCTGTACGAAGCAAACATTGGAAAATTCAAAGGTGCAATCACACCTGATGTGGATGTGTTCAGTCAATGGCCAGAAGCAGTAGAAAAGCTTAAAAACTTGAAGGACAAACCCATTGTCACATACTGCACAGGCGGTATTCGTTGTGAAAAAGCATCAGCACACATGATCAAACAAGGTTTTACTAATGTTCGCCAGCTTCATGGTGGTATTATTCGTTATGGTGAATTGTGCAGCAATGAACATTGGGAAGGAAAATGTTTTGTTTTTGACACACGAGGAGCAGTTGAAATAGATCCTAAAAAACAAACAGAACCAATTACACAATGTACACTATGTAATCTACCAAATGATACGTATCATAACTGCGCGTTTGTTGATTGTGACAAACGATTTATTTCTTGTGAAAAATGTCATGCGGTTCTAGAAGGGTGTTGTACTAAGAACTGTAAAAATCATATGCAAAAAGGACATGAAAAATCAACCAACAAAGGTGAAACTAATGCAATGCGATCTAGCAAAGAAGGAATGTGTTCCTTGTAAAGGTGGGGTTCCACCTCTTAAGGGAGAAGAATTAACAAAGCTTGGTGAAGAGCTTGGTAATGATTGGCAGGTTATTGACGAGCACCACCTGGAAAAAGAGTGGGAGTTTCCTGATTTTCAAACAGCACTAGATTTTACCAATAAAATCGGTGAGCTTGCAGAACAGAATGGCCACCACCCTGATATTTACCTTGCATGGGGTAAAGTCAAGATCACTATGTGGACGCACAAGATCGATGGCTTAACAGAAAGTGACTTTGTTCTTGCTGCAAAGATTGATGAGTTGTAATCATGAAAAAGAGGACAAGCATTGCTATTATTAGTATACTTCTTATTGCTATGCTGGTAAATCTTTTTTTGTCAGCATATATTGAACACCAAAAAAATCAAGCAATTAAAAGCATTGTCGAAGAATTAGAAACAGGAAAACCGTCAGATGATATTGACACATGTTTTCGCACAGTGAATGGAACAACAGGATCATGTGCTACAGTACAAAGCGGCCCGTATAGTCTACTATTTGGCATCTCGGTTGGGACCATTGGCATTCTTTTTTTCACTGGCATGTCAGTGCTCTTTGCCTTGCTCCTTTATTTTAAAGTAAAAAATCATCATTTCCTGCAAACACGTCGTAAACTAATCAGGGTTATTTTTACTGTGATGATGGTTGGTGGTAGTCTTGGTGCAGTACGATTCATTTATTTGCAATTCGGGGTTATCAAAGCTATCTGTATGTACTGTATGTGGATTGATAGTTTACTTATTGTTGCAACAATCTTATTCTTGGCAACATGGAAGAGGTTGGTGTAAGTGGCTTTGGCGCTCAAAATACTAGCAGCCATTGGCTTTGTCTTATCAGCATATGCGTATCAAGTTTCTCAGCGACACAAAAAGCAGAAGAATTACAAGCCACTCTGTGACATTAGCAAGAACATTTCATGTACACGAGCATTTACCAGTTCAAGTGCAGCACTGCTTGGTCACGCGAACTCCTTGTTTGGGATGTTGTTTTATGCAGGGGTGTATGCTCTTGTTCTTTACAGCAAAACAGAATATGTTTTCTACGCTTCTATTGGTGCAGTGCTTGGGTGTGTATATCTGGGTTATTTACAATATAAAATGAAGAATTTCTGTGTAGTGTGCACATCAGTGTATGTTGTCAATATTTTGTTAATGTGGTTTAGTGCAAATTTGGGTTGATTCTATTTAAGCTTTCCTGAAGATTTATATAATCCTGTTTTATCCTTTATCGAATGGATGTGAAGAGTCTTGAAGGTTTTGTGGATAGTGTTGAATTGGTAAGCAGTGAGTTATCTATAATTAAATTTCTTATACCAACAAAAGGTGTTCCACGTGTGTCAATTCCTTATTTTGGTCCACTTGATCTAGGTGTTTATGAAGGGTGTTGGGCTCGATTAAGAGTGTATAAAACAAAGGGGTTGGTACGTTCTACAAAAATTGTACAAGAATTATCTGGGCAAGTATTATGTGATCCTGCAGCTTACGAGATGATGCCTTTTTTTGAGAGAACAACACAACCCCGAGAAAAAGTAATGAGGCTTGCCCAGGTTTATGCAGAACTTCAAAGATCACGAGGGTAAGACAACAAGATCTTTATTGCTCATGTTCTTTCGCATTTTATTCAGGTACTGGTGTAGTTTTCCGCGTATCTTCTCTTTCATTTCTGCATCAATAGAAAGCCTATCAACCAATGCATCCCAATCAACATCTGGGAGCTGAGTAAGTGTTCCTTTAAATTCCCGTCCAGCAAGAGGTGCTTGTTCTTCAAGCTTTTGTGCGATTTGTGTTCCAAACAATCCTGTTGCTTTGAACTTTGAAATAGAATTTGATCCAGCGCGAAGCAGATAGGAAACTCGTTCAATTCGATCTTCCCAAATACCACACTGAATGTCAAGTTTTGGAAATGCAATTCTCAGTTGGGCAATCCACCATGCTTGTTCTTCCTTGCTTGGTACTGGATAGTTTTCCATTTCAGTTCCTTTTGTTGGAATCAAACCATACATGTGAATCTTTTCAATACCATACTTTGTGATGAATTCTTTTAACAATGCAAGATCTTCTTTTGTTTCTCCCATGCCTACAATGAATGTCATTGCTCGCTTTAATCCCATGTCACGTGCTGCCTCAAACATACGTTCGTAGGGTCCAAGTGGTTTAGAAGGACATACTTTTTTGTGTAGTTCAGGATTAATTGTTTCTGTTGAGCCAACAACACCTTTGATGTAAGGAAGGTAACGTTGAAGAAGTGGTTTAGGTACTGCTCCTACAGAAAGCCAAATTTTTTCACCAGTGATTTCATTGATAACCTTAAGCATGGACTCAATCTCTGGTGGGCCAAATACGCCAATACCACCAGTAAAAAAACCAATCTCCCATCCTAACTGTTTTGCTAAAATAAACTCTGCAAAAATAGACTCCTTAGAACGCTTGGTTTCAACAGGTTTTTTGTCTGCAGGCTGAGCACTCATGTAACAAAACGTGCAGTCACCAATAGTGCATCCCCAGCTAAAAAACACTGCTCGCTCAAAAGCAGTTTCTGCAGGGAAGTTTTCAGAGTAGACCTTTTCTGCTTGTTGCATGAGTGCTGTTATGTCTGTTATCATTATTTCTTGATTCATTTCTTATTAGAACAATAGTCTTCTTTAAAAGCTTAACTGCTATTTCTACTTTTCTGATACAAAGAGCCTAAATACATCATAAAGTGCAAGCCTTTTGTCTTTCACAATCTTTAAACCTGCCTTGAGAATATTTTGTTTGGTATCTCTTGTGATACTTGTTCCTGTCAGGAATTTCATGAATGGGTCATGTATTCTTTCAATGAATGCTATGAAAGGATTTTTGCTTAACACATGCTCAACCATAATCATTTTTCCTGTTGGTTTAAGCACTCGCCGAACTTCTTCGAGTCCCTTAACAGGGTCTGGAACTGTGCAAAAAACGCAGAATGTTACAACATAATCAAAAGTGTTATTTCCGAATGGAAGTTTCTGTACGTCTGCTTCTTGAAGGGTGATATTTTTTCTGCCTGACTTTGCAAGCCGTTTTTTTGCTTTCAGAAGCATTTTACCTGAAAAATCAATACCTGTAACTATGGCGTTTTCATTGTAAAATTGCATACTTTTACCTGTGCCGATTCCTATTTCAAGGATTTTCCCTTCAAGATTGGAAATAAACTGCCTGCGCCATTTGACATTCAGAAATGTTTCCTGAAACCAGTCAATTATATCATATACGGCCGCAAAGCGATTGTACTTTTTTATTGTTTCCGCTGTTTCTTCCATATGCATTTCTCTATACTCACAGACAAAAAAACCATGCAATGCTCTGTCTGTTCGTAATAATAGCTGTGTTCAGATAGTTTTGTCCTTTACCCTGATTTTTTTTTGAATGCTGTTAGTATCTTATTGTGGACTTTTGAAATTAATCCAAAGCATATTCCTCCACATAGAGCTCCATATGCTAGTCCAAGAAACATTCCAGTAGTAGTTGCTGCCAGTCCAGGATATAAGGTGGCAGTCATTTCAAACATCTGGTTGCTAAACCCTATGATCTCTATGTTTTTCATTGCAAACAATGTAGCAACAAATAAGTATAATCCCCACAGGATTGCTCCTGTGGCTGCCCATGTTTTTACGTGTAAGTTTTGTGTCATTTTTTTCTACTCCCTCTTTTTTATGCAGACTAATAATACTTAATAAAAAGTGTTTTATATAAATATTTTCTGCAAACTCTTTTTTGATGCATCTTTCAAAATAAGGTTATTCTTGTAAATAGAGCTTATCTTCTCCTTTACTTTTTCACAACCCACTTGTAGGTTAGCCAGAAGATAAGGGCAAATATGAATGCATACAGTGCAACCCAAAAGAGCATGCCTATACCCATACCAAACCAGCTTGTTCCCATCATTCCATAGTCATTCATTTTTCACCTTCCACTGAATCAATAGCCTTCTTTAGTTTTTCTCCTGCTTCTATTGCTTCTTCACACGAGCCTTCTTCATTGCTTACTAAAGATAGCAGTCTTTGTGGTACCACTGTGCCAACAACAGTTTTCCCTTCCTTTTTATAGACAAGAACATTGCATGGGAGGAGGTAACCCACATCCTGATTCTTGCTTAGGACTTGGTGCGCCAGTCGAGGACTACATGCGCCGAGAATTATGTAGGGAGTGTGATTAACCCCTAGCTTTTCTTTCATCTTCTCTTTGACATCAATTCGTGTCAGTATACCAAAGCCTTGTTCTTTCAATGATGCAGTAACTTTCTTTTCTGCTTCCTCCATGTTAAGGTTTGTTTCTTTTTCGTATTTTAGCATTTTTTACCTCTTTGTTTTTCTTATATCTGTTCACTTATAGGGATTCCGTATTTTTCTTTCATCATCTGTTTCAAAGCAGGTTTGTGTTGTTCCCCCATTTCTTCTGCAATGGCATTGGCGAAATACTTTGATAAATATCTGTTTCCATGCCCTTCCATTATTTCACCTATGCATTCCCCGCAAGGATGTACACCATTAACTATGTCGTTTAAGCAGTCACACGTTGCCCCTTCGCCATGCTTTGGATCTTTTTCAATACAATAAGTGCATGGTTTTTCCAGGCAACAACGATATTTGCCCTGGGGGATAAGGGAGCTAATTATTGCATTTTTATGAGCAATAAACTCTGTTCTTTTTCCATGCATGTCCTTGGAATGAAAAGGCTTGTTCATTGGAACGCTAAAAAATACAAAAAGACTTATTACTAGTGCGCAAACAGCAATCACTAAACTATATTTTATTTTTTTATTCCAATTATTCATGTTCTCACCCTATAGGGTCATAAAATCACTTATCTTACCGTTTTTTAATGCATAAATTTTCCATGGTCCTCGCTTTGGTCCTGGCATGCCAGGTGTACCTGAAGGCATGTTAGGTAATGCAATGCCATCAATATCTGGTTTTTCTTTTAAAAGTTTTTCAACAGCCTCTAAGGGAACATGTCCCTCGATAAAATAATCTCCAAGTATTGTTGTGTGGCAGCTTTCCATGCTTCGTGGAATGTTGTACTTTTTCTTCACAGAGTCCATATTAAGTGAATTTCGCTTGACCACATCTACTCCGTTGCTTTCTAAAGTCCCTATATATCCAACACAACAACCACAGGTTGGGGACTTAAACACTGTCGCTTTTTCCCCATCCGCCAATACTGATAGTTCTGTTGACTTGCTACATGCTGGTAAAATTAAAAGCAGGCTAATAATAAAAACTAAAAAGGTAACTTTTTTCATCGTCATTGAGAATGCTGTCCTTTTCTGTATGTTGTTTTCTTTCTTCATCATTCATGACCTACGAGTATTGTTGAGTTACAGGAATATTTGCTTTTTTTTATTTGATTGGCTAGTTTTTGCACCTATCCATGTAATAAGTATAAATAAGTATATAGTAAAGTTGATGAAACACCTTATATATGTAATGTGAAACTAGTTTCACTTAAGAACAATAATGTTTGTTTTAGATCTTTGTTTTCTATAAAAAAGGTGCGCGCTAGTACACCATACTTTAGCGTGGTGGTAACTGGGATGCAGGCATGTATTTCCGAGATGCTAAACGCCTAAGCTTATCATACATCGCATAAAATCAGTGTACATGCTTTTACAAGAAATACAAAGCATTTTTTCCCTAGAACTGCAATATTTCTCCACATTTTTGTTATCTCAGAAGCGTGTTCATACATTTCGAGGATGAGTAGATACTCTTACTTTTAGGTGGTGGACTGGCTGATTCAAAAGTAGAAATGTACTTTTTTTGGTCATTTTACATGCAATTCTGTCTTAAAGCCCCTTATTTAACCTTGTCAAACCGAAGCATTTAAAAAGGACCCCGGTCCCTTCTAGATAAAATTAGTAACAACGAACAGTTGTTTACAGAATTTGTGACAATTGTTCACAAGGAGAAAAACAAAATGAAAGGAACAGTAAAATTTTTTAACGACATGAAAGGCTTCGGCTTTATTGCTGGAGAAGATGGCAAAGAATACTTTGTACATCAAACAGGACTTGCTGAAGGTGTAACCCTAGCAGAAAATGACAGTGTTACATTTGAAGTAGAACAAGGCGATAGAGGCCCTAAAGCAGTTAGTGTTAATAAGGCTGAATAGATATCTCTTATTCACAAGAATTCAATTAAACTTAACTTTTTTTTCTCATTCTTTTTTTCTAACATTTAAGCATTCTTAATTTCATCTAGGTCTAACGGTTTATCCTGGGTGTAATGGATCCTGAGTCGTACAGCCATTTCAGCCTTTTCAAGCTCTCTTCCAAGATATAAAGCATGCTGGATATCAGAAATTTTTTGCTGCCACGTGATCCAAAGCAGAGCATCTTTTGCAGTCTTGAACTCTTTTTCCTCAATTCTTTTACCATCTGGTGTTTCATGCATTACTTTGATGTGGGTTGCAGAGATGGAAATAACTAAGTTGCCGCGTGGGTCTTGCATAAGTTTTCCAGGCAAGTCAAACTTGGTATGTTCAACAATGGGGTACTTTTCAAGTCTATTAATAACTTGACGGAAACTTTTTTTGTAAATATGTGCACTCCCAAGGGTCATAGTCAAGTCGCCCATTTCACACTCTACTTCCAAGGCAAGCTTCTTCTGTAATTTTCTAAATGCAAATGCGTTTCGTGGCCATGCATTAAAAACATCTGCACTCCTACTGTAAGCAATAAGATGTAATCTTTTCTCTTGAATAAGTGCTTGGACAAGAATAAAACAAGGACTTACAAACTTTTCAATGTCTTTGCTTACATCCCATATAACAGCAATGGCTCTTCGAGAGTGTTGTTTCTTTTTGAGTTTTTCAATCATGCTCTTGATTTGGTCAATGCCATCGTGTCTGGTTAATCGTCCACCGTAGGTGTACCTGACATCTTTAATTCTTTTAGTGTCAACAACATGGGTGTAATATTCCTTGACTTCCTTTTGAGTAAAGTTGAAATACTTGTTCCATGACGGCTTGTCAGGATCTTCGTCTGTGATGGTGATAGTTACTCCAAGAAGTTCTTTTTGTTTGTCATCATATTCCGTGTCCTTGAGTTTACCAATGTTCATAATAAGTTGCAATGATTGCAGCCAAGCCTCCCCAACTGTCTTTGATCTTATGCAGAAACCTGTTCCTTCACCAGGCAGGTGCTCGGGAACTTCAACTTTTGCTTCAGGAAACACTTCTGGCTTGCCATACTCTTTCTTTTTTTCAAGCGCCGCAATATTCTTTTTGAGAGCAGCAAAGTCATTAATTTTTCTTAAGTCAATGATATCAACGTTTTCTCGAAATCGTTCAATTGCTTCTGGAGGTATCTCCTTATCAATCACAGCGTTTTCTATGCCTACAATATTATTTTCAGCATCAACACCTTTTTCCTTAAGGTTTACCAATGCTTGTCCACTTTCAGAAAGATCTTGACCTGTAATTACAATATACCTAATGGCGGTGTTTGAAAGACAACCACGAACAAGAGCGTTTAATCCAGCATCCTTTGAATATAATTGACTAAGAACACAATAACTCCTTTTTGGAAGGTGATCTTCTACTAATTTACGTGGTGTCCAAAGCGTAAGCACAACTACATTGCTGTCAAGATTGCCTAACTTGGCATTATTTTCAAATTGCTTTTCCCAGTTTTTGATACACATAAGGTCTAAGGAGACCATAAGGGTATTTAAGCCTTGTGTAGCCTCAAGCCATATTCTCAATAATAGCGTCAGCAAACTCAGAACACTTCAAAAGTGTTGCTCCTTCCATTTGTCTATGGAGGTCATAGGTGACACGTTTTTGATCAATTGTTTTCTCAAGCGCTTTCTCAATCAGGTCAGCCGCTGCATCCCATCCAATAAGACGTAGCATCATAACTCCAGATAACAAAACAGAACTAGGATTTACTTTATCTTGGCCAGCGTACTTTGGTGCGGTTCCATGTGTTGCTTCAAACACTGCTATCTGGTTGCCCATGTTTGCGCCAGGTGCAAGGCCTAAACCACCAACCTGAGCTGCAGCAGCATCAGAAAGATAATCTCCATTCAAATTCATTGTTGCAATAACATCATACTCGTTTGGTCGGAGTAAGAGTTGTTGAAACATAGCGTCCGCAATACGGTTGTTAACAAGAACTTTGCCAGCAGGTAGTGGTTTGCCATCCCAGTCTTCTTCAAACACAACCTTGTCAGCGTAGTCTTGGCGGAGGATTTCATAACCCCATTCCTTGAAAGCTCCTTCTGTAAATTTCATGATATTTCCTTTATGAACTAAGGTTAGTTTTTTTCTGTTGTTTTTGAGTGTGTGTTCCATTGCTGCCTTTACCAAACGCTTTGACCCAAAAGGGCTGATTGGTTTTATCCCTATGCCTGAGTCATCTCTGAGTTTTTTCCCTTTAGCAATGCACATACCAATAATGTCTTTTGCATCTCCGCTACCTGATTCCCATTCAATGCCTGCGTACACATCTTCTGAGTTTTCTCTAAAGATCACAACATCAAGAAGTTCTGGTTTTTTCATAGGGCTTGGAATTCCAGGATACCATTTCACTGGTCGCATGCAAGTGAACAAATCAAAATGCTGGCGAATAGCAACATTCAAACTACGATAACCACCACCAACAGGCGTGGTGAGTGGTCCTTTAAGGACAAGGCCTAAATCTTTTATTTTTGCAAGCTCTTCAGGTGGCATGACATTACCTTTTTCTTTTTGCGCAACCTCACCAATAAGAATATCAACCCACTCAATCTTTTTCACACCATCAAATGCTTTTGCAATTGCAGCGTCAAGAACCTTTATTGCAGCTGGTGTCACATCAATGCCGATGCCGTCACCTATGATTTTCCCAACAAGAAGGTGATCAGGAATACGCCATTGCCCATTTTCACAACTCACCTTTTCTGCCATGTGTTTGGTAGGGGGTGTGGTTTATATAAAGATTGTCGTTGTACATTCAACTAAATCTATATAAACAACCTCTGTATTTCATTTCTGTATGTTACTCAACCAAGACAATGTCAAAACATTCTATGAAAACTACGCAAAACGGGTAGCACTAGCACGGCAACAGCTTGGAAGGCCATTAGCTTACGCTGAAAAGATTTTATTTTCACACATGAACATTATCCCACCAGGAACCAATGACAAAGCTGCCAGGGGAAAAGCAAGTGTGGCACTCAATGTTGACAGGGTAGTCATGCAAGACGCAACTGCACAAATGGCAGTGCTGCAATTTATTCTAACCAATCGTGACAAGGTTGCTGTGCCCACAAGTGTGCATTGTGATCATCTTATTCGAGCACACACAGGAGCACGCCAAGATTTACAAACAGCACAGTTAGAAAACAATGAAGTCTACCAATTCCTTAAGAGTGCAGCAAACAAGTATGGTATGGGTTTCTGGAAGCCAGGATCTGGAATCATTCACCAAGTTGTCCTTGAAAATTATGCAATTCCTGGCAATCTTATTATGGGAACTGATAGTCACACACCAAACGCAGGCGGCCTTGCAACGATCGCAATTGGTGTAGGCGGTGCTGACGCTGTTGACGCAATGGCAGGCTTGCAGTGGAGCATTCCCCTACCAAAACTTGTAGGGGTAAAACTAATTGGTAAACTCACAGGCTGGACTTCTCCTAAAGATATTATTCTCAAAGTTGCGCAAATACTTACTGTTAAAGGGGGCACTGGAAAAATTGTAGAGTACTTTGGGCAAGGAACACAATCTATCAGTGCAACAGGCAAAGCAACAATCACTAACATGGGTGCTGAGATAGGCGCAACAACATCAGTGTTTCCTTACGATGAGCAGACTGGTGAGTATTTACAAGCAACACGAAGAGGTTTTGTTGCAGACCTGGCAAATCAACTCAAAGCAGAGCTCTGTGCAGACCCTGAAGTTGAGCAAGAACCAGAAAAGTATTATGATGAAATTATTGAGATTAACTTGTCAGAATTACAGCCACATATTGTTGGGCCTTTTACTCCTGACCTTGCACGACCAGTCAGCAAATGGGGTGAGGATACACAACAAAATAATTGGCCAGCAAAACTTAACTATTGTCTTATTGGAAGTTGCACAAACTCATCCTATGAAGATATGCAGCGTGCAGCCTCAATCGCGCGGCAAGCAGCTGCAAAAGGAATGAAAACAGCATGCCCCTTACTCATCACACCAGGAAGTGAACAGATTCTTAAAACAATAGAACGAGATGGCTTGCTTAATGTGTTTGAAAGAATAGGGGGCACTGTGCTTGCAAACGCATGTGGTCCTTGCATTGGCCAGTGGAAACGTGATGACATAGAAATGGGCGCCAAGAACTCTATTTTATCTTCATACAATCGTAATTTCAAAAAGCGCAATGATGCAAATCCTAACACGCACGCATTTATTGGTAGTCCTGAGATTGTAACAGCAATGGCATTCAAAGGAACAGCAGAGTTTAATCCAGTGACTGACCAGCTTACTGCTCCGGATGGAACACGGTTTGTACTTGAGCCGCCCTTTGCAGACACACTACCAAAAGCTGGCTTTGTATTTGATGATACAGGATATGATGCACCAACAGGGGAGGGAGAGGTGACCATTAACGAAGGAAGTGAACGACTAGCATTTCTCGACGTGTTTGGTCCATGGCAACCAGGAGACTTTTCAAATTTGAGGTTACTTCTCAAAGCACAAGGCAAGTGCACTACTGATCATATCTCGCCAGCAGGACCTTGGCTAAAATATCGTGGACATCTTGATAACATAAGTAAGAACCTGTTTATTGGTGCAGTAAATGCTTTTGGTGGCGCCTATGAGCCGGGAACAGGAAAAAATCTTATGACTGGAGAAACACAAAAGTTCACAGACATTGCACGCTACTACAAACAAAATAACACTGGCTGGATTGTTGTTGGCGACGAAAACTATGGGGAAGGATCATCACGTGAGCACGCTGCAATGGAACCACGATACCTTGGATGCAGAGCAGTGATTGTAAAGAGCTTTGCAAGGATTCACGAAACTAATTTGAAAAAGCAAGGTGTGCTTGCATTGACATTTGTTGACCCTGCCGAGTACCTAAAGTTTAGAGAAGATGATGTTATTTCTATTCCTGATACCACTATTGAACCAGGAAAGAATGTTGTTGTTGAAATCAAACACAGCGATGGAAGTGCTGAGAAAATTGAAACAAAACACACGCTTACACCAGAACAAATAGAATGGCTTAAAGCTGGTTCTGCACTTGCTAAGATTAGAAATAGTTAGTTCTTACAACTCAATCCATTCACATGCAACATACGCAATGCCAAAGCAAACAAGGAATCCAGCCCAAGCAATAAGTTTGCTCAATTGGAATGTTTTTACAGCAAGATTAAGAATAATAATAAGAGGTACAAATAATACACAAAATGCGAGAAAGTTCTTGTTTGGTCGTTGTGGTGTTTTTACACTAGCTATTCCAACAGGCTTTGGTGTCATTAATCTCCTCTTTTTTTTGGGCATGAATGTTTTTTGGTGAGTGAGCTATATAAAGTTTTATTTTTGCTTACTTTGAGATGGGCTGTGAGCAAACATCAGCAAATTCTTAAAATTCTTTATGATTTTCAACTGCAAAGCATACACCAGCCTCCGGCTGGTTTAATCCGCCCCAAGGCGGTTACAACTTTGCAGAGCTAAGATGATTATGAAACAGCCCATGCTGAAACTAATTTTGCTCAAAAACCTTTTTTGCCTACTTACAACCAAAATACTTAAATATCCCCTTTTTACTCTTTACTCCATGATCACATCAACACAGATGAAAAAGCTTGAACAAGAAGCAGTGAAAAGCGGCATTTCACGATTGACGCTGATGGACAATGCAGGTAGGCAAGTCTATGAAACAATCAAGGATCGTTATGGTTTTGAAAACAAGCACGTTGTTATCTTTGCTGGCCAAGGCAATAATGGTGGGGATGGTTTTGTTGTTGCACAACACTGTGTAGAACACTGCCCAGTTATTGTTTTATTTTTTGGCGCAACAGACAAGCTTTCAGAAGAAGCACATGCAAACTATGGCAAAATAAAAGATAGTGTTACTATCATTGAAGTGCATTCCAAAGAAGATCTTGCGAATTTTAAATTTCAAAAGGTTGATCTTATCCTTGTTGACGCATTGCTTGGGACAGGGATTCAAGGTACTCTTCGTGAGCCAATTGCAACAGCAGTTGATTACTTCAATAAAGCTGAGGGTATAAAGGTTGCTGTTGACATTCCTTCAGGCCTTGATCCAGACACAGGTAGTGTAGCAGAAACGTGTTGTGATGTTGAGCTGGTGGTTACCTTCCATGACCTTAAAGTGGGCCTAAAAGATTTGCAAGACAAGACTGTTGTTGTTGACATTGGAATACCGCAATAACGTCCTTGCACTTTGAACTCTCAAAATTCTCCTTTGATGTTTGCAGTATAGTCTTTTATACTCTTTTTGCCCTATGAAAAATAAACTTTTTAAATACCTCACTATTAGTCCAGTGGAGGGGGAACATGGCAACACAACTAATCTCAGTCAATGAAATCATAAAGGATCCAAAGCAACGCCAAGGATTTGTACGGTTTAAACAAGAGCATGGTCAGCCACAGCTCGATGACCTTTGGTTTTTTGTAGGATCACGATGTAATCTCCAGTGCAAGCATTGCTATGTTGCAAGTTCACCAACAAATGATCTTCTTCAACAAATGACTGTAGAAGATATCAAGCCCTTTCTTGAAGAAGCAAAAGGATTCGGGGTTAAGGACATCTACTTTACTGGCGGCGAGCCATTTATCAATGAACAGATTATGCAAATGATTGTGCTTTCTTTGCAATACGGCAATGTTACCATTCTTACCAATGCAACACTTCCTATCACACGGTTTATTCCCCAGCTTAAAGAATTGCAAAAGCGATCAACAAACACACTTTCTCTTAGGATTAGTATTGATCATTACAAAGCAAAGCAGCACAACGCGATTCGTGGCGAAGGTATGTTTCAAAATACTCTGCGTAACGCAAAGCTACTTTCTGACGCAGGATTCAAACCAATAATCACAGCAACAGCAGTTGTGTATGAGCATAACCCTGGGAACCTAACTCCTGATCAGATTAAACAGGAATTCCAAAATGTTTTTGCAGAGAATGGTGTTGACGTTGATGTGAAATTACTTCCGTTTAATCTTGAGATGGGAGCAAACATTGACAGAATGAAACAACAAGGAAAACAACAAGCACCTTATGTGCGAATTTCAGAAGATTGCATGAGTCGTGTCCCTATTGAAAATTTTCAATGTCACAATGGTAGGACTATAGAAAAGATTAATGGCAAAATGGTGGTGTACCCTTGTCCTATTATCTATAACAATCCTCAGTTTGAACTTGCGACAAACTTGCATGATTCATTTAAGGATGTGCATGTAACTCATAAGGCATGTTTTGATTTCTGTTACAAAGCAGGTGGCACATGCACAAACCATGAAGTGACAAGTACAGGAAAAGTGTCAGTGCAAGACGGCGAACAAAAAAGCAATGATCAACTTAAAGATGATGTAAAAGAATACTATGGGCAAGTTCTCGAAACAAAAAAAGATCTTAAAACAAATGCGTGCTGCTCAGCTGAAATCCTACCACCACATCAAATGGAAGTCTTCAGCAAAATTGCTAACGAAGTTAAGGAAAAGTTCTACGGCTGTGGTTCACCAATCCCTCTTGAACTCGAAGGAAAAACAGTGCTTGACCTTGGCTGTGGTACTGGAAGGGATGTCTTTATGGTCTCAGCTCTTGTTGGGGAGTCAGGTAAGGTTTTTGGAGTTGATATGACAGGTGAACAACTTGCTGTTGCTAACAAATACAAAGATGAACAAGCACAACGATTTGGTCACACCCAGTCAAATGTGGAATTCAAAAAAGGCTATATAGAAGATCTTCAAACCCTTGGCATTCCAGATAACTCAGTTGATATTGTCATATCAAATTGTGTTATAAACCTCTCACCAAACAAAGAAAAAGTGTTTGCAGAAATATTTCGTGTACTCAAGCCAGGAGGAGAACTACACTTTTCAGATATTTTTGCAGATCGACGAATACCTGAAAATCTCAAAAACGACCCAGTTATTCGAGGAGAGTGTCTAGGAGGAGCATTGTACATTGAAGACTTTCGTCGACTTATGCTTAAGCTTGGCTATCCAGATTATCGCATTCTCAAAAAAGGACCAATTACCATTCAAAACAATGAGATCCAACAGAAAACAGGACTCATTAATTTTTCAACACTCACTGTGCGAGTTTTCAAACTAGCAAGCATGGAAGATATTTGTGAAGATTATGGGCAAACAGCAACCTATTTGGGGACTATTCCTGAATCTCCTGATGTGTTCATGCTTGATGATCATCACTTATTCATAAAAGACAAGCCAATGCTTGTGTGTGGTAACTCAGCAGCAATGCTGCAAGAAACACGATTTGCAAAACACTTTCTCATCACTGGTGATAGGAGCAAACACTTTGGACCATTTGATTGTTCTCCTGGCTCAGGAGAAACAGCACGGCTGTGTTGTAATCCTAGTGCTGAACCAAAAGACAAGTCAGGAGGTTGCTGTTAATGGTTAAAAAAATACTTTTTGTGTGTGGGCACAATGCTGGCAGAAGCCAAATGGCAGAAGCGTTTTTTAATCATCTTAACGGGAACAATACATTTATTGCACAAAGTGTAGGAACCAACATTGCAACTGAAGTAAACAAAGATGTTGTTACTGTTATGGCTGAGCAAGGTATCAGCATGGAAGGTCATTATCCAAAATCAATTACGCAAGAGCACATTGAAAGTGCTCATAAAGTTTTTACCATGGGTTGCAATGTGCTATGTGAAGGTCTAGAACCTGATGCAGATTGGGCTCTAGATGACCCTGCTGATGCAAAGCTTGAAAGTGTTCGGCCAATCAGGGATCAAGTAAAGAAAAAAGTTGAAGAACTTATTCAACAATTGGAGGAATAGCATGGTTATTGGAATTATCACAGGATCAAGCATGTATGATTTTCCAGGTATTGAAAACAGAGAAGAAAAATCAATTGAAACTCCTTTTGGCGAGGCACGCGTTGAGACAGGCATGCTTGCGGGCAAACAAGTTGCGTTTATTGCGCGACACGGAAAAAATCATGCGATCCTTCCTAACTTGATCAATTATCGTGCAAATATGCACGCGTTACAGCAGCTTGGTGTGAAAATGATTCTTGCAACCACTGTGTGTGGGGTTCTTGATAAGGAAATGCAACTAGCACAGCCAATCATATTCAATGACCTTTTCTTTATTGACAATCGTCTACCTAATGGTGAGCTTTGTACTATGTTTACACAACCAGGTGATGCAAAGCGAGGTCATTTTATCTTTAGTAGTGTGTTTAATGAGGAGCTTCGTAAAAAGCTTAGCAAGATTGCTGAAGAGCCTATTATGCAAGCAGTGTATGCTCATGTAAATGGTCCACGGTTTAATTCTAAAACAGAAATCAAAAAGCTTCAACAGTATGCTTCATGTGTAAGTCAAACAGCAGGGCCAGAAGCAGTTCTTGCAGGAGAACTTGAAATTCCTTATGTCTTACTTGGCTTTGGTGTGGACTATGCCAATGGTGTCAAAGAAGAACCAACACCAGTCAATGTACTGCAAGATAATCTTGCCTGCAGTAACCAAGTGTTTTGTGACATCATAACAAAGTTTTTAAAGACAGATACTTCTGTACAATTTGAAGGATTTGTGTATCGTTTTGAGTGATCACATGGAAAAATATGATATTATTGTTATTGGAGCAGGAAGCGCAGGACTTAATGTTGCAGTATTCATGAATAGAATTGGCTTGCGTGTTTTAATGATTGAAAAACACCTTATTGGTGGGGACTGTCTTAATTTTGGCTGTGTACCAAGCAAGGCACTCATTAGTCTTTCTAAAGAAGTCTATGCTGCAAAAAAAGCAACAAAGCTTGGCTTGAAAGTGAGTGGTCAAACGAACTTAAAGACCATTGCAAAAACCATTGATTCTCGCCAAGAAGTTATTCGTGTGCACGAAAGCCCAGAACACTTTCGCAAACAAGGAATTGATGTTGAATTAGGTAGTCCAACGTTTGTATCAAAGAACAGCATTATGATTAATGGCAAAGAGTGTAGTGCTCCAAGAACTGTTCTTGCAACTGGTTCACGACCACGCGTACCAAAAATTCCAGGACTGGATAAGGTTACCTACTTTACTAATGAGACTATTTTTGCAAATACTAAACTTCCAAAGCGCCTTGTTGTTCTTGGTGGTGGTCCTATTGGATGTGAGCTTGCACAAGCATATGCACGTCTTGGATCAAAAGTTACAATTGTACAACGTGCGTATCAACTTGTACCAAAAGAAGAAAAAGAACTGGCTGATGAACTACAGAAAGCATTAGAGGAAGAGGGTATTGAAGTAAAATTAGGCTATAATCCTAACAAATTTGAAGGAAAAAACAAGCTTGTAATCTACAAGTACAATCGTGAGACCAAACAAAACATTGGTAAACCAGAAACAGTGCAGTTTGACGCAGTACTTGTAGCATCAGGAAGAAAACTGAAC
Source organism: uncultured Methanosarcinales archaeon (assembly GCA_964343705.1). GTDB lineage: Archaea > Nanobdellota > Nanobdellia > Woesearchaeales > UBA12501 > JAUSFM01. Next base: position 82,824 of record CAYFJX010000003.1, read on the forward strand.
ATTAATGGTCTTGACCTTGAAAAAGGAGGTATTCAAGTTGAAAACAGTAGGTTAGTACTTGACAAATACTTGCGGACAACAAATAAACGTGTGTATGCTTGTGGTGATGTTGCAGGAAGTTTTCAGTTCACACATTGGGCAGAAACACAAGCAGCAGTTGTCATCAAGAACATGTTGAGTCCACTAAAAAAGAGCGTGGATAACAATAAAATAGCATGGGTTACTTTTACTGATCCTGAACTTGCAACCTTTGGAAAAACAAAAGCAGAACTTGACAAATCAGGAAAAAAGTTGGATGAACTATCTTTTAATCTTGATGATGTTGACCGAGCAATCTGTGAAGGGGTCAAGCACGGCAAGCTAAAATTGTATGTGCAAAAAGGAAAAATTGTAGGGGGCACAATGTTGGGGAAAAATGCAGGTGAAGTTGTTGGGGAGTTAGTTCTCGCAATGACACTTGGTATTCCAGTTAAGAAACTATTTGACCGAGTGTATCCTTATCCTACAATGGCACGAATTACACGAAAAACAGTTAGCAGCTGGCTTGGAAAGTCATTAACACCACGAGTAAGCGGATTATTGCGAGGATTGTACAAACTGTTTAACAGGTGAATACATGAAAAAAAATCTTAAAATTTTTGGATTGGTTGCTGTGCTTGTTGCTGCTGTTGCATTGTACACGTTTACACCTCTTAAAACATTATTGACTGAAGAGGCTATTCGTTCATTTCTTGCACCTTTTGGTATGTTTGCGCCAGTAGCGTATGGTGTGTTATATTTCATACTTGTACTATTATTGTTACCTGCTTCTGTTTTTACGGTGCTTGCAGGATTATTATTTGGAAAATTTGTTGGAACTACTATTGTAGTAATTGCAGCAACACTTGCAGCAGGACTAGCATTCATACTCAGTAGGTACTTTGGTGAAGGAGCAGCAAAGAAACTAGTGCGATCACCTGCTTTAGGAAAATGGGTAAAGAAAATTGAAAAGCAGTGTGCTGTCAATGGGTTTCAATTCTTTTTTATAATGAGATGTCTCTTCTTACCGTACATGCTGGTGAGTTATGCCTGTGGATTGGTTGAGTGCGCAAAGCTTCGAGATTTTGTAACTGCAACATTCTTAACAAATGTAATTTTTAGTTTTATGTTTGTTTACTTAGGGGATAGTCTTCTGAAAGGACCAAAGGCTCTGATTCTGCCGGTGATTATGGTGGTGCTTGCACTGCAAGTTCCTCGAGTAGTAAAGAAATACAAAAAGGATGTTATGTGATCTCTGTTATTATTCCTACCTACAATGAAGCTGAAAATATAGTGTCAGCCCTAGAACAGTTTAGGGGAATGGGTGATGTTGAAGTCATTGTTGTTGATGGGGGTAGTACAGATAACACAGTTGCTCTTGCTGGAAAGTATGTTACTGTTATCAGCGCAACAAAAAATCGTGCAGCACAAATGAATGCTGGTGCAGCTGAGGCACTGGGAGATATCTTGTTATTTTTACACGCTGATGTGCAACTGCCTGAGGATGGTTTGAGAGCAATTGAAAAGACATGTGAAAGCAATGAGGGAGGTGGCTTTTATATTTGTTTTGACAGCAAAAATCCTGTTTTTCGGCTAGTGGAGTTCCACTCAAACAAAATTAGAGTTGGAATAACAAAAAACTTCTTTGGTGACCAAGGTATCTTTGTGAAGAAGAGATTTTTTCAGGAGCTTGGCGGTTTTGATGAAGTCCCGTTTCTAGAAGATTTAGTTTTCAGTAAAAAAGCAAAAAAGCATGGAAAGATGAAACTAATCAAGGAAAAAGTGCTTGTTTCACCAAGAAGATTTACAAAGAATGGTATGGCAAAAACAATCTTGATCTACACGCTAATTCAGCAATTACATCATCTTGGTATTGGTGTACATAGACTCCACAAATTACATGGGTGGTTGAAGTGAGTATGTTAGTCCTCTTCGCAAAAAACCCAGAGCCAGGACAAGTAAAAACCAGGCTTGGCAAAGATATTGGAATGGAACAAGCATGTGAGTTGTATACAAAGTTTCTTAAAAATTTGATAAAGGAGCACTTGGGGAAGCCTTATGGGTTTATGATTTTTACACCATCATTGAGGTTTGATCTGCAGAAGTTGACAGAGCATGCAATTCCAGTTGAACGCCAACAAGGTGGAGACCTTGGCGAGAAGATGTTGAACGCATTCAAGCAATTGTGCAAAAGAGACGAAAAAGTCATTATCATTGGTGCTGACCTACCCGATCTTAACAATGAACTTGTACAGCAAGCATTCATGGCTCTTGACACTAATGATGTAGTTCTTGGTCCAACCAAAGATGGGGGGTATTATCTTATTGGGATGAAAGAACCACATGACCTTTTTGCTGGTATAGAATGGAGTACTAACACTGTATTTAAGCGCACCATAGAAAAAATTAGGGAAAAGGAACGTTCATTGTTTCTGTTACCTGAGAAAAATGATATTGACACGCTTGAAGACTTGGAGGCACCTGCTTCTATACACCCTTAATTTTGGGCAAGGCTTATAAAACATTTCTTATTTCTTATCTCTATGGTACGAAAATCACTAACAGCATTGGCAATTGCAGCTTTTTTTGCTTTGACTGGTTGTAAAGAGCAAGGGAGTAGTCAAGATCAAGCACAGGCTCCTGCTAGAACTCCACCGCCAGCACAAGGGGATGCAGGTGTAGTTGATGATGGTCAACCAGGTATTGAAACAAGCAAAAAATCTTGGTATACTGGTAATCATGCTTTTATTACAAAGGCAAGATCTGGAAAGTACCGTGCTGAATTTAGAACTGCAGGCGGGACTTTAGGATCACCTGATTGGCTTGACACAACCAAACGTATGCAAAACGCAACAGGTGCCTATGTTGTGTTGAATGGTGGTTTTTTTGAGCCTGATGGAAACCCAAGTGGTTTATACGTGCAAAATGGCAGACTCTTAAGCAAGATGAAACCTGGCAAAGGCGATGGAGTTCTTTACGTGGATAAGGCTGGTCAAGTGAACATTGTTCATGCTGACGCTTTGAAAGGATATTCAGATCAAATAGATGATGCTGTACAACTCACGTTATTAACCTACTCTGGAGAACAATTGTATTCAACTAGTTATGGCGAGAAAAAAATACCCCTCCATTTTGTGTGCCTCAATGATGAGGGATTGGTAAGTGTTATTTTTAAGAACACCAATATTCGTTATGGGGATGAATTCATGAGGGGTGAGTATAAGTGTCATAGTGTTGCAGCACTAGATGGAGGTCCAAGTGCATCTGCGCATGATAAATTTGGAAAAACAAGTAAAGAAGAAAAAGATGAACCTGAAGCACGCGTTGCAAACTTCTTAGTTCTGTATGAAAAATAATCAACATAGATCTCTATGTGTTTGATACATAAACGCAGCAGCATGATTATGTTTCTTTAACAAGATGATCATTTTTGCAAATATTTGGTCTGACTTAACACTCTTTTTTTTCTTTGCCCATGCATTCATGTGTTTAGTCACTTTTTCGCATAATCGTTCTGAGTGTGCATGGTCAAGTTGTGCATCTCTGCATGCTGCATAGCATGTTCCATACACTTTCTTTTCATCATATGCTTGTTTATTCCCACGTCGTTTGACAATACAGTACTTGCATTTTTTTGACTTCTTTGAAGCTTTTTTCTTTTTTGCAGGCTTCCTTGCTGCTTTCTTTTTTGTTCTCTTCTTACTTGTCTTTCTCTTCACTGTTCGACGTACAGTTTTACGAGCCTTTCGTTTGACTGTACGCTTCTTGGCCTTTTTCTTTGTAGTCCTTCTCACAGTTCTTTTCTTTTTCCGCTTGACTACTCTCTTTGTTTTCCTCTTCTTTACCTTTCTAACCCTTTTCCGCGCTGTAGTTTTCCTCTTTCCAACCCTTCTTTTTCGTACTGATCGTTTTCTTGTTACCATCCTGTTCACCTATCCAAAGTTAATAGTGCCGTTTGCAATCAAAATCAATAACCAACCCATTGCAATTAACAACAAGCCAATAGCAAGTCGCATGAATCCTCTGCTTTCTTGCTTCCACTTTTTGAGCCGGTGTAATTTGGTTCCTGTTGCAACCATTCCCAAAATAACAATTAATGGAGATACAAAAACAATGTTGTACCAGACAAGCATCATAAATGCTGTGAAGTCAAAGTACTGTGATAACATGGTAATGATTGCAAGATATGGTGCTCCTGTACATGGCAGTTCTACTGCTGAGACAAATGCACCAAGGAACATGACTCCGAATACTGTTGTTTTTGAAGTGTAATTTTTTAGTTTCTTTGCAAAAACAGGTGGGATTGAAAGAGAGAATCCAACACCATACCAAAAGAAATCCTTTATTTCAAGGAATCCTGCAAATATAATTAACACCCCTACTGTGATGGCAATATACTCAGTCACCCACAAAGGAATATTTGCAAGGAAGTACATCAGACCAAGTCCTGCAAGGAAGTACATAGTCATAACTGATGCAATGTATAAGCTTCCAAGGAAGACCATACGCTTTATTGACTTATTACCAGAGAGCAGAACTGAAAGCATAAGGATAAGAACCCCTATAGCACAAGGATTAATAGCATCTATTGCTGCAGTGGCTGTGACCACCCCAAATGTTGGAAGATATGCTTCAACGGCCATTATTCAGTTCCCCCATGGTTCTTAAGTTCACCACGTTGTTTTGCAACCTTATACGTTTCACAGATCTTATCTGTTTTTTCTTTTTCCTCGTCAAATTCAACAATAATGCAATCTCCTGGAGGTACATAAGCATACGGAGCAAGTACATACTCAGGGAAGTTTTCTATTTTTTGTTGTACAAAGTCCCAATCTTTTACATAGCTGGGGTTTGTTACTCTATAGACAAATGTTTGAAGCTTTGCTGGCTTACCATTACATGTGTCTCCATTGTTTACTGTTACTTCTTGATTGTTAATTAAAGGCATGTGCATTTTGTCCTTTGTTAACTCGCCACCTATAACCTTAAAGAAATGGCCAAGATTCACATCCTTTTTTTCAAGAACAACACCTTCAACATGAATTCTGAAATCATTATGTTCATGGAACAGTGGCGTGCCAATACGGTTACTTAAACCTGTTGGGTCATGAGGGTCTAGTTTTTCACCACACTTCCATACTTCAAAATCAGCATGCCAATGAACAGGACCACCACTTTCTGAGATTATATTAAGATAAATTGTTCCATAGGTAAGGTAACCAGTTGCAATTAATGCAGGGATAACCATTCCTAGAAATAAGTGTTTTTTGTATTTTTTAAAACGCTTGTCATGGTAGAGGAATAGACTGAATGCAGTACACATGGCAATAAGGATACTTGCGGTCCAAAGAAGCTTAATTGAGCGACTCTTAATATTGTAGTATGTAAGGTTCTCTCCCTCTTCAGTGTACCCTCCGTGGGCAAGCACAGATAAAGCTACTGTACTGAGAATTACAAGAGCTATAAGAACAAGTATGTGTTTTTTCATCAGCAGAACTCACACACGTTCTTTTTTTTCTTTTTCTTTTTTTTAGGGTCTTTCTTAGCTGCCTTTGGCATAACAACACATCTCTTTAATCCTTCCCAGGTACTTTTGATTTAAAAAGTTTGTTATATGGTTATATTTCGCATACTGCTGGTTTTGTTAGTAAGAAAATAGAAACACCCAGCAATACTGCTGAGAAAGCTTGTATTTCAAGACCATACAATGGAAGCACACTCAATGAAGCACTAATGCCGAATAAACCAAGCACAGCAGGAAACAAACCAGCAAAGCAGCCAGGGCACGCGCCACCAAGTAAGCCACCAAATATGCCAAGTGCAGTGATACCTGATTCTTTGTTAACTGCTTGAACAGCTTTGAGTTCTGTGTATTTTATATGTGCAAGGTTGATGCTTAATCCAACCAGTACAGCAACAATACCATGTAATGTTAGAAATGGAATGAGGAACAGTGGATTAAAACTCACCAGTACTGAAGGTCCAGTAACATACATCTGGTTGACAAGAATATTTATCCCTAGATAAAGTAATACAATAAAAATAAAAGAAAAAAGGTACGAGCCTGTAAGCGCCCGCTTAATTACTACTATTCTTTTCATTCGTTCAATGCAGCTTCGATTGCTTGTTCAAATACAGGGAATGGTTGCGCACCTGAAATAAGCCGGCCATTGACAAAAAAGCCTGGAGTTCCAGTTACACCATATTGTGCTCCATCAGCCATGTCTTTTTTGACTTCAGCTGCTTGTGCACCTGTGTCAAGGCATGTGTCGAACTTTGCTTGGTCAAGACCCATTTGTGCAGCGAATTGCTTGTATCCAGCAACCCCGCCTGTAACTCCATTCTCAAAGAGTTTGTCATGCATCTCAAAGTACTTTCCTTGCTCGCCTGCACATTCAGCTGCTTCTCCTGCTTTTTGTGCAAGTTGGTGGAAACTCAGTGGGAAGTCACGATAGATAAGTTTGACTTTTCCTGTTTTGATGTATTTTTCCTCGATTTGTGGCAAGGTCTGTGAATAAAATCGTGCACAGAATGGACACTCGTAATCACTGAATTCAACAATGGTTACTGGTGCGTTCTTGTCACCTTTTACTGGGTCATCATCTTCAAGAACTTTAAAGTCTGCAACTCGAGGTTCAGACGGTGCTGATGGTGGTGCGCTTGGTGCATCTCCCACAGCTACTGCTCCACCAGACATAACATCTTTGATACCGCCGATCTGTACAAGTACAGCGATAAGAAGTACAATCTGGACGAGGCTTAAGGTAATCTTAAGATTTTCTTTTTTTACTTTCATGTATAATCCTCCTTTATTTTAGTTTTTTTGGGTTTGTGCTTTGGATTGGCATAGATATATAAATATTTATCTTGTGAACAAAAGGGTTTAAAACAGTTAAAACGCTTGAATTTTAATTCATTACCGTTCATAACGCCATTTTCATTACACATTAACTTTTAAGAATACTGCCAACGTTTTTCCTTTTTTCTCTCTTTTTACAAGACCTTTTTTTTCTAGATCACCTAATACATAGCTAAGCTTTGCCTTTGACATGTCTGTTCTCATTCTGAGTGTGTTTTGAGTAATACCTTCTTGTTCTTTAACCGCCGTAAGTGCTTTTTGTTCATAATTGTCAAGGCCCTTGAGGATTAAACTGAATTTCTCTTCTCCCAGTCCCCTTGCTTTTTCTTCTTCAAGACGCCTAAGGATTGCTTCTTCTCCTCTGCTAAAAAAGATAAGATAAAAGCTGAGTGCAAAGACAAAGCCAAGCATACCAAATGCAAGATGGGTTATGCTTAGAGCTGATTCGAGTTTGCTACAACCTTTGTCATTAAAACAACCAAGTTCTTTTGCTTGTGTATCATAGCCAGCCATAAGTTGCACTATAACAAATAAGAAAATTATGCTTATAATCAGAAGTGCTACCCCTATTTTTTTATTGTTCATTTGCCACCCATTACTGTTGAACCCTCTACGATTTATAAAGTTTTCGTGCCTGTAGAAAAGTTTGTTTTGATGGTAAGGCTCACTTCTTTTTCTTCTTCAGCGCCTTTAAACGCTGCTTCTCTAGCTTGTACTTGTACTTTGCTTTATATTTTGCTTTGAGTGCAGCATCTGATGGTTGTGACTTGGATGCTTTTTCTTTCTTACCAAACAGAGAAATAATCCATTTACTCAAATGTTTACCAAAGTAGCCAACAAATCCAGCTGCAAAAACAACTACAGCCCATTTGAGTATTTCATTTGTTTCTGGCATATGGCCAATAAGGAGTTGCTGGTATATAAACTTTGGGGAGAAATAAGGTGAGATTGGTGGCAAACTTAATGATTGAGCAAAGCTAACATCAGCAAATTCTTAACATTCTTTATGGTTTTTAACTGCAGAGCATTCACCGGCCTACGGCCGGTTAAATCCGCCCCAAGGCGGTTAAAACTCTGCAGAGCTAAGATGATTAAGAAACAGCCCAGGCTGAAACAAATGGTCTCCATACTTTTTTTTACACAATCTCCAATGCCCTTGCAAATCGCTCAGCACTATATTCTAACTTTCCCTTATCTCCCAATTCTTCACTCACTGTTTCAACAACACTTTGTTTGTAAGCAACATTGCGGTGTTGTGGTTTTACAAAGCCTTGGTGTGGTAATTCTACTTCTGCATCTTGCATGTGTCTGTATGCCCAATCATTTCGGTATCTTGGAAATGCTGTTTTTTCAGCTCGTTTTTTGGTGAGTGGTTTGTTTACTATTGCATCATCTTTGCCCATGCCAAGCAGGTACAAGAGTAGTCCGACTTGTTGTGGTAGCAGTGCTGGCTCACCAAGTGTCGTGCTTGCTTGACGTGCTTTTTTCTTGAACATGTGTCTTGCTGAGTGGTGCTGCTCACGAAGCAAGCTTTTGTAAAAGGTTATGCGTTCTTCTAAATCAGCTTTCATACAAAAAAGGGAAAAATAAAAGTATATAAACCCTTGTAGTCACTATAAAAACACTTGTGCTTGCCAATCAACAAGTATTTGGTAGTGGTCAAATGCAAATTGATCTCTATAATGACGTACAGCTGATGGTTCTATCAAGCACACTTTTGTTTTTCCCGGTTCGCTTCTTATATTCCCTTGTGCAGTTCCATACATCACTGTTGAACTCTTGGGACCGCGTGGATCCCTGCCTGGAGCGTCGTATGTTCCAAGTTCTCCTTTAACAACCAAGGTCAATCCTGTTTCTTCTTCAAACTCACGGATTGCGCATTCAGTTGCAGTTTCTAGTTTTCCTTGAACCATATCGCGACGTCCGCCAGGCAAGGCAAGTCCTGTTGGTGTATTGAGTCTTTCAACCAAAACTAACTTTGTGTGGTACACTGCAATTGCGTCAGCGCAGTATTCTAAAGTCACTGCGTATCACCCCTGAATAAACCAGTTTTTTGTATGCCTGCTATCACTCTTTCTTCAAGTGTTGTTAATGTCAACTCAGGAAACAAGTGTAACATTTCTTGTCGTCCTTCATGGCTTTTAACAACTAACTTCCCATTTTTTTCTTTGAAGGCATAGTCAGGGTAGTCATATGTCCCACCGCTAAGGTAATCTCCAGCTTCTATACACTTGGGAATTGTTGCATAGAATCCTTTCTGCCCGTACATTAACTTTTCTTTATACCGTGTTGCAAAAATGGGGATGGGTGTGCCCACTAATGATCTCAACTTCTCATTGTTGTGCAAGTCAATGGCTTGTTGGTAAAATGCATCGACTCGTTGCTCAACTTGTTCCAACACTTCTGTGAGTTGTGACATTTTAAACACCCCTTACTCTCTCCACCAATGATTCTTGGTGTTCTCCACGGTGTTCCATTTCTTGGTCAATTTCTGCAACAGACTTTTGTCGGTACAAGATAGTGTGCCCTGAATGGTATTTTCCACTCATGCCTTTATAGTGTGTTTCAAACGCAACAACATCGCCAAGATACTCTTCAGGAATCTGTGCTAACACTTCTGCTATGGATGGCTTGAAGAATCCTTGGTAGCCGTAGGTGTGGTGTGTTGCAATGGTATCTAACTCAATCAATCCAGGTGCTCGAGTTGTTGGCTTTGGTGCCCATGTAAATGCTGTTCTTCGCAGGTCAACATCTTCGATATGGTAATGGTCACCCTCTGCGTGCTCTTCAAGACGGCTTTTGCCACCCATTCGCATTTCTGCGTAGCGCACGACTGGCTTTATTCGCTCATATCGTGCGTGTAATTCTTGGTCGCTAATTTCTGGTATGCCCATTTTCTTTTCCTCCACTTAACGTATGTTTCACGTTAAGTAAGGTGGGGGAAGTAGAACAACTATATAAGCTTTACGTAAATGTTACGTTAAGATAGCGTAAGCAAGACGTAACCTTTATAAAGGTTGGTTGGTATCTGATCAGTTATGGTCAAAAAAGAGCATTCATTGTCTAAAGTCGCGGTGGATCCGGTTATTCTCACGCTCCATGAAGGAAGGCTCAAGATCCTCTTGCATACACGAGAAAAAGAACCATTCAAAGGCATGAAGGAATTGCCAGGTGGTTTGTTGTTGTCCTCGGAAACTGCGGAGGAAACACTCAAACGCAAGTTGAAACAGTTGGTCGGGCGAGATGACCTCTTTCTCAAGCAGTTCCACACATTTACGCAACCTGATCGTGATCCTAGGGAACGAACAGTATCAATAGGATTTGTTTCACTGATCAGCCATGAGAAAGTTAAAAATCTGCTACACTGGTATGATTGTGACACTGTTAAAGATCTTGCATTTGACCACAAAAAAATGATCAAAACAGCGCGTGCATACCTAAAGGAAAATATGGATCCTTCACTGGTCAAACATTTCATGCCAAAACTATTCCCATTAAATGCACTGCAGGAAGTGTACGAACTTCTTGAAGAAAAAGAGTATGACAATAGAAACTTCAGAAAAAAAATGATTAGTTCAGGAATTGTTGAAGAAACAAATCAACTTGAACAAAATGTTTCACACCGGCCTGCAAAACTATTTAAGTTTGCTTAAGCATGCGCTTCTCCGCAGGTTAAGTAATTACAAATACTTCCTCTGTGTTTAAATCCTTTTTTACCAACACGCTTTAATGCGTTTTCAAGAATAGCAAGTGCCTCGTCAGCAACATTCTTAGTGATAACATAAGGTGGTATGATTCTGATTCCTTTCTGACCGCATCCAAGTAAAACTAAACCGTTTCGTGCACATTCAACAATCACATTGTTTCGAATAGCTTTTGATTGCAAGTCAAAGGCAATCATTAATCCGCGTCCACGAACATTGTTAACATATTTTCCCATGCTTTCAACACCCTTCATAATATGAAGGCCGGTTCGTGTATTGCTTGCAAGCATTTTTTTCTTTTTGATAATCTGGATGGTTTTAATGCCAAGTGCCATATCTAGTGTGTGGCCACCACCCCATGTTGAAGAAATACTACCTCCTTCAATGTCAAATGCTTTGCTGGTAACAGCAGCACCAACTTGTAAAGCCTTTGCAGTGCTCATTAAATCAGGTTTTACATTGTAATGGTTAATCGCCCACCATTTTCCAGTTCTACCAACACCTGCTTGTACTTCATCAGCAATAAGTGGGATGCCATGTGTTTTTGTAAATGTTCGTAGTCCTTTTATCAATTGTGACGGTGCGACATTGTAGCCTCCTTCACCTTGCAGTGCTTCAATGATAATAAACCCGATTTCTTTTGGTGAGTTCTCTTGCAATAATAAACGATCAAGTTCGTCGAGTGCTTCAGGAGTGTACGGCAGTCGCTTCATTGGAATACTCAAAAAATTCTTTTTCTGCACAACCTTGGAATCTGTACAAGAAAGTGCACCTAATGTGCGACCATGAAATGCGCCATGAAAACTAATGCCAAACTTTGCACGTTTTTGTTTACGTAATGCAAGCTTTATGCAGTTCTCTACAGCTTCTGCGCCTGAGTTAATTAGAAATGCTTTGTTGAGTCCGGGTGGTGTGATGCTGGTGAGTTCTTCAAGCAATGCAACATGTTCTTTTACAGTGAAGTCTTGGCCAGCGTATTTTACTGGGTGCTTTGTGTATTGTTTGACTACTTTGAGTAATTCAGGATGATTATACCCTAGAGGATTAGAAGCAATTTGGCAAGCAAAGTCAAGAAAGGTACTGCCATCAATATCTTTAAAATAGCAACCTTCTCCATCTCCACTATGCACAAATGGGTAAGGGTCATTGTAGCCAATATTTAATTTTCGAACTTTTCGTAAGTACTGTTCACTTTTTGGCCCTGGTATTTTTGTTTTGATGCGTGCTTTCATTTTTTCGGTGTTCGGTTTTAGGTATTCGGCGTTTGGTCTATTGTTTAATCTATGCCTTGGGCTTTCTGTAACTTACTTGAGTAATCTACATATATTACCTTAACTTCGGAAAACTCTTCCACTCCGAGGATGCCAGCTTCTCGTGTTCCATTCCCTGTTCCTTTAATGCCACCAAATGGCAGGTGTACTTCTGCACCAATAGTGGGTGCGTTAATGTAAACTATGCCTGCTTCAATGTGTTGCATTGCTTGGAATGCGTTTGAAACATTGTTGGTGTAAATAGATGAAGACAAACCATACTCGATATTGTTTGCAACTTTGATTGCTTCGCGCAGGTTGTTTACGTCAATAACTGATACTACTGGGCCGAATATTTCTTCTTGTGCAATACGCGCATTGGGTTTTACATTGGTGAAGATAGTTGGTTTGTGGAAGTGTCCTTTGCCTGGTGGGGAGATGCCACCACAAAGCATTTTTCCCTCGCGCTTTCCAATGCCAATGTATTTTTCTACTTTTTCAAGTGCTGCTTTGTTAACCAATGGGCCTACGTCAGTGCCACTTCGTAAGCCATGTCCAAGTCGCAAGCGCTTTGCTTTTTTCAAGAATGTGTCGAGAAATTGCCGTTTTACTTTTTTGTGTATTATGACTCGTGATGCTGCTGTGCATCGTTGTCCTGTTGTTCCAAAACCTGCCCAAAGAACTCCTTCAACAGCAAGATTTATGTCAGCGTCGTCCATAATTATGATTGGGTTTTTACCACCCATTTCAAGACCAACTTTTTTGACACCAGCATGTTGTGTAAGGAATTCTCCTGTTGCTTTGCTGCCAGTGAACGAAAGCGCTTGTGTTTTTGGGTGGGTAATAATGCGCTTGCCTACAGTGGAGCCACTACCAGTTACCAGGTTCACAACTCCATTTGGTACGCCAGCTTCATGAAGAATCTTTACTAATTCAATGGCACACAGTGGGGTATCAGAACTTGGTTTGAAAACAACACTATTGCCACAGATAAGTGCTGGTGCAAGTTTCCATGCTGGAATTGCAATGGGGAAATTCCATGGTGTGATCAGGCCAACAACACCAACAGGTTGGCGCATGGTCATGCACCATTTGTTTTTGAGTTCACTTGGTGTGGTGTGGCCAAAGAGTCGTCGTCCTTCACCAGCCATGTACTCAAACACGTCAATTGCTTCTTGGACATCACCTAGACCTTCTTTGAGAACCTTGCCCATTTCTGTTGTGACTAGTCGTCCAAGTCGTGTTTTGTTTTTCTTAAGTAAGCGTGCTATTTCAAAGAGAAGTTCTCCGCGGTGAGGTGCAGGTGTGTTTTTCCAGTCTTGTAATGATTTGCTTGCTGCGGCAACAGCAGCGTTAACATCTTTTTCATTGCCAGCTTGGAATCTTCCGAGTGGTCGTTCATTGGCAGGGTCAGTACTAATAAATGTCTTTCTAGAAGAAGATGTAATCCACTTGCCACCTATAAACTGCCTGTAGGTCTGCATGACCTCACCTCTTTTTTTTGTTTGATGAACTTGTAAAAAATAAAAAAATTATTCTTCAGCACAGGTAGTGCACTTTGCTTTTACACGGTCTTTAGCAATGTGAAGCCCAGCTTCAACTGGTGAAATGCTTTTTTCCTTTGCTGTATCAAGCACTTCTTTTGTGTTTTTGGTAAGTTTTTCTTCAACAAGCTTGAACATTTCTTCTTCAGTGCCACCTATATATTCTACATAGCTGCTGATTACACCACCAGCGTTTGCAACAAAGTCTGGTACAAGTAATGTTCCTTTTTTGTGGAACATTTCTTTTACTTCTGCACTGGTTGAAAGGTTAGCTCCTTCAACAATGAGCTTTGCCTTAACAGTGTCCATGTTTGCAGCTGTGATCAGGTCTGGTATTGCTGCGGTGATAAGAACATCACAGTCGACACTGATGATTTCAGCTCCAGGAATAACTTCACCTTCGCTATACTTTGTTACAGTTCTTTCTTTTTGTTTCACATCAAAGACTTTTTGATAGTCAATGCCTTCTTTGTTTACAAGGCATCCTTTTGAGTCTGATACTGCAACAAGCTTTGCACCTTTTTCTGTTAAGAATTTTGTAACAAATGTACCAACATTACCAAAGCCTTCAACAGCAAAGGTCACATCTTCTGGTTTTAATCCCATGTGTTCAAGTGCAACAAGAGTTGCATGGTACACGCCAAAACCAGTGCTTCCAAGTTCATGAGGTAAACCACCCATGTCAGCTGGTTTTCCAGTGACAGATTTCATGTCTCCATTTGCGTTTGCAAATGTTCTCATTTCTTCTTCTGCCATACTAATATCAGGCGCTGATACATACTGGTCTGGGCACACAATTTTTAGTGCTTCTGAAAACGCCTTGACAATTTCTTGCTTTTTTTCATTTGAGATTTCTCGAGGATTAGCAATAATGCCTGACTTTGCTCCACCAAACGGAAGGTCTGCAAGAGCATTTTTCCAAGTCATAGCTCGAGCAAGTCTGAAAACTTCTTCCTTGTCTACAGTAGGGGTCATTCTAATGCCTCCTTTTCCAGGTCCAAGAGCAGTGTTGTCAATTACAACAAAGCCATGCATGCCAACTTTAGCATTATATACTTCAATTACTTTTTCAGGTCCAAAAGCGTCATATTCTACCATTTCAATATACCTCATTAACTATAGTTTTGTCTCTACCTCTTTTTACGCTCTTTAGTGGGATTTTCTTTTTAAATTTAATCCATCTTAAGTGCTTTTTTTAGCTCATCTTCATCAAAGCCAACAATCACCGTGTCATCAATAACAATAACAGGCACACCCATTTGGCCAGATTTTTCAATCATTTCTTCTTTGCCTTTTTCATCTTCAGCAACATTGACTTCTTTAAAGTCGACTTTGTTTGCTTTTAGGAATTCTTTTGCTTTAACACACCAAGGGCATGTTGGGGTTGAATATACAGTTACTTCTGCCATAGTATTTCCTCCAGTTTTTTATGAATGTTTGCACTTGCTCTTTTTTTACTGCTTTTATGTTTTGTTGTTTTATGGTGATTCTTTTTTTGTTTGTGAGTATATATGGGTATGTCTGTATTGTCAAAAGAGGGTTTTGATAAGGAATGGGCGCCCACGCCGGGATTTTCACCCATGCACATCTGCTTGCAGAGGGTTTGAACCCGGATAGCTGGTAAACAGCACCTGGAATCTCACTCCAGTGCAATACCAGATTATGCGACGTGGGCATATAGGAAAAGTTTATATAATCTGATTGTATATTGTTTTTTGAATCTCACTCCGTGCGCCAGATTGTGCGACGCTTTTTTTCTTTTTTTCATTATTTTCCGTATAGTTTTCGAGCTATATAAGTTTGTCGCGCACGTATGTCCAGTGTCTAGTGGTACAAAGATTTCGGAATGTTTCCGAGAAAAAAAGAAACTAGACAATTCTTTAAAAGTAAATTCGGATGTCTTTCGAGAAATGAAAATCTTGCACTGGACAGGTAAGATGTCCAGTGGCTCTGTTTACAAATCAACCCCATACCCTTATTATACCAGTGCCTTGCTCCCTGCATGTATGGATAGTGAAAGGTATTATGATGCTGTAGGTGAGGTTAGTTTTAATTCTTGGGATTTAGTTCGGTTTGAAGGTACCTTGCCACATGTTTTCCCAGAAGGTTCGTTGTTAGATTCTGGGTGTGGCCAAGGTGAATGGTTGGCATTTTTAGCTGAACAAACACATCTTGCACTTACAGGCAATGATATTTCTCCAGTCCGATTAGACCTTGCAAAAAGAAAAGCAAATGGTCATGATATTGCCTTTGAAGTGGGAGATATTACTCAGCTTCCATACGCAGATGGGTCTTTTGATCAAGTTACTGCATTAGAAACATTGGAGCATATTCCTAACTGGGAAAAAGCGTTTTCAGAAATTGTTCGTGTTGCTTCAAAACGAGTGGTTGTAACAGTACCCTATGCTGAACGAATAAAATATGAAACCTGTGGGAATTGTGGTTCAGAAGCAAGCTTGTATGGGCACTTGCATAGTTTTAAAGAACAAGATTTTGAAAAACAGCCAGTCGATGGTACAATGAGTTTTGAAAAATTGTATCATCCTCATGGGCTTGGGCATTTTATAAAACGAGCAATAAGAGGTGTTTCTAGAAAACTTAGACATGCAGCGTCAGTTAACGAGACAAATGGGCACACTATGTCAACAGTTTGTTTTACTTGTTATGAAGAAGTACCTTACACAAAATATTTTGAGCGCGCAGCAGATAGACTACGAAAATTGGCAACACGATCCCCTGAGTATTTGCTAGTGACTGCTATTGTCGTAGGTGAAGGCACGGTTGTTGGTGGGAGAAGTATTGTTGGTCCTGGAACACTCATTGGTAAGATGGTGGGTGTGGGTACAAACGCTGTTGTTGCTGGGAACATTACTGATGGGAAAAGAATTATGCCTCTGCGACCTTTTTATGGGCGTTGGGAATCTAACTCGGAAAGTGAACGATTATCAGAATAGGATTCTAATTGCCTCAATACTTCAACATGGTCCTTAATTCGACTGCCCACTTGATTACTGCAGGGATAAGGCCAGTAAGAACAAACTTGGGGTGGATTATGATGCCATTGTATTTACCAAGGCTTATTGCCATGGTGCGTTGCTTTGAGGTGTAGGTCTTCAGTGGTTTTCCTTGTTCAGTGTTCTTGATATTGTCAACAATAATTTCAGCATGGATTTCAGCGTTCTGAGCTGTTTTCTCTTCTTTAATCCCAGTAACATCGCCAGCGACAAAAATGTTGGGGTATCCAGGCATTTGCATGTTCTCATTTACAATAATGTGATCACGATCATCAAGATTTTTTCCAAAGCTTTTTTTCATAAATCCTGAATTGGGTTTGATTCCTGTGCAGAGAAAAGCCATGTCTGCGTGGAGTCGTGTTCCTTTTTTTGTTATGAATGTGTTTCCTTTGCTGTTTTCTATGCGCTCATTAAAGATGATTTTGACGCCTTTTTTTCTTAAGTATTTTTCAGAGTACTCACACACTTTTGGGACACAGCGTGGCATAAGTTTATCTCGTGAATGCACAAGCATAATGTTTTTGTCTTTGTAGCGTTCTGCTATTTCAGCTGCAAGTTCAACACCCACAATGCCTCCTCCAATGATGGTAACACTTTCTGCTCTACATAGTTTTTCGTAGTAATTGCGAAGCATGTCTGCTCTGGTTGCCATGACAATGTTGTGTTCTTTAATTGGGGTGTTATAAGTTGATCCTGAACAAATAATAAGGTAGTCAAAAGGGATGTGTTGTTTATTTTCAAGAACTACATCTTTTTTTGTTACTTCAGCCACTACACCGCGGATAAACCGTGCTTTTTTGAGGTAATGGCTGTGTACACGCTGGATTTTTTTGATGTGTTGTGGTTCCACTATGGTTCGGAGAATTGAAGGGGTGTATTCATAGAAGTCTTTGGTGTCTATGAGTGTTACATCAAAGTTTTTTTCAAGCTTTTCTGCAGCAGTACTGCCTGCAAAGCCACCTCCTATGATGACAATTTTCTTTTGCTCTTGTGACATGGTCTTTTTTTGGGTGTTGGATACTAAAAAGGTTTTCATCACTATTTATTTTCCATATGGAAATGTGTTGGTTGTTGTATCAAAACAAACTTTTGACAATCAAACAATAACCTTTAAAAGCTGGTTCTCTATTCAAACATTGGTGATCAATTATGGGATACACAGTCATTGCGCCAGTAGGCGACAACACAAAAGCCCTGTTTGTAGGCATGAAGCAATTTCCAACTGAAAAAGTGGTTTTGGTAACACCTAAACCCTATCTCAAAGAGGCAGAAAAACTCGTCAAAAAACTTGAAGACTTCACCATAAAAGCAGAAATTCGAGAAATAGGGGCAAATGTCATGGAAGAAATGTTTCGCGTGTTTGGTGACCTCTGCTTTCTCCACAACTGCGAAGAAGGAAAATGTGATAATCTCATTGTAAATGTTGCAACAGGAGATCGAGTAAGCACTTGCGCAGCATTAAGTGCTGCTTTTGCAAATGGTCTCAAAGCATTTGGGGTTATGGGGGACCAATGCATGCTTATGCCTATTATGAAACTATCTTATTACAACCAACTCAGCCAAAACAAGCTTGAGATCCTCAAAAATCTTAATGCCAAAGAGTACACTTCTTTGAAAGATCTTAGCAAAAAGGTAAAGATGTCAATTTCATTACTTTCTTATCACATTAATGGCAACTACAAATACAAAGGTCTTAAAGAGTTCCGTCTTGTTGAAGTGCAAGAAAAAAGCAAACAACTTTTGGTAAAGCTTTCTTCAATGGGTGACTTGTTATTGAAAGGCTACATTAAACAAAGTAAAAAGGAAAACTCATGAAAATAAGAAAAAAATCTTTCAAAAAAATTGCAGTAACGCTCGCACTAGTCATACTCCTAGCACTTGCAGTGTTGTACACAATCAAACCAAAACAAGAACAAATAACAGAAAAAATCCTGCTTGACAAAGACATGGATCCCAAGGAGTATCTTTCATTTATCAAAAACAATCTTGTCTCTGGTGGCGTACCCAAAGATGCTATTCCAGCAATCGACACTCCTATTTACCTGACTGCAAACAAGGCAAAGATCGACGACAATGATCAAGTTTTTGGTATTGCATACAACAGTCTGATTGCAGCCTATCCTCAAGACATTCTCTATCATCATGAAATTGTGAATGAAAAAGTAAATGGGGAAAAGCTCTCACTTACCTACTGCCCCCTTACAGGAAGCATTGTTGGCTACAAAGGAAAAAACCTTGGTGTTTCTGGTGCATTGTACAACAGCAACTTGGTTTTTTATGATAGGGAAACTGACAGTCTCTTTCCACAAATCCTCGGAGTTGGTGTCCAAGGAGATGAAACAGGAAACTCTCTTGAAACATTTCCTATAACTATCACAACCTGGAAACAATGGAAAACTGCTTATCCTGATACAAAAGTTTTGTCACGAAACACAGGCCACCTTCGGGATTATGATCGAACTCCTTATCCTGGCTATGAAGACAGTCTTCGGGTGTGGTTTCCTGTAGCAGCAAAAAGCACAGCATTCCACAGCAAGAAACTAGTCCATGGCATTGAGCACAACAAAGAAACCTTTGCCTTGCTTAAAGAAAAAGTACACGCAGAAAAAACAGTAACTATCAAAACAAAAACAGGTGATATCACTGCAACCTATGATAAAGCGACTGACAGCATAACTGTTGCGGACACAGATGGCAATCATGTCAAAAGCTTTGATGTCTTCTGGTTTGCCTGGTTTGCATACCATCCAGACACAAACATTATAAAATAATCAAGCAAGGTATCTCTCATGAGCGAAGTACCTATTGGTGAGCAAGCACAGAATCCTCGTGATGACCCTAAGAAAGGGTTGCGCGTAGCAATTATCACACCACACACTTTCCCAGGTATGAGTGGTAATGCAGTTACCATCAAAAGAATCACAGAAGGGCTTGGGAAGAAAAACGTGGATGTTGCAGTTTTCAAAGCTGATGACATTAATATAACTTACCTAAGGGACTTTAATCCCCATGTTATCCATGCGTTTCACGCGTACAAATCAGGGCGCTTTGCAAAAGAGTTAAGCAAGGATGCAGTCTTAGTTGACCAAATAGAAGGTGTTATTCCAACACAGAGTATGTCCATTCCATTAGTTGTTACCTTTACAGGTACTGATTCAGACCATGATTTATTTGACGCAAAAAAGCGAAAAACAATCCAAGAAGTTATTGACACTGCAACGGTCGTAACATGTTTTAACAAAACAACCAAACAAAAAATAACCAATAGCCTAACTATAGCACCAAAAAAAATAAAAGTCATACCCCAAGCAGTTGCATTGGAAAAAAGCGAGTACAGCTTACGAAGAAAATGCGGAATTCCTGGAGGCGCATTTGTTTTTTTTCTTCCAGCAGGCTTGCGTAAAATAAAATATGCACATTTTTACCTTGACCAATTCAAAAAACTACATGAATTGTATGGTATTCATCTTGTTATTGCAGGGCCAACTTTGGAAGAGTCCTTTGCTGACAAGCTTACTTCCCAAACTCATGACCTCAAATGGGTACACATGGTGCAAATACCTCACCTTAGCATGTATGGGGCATACCAAGAAGCAGATGCTGTCCTGAACACCTCGCTGAGTGAAGGAATGTCAAATGCTATCATGGAAGCATTAAGCATGGCCAAACCAGTCCTTGCCTCATCAATTGAAGGAAATAAAGCACTAATCAAAAACAATATTAATGGATTGTTATTCAAAGACAAAAGAGAGTTTTTCCATCTGGCACAAAGGCTCATAAATGAAAGCGGCTTGTGTTCAAGGCTTGGAAAAACCGCACAGATTACTATTCAAAACAAGTTTCCTTGCAAAGAGGAAATACTATCATACCTAAAAGTATATGGGAGCGTGATTGCATGAAAAAATTACAGTCAATAAATCCAGCAACAGGAGAAGTCATGAAAGAATACGACCAAATGACACCTGAACAAATACAAGAAACACTAACAAATGCAGAAGAAGCATTCCAGAAATGGAAAACAACAAGCTTTAAAGAACGTAAAGAGAAAATGCTCAAAGTAGCCAAAATCTTACGTGATGATAAGCAAAAATACGCAGAGATCATAACCAAAGAAATGGGCAAACCAATCAAAGAAAGCCTAGCACTCATGGAAAAATGTGCATGGCTCTGTGAATACTATGCTGAAAACGCAGAAGACTTTCTCAAAAATGAAATAATCAAAACAGATGGTCAAGAAAGCTATGTTCGCTTTGACCCCCTGGGAATTGTCCTTGCTGTAATGCCGTGGAACTTTCCATTTTGGCAAGTGTTCAGGTTTGCAGTACCAGGACTTATGGCAGGAAATGTTGGCATACTCAAGCATGCATCAAACGTGCCACAGAGCGCACTAGCAATAGAAGAAATTTTCATGAAGGCAGGATTTCCAAAATACACCTTTACCACCATGTTGATTGGTTCAAAACCAGTTGCTGGAATTATAAAAGATCCTCGGGTTAAAGCTGCAACACTTACTGGTAGTGGCCCTGCAGGAAGTGCAGTTGCATCAGCATGTGGCGCAGAAATAAAACCAACAGTACTTGAACTTGGTGGATCAGGTCCATTTATTGTTCTCCCTGACGCAGACTTGGACTTAGCAGTTGAAAAAGGAATGATCGCACGATACCTCAATGCAGGTCAGAGTTGCATTGCAGCAAAACGTTTTCTGTTGCACAACGATATTGCTGAGGAATTCACACAAAAATTCAAAGCAGCAGTAGAAGCACTGAACGTTGGCGATCCTATGGACATGGAAACCCAAGTTGGCCCACTAGCTCGTGCAGATCTTGTTGACGAACTTGACAAGCAAGTACAAGCATCTGTTAAAGCAGGAGCAACAGTGATTGTCGGTGGCAAGCCAGCAGACAGAGAAGGAGCATTTTACGAACCAACTATTCTTGGCAATATCAAAGAAGGCATGCCTGCGTACACAGAAGAATTCTTTGGACCAGTAGCATTATTTATCACCATTGACAGTGAAGAAGATGCAATTAAAGTTGCAAATGCAACTGAATTTGGTCTTGCTGCAAGTATTTTTAGCAAGGACACAAAAAAAGCAGAAGAGCTTGCAAAACAAATTGACACAGGTGGAGTCTTTATCAATGAATTTGCAAAGTCAGACCCTCGTCTACCATTTGGTGGCGTAAAAACATCAGGGTATGGACGAGAACTTTCACACTATGGTATCAAAGAGTTTGTAAACATAAAAACAATTGTGGTAAAAAAATAAAAGTGGTGAGCTTATGAAAACAGACGGCAAAAAAGGAACAAAAGCATCAGACTTACTTGTCCAATGCCTTGAGACAGAAGGCGTAAAATACATCTTTGGACTTCCTGGTGAAGAAAACGAAGATGTTCTGTTTTCACTTGAACCTTCAAAAATCACGTTTATTCCAACGCGTCATGAGCAAGGAGCTGCGTTTATGGCAAATGTGTGGGGGCGCATTACTGGTGAAGCAGGAGTATGCCTTGCGACACTTGGTCCAGGAGCAACAAATCTTATAACAGGGGTGGCAGATGCGCATCTTGACAAGAGCCCTATTATTGCATTGACTGGCCAGGCTGACTCACATCGTATGCACAAAGAAAGCCACCAAATGCTTGACATTGTTACCATGTTTAAACCTATTGTAAAATGGAACAATTCAATTAATCACCCAAATATTATTCCTGAAGTTGTGCGCAAGGCTTTCAAACTTTCACAAATGGAAAAGCCAGGAGCAACCCATATTGAATTGCCAGAGGATATTGCAAAAGAACATATTACAGGAAAAAAACCTCTTACTCCAGAAAAAGTTCGACGAGCAGCACCAGATTACAAAGCAGTCAAAAATGCAATTGCATTGTTGAAAAAAGCAAAAAAGCCATTAATCATAGCAGGCAATGGCGCAATCAGAAAAAAAGCAGCTTCACACCTGCAGGAATTTGTTGAACATACAAAAATTCCAGTGGTTACAACATTTATGGGCAAGGGTGCTATTAGTGACAAACATGAATGTAGCTTACTCAGTGTTGGACTTAAAGCACGGGACTATGTCATGTGTGCCATTGACCAAGCAGATGTAATAATCGCAGTTGGTTATGATGTTGCAGAATATCACCCCGAAGCATGGAATCCTCAAGCAGACAAAAAAATTATTCACATTGACTTTACAGAAGCTGAAGTGTATGACTTTTACCAACCAGAAGTAGAAGTTGTGTGTGACATTTCAGCAACCCTGTGGGAGCTCAACAAAATTGTTAAAAAAGAAAAAATACAATTTGATCCCTCTTGGATTAAACCAATTCGCAAAGAAATACAAAAAGACCTTGCATCGTATGATCTTACAGAAGGAAACAAATTTACTGTACCAGGTGCTTTGAACATTGTTCGTGAGATTATGCGGGATGAAGATATTCTTATTTCTGATGTTGGTGCTCACAAGATGTGGATAGCACGAAACTATCAAACCTACAAACCAAACACCTGTATCATATCTAATGGCTTGGCAAGCATGGGAATCTCATTACCAGGTGGTATAGCTGCAAAACTTGCACGGCCAAAGCAACGTGTTGTTTCAGCAATGGGAGATGGTGGCTTTATGATGAACAGCCATGAAATTGAAACAGCAAAACGAACTGGTGTTGGATACACTATTGTGGTCTTTAATGATAATGATTATGGTCTTATTCGATGGAAACAAGAAGACCATCATGGACGGGCAGTTGGCACAACACTGTCAAATCCTGACTTCAAAAAATACGCTGAAAGCTTTGGTATTAAAGGCTACTCACCAAAAACAGTCAAGGAACTAAAAGCAAATTTGAAAGAAGCAATTACTAGCGAGAAACTTTGTTTAGTGGAAGTAAAGATTGATCCATCTGTTAATCGAGCGTTTAGCAAGAAAATGGCTGGCAATGTGTGTAAGGTTTTTGAAAACTAATATTTTTTTCTTCTCAAAATCTTATATTAGCTTGTAACAATGTCAAAACCTGTATCTTGACACTCAGCTAACCCACCTGCAATATTATACACTTCATTAAATCGTAGTTCTTTCATAATCGCAAGTGTTTCTCCACCGCGTTTACCACTGCCGCAGTAGATAAGGTAGGTTTTTTGTCTATCTAATGCACTAATAAGATCATTGAATCCCTCTGCGCGGAAATCAATGTTGAGAGCACCAACTATATGTTCTTGAGAAAACTCTTCTGGTGTTCGAACATCAAGAAACAAAAAGTTAGGATTATTTTTATTCTTTTCCAAAAGTGTAAATGCATCATGTGCTGTTATGTTCATGTTGATCTGCTCCTCTACTTGTGTACAGCCTGTTACCAGCATTAATCCAAACAAAGCAAGCGATACTATGATGGTAGCTTTCATTGTGTTTATATGCTAACTTTAGGATATATAAATTTTCTTAGTCAGACTTACTTTTTTCTTCTGAAGAACCTTACTAAAGGGATTAAAAATATTGAACTCAGTCCAAAAATAAGGAGTGCGAACAATGCTATTTTTAAGATTGGATTTTTGATTATTACACTCCCAACAATATTTGCAAGCGAAACTAAAATTAAATACCCTAATCCGATTGAAAAGAAGTATTTTGTAAATTTCATATTACTTAATCCTGCTGAATAACCCCCAAGATCTGCATACATTCCTGGAATAAAAGGCAGTAAACCACGCTATGAACGAGCTGTAAAAAAACACTTACTTAAGAACAAAGATGCTTATGAGAAAGCATTGCCTGTTGCTATACGGACATATGAACGATTGCTTGAAGAAGTCAGTCAGGAACCTGAACAGATTCCAAGAAAGCTTCAAGGAAAAATGCTTGAAGTAGAAGAAGCACGGCAAACAATGAAAGAATACCTCAGAGCAGAAATTGAGGTCCTCAAAAAATTAGAAGCTGAAATTAAGTAAAGACAGGGTGTGTCCCAAGAGTCTTTCTGAGGGGTGGCACTGCCGCAAGGTTTTATCAGGAAATCTCAAGGGGCGAAGCTCCTTGACGCATCTGAGCTTTGCTCAGATTGCGGCCGAATAATGAGGTGATTTCCGTTAACACTACGAATGGATTTGAGTAGTTAACACCGCAGTGCCACCCCTCCTGCACAAAAAGCAAGATTCGGGACACACCCGTAAAGACAGAAACTCTTAAATACCCCTTCTTAGTCCAATGCTCTATGGCTGACTCAGTGTATTCACGATTTAACTTTGACCTCACCGAGGCATTGAAGCAACTTAATGAGCGCAAGCCACGTGTTGCACTTCTTCAATTTCCTATTGGTATTAAGATGGATGCTCCGCGTATTCTCAAAGAGCTTGAAGCAGGCACCAAGGACATTGGCACACGATTTATTGTATCAGGTGAAAACTGTTGGGGTGGCTGCGACGTAGATGTAAGCGAAGCACAAGCAGTGGGTGCTGAAGTCATTGTCCACTTTGCTCACGCAGAATTTACTAAGATTGATTTTCCTGTTATTTATGTATATGTTGAAGACACCAAAGATCTGATGCCTTTGGTTGAACAATCAAAAGACTTAATCAATGATTTTCAAACCATTGCATTGGTAAGTTCAATCCAACATGTGCATGACTTAGAAAAAATAAAAGCATGGTATGAAAACCAAGGGAAAAAAGTTCTTGTTCCAGAAGCACTAGGGCACGCACATATTACTGGCCATGTTGTTGGCTGTGAATATGGTGGCTTAAAAAAAATACGCGACCAAGTTGACGCAGTTGTTGTGTTGGGCAATCAATTTCATTCACTTGGTGCAGCACTTGCAGTGCCTAACAAACCAGTAATTCTTATTGATACCTACAATGAAGAAGCACGACGCATGGATGAAAAAAGAGATCAAATAATTAAACAACGTGCTATCTCAATTGACAAAGTAAAAAATGCAGAACGAGTTGGCATTATTATTGGTGTCAAAGTTGGCCAAAAGTTTGGAGCATATCGAATAATCAAAGAAGCTCTTGAACAACAAGGGAAAACAGTGGTTGTCATTACCATGCGTGAGATGACACCTGACAAAATATTTAACTTCTACAATCTTGAGGGTTTTATTGAACTTGCCTGCCCGAGAATTGCAGTGGATGATTTCGAGCGATACAAAAAACCGTTGATTACATTCCGTGAAGCAATGGTGGTGCTTGGCAAACTTTCTTGGGATGATCTTCTCAAGGATGGGTTTGTGTAAAAAGGGCGCCGCCGCTGGGAATTTCACCCAGAGGGTTGTTACACCCTAAGAGATTTGAACCCAGATATCCTTGCGGAAAAGAGGGTCTAAACCTCTCTCACAACCTGGTTGTGAATCGGCGGCATATGGAAACATTTTTATAGTTCAGTACCCTTTTGTGTTATGGGTCTAAACCTTTCCGCTGGTATTGTGGACCGGCTTTTTTTCTTTTATTTTCTAATTGTTTTTTTGCTTAATAAGCGTTGCTGAGAAAAAACCGAGGGAATTTTGGTGACATTGAATAACCTTCAGCCAGTCCTAAAATATTTGCGAGAAATACAAAGAATTGCGGAATAATTTCGATTGCTCCGAAACACTGTTCATTGATACTCAGCAAATGCTTCTTCATTAACTTTTGCTAATTCTAGAATTCCTTTAAGTGTTCCAATTTTAAGCTCTTTATGGTTTGGAACAACTGTTCCTACTGCTACGTTTTGTAGATCTTTTCGAAGAATAATATGGCTTCCTGTTTGTCTTTTAATCTAAAAACCAAATTTGTTGCAAAGAATTTTAACACACTCTTTTCCAGAAGTCTTCTTAAGTTGCGGCACCCTCAGGCACCTCAAATTCAATTAGTGTTGCAAGTGGTTTTTCTGGGAATTCTTCTAAATATAACTTGGTTGCTTCTTTTAGGTTTTCAATAGCCTCTTCTTTTGTCGGGCCTTGACTAACTGTGCCCACCTCAGGACATTTAGCAATATACATATCTTCTTCTTTAAGGATTACTGCTGTGAACTTTCTCATCTTACAAATGTTATGGGTTGTGATGTATTTAAATCTTCCCTTTTTATATACACCCCCGCAAGGTTTATAAATCAACTATTGATTCTCAGTGCATCTTCAATGGGATTCTGGTGAAAACCCGCCTGGATTTGTCTTTGCAAATTCTATCCCTGCATCTAAACATGTAGTTCGTGGTGCTGCCTATACTGAAACTCGATCTTATGGTGCTTTTGTTGCGCAAGCCAATACTGAAAAACCACGCTTTGAAAAAAACGCATTGTTCAAATGGCTTTCTGACAGGGAGTATGGAACACCTGAGTACACAGGATCATTCTTAACACAATGGGCAGACAACATTGTAGCTAGAGTTATTGGTTACACAGATGATCTTTCTCAAGATCCAGATAAAAATCAGCGTGCAAAGTATGAACAACTAAGAGATATGCCTGGGATTATGGATCTTATGCTTCAAGCACAGCAAGCAGAACTTGATTCTTTGTATGATCAAATGGGAGTTATTGAAGACGGGGTGGAAAACAAATATTCTATTCCTACTCTAAGAGACGCTTTAGAAGAAACCAAAGAACTAAAAGAAGAAGTACAAGATCACATTCACGAGCTTGAAGGCAAACATAGATTGTATGCTGAAGAGCGGGCTGACCTTGAGCATGAACAAGGCAGGTTTTATAGGCAAGCTGTTGACAAACTAAAAAAGTATTTACGAGGCGAAACCTTTGAACAACTTATGGAAAAAGCAAGGGAGACACCACGGCAAGATGATGATCGACTTGTTGCAAACCTTGAAAGGATTAATAGTGACTTGAGCAATCTAAACCGTGAGTATGAACTTCTTTCAGAAAGGCAATCTGATATTGCACAAAAACTAGATGGCCTACAAGATATTCGTCGTCATTTTACAGATCAGGGCTATGATGGTTCCTATTCTTATTTGGGTGATGATCTTGACCTTGATGGATTTTTAGTTGGTTACCTGGCAGGTCAGTTTTCTGTTCGTGATGTAAACAGTGCCATTGATGCTGGTCAATTCTTTGATGAGCCAGAGCCAGTGTATACACCAACTATTTCAAGTCCTACAACTACCTACACACCTACCAGTACTTGGAGCAGTGGTTCTAGCATGACAAGTGGCCTGGGTGGAGGTGGCGGCTCCACAATGACTGGTGGAGTTTAAGCAACTTGTTCTCTCACAACTTCATGTACATCAACTGCTTTTACTGATCCAGGACCCTCTTTAGCTTTAACTTCTAAATTGTTCAGTGGAGTTTCTGTACGATATACTTCTCCCATATGAGGAATGCCTGCTTCTGTTCCAGTCCAATAAGGACTCTTCTGAGCCTCAGGTCCTATGTATGATCCTAAATCAGGTGGGTCACAGCCCCACAGTGTTGTTGTATCTGGGTATTGTCGTCCATTTCCTTGTTGTTCATCTGTCATTTTGTTTTCCTCCTTACTCACTTTGATTGTTTTTCTGCTTCTTTTCTTTAGTCTATTGTCTAGAATACTCATAAAATAAAATTAAAGAAGTGTATCTAGATTCAAGCCAACACGCGGTCCAACCATATCATGTAGATAGTGTTAGACCTATAGAAAGTAAAAGAAGCTAAAGCTAAACACGCTGTTTCTATTTTTGTGTTCAACTTTATTTATCATAAAGATAAGTTGGTTCCAATACTATATAAACTTTGCGTTGAAATTGTTAAATGTTCTGCAAGAAAATCAGTTCGAGCCTGGGCTTTTTCATCATATCCTATACTGAACAGTTTTAACCGCGCCATTGGCGCGGATTTAACAGCTTTGCTGAGTATACTGTTCAGTTGAAAATACTCTTTGATTTTGTAGAATTTGTCGATGTCAGATTAACTCCTAAATTTAAACCAGATTTTTCATTAATTTATTTTAACCCAAAAACCCGCGCATCTTTCCAGCCTTCTCAATTTTATCAACCATCACACGCTTGTTCTTAAACTCTTGAAGCATTTGCGAAGTTAATTTTTCATGGCCAGGATGGATGTGGGCATCAACATGCGCAGCAGCTTGTAACACTTGTTCCTTGACTTTACCAGGAAATAAATCAAGATTCTTTTCATTGACAAACTGTGCTGCGTCTTCAACATCATTTTCAAAGGTGGGGTAGGCGTGACTAATTAAATCTCGTTCTTTGTCATTAAGTACATGCAAGCCTAACAATTCAGGCGGCAAGCCAAGAGAATATAATGCACAGGTAAATCGAATAGCTCGTGGTAGGTGTACACCTCCACTTTTTCGTGCATAGCCAAACAAGCCAATGTGTAGTTTTCTCCTTCGTCGTTTTGGTACAAACCCAGCAAAGTCATTGACAAAGGGTGCAATAAGTTTAATTTGTTGTTGGTATGCAGTTCCTAATTTTTTAATAATTGGCAGTACCTTTTCTTCATTTACAGGCAACGGTTTTTTAGCTTTGGTGCTGTTAATTGTTTCAACTGCATTGCGTACAACTTTTTCAGGATAGTCATACTTAAACGCGCTTTGTAGTGTGAATGTTTGCACGCTTGGGTATGCATGTAGGTTGTCTTCTACATTGGTTGGTTTGAAGTTTCCTCTGAATGGTGCACTACCACAACCTAGTACGGGGTGAATGTCAACACTGCTTTTTTCAGACAGTTCGTGTAGTCGTTGTAATGCAACCTTTTCAATGAGAACTGTGGCAACACTGCTGTAATTGAGTGCTGGATCACTTCGTGCAAGCCACACACGCAGGTAATCTTCTACTTTTTGACTTTTGATAAATGTCCCTGCAATTTTGTGTGCATTGAGCATTGATTCTTGATCTTCGATCAAAGGCATGATACGGACGCTCTTAGGTGAAAACTCCCCTATCCAGTCACGTACTGTTTTATCTGCAAGTTTACTGCTTTCTTTACCAACAACAAACTTTTTGTAGTACTCCGCAATTCTGATTATGCTTTGGGCATTGGTTACCATGGGGACTGCAACTTCAAAAACTGGTGCGTCATTGCCGCCGTAGAATGTCTTGGCAACATCAAAGTTTCTTGGTATACTTTCAAGTGTTTCAAGCAGAATTTTTCCTTCATTTTTTTCAACATCAGGATTAGGGACACGGTACGTTAAAATCCTGTCCTTGCCTAACTTGTTTTTTTTGAAGAACTCATCAAAGTGAGTTAGGAGTTTTCGTACAGCAGAACTATCAACATCTTTTCCTTCAAAGTCCCATAGTTGTTCAGTGATACCTAATTGTGAAAAGACATAATATGCTTCTTCAAGCTCGTCATCACCCCCAATCACACTGTCATCTGCAAAAAAAGGTTTTTGCACATTGTCAGGGTGCTGCGTACTCATACATCGTGGTAGTTTCATATCTACATCCTGGAAGAATTGAATTATAAAGTTTGTCTATTTAATGTGCTTACTTAAGACCTTTAAGAATGTCTTTGATATCTTTTTTTATTTCAACATCTTTTCCTGGGATGCCACTAAGAATTACTGTTGACCTTACTTTTCCTTGTAAACTGGGGTCAGTGTGCATTCCTACAACAACATCTGCATCAGGAGCAGTATATTCTTTAACGGTGTTTGCAACTGTTTGTATTTGTGCCAAGCTTAAATCAGGGCCACCTGCAACTTGAACAATTGCTCTGCGTGCGTTGCGTGCGTCAAAGTGAAAGAGTTTATCACCTAAAGCTCTTTGAATTAGTTTGTCTATATCACCCATTGCTTCTGTTTCACTTACACCTATTGTTCCATAACCACCGTTCTTAAGCACTTCTTTGAGGTGATTCAAGTCAATATCCATGAGTTCACGGTTTCTGATAAGATTCATAAGTGTATTGATAGATTTCGCAACAAGACTATTCATCATAACAAACGCTTCTGTTAATGGAAGATTTCTGTAGACTTCAGTGAGGTGATTAAGATCTAGAACAATGGTTGTGTCAGCGTAGTCTTCTATTTCGTCAAGAGCATATTCTGCTTTTTCCACGTAGCTTTTTTTGAGGAAGAATGGGATAATTGCAAAAACAACTACCAATGCACCTTGTTTTTTTGCTTCTTCTGCAATAACAGGCAGGCCTCCTGTTGCAGTGCCGTTTCCTAATCCACCAATGAGAAATAGGACTTCTGCTCCATCAATTGCAGAGCGAATATGCAATATGCTTTCTTTTGCAGCGTTTCTTCCTTTGATGTGGTCTCCTCCACAACCTTTTCCTTGATTTTCTTCAAAGCCAATTAGTAGTTTCTTGTCTGAGTGTTGTGCACTAAGTTGTGTCCAATCAGTGTTAATAGAAATAAGGTCTGCTTGTAATCCTTGTGCATAAAGAGCACCAATTACATTTGTTCCAGCTGCTCCAACACCCACTACTTTGATCTTGGGTGTATCATTGACAAATTGTCTTCCTTTTAGGTAGCCGGAATACATAAGTGTGTCCATGTGTTTACTAAGGGTGTTAGAATATTTAAAGATTGTTGGTGCGGAATATAGAGAAAAAAGAATTGGAAAAAAGAAAAAAATAAGAAAAAAGTTACTTCTTTTTCCAAGCCCATAATCCTGGACCATGGGTTGCAAGACCAAGTGATGCTGCCAGTATCAACAAGTCTCGTTCAAGACCGGCGGTAACACCTTTTGGTATGTGTACAGCAACGAGTGCAACAACAATTATTGCTCCAAGCAAGAGTGATGCCCATCGTGACCACAGTCCAACTAGCAATAATACTGCACCAATAACTTCTAGCCATCCAATAACTGGACCTAGAAATGCTGGGAAACCCATACTTGCGAATTTTCCCATTGCCATGGATGGATTAAATGCTTTTGGAACTCCATGCCACAGAAAAACAAAAACCACCACTAATCGGGTTAGCAGTAAGCTTAGTCCTGTATACTTATCTAACTTCATTCTATCCCCCCTATTTGTTTATTTTGATAATATTTGACTCTTTGAAGTGTTTTTGGTATTATAAATGTTTGTTTTGATAAACAAAATATCAAGTGCTTTTTTCCATCAATGTCTTGATATGTTCCATTGCTTCAATAATATTAGGTACAAGAAATCCATCTTTTTTCAGTGTTTCAAGTTCTTCATATGTGTACCATTCTATCTTATCACATTTGTGGGGCTCAGTAATGGTTGGCTCACCAGAGGTGATTTTACAAATGTAATGGTGGCAGTTGAATATGCCTTCTGGTGTGTGGCAGTGGTATACTCCCATTTTGTCTCCTACACTAACTTCACAGCCGATTTCTTCTTTACACTCACGCTTGAGTGCATCTTCATGACTCTCTCCTTTTTCAACCTTACCGCCTGGGTTTTCAATTCTACGGTCGTGTTTGATATTGTGCACTAATAATATCCTGGAATCTTGTATGATTATGGCGCCTGCAAGGTCTTTGACGTTTGTCATGTTGTTGCTTTACCCACAAGAATATAAATGCTTTCTCCTTCTGGAAATACCATCTATCAGTGGTAAAATACCCAAAGGCTTAAATATCACCTTCTGGGCCAACAAGGTATGGCAGAGCAAATAGTATATATGCACCAAGGAGATTTCATCCGAAAGGTACTTGAAGGAGAACGAGACTTTAGAGGCATTACGTTAGATACGCAAGATACAGCACTCCATATAATGGATGGTTACAAAGCAATGGTGGACTATTGCCGCAACCATGATCCTTACCGACGTGTTAATTCCATTGGGTGCAGACACCTTGACCTAGATGCAGAACCCCTTCTCCTTGACAACGCAGACTTTTCAGGCGTTCAAGCAATTCATTTGCACATGCCTTATGCACGTGGTAGAAATGTACGATTCAAAGATGCGAATCTTGAAAAAGCCTCTTTTCATCATGCTCAATTCCCCGGTGAAGATGCTCAACTCCAAGGTGCAGATTTCAGAAATGTAAAATTTCAAGGCGCAGACCTTGTTTACTTTTGGTCACCAAAAGGCTATTTTTTACGAGTTGATTTTAGTGAAGCAAACTTGTCTCATGCTAATCTACATGGTGCTCACTTTGCAGAGGCAGACTTACGAACAAAACTAGGTGCAACATTCGCAGCAGCTAATCTATCATATGCTAACCTGGGGGGTGCCCATCTTAATCGTGCTAACTTCCATGGTGCAGATCTCGAAGAAGTGTACTTTGTTGACGCTTGGTTACAAGGTGCAAACTTTGAAATGGCTCGTTTGAAAAACACTAGGCTTGCTTACGCAAAGCTCGAAGGTGCACGATTAGTGGGAACAAAATGTGTTCACAGTTTACGAGGGCTTCAGAAAGCAGTTATGGGAGCACTATACTTGCCTCAGTTGGAGGGGAAGGGGACAGGAGTAAAATTATGCACAACTGTTGGGCCAGAAGAAGCAAAGTACATTACTCAAATTTTCAAACGACATAAACGCTACGAAATTGACAAAGATTCAGGTGCTGTCATCCTAGCAGAAAACACACCAGACATTGAAGCAGAAGCCTTGCCTTCTGTTGACGATGTAGTTGAAGAATCACATCCTGCACCAGCTAAAAAAAAGCGTCCAAAAAAGAAATTAAAAGTTGCTCCAGGAGAGCCTGGCTTTGATGATCTTGCAGGTGAATTAGATGAATTTGACACCATGAGTGATGATGAATTATTGGGAATTGAGGATATTTAATTAAACCGTTCCATCTTTACATTCTTAGGATCAACACCTTTGTTCAAAAGGTTTTGTCGTGTTTCTAATACCATATCTTTGAAACCACACAAGTAGAAAATCTTACCACTAACCTCCTCAGGCAGGTGTTTCTGAACACGTCCAACTGCACCATCCCATTTCTCCCTGGTTAATGCAGGTAGATACTCAAAATTATCACACTCTTCCGCAAGCTTCTTGAAATCATCATAAAACAACAAATCTTCCTGTGTCTTGCAACCAAACACCAGTTTAAACTTCTTGTCAGGATTGTCTTTAACATGGGTAAATAATATACTATAGAAAGGGGCAACTCCAGCACCAGTGCAAATAAACCAATGTTCATCTTCTTTTGCATTTTCTTGGAATGTAAACATGCCAAATGGGCCTTCCATCTCATAGGTGTTTTCAAATTTGTTTTGCGGCTTTGCCTTATCAAAAATACTAGATGCTAAACCACCAGGAATAATTTTCATACAAAAAACAAGCTTGCCTTTTTCACCAGGTGGATTTACAATTGAGTACGGCTTTGGTATAATCTTGCCATCTTTCTCTATTTGAAATGAAGCAAACTGTCCAGCTTTAAATGTGAGACTAGGTGGAACTTTGAATGTCAGAAGTTTCACTTCTTTAGTCATGTACTCTGACTTTTCTAGTACTGCTTTGAACGTCTGAAATGTTGCCATATTTAAAGTGGAGAAGAGAAATCTTTTTATACTTTCCTATTGAAGCAACACTATCAACTTTATGAGGGGATTTTTATGGCACACGAATTACCAACATTAGACTATGATTATAATGCACTTGAGCCGCATATTGATGCGCGAACAATGGAAATACACCATTCCAAGCACCACGCTGGCTATACTAAGAAATTTAATGCTGCAATTGAAGGCACAGACCTTGCAGAAAAGCCCGCAGAAGAAGTTCTTAAGGACTTAAACAGTGTGCCAGAAGATATTCGTACAGCAGTACGCAACAACGGTGGTGGCTTTGTTAACCACGCACTCTTCTGGAAAGTAATCGGTCCAAACTGTGGTGGCGAACCACAAGGAAAACTGGGTGAAGCAATCACAGCAAAATTCGGAAGCTTTGACGCATTCAAAGAACAATTTGGCAAAGCAGCAGCAACACGCTTTGGTTCAGGATGGGCATGGCTGGTTCTTAACAACGGCGAACTAGAAATCACCAGTACCGCAAACCAAGACACACCACTAAGCGAGGGAAAGACTCCTATTCTTGGACTTGATGTGTGGGAACACGCGTATTATAAAAAATTTGGCCCAGATAGGCAAGGTTATATTTTAGCGTGGTGGAATGTGGTAAACTGGGATGAAGTTGGTAAGCGATTTGAAGCTAGTCAGTAATAACATTAGGGGGAATCACAATGGTTGAAGAATTATCCTATGCTCATGGTCTCAAGTTTGAAAGTAGAGGACTGTATGGTGACTTAGTGGATCTGGGTAAGGTGTGGCATGAAATCAAAGTCACAGCAATTGCTCAAGAACAAGTGGAGCCAATGGAGAGGGTCGCAGATCGCTTGCGACAACAAAACTGTGGCAGAACAATATATAGTCTTGGCCAGCTTGCTAAAACACTTAGTCAAACAAATAGACTACATGCTGCATAACTTTTTTCCTTTTTTATACCATCTTATACTGCTCCAAATAAGCCTTCATACAAAATCTACTTATGGCTTCTACTTTTCCCTTGCGAGTGTTTTCAAGAGCATTAATATACTCATTTCTATCTTTCTGCTGCACTGCAAGTGGCATTAGGCCTGTATACATCAATAACCAATTCAATAACAAGCGGCCAACACGACCATTACCATCAATAAAGGGGTGGATAATCTCAAACTGTGCGTGTGATTGGAACGCAACTTCAAAGTTATCTATTTGTTTGTATGCTTTACGTATCCACTTTAATAATTGTTCCATCTTTTCGTCAACAAACAAAAAGGAACTGGTGTGTACATCACCAATATAATTTTGCACTTTTTTGTACATGCCAAGTGTTGCATCTGTTTCAATACCTCTGTTTGTTAGTTCATGTAATTTTTTTAAGTCATCATGTGTGGGTAATCTCTTACAATGCTTTTCAACATATTCCCAAGCTTTCAAAAGATTTGTAGCCATAAACAGTTCTTTCTTACCATGGCTTGCAGGAGAAATATCTTTAAAGAGAAAATTAAATGTTTCCTGTTTTGTGAGTGTTGATCCTTCTAATGCATTGCTGTTTGCAATGAAATTGCTGAGAAAGCGTTCTCGCTCTTTTTTTTGTGATATTTTATCTAAACTCTGTAAGTGTTTTTTGGAGTCATCTGATGCCTTTTTTAGTTTTTCATGGTCTGTGTACGGAAGTTCATCCTTGAACTCTTCAAGTATCCAGTCATTGTTATGGTATGATAGTTTCATACATTCATACTCATGTATTGGTACTCGCCGATTTTTGCCAATGTACTTAACGGTTTTCTGAATAACTCGCTTTCCTTTTCGCACTGAGTGTGCTAAGTACAAATATTCATGTCCTTTGATACGTTTGGTGACTATTGCTACCATTTTATTTTAGTTAACCACTACACATTTATAAATATTACTATCAAAAACGGGTAATTTATATATTTTTAGAAAGTTAACCACTACATTTTATCGTTCAAACAAAAGGTTTATAAACAACTGGAGAATCTAGTCTTCTATGGAATCACAATCAACAGAACAAAAACAGTATGTTACACGACAAACAACTATTGGTGATATTATTGGAGCCTACCCACACCCTGATGTGGTTGAAACACTTATGGGCTTTGGTGTTCACTGTGTTGGGTGCCAAGCTTCTGCATATGAATCTCTTGAAGATGGTTTTGCAGTCCATGGTTTGGATGACGCAGCTATTAATGAAGCAGTGAAACAACTGAATGCTGTTATTGGAAAGCTTGAAGCTGAAAAAGGCAATCAAGCACAACCAGCTACAACAGAACCAGCACAACAAGAAGCTCCAGCAAAACCAGACTCCTGTTGTGGTGATTCAAACGAGTCAAAAGATTCGTGTTGTTCAGAACCAACACAATCACAGCCAGCAGAACAAGCAGGGTGTTGTTCAAGCGCAGCAGCAGTTGCAAAACCAGCAACAGAGCGACCGCACACAGAAACACCAGCACCGCAGTGCGATCTTACACTTACAGAAGCAGCAGCAAGCAAAATCAAAGAACTCTTACAAAAAGAAAACAAAGCAGACCACGGCTTGAGAATACGAGTTATTCCAGGTGGCTGTGCAGGATTCCAATACAGCTTCTCATTTGACAACAACAAAGCAGACAATGATAACATTCTTGACAAGCATGGTGTTCAAGTCTATGTTGACAATGACAGTTTAGAACTTCTTAACAAAGCAAACATTGACTTTGTCGACAACCTCAACGAGTCTGGATTTAAAATAGAAAACCCTAATGCTAAAGGCGGCTGTGGTTGCGGTAAAAGTTTTAATTAGGTTTTCTTTTGATTTCTTTTACCTTGTCAAATCCAGAATCAAAACTGTAAATTTCCTTGATGCCTAATTGTCTTGCTGTGATAATAAGAGAACAATCGGTTAAAGAAAGTGTTTTGTATTTCTCAAAAAGTTCTTTCATTTCCTTTAACATAAATGTGTCTATATTAATAATCTTTATTCTATCACACATTGTCAGTGCATCTAGATACTCTTTAACCTCTTCAAAAGGAACTTTTTTCATAAGAAAGTTAATGACTTCTAGGAGAACATATGTTGTGATAAAAACTTTCTTGATTTTTCCTTCAACAAAACTATCGATAATCTTTGTGCTTTCTTCTTTATATTGGTCTCTTTTATACCATGCTCCTATAAACACATTTGAATCTATTATTGCTTTCATACAAGATCATCAATCTCCTCTAACCAGTTTTTTCCAAAGTCATACTTGCCTTTATTTTTGAGAATTTTTCCAAAAAGCTCAGCTGTATTATCTTTTTTCTTCTTTTGAATTCGTTCCATGAGTTCTTGTGGTTGTTCAGTAGCCAAAGCAATACTTTCTTTAATTAACGCTTTTTGAGTAGTATTGATGCCTCTACGTCGCCAGTTTAGCTGCAATTCATCAAGTTGCATAATGCTTTCTTCAGGTATCTTTCGTGTTACGTCTGCCATTTTGACCACTTAACCACTAGTAGTCAAAACTACTATTTAAATGTTTCCATTATTTTTGGTACAATCTTTGTCATATACTCTTCCTTGCAATCTTTCTCAAAAGCAAGGGGATCCCACTCTCCTTTTAACCTTGTTCTATCACTTGCCCATACATACGCCATTGCAGTAACACAAGAACCATCAACTAAAACATCAAGAGCAACTAACCTGTAACCTTCATCCTCAAAATGTGCAAGTCGGCGCATACTTTCATTATCAACATCAAATAAAACTTTACCTTCAACAGTTGCACCTTCTTCAGGTGTTATTGCTGGGTACAGTCGCGGTGTGTTGCCATCATAAATCTGAAATTTCTTGTAGTCATTAAGAACAGCATTTTCTGTTCTAAAATTCTTGCCTGTAACTGCTTCTACTACTTCAGGAAATAATAATGTTCCATAGACAAATACGTTTGTCATACAATCCTCGCCCGCAAATCCCATTGTGTACAATCAGTAACTTCTACTTCAACTTCTTTACCCATCAAATCTTCATCTGATTGCACAACAATTTGTTTGTAACAATAGTTTTTGCCAATCCAACTGTTCTCTACACCTTTTCCTTTTTCAGAAATAAAAACCTTGCCTTTCCAACCAAGCCATTTTTCTTTATTCAACTCGCGAGCAACCTCATGGAAAACTTGCGTCATTCGCTGTGTTCGGTCTTTGATCACACCACCTTCCAACTGCTTCATTTTTGCAGCAGGTGTACCAGGCCGTGGCCAAAAACGAGAAAGATTGATCACATCAGGCTTGGTCTCACGAACAACCCGAATGGTTTCTTCAAATTGTTCTTCTGTTTCTCCAGGGAATCCACAAATAATATCTGTTGCAATAGTAATTTCAGGAATTGCCTCTCTCATCTTATTTACAATTATGCGATATTCATCAACAGTGTACTCGCGATTCATTCCTTTCAACACTTCGTCACTTCCAGCTTGCAAAGGGATGTGTAAAAACTTGAAAATCTTTGGATTCTTGTACACTTCTATAAGGTCTTCAATAAAGTCAGGAATAAAATTGGGGTTGCTCATGCCCACACGCAGTTTGAAATCTCTAGGTATTGCAACAATCTGTTTGAGCAACTCAGCCATGTTGGTTCCAATGTCTAACCCATACGCACTGCTGTCTTGTGATGTCAACCAAATCTCCTGTACTCCTTCTTCAACAGCTTTGCTGATGTGTCTCACAATATCTCGTGGTCGGTATGAATACAAATTGCCACGTGCCTGTTTTGTTTTACAAAATGTGCAAGATCCTTTGCAGCCCTGTCCCATGGGGACAATTTCAATAAGTTCATTTTTTCTAATTCGTGGCAGGTCAAGACGATCTTCTTTTTCGACTTGTAATAACTGGACTTGGTTACCCGCAAGTGTTTCCCGAACAGCCTCACCAATTTTCTTGATCTGGAAAGTACCAACAAGACTATGACTCCCACACTTTTCTAGTGTTTTCTTGCCACGTTCTGATTGGGGGATGCACCCAGTGATGATCACTTTTTTATTCTTGGATTCAAGGTCAGCCAATGTTCGCTTAAACTTGCTCTCTGTCGGACCTTTCACAGTGCAGGTATTATATACAACAACATCTGCATCATCAGCATTGTCTACAATAGTGTATTGCTGATCTTTCAGCAGGCCTTGCATAATCTCAGAATCAGCAACATTAGCGCTACATCCCTGTGTTATAAAGTAAACCTTTTGCATGCTCCATTGGGGAAATAAGGGGAATATAAAGCTTTTGGAGCTGGTGTGTCCCAAATCTTGCTTTTTGTGCAGGAGGGGTGGCACTGCGGTGTTAACTACTCAAATCCATTCGTAGTGTTAACGGAAATCACCTCATTATTCGGCCGCAATCTGAGCAAAGCTCAGATGCGTCAAGGAGCTTCGCCCCTTGAGATTTCCTGATAAAACCTTGCGGCAGTGCCACCCCTCAGAAAGACTCTTGGGACACACCCTTTTGGAGGGAAACGCTTAAATATAATCACTCTGCTTCAGTGGTTATTATGGCTAAAAATGTACTTCCTATTGAACCTTATATGACTGATGCAGTTATTGCAACACTTATGCGATCTTATGAGGGACTTGGTTATGACACTGAAGTAAGAGAGGATCAGTTACAGCTTTCCTTAAACGAACTTTCTCCAAGAGATAGGGAAGCTCTTGCACTTGATCTACGGTTCTTTGCACAGAATCCAAATGTTCCTCTTGAAAATATCTGCTGCAGACTAAGTAATTTTGAACCAAAGAATGGGGGCCATGAAGAACTACTCAAGTATGCAGATATGCTTTTGAATTTGGATGATCCTATCAAGGCAGCTGGACTCTATGTGTGGGGTGATCCTGGTGTTGGAAAGTCACACTTAACAATTGCAATGGCAAAAGAGTTTATGCGACGCGGCCTCGATGCACACTTTACAAATGCAGATGATTTACTCAATAAAGTGAGAAGTGGCAGGGCATTGAAGCCAGGCCAAGTATGGGTTATTGATGATTTAAATTCAGGGTATGCAGTCTATGCAGGAGAGTTTACAAATCTTGTCTTGCATATTCACAATAAAGGAGGTCGACTTTTTGTTACAAGTAATCAACCCTATGAAACTTTTGTGGAGCAGCGTTTTGGAGCGAGTGCTTCAGCAGAAGCTAACAGAATGCGCTACGACGACCGAACACGTGCAATGTTTAAAATTCTTAGGGTAACTGGTGAGAGTCAACGGCAAGCTGATGCATGGTATGCTGAGGCGTAATCATCTTGTTGAGAAACCTACAATGAAACTTCTAAAAACTTTGGGACAATTTGTTGCTCACTTAGCATTAGCTTCAGCGTTGGTGGGTGCTCCGCTGTACCTACGAAATGCCCGGCAAGCTGCGTGTGAAGAACTAGCAGCAAAAGAACTGCCAAAAATTATGGCTGCACAAAATAAAGCGCTCAAAGAGCAAGGCATTGAACATTCAGTGGTTCCTGACGTGGTGTGCTTGCTACCGGATGAGGCACGACTGAGCCCTGCCTTTATTGCTTATGATGATCTGTTCTCAGATTTCAGGGGAGTATTCATGCCTGAAGATAAAGAGAGGGAGCGACCAACTATTTATGTTCCTCCCTCAGTCACCTTGCGATTACCTGGTGACGACCTTGTTCAACAATTTGCAGAACGGTATTTTCCAAACAAGTCACCTCACACAATCCGTCAAGTTGTGGCACATGAGCTTGGTCACCTGGTTACCTATGAATACATAAAACAATACAACCTTCCAATGCCACCTGAAAGGGAAGATGATCCTCGAATTCCAAATCTTAAAGTTGTTCATGAAGGTATTGCAGAATATTTTCGCTACAAGGCAACAGGCGAGGCATTTGCTGTAGAAGATGATTATCGCTATGAGCTCGTGCCTGGCTTTATTGGTGAGATGACTTTCTATGTGGGTGGATTTCTTGCGGTTGAACCAGTAATTGAAAAACATGGAAAAAAGGGCATGTTGCATCTTATGAAAAACCCGCCAACAGATGATGAACTTGAAGTCTTAGATAGGTATCAACACAGGATGCTTACTGACCTTGCAGCTGAACAACCTGTCCTACTTACCCCTTAATTTTCTCACTTTTTCTATTCAAAATCATAACATTTATATATGGGTTCGTATATGCGAACTTTTAGTGATATCTTGGAGGTTGAGAAAATGAAAAAAATACTACTATTATTGCTAACTTTATCCTTGTTGATTGCTGGCTGTGGCCAAGCAGATACAACAGGGGACACAGGAAAACTAAATGCGGTTTCTACCATTGGCATGGTTAATGATCTTGTCAAAAACATTGGTGGGGAACACATTGAAGCAGTTGGTCTTATGGGACCAGGAGTAGACCCTCACTTGTACAAAGCAAGTGCAGGCGATGTAGAAAAACTACAATCAGCAGATATTATATTCTACAATGGTCTTCACCTTGAAGCAAAAATGGGTGAAGTTCTTGAGAAAATGAGTGAGCAAAGAAAAGTTGTTGCAGTTACTGACACTATTGACAAGGAAACTCTTCTAGATTCTCCTGACTATGAAGATCAGTTTGATCCACATGTGTGGTTCGATGTTACTATGTGGACCAAATCAGCAGAAGTTGTTCGAGACAGTCTTATTGAGGCAGATCCAGAACACAAAGCTGACTATGAGGCAAATGCAGCGGCATTCATAGAAAAAATGGAAGCTCTTCACACAGATGTTGATACAAAAA
Source organism: uncultured Methanosarcinales archaeon (assembly GCA_964343705.1). Lineage (GTDB taxonomy): Archaea > Nanobdellota > Nanobdellia > Woesearchaeales > UBA12501 > JAUSFM01. Next base: position 124,286 of record CAYFJX010000003.1, read on the forward strand.
CAAAAACAGTTCCTGAAGGACAGCGAGTTCTTGTAACAGCGCACGATGCGTTTAGTTACTTTGGACAAAAGTACGGTTTTGAGGTAAAAGGACTTCAAGGAATTAGTACTGAATCTGAAGCAGGAACAAAAGATGTTGCAGACCTTGCAGACTTTATTGCAGAACGAAAAATCAAAGCTGTCTTTGTTGAATCATCAGTACCACGACGTAATGTTGAAGCACTGCAAGAAGCAGTTGCAGCACGAGACTGGGAAGTCACCATTGGCGGCGAGCTTTTCTCTGACGCAATGGGCGATGAAGGAACAGTTGAAGGAACCTACCTTGGTATGGTAACTCACAATGTGGATACTATCGTTGGTGCTTTAAACGGTGAAGCTGGATCCACAGGTGAAGCACATGACTAAAAAGCCTATAGTTGTAGAAGTAGATGATCTCACAGTTGCATATCATGAAAAACCTGTGCTGTGGGACATTGACTTCAAAGTTCCTCAAGGAGTACTACTTGCAATTGTTGGACCAAATGGTGCTGGAAAAACAACACTTATCAAGAGCATCCTTGGTTTGATCAAGCCAGCAGCAGGACAAGTTCTTGTTAAGGGAAAATCCTATGAAAAAAACCGCAAGCTTGTAGGTTATGTGCCACAGCGTGGCAGTGTTGATTGGGATTTTCCAACAAGTTGTCTTGACGTTGTTATGATGGGTCGCTATGGTGATCTGGGATGGTTTAAGCGCCCAGGAAAAAAAGAACTGGATGTTGCACTCGCCAGCCTTGAAAAGGTGGGAATGGCAGAGTATGCTGATCGTCAGATCAGTCAGTTATCAGGTGGCCAACAACAGCGTGTATTTCTTGCACGAGCACTTGCACAAGATGCAGACATCTATTTTATGGATGAACCTTTTGCAGGTGTTGATGCTGCAACAGAACGGGCAATAGTCGCTATTCTAAAAGAACTGCGAAAAAATGGCAAAACAGTTATTGTTGTACATCATGACTTACAAACAGTAAAAGAGTACTTTGACTGGGCAATGTTACTTAATGTTCGTCGTATTGCACTCGGTCCTGTGGATAAAGTTATCACAGCAAAAAATCTTCGTGCAGCATATGGTGGGCGTGCAGCCTTCTTGCAAAAAATGATGCAGGAGTAGGTGCATGATGGATCTTGCAGCTTTAGTATCGGACTACACCTTTCAAATTGTCGCACTAGGTGTAGCTATTTTTAGCTTTGTTGCAGGTGGTCTTGGCTCGTTCGCAGTCTTGCGAAAACAAAGTTTGCTTGGTGATGCTATTTCTCACGCAGCATTGCCAGGTATTACATTAGCATTTCTTTTAACATTGAGTAAGCATCCTCTTGTTCTACTTTTAGGAGCAGCTATAGCTGGCTGGATCGGAACGCTTGTTATTTCAGTTATAACCTCTTATACTAAACTCAAAAAAGACGCGGCAATGGGTATTGTCCTTTCAGTATTTTTTGGTATAGGGATTATGTTGTTGACTCTTATTCAAAAAATGCCGCTTGCAAGTCAAGCAGGACTTGAAAGTTTTTTGTTTGGTAGTGCATCAACACTCCTGAGAAGAGATGTGCATACCATGATTGCACTCAGTGTGATTGTAATAGTTTTACTGTATCTCTTCTGGAAAGAGTTTAAAATTATCACGTTTGATCCTGACTACGCAGCAACTCTTGGGTTGCCTACACGACGATTAGATATATTATTAGTGACCCTCATTGTTGTTGCTATTGTTATTGGTCTTCAAACAGTAGGGGTTGTGCTTATGAGTGCTCTTATTATTGCCCCTGCTGCAGCGGCAAGACAATGGACCAATAATCTTGGTCGTATGGTTATTCTAGCTGCAGTGTTTGGTACACTTGGTGGGGTATTGGGTGTTACTGCAAGTAGTCTTAAAACAAACTTATCAACTGGTCCTGCTGTAGTGGTCGTTATAAGTGCCATATTTATTGTATCACTTTTGTTTGCTAAAAACAGGGGTATTGTGTGGGATAAAGTACAACATCTTGCTAATAGAAAGCAAGTACGAATTACAACATCTCTTCTTACCTTGTTGCGATTAGCTGACAACCATAAAGATCCTCATCATGCACACACAGTTACTTCATTAAAAGCAATCAACCCCTATGGTGTTGAAAAGGCTATGCACTTACTGGCAAGCGAAGGTTGGGTAACTAAAAAACGAAAAGATTCACAAACTGCATGGGCACTAACCACTGAAGGAGTTAAAGAAGCAAAAAAACGACTTAGATCATTGGGTGATGCTCCATGGTAGCACTAACTCCTCAAACAGAAATTATTATTCTTGCATGTGTTGTAGCAGTTGCTTGTGCACTGCCAGGTGTCTTTCTTGTACTGCGAAAAATGGCAATGATGAGTGATGCAATTAGTCATTCTATCTTACTAGGTATTGTGCTTGCATTCTTCTACACAAAAACACTGGCCTCACCACTTCTTATTCTTGGTGCAACCCTCATGGGACTTATTACTGTTAGTTTGACTGAAATGATTTTTAGAACAAAAAAAGTAAAAGAAGACGCATCAATTGGATTGGTGTTCCCCTTTTTGTTTGCTTTTGCAGTGATTTTAATCAACCTCTATGCAAGTGATGTGCATATTGATACTGACGCAGTGCTGCTTGGTGAAATTGCATTTGCACCATTTAATCGATTGATTCTTAGTGGTGTTGATGTTGGACCACAAGCATTATGGGTAATAGGAGCTATATTACTTTTCAATGTAGCCTTCATAAAAACATTTTACAAAGAACTTAAGCTTGCCACCTTTGATCCAGGGCTTGCTGCTTCACTTGGTTTTTCACCAGCAATAATTCATTATTCTCTCATGGGGATGGTCAGTATTACTGCAGTTGGTTCATTTGACGCAGTAGGAAGCATTCTTGTAGTGGCACTTATGATTGCCCCGCCTGCGGCAGCGTACATGCTCACACGTTGTTTGTCTTCAATGCTGTATCTAAGTGCGGGTATTGGTGTTCTCTCTGCTATCACAGGGTATTTTGTTGCACACATACTTGACGCGTCAATAGCAGGATCAATGGCAGGAATGAGTGGTGTTTTTTTTGGTCTTGTATTATTATTTGCTCCACAGCGTGGATTACTTGCAAAAGTCTTGCTGCATTCTCGACAAAAACTGCAATTTGCAATGGAGCTCATGCTTGTTCATTTGCTTCATCATGAAGGTACTGCGGTTGAAAAACAAGAGAATACTATTATGGACATAAAGCGGCATATGAAATGGTCAGATGTTTTCCGACTACGTGTTATTACCAAGGCTGTGCGTGAAGGATTGATAACACGAACAAAGGGGAAATTGTTTTTAACAAACTTGGGGAGAGACACTGCTGTTATGGTCATGAAACGAACATAGGAGGGTGTATGGCAAAAAAGAGAATAACACAAACAAAAGAAGATTATATTCGAGCTATTTACTTGTTTAAAGAAAAATCAGGCAAAGATATTCGAGCAGTAGAACTCGCTGCAGATCTTGGCTTGGCAAAATCAACTATTTCTGAACGCTTGCGTGAACTTGCAGCGCAAAAACTGATTAAAGAACAATACTCAGCTATTGAGCTCACAAAAAAAGGTCATGACCTTGCCAAGATGCTTACTTACAAGCACCGAATTATAGAAGTCTTTCTTCATACTATTCTGAAAATGCCTAAGGAGAAAATCCATGACGAGGCGCATCGTCTTGAACACGCGTTTAGTGACGAAGCAATAAAAAAGCTAGCAAAGCTGGTGGGTAATCCAAAAACTGATCCTCATGGGGAAATTATACCAAAGTAGTTTTATTGCTGTTGTTGCAGCGAAGCTCGTAGTTCTTGATACTCAGCATCACTATGAAATTTTATTGCATGTATGTATTCGAGTGGCACCACTTTGTTGGGTTCTGTGAGAATGCCGCTATCATTGCAATCATCAAGGCGTAGATCAAAATCATACATTACACGCTCATGAAATCCAATTTGTACTCCTTCTCGTTGCAATACTTGTATGAGAAGTTCTCTAAATTGCTTGTCTGTAAATCCTTGTTCACGTGCAATATCAAGGTGTCCATGTGCAGGATCAGTTCTAACAACTTGTCCGTCATTGTCAATATATTCTCCTACAAACGTGTAAGCATTTCTTGTATCATTTGGATCCTCTTCAAACAACCAAAAACCAGCGTCATCAAACTCATAAACTAATTTAAAACCATTTCGGTAAAAATAGTCAATAATCGCATGTTCTTTTGCATACGGTCTAAATAAGTTAATTATCTCTTGAGGTGTTTTTGGAGCACCTTTACCATTAAGTGTTGATATCTCAGCAGGGTCAACAACACTTGGGAAGGGAGAGAATTGAACTTGCCACTTTTGTCCTGAAAAATGTGGTACTGCTCCACCTACTCGTAAGTATTTTTCAAGATTCTCAATGCTTGTTCCACGAACACCTACAACTTCAGAATCATCTAGGCTTCTTGTTCTCCATACTTCAAGAAGTGCAAGTGCATTAAACACTTGTCTATCGACGCTCTGCTTCCCCTCCCAGACATATTCAGGTGTTTCTTCGCTCATGTGCGTTTGGAGAAGGAGGTTATTATTAAGCTTTACTGGTTTATATCATCTTGATTTTTCTACTCCGATTTTTTTACAATATTTTTTCACCGGACATTTACTACAAAAAGGAGAGATGGGTCTACAAATGTTTTGTCCAAGTGCGACTAACATCATATTTATTTCCTGCCAGTATATTGGGGGTAATTTTTTTCTTAATGTCATCTCAGTTTCATAAGGGTTTCTTGTTTTTATGTAACCAAATCTATTAAAAATTCTATGGCAATGAACATCCACACACATTCCTGGTTTTCTAAAGCCAACTGCAACAACAAGGTTTGCTGTTTTCCTTCCAACACCTGGAAGTTCACAAAGCTCCTCGACAGTTTCTGGTAATACTCCATTGAATTTTTCTTGCAGAACCTCTGGCAATTGTTTGAGGTGTTTTGCTTTTGTTTTGTAAAACCCAACTGGGTAAATGAGCTCAGCAATTTCTTCAACACTCAACTTTTTCAGGTCTGCTACTTTGTTAACTTTTGCAAATAATTTTACACACACTTTGGCAGTAGTTTCATCCTTTGTTCGCGCAGAAAGAATAGTTGCCATAAGAACTTTTTCAGGATCATTGGTCTGTATTTCAATAAGTTCAGCAACTGGGACGTTCCACTTGGTAACTTCCTTTTTTAGAATTCTTACCACTGCACCTATATCTACTTGGGTCATAGAAAAAATAAAAGAATGTGTGCTTTTATAGTTTTAGTTTCTTTTTAACCTTCTTTACAAAGCGTGATTTACTTCCTTTTTTAGCACGTGATTTTAACACTGACTTTGCAAACGGGTCTGTAAGAAGTTTGTTGTTACTCTTTGCTTTAGCTCTTTTTTTTGCCATGCTGACACCTCGAGAATGACAAGGACAATTGAGTATAAAAAGTTTTTCTTAATACTTAATCTGAACCAGTCCCTGTTTGATTTGGCACTGGCATGCAAGTCTGTTCTTGCCATCAACACCCATGCTTTCTTCTGCTTCACTCCTCTCAGTTAAATTTTCCATGCCCTCTTCTACTTCAACAAGACACGTACCACAGAGTCCATTTTCACATCCAAAAGGGATTCCTGCTTCTTTGCAAGCATCCTTGAGCGGACCACCATCTGGGATTTCTTTTTCTATATCATTTACTTTGAGTGTTGCCATAGATGCCCTGGACAAGAGTACCTTTATATATCTTACTCATCTACAAGCTGTTATGGTGGGTAATATTCCTCATTTTAGAGACTTAGACGTGCTTAGAACATTCTTAGTGCTTGCGTCCTCGCAAGGTATTAGCAGGCAAGAACTTGTCAAGCGTCTTGAACTTGGTGAAGGAACTGTGCGAAGTATCCTGGATATTCTTAAACAAAAAAAGTGCATAGTCTCGACACAGCAGGGCCATATCCTTACTCCAAAAGGTGATGCTTTGCATCAGTCTTTGCTTTCTGTTATGTCAGCTCCGCGAAGTATTGTTCTTCACCCATACAAAGATTTGAAGAGCACTGGCATTGTGTACAAAAATCAGCTTACTATTAATTACAAATTGCGTGATCATGCTGTAAAAAATGGTGCTGAGGGTGCTGTTCTTCTTCCTTGCAAAAATAATGCGCTTGAAGTTGGTTTTGAGTGTACTGAGGATTTTAATTATCTGCGTGAACATTTTTCTGAGTTAGAAGATGGTCACACACTTATTACAACATTTTCAGAAAGCACGCGAAATGCAGAGGCGAGTGCCTTGGCTGTTGTGCTTGAAGTTAGTGAAGAAATGAAAAAGGTTGTGCATCAGCTTCACTAGCACATGTGACTTTTTTTGATTATAGAAAATGATGCCCGCTAATACCCCTCACTTTAGTGTGGGGATAACAGAAATGTAGTTATGCATTTCCAGGATAGTAAACGCAAGGCGTTTATTATAGGCCGAGTCAAAAGTAGAAAGAGGCATTTCCATTATTTCATCTTTTCACCAGTTCAGGAAGAATATGCATTTGAGGGGGGCAGGTTTTTTTGTTCTGGGAGTCTTAGTTTTTTCATGACTCTTTGCCATAACAAGCCCATGTAATGTTTTCTTCCACAAGGGGTTCTTTTGAATGTTTTCGCAAGCATATCATAGTTTCTCTTTTCAACATGTGATAACAATTCCAATGGTTTGTGGCGCTCTAGCATTTGATCAAAACCTCTTTCTTTTTCGTTGTGGATTTTCCAGTATTCCACATAATCACCATCAAATCCTTCAAGTATTGCTGTCATAAACGCTGCTCCTTCAGGCCGATCTCGTACTGGGTAGGTGTTTTGCAAGAAGATGCAATCTGCTGTATGGTGATTGTGGTCCAGATTAGTTACATTTCTATACACCATTGACCTAACCTTTGATCCTGGAAGTATCGCTGTATGCAGGCCAGTATTGTTTCCCTCTATGTTGTTAAGAAGGAGTAGACCTACGCGTCCTCTTTCACCGACACCTACAGCAGTGAGGTTTCCTTGTATGTCTGATGCTGCTAGTATGTCTGCCTTGCCATATGAACCTGCATGGTCAAAGATTCTGTCAGCTTGCAGGTTCTTTACAATAACCTCATCAAGGTCATGCGCTAAAAAGAAAAGATAATCAAATCGTTCACCTTTTCCTTCAATTACAATACGTGTTGCCTCTTTTTTTTCTCTATGACGCTGCGTTACATGGTCGGCAAGGACAGCAGAAAATAGTCCTAATGCTCTGGCAGATTGGGTATCCTCATACGCAGGTTCACTACCTCGAGCAAGAACAAAACCAGCTACATCATCTGGGCTAGGGTGGTTTTTTCTTCTTTCAAGTTCTCCCTCTAGTGTACGGCGCATGGTTGAGTAGGTTAGCAGTATTTCTCGTGTTGGTCCAGTAACTCGTGCAGAAGAAAATCGTTCTGCAAAGTCATAACTTAATCTAATAAGGGTATCAATAACATTATGTGTCATCTCAGAAGAGAGGGGGAAGTCTTATATAATTTTTTGTAGTATGTGGCTATACTATGCTGCATTGCACAGCTAACCAATGGTCCGTCTGACATCAATAACATCAACAGACTGAACACCTTCAATTTCAGAAATTTCTTTTTCCAGGTCGTCTGGTGATCCTTTGCCTTCATCAAGAACAAACATTGGTTTTAGGCACTTAAGTCCAAATGCAACAGGTTCTGTTTCACACTTTCCCCAATCTGCGCCAAATTGTTCAACTAATTTTTTTGCTTGTTCTTCTATTTGTGCCAGGTCAACTTCAGGACTTGCAGGCATAATTTTTAATGTGAGAATAACGCTTGCCATAATACTACCTCGTTCTTTAGATTAGTTTGGACCAGTAAAGTCACATTTTGTACAGGTGTACTGAGCAACAATACGTCGGCACTTACCACATCGGATGATTTCTTCATCACACTTTGGGCAAGGGAAACGTGCTACTTCTTTTGCACCTGCGATCTTTGTTTTACATGATGAGCATTGTAGTTCTTTCATAGGACTTGCAGATTTGCCAGTGGTTTATAAAGCTTTTGGAATGTGCCCATAGTGCCTCAAATCCCTTAATTTAGCCCTTTGAAGTAGTGAATAAGGGGAAGTTATATAAACAACTGAAGCCTCCCTTTCTGTTATGGCAGATAATGCACCTACAGTTACCTTAACTAATGCAACTCCTCCAAGTCTACTTGGTGGGGCTTATTTCAAAGCTACAGCAAATGATGCAGGTGATAATCCAGGTATTGTTTCTGGTCAATTCTATCAAAATGGTAATCTGGTAAAAGGCCTTGGTTTTAAGAACAACGCAGATGGGCCCTTACAGGCAGAGTATGACTCGGCAATTACAGGTCCGTTTAATCAGAACGGGAAGCCAGGTACGTTTGTATATAAATTTGTGGCGACTGACAAGGCTGGTCAAACAGGCGAAGCAAGTCTGACTATTGATTTTCAACTACCTAAACCAAAGCTTGCTATAGAGATGTCAGATGATGATACCACTTTGGTGTGCAAAGTCAAAGATGCTTGGAAAAATCCAGGCATAGAAAAAGTTACGCTTTACGAGGGCGAAAATATTATTGCAACTTATTCAGATCAATCAGCAGGTGGTGCTAAATCAGAGCATGAATATAAGTTTGAAACATTTGATACTGAATGGGCTAAGCCAGGATCAACTTATGATTTCAAATTCACAGTCGAACAAAATGGTCAAACCTTTACTTCAGAAATATTACAACACACCTACTCAGTTGACAAACCCGACACTAAAAAAGATGCTCCTGATGCTGGGGTTCCAGACGCTGGTACACCTGATGCTGGTAAAAAAGACGCAGATCTTGAGAAAAAGATTGCTGGCGAAGGAGAAGGAGAAGGTGAGGGTGAAGGAGAGGGTGAAGGTGAAGGCGAAGCAATTCCTGGCACACTTGTTCCGGAAATCCACGGACAAACACCTTATCTTGGTTGCCAAGAAGGCGGACTTCTTTCTGCAGCACTTCTTTTTACAGCACTGTATAGTAGAATCCGTAGAAAGCGTCGTAGTAAACGACTTCTAAGTACACGTGTCTAAGCAAGCCTTAAATAGAAGCAGCGAATTCTTTTGCGCATGGGATTGGGTGATCCGCTAATTGTGTTGAATTACCAGCAAGGTTCAGGTACTAAGTATGATACCATAGCTATTAATGTTCCCTCAATAGGTCATTCATTGACCTTTACTGCTTATGATATCTACAAGGGTGATGCAACTGGTGGGAAGGTTGTAGTGCATGTAGGTGGTATAAAGGTACGGCGTTTAGAACAAGAACACCGTATTGATGGTATTGAGGGTCCTGTGTCGTTTTATGCTTCCTTAACTACAGAAGGGGGCTTTGAAATTCTTAGTGATGAAATGCAAGTAAAGCCTCTTCCAAAGATGAAAAAAGCGTCAATTGCTCCAGCTGTTCAAAAGGAATCCAAACAAGCTAAGCCACAGGTATATGTTCCAGCAGCACCTGAGCAATCTAATGAAGTTTCCCTTCCCTCTGACCTTGAAGAACAAGTTGAAACAAGCTTTATAGAGGGTGTGGCTACAGCTATTGGTGATACCTACCAGCAACTTAAAGAATACAATGCACGTACATCATTGGAAGTTTCGCCTGTTGACTTGCTCTTGATTGGTACATCAGTTATTGCTGCCTATGTTTTGGGCAAACGTCGGCAACGAAGTCTTATGAAGCGACACCAACTGCGCTTGCCAAGAGACTTGTAAACTTTGTTAATTCTTATGTTAGTACTTTTGTGTTACACTAAAACTATTTAAAGCCTCAAAGCAATACTCTTGGATAGTAAAGGGGGATACAATGGCTAATCGTGATTTTCAACGAATGGATAAACTGTTAGGACCTCCTCCAGCACCAATTCTTTCTGCTCCTAAGAAAAAAGGCGGGCTTTTTTCCCGATTTAAACGTTCTAAATCAGAAACTTTTCTTCAAGAACCACGTGAAGATCGATCATCTGACAAGTCAACACTATCTAAGCAGGAGTTAAAAGAATACAAAGAACTCAAAAAACATAAACTTCAACTTGCACATAAAGAAGATGAACTGGCTAATATGGAACGTGAACTAAAGAACTATGAAAAACAATTAAAGGAATTACGTGATGTTAACTATGATAAAGATAAAGCTCGTCGCGATTATGAAGAACTTACTGGAAAACGTGGTAAGCTAGAATCTCTTATTAAAGAAAAAGAGCAAATGCTCAAGGATCTTGACAGGCAGTTTTCTTCTCGTGACAAAAATACTAGTAAACGTGAAAAACACCTTGCAAAACGTGAGAGTGAAATAGAAAACTTTGCTGAAGAATTAGAATCAGAGCGCGATTCAATTAAACAAGAGCTTAACAAACTCAATAAGGAACGATCTGTACAAAAAACCCGTGAAAAAGAGCTTGCGCAAAAAGAAAAACGTCTTGCTCGCCAACAAAAAGGCCTTACAAAGAGTAACAGTCAACTTGAACATGAACGTGACCGTTTGCAAAATGAAATAAGCAAACTTAAACATAAACAAGGAACACTCAAAGCAGATATTCACAAAAACAAACACAAATACATTGGAAAACTTAAATCACTTACCAAACAAGACGCTGAAAGAGAGTATCGCAAAGAAAAAGAGCGACTCCTGAATGAGCGACTCAAATTTGAAGGTGATATTAAGGCACTTCTTCAAAAACGTGCAGATCTTGTTGCTGATGTGAAAAAAGCCCAACTTGACCAAAAGAAAAAAGTTTCACGGGGTATACAATCACTTGAAAAGCAACGCGTACGATTAATTGAATCTGTTCGCACACTCAAACCAAAAGTTAAAGAACTCAAGCAAAAGGCAACTGGTGATTTTTACAATGTTGAAAAAAGAGAAAAAGCACTAAATGCAAGAGAATTAGCTTTTGAAAAACGCGAGGCATCTCTTAATGCTGCACAAGCAAAACTTGATCATTTGTCAACAACACTTAAACAACGAGCATTTGAACTTGAAAAACAAAGAAATTCTATAGGTGCTGAAAGTAATCAACTGGACGCAGAACAAGCTAGTTTCAAGGAACGTCTTAATCTGGAACAACAAAGATTTGAAATGGCAATTATTGAAAAAGAAGCACTTATGAAGAACAAGTATCAAGTATGGGAAAAACAACTTGATCGTAGGGATAGGGCACTTAAACAATCAGAAAAAAAATATAATCGAGAAAAAGGAAAGTTACATCTTGAATTTGAAAAAGAGCGAGCAAAACTTGCTAAAGACATAAAATTAGAACGTGAGAATTTGTATCATGATTTACTACAACAAAAAGACCATCTCAGTAAGGACCTTGTTGACCTTGAGACTCGAAAGAGAGAGTTTGAACATGCAATCTTGGAAAAAACTGAAACATTACATGATCTTAGTGAAACAGAAAAATTATTAGGTCAAAAAGAAGAAGGCATTTTGAAAAAGATTGAGGAGATGAAACAAGAAAGTCAAAAACTGAAAGCTCACGAAGATAATGTTATAGCTAAAGTTGTTGACCTTGAAAAAGATCGGGACCTGCTTGATAACAAAGAAAACGAGCTTCTTGAAGTACTCAAAAAACTTGATGTTCGAGAATCTGAGTTAAAAGGGCAGGAACGAGAACTTGTTGTTCGCTCTCGTGATTTAGAACATCAGGCAAAGAAACTTGAACATCAGCGGAACGAGCTTGACAAACGTCTTGACAAAGTGCAAACCAATAAATTGCTTAAGCTTAACACTCATGCACTTGAGAAAAAAGCAGTTCGAATTGTTGGCGACATTGAAAAGTTGGGCAAGAAAAAAGAAAATCTTCTCAGGATTAACCAACTCCGACGAGAAGTTGGAACACTTACTTCTTCTAAGAAAAAGATTACAAGTGAGCTTGAGAAAGAACGTGCAGCACTTGAAAAAGAGATTAACATGCTTGTTACTAAGGTTGCTGATATGGAACAGTTTGTTGTTGCAGAAGAACGACTCAAAGAACGTCAACATTTTGTCAGCAAAAAAGAAGAAGCACTTGCTGCTGAACATGATCGAATTCAAACACAGCTTAACACCCTTGAACAAAATAGCACAAGGGCCTTAGCTGCAGCATCTTTTGCACACCAGCAAAAAGCAACAACCCAAGAATTATTTGATGCTGACAGTAGGGAAAAAGTTGAAATGTATGCTATGATAGAACAAGCACGTGACGCAATCATAGCAGGAAAGTTTGATTTAGCAAAACAAATTTACGTTACACTGCAGGAAGCTTACAAAAATTACAATCTTTCTGAAGAAGAACGCCGTAAAGTTTACTTTGAAGTTATTGAACTTAAGACAGACATTGAATTAGGCGTTCTTGCATGATTCTTGTGTACTTTCTGTGTTTTTAGACAAAACTCATCTTTTCTACAATCAAAATATTTATAAACAAGCGGAAGCTGGTACGGTTTAGTTTACACTCAGAAGAGAAAAAAAGAGGAGAAAGTCTAAAAAAAGAGTCTAAAAGAGGGATAGCATGAGAAAAATTTGTGTGATAAACCAAAAAGGTGGTGTGGGTAAGACCACAACAACAGTAAATCTGGGCATGGGTCTTGCTCGTGAAGGAAAAAAAGTTCTAATTATTGACCTTGACGCCCAAGGGAATGTAAGTACCTGTCTTCCTGCAGAGTCAAAAAAAGATTTATTTGATTTACTTGTAGAAAATGCAGATCTTAAAGAATGCATTTCTGTAGTAACAGAAAATCTAGACATTATCAAAAGTAAGGAAACACTTGCAAAAGCTGAGTTAATTCTTGTGGGTGAAAACGCGCGAGAAACTATCCTCAAACGAAAACTGCAAAATCTGGCAGGGTATGATTATGTTTTGCTTGACTGTCCACCATCATTAGGGCTTTTGAACCAAAACGCAATGCTTTTTGCAAATGAAGCACTTATTCCAGCTTCAACAGACATTTTGGGACTGGATGCGCTCAGAAAAATGAGACACATTATTGAAAAAATAAATGAAGTGTTTGGTCATTCATTGGTTGTTTCAAAGGTTGTACCAACACTCTATGATGTGCGGAACAAAGTCTGTAACTCATGTCTTAAACAAATGCAGAGTGAGTTCTACGAGCTTGTATCAGATCCTGTACGAGTTAATGCAACTCTTAAGGAAGCCCCTGCAGAGAAAAAGTCCATCTTTGACTATGCAAATGCTTCACGTGGTGCAGAAGATTATCGTCGTCTGGTTAAACACGTACTTGCTGATGAAAGCAAGTATGGAAAGCTTGATCGCTCAGACGTGAAAATAAATGTTAAAGAAGCAGTTGCAACACATTAATTCTTTTTCTTTTTTCTTACTATTTTTCTAATAAGTACGTTTTAAACATTTTTTATGGCTACTCTTACCTTGGGTTTGGTCCTTGGTAGATTCTACGTTGTTCACGGTCTTCATACCGCTTTTCGCTTGACCTAACATAGGTGCCATGAGAAACATCTTTCTTTACTTTTGGTCCGCCTTCATTTACTCTAATACATCCACCATACTCACACTGGCAAGTATCTGCATATGAGCAATGACATCGTTTATAACAGCCATACTTTTTCCTATAATTTTCTTTAGAAGGCGGTTCATTTACTATAAGTTTCCTAATTTTTGGTTCTTCAGCTACAACATTGCCTGTGAAAGCAGCCATCTGATCTTCTGAAATGTCATCAAGGTATTCAACAATGACAAACTCTTCAGTGGGTGTCTGATTAGTGCTCATAGAATGTAATCCAGCAACAGCAACTGCTGCAACTAAGAATATAAGGGCCAAACTGTGCTTGTCATCAACTCTTTTTCGGGCCATACCTAAAAAATGGTGTTTTCAATTTAAAAAGTTTGTGTTTAAATTAGGCTTAGGGTGCTTCCTTCTATTTTGATCTTTTTCCCAGTCAGTAATTCTGTGGTGTACACATTGGTCTTGGTGTGGTTTGTGATCTTGGAAGTCTTGATGCTGCCACCTAGCAAGCCCATCATAGGGACTAACATGTCAGCAAGATGTCTATCAACAGCAGCACCGCTTTCCATGTCTTCAATAAGTTGTTCTGCACATTCAACACCAACTGTTTCACTTCGCTTCCCTTTTTGGCCAAGGCCATCAGCACCGAGTCGAATAGGGTTCATAAAATCAATATCATTTGGATCTTTTGAATAAATTGCCCATAAGGTAATGCCACATCCTTCACTGAGTGTGTTCACATACTCAGTTCTTATATCTATTGGGCATGAAAGTTTCTTGGTAAGGGTGAGACGTGCTGCTCGAGACATACGCTCTGCAACTTGTTGTGCTTCCAACGCAGTTGACGCATGAGCAACACCTTTGATCTGCATAAGTGTTCCTTGTTCTTGAATATCTACTTGTGGAGCGTTACTAATGGTTTCCATGGAAAACTTTGATTTGACTACAAGCTCAACCTGTCCACTTCCCTTAGGATAGTATCCTCTTCGTTGTAAACTACACTCAATATCAGCGTACTTTCGTAACTGGGGCAGTATAATTTCAGTGAAGTAATCAAAGCTTGGACTCCAAGCAACATCAGTGCCACCTGTTATTTTTAGTTTAAACTTTTGACCAGAGAACACACACGGTAAAAGAAGTGCTTGTAATAAAAGTGTGATTGAGCCAGCAGTGCCAATATCAATGCTTAGTGTTCGTCCTTTTAGCCGGCCAGGAACATAAGTTATTTCTGTAGCACCAAGATCAGCGTTTTCAGTGTGAGCATTGCATAATTCTTTGAGTGCCTTTGTTGCATGCAAATGCTGAGCTTTCAGACCTGGAGTAGGTCTTCCTGCACGTATGTTATCAACAGAAAATGATTTTAAAAGTAGTGTGCTCAGTGCAAGTCCTGTTCGTACTATCTGTCCACCACCCTCTAAGTGTGAACCATCAAGGTGTACTTTTGCCATTATGCCTGAGAGAAAATGATTTTTTATAAATGTGGTGTTT
The DNA here is from genome assembly GCA_964343705.1 of uncultured Methanosarcinales archaeon. Classification (GTDB taxonomy): domain Archaea; phylum Nanobdellota; class Nanobdellia; order Woesearchaeales; family UBA12501; genus JAUSFM01. The sequence continues at coordinate 139,331 of CAYFJX010000003.1, forward strand.
TAAACCACTCAACAGTCTGACGTAGTCCATCAGCAAAGTTTGTTTCAGCACGCCATCCAAGTATCTGGTGTGCTTTGTCAACACACAGTGTGCTGTGCCGAATGTCGCCTGGTCGTTCAGGCCCATGAGAAAAATTGCCACCGCCAGTCACTGTTTTTAGTTGTTCGCCCAGTTGGTTAACACTTGTTGCAGTACCACTGCCAATATTAAGAATTACATTTTCACCTTTGTCAAGTGCCAGAATATTTGCTTTAACAAGGTCTTTTACATACACATAATCTCGTGTTTGGTTGCCATCACCAAAAATAACACACTCTTTTCCTTCTTGCAGGGCCTGAATAAATGTGCTCACTACTCCTGCTTCACCACCTGCTTGGCGAGGACCATACACATTAGCGTAACGAAAGAGCACGTAAGGGATTTTGTATAAGTGTTCATAGGACTTTACATATAATTCACCAGCACGCTTACCTGCGCCGTAGGGCGAAATTTGAAATAACACTTCCTCTTCCTTAAGCCCGTCTTTTCCAGGTTGTGCCTCTCCATACACTGCTGCAGATGATGCAAAAAGTATTTTCTTAACATCATGTTTCTTACAACATTCAAGCAGGTTTATTAACCCAAGAATATTTATTTCATAATCTTCAATTGGTTTTCCAACTGAGAATTCTGCAGATGCCTGGGCAGCGTGATGGTTAACAACGTCTGGCTTTTCTTTTTCAAAAACTTCTTGTAATTTTTGTAAGTCACGTATATCTACATTGTACAGTGTTGCTTTTTCATTTACATTTTTTTGTTTTCCTGTTGAAAGGTTGTCAACTATCACAACGTCATGTCCCTCTTCAATATAGCCTTCAACTATGTGGCTGGCGATAAAGCCAGCTCCTCCTGTTACCAGAATTTTCATGATACTGTATTCCTCAATGAATTTTCTTTAGCCAGGCATGTTTACTAGGTAGATCTCACTTCTTTTTTTTCTTGCTTATGCCTGTGATTGTGCGAAGTTTTGATAATAACTTTCCAATTGCTTTTGCCTCTTTTGCAAATATGGTATCTCTTTTTTTTCTTTCCTTCATTGAACGTAGTTCTTTATCTTCTTGTATTAGTTTTTCAAAGTCACGTTTTGACTTTGCTGGGATTTTGATAGTTACAATGTCTAATGCTCGGCCACTACGTTTATTACGCTTTGATGGGCGTTTAGCCTTGCTTTTCCTCTTCTTTGTTTTGTTTGCCTTCTTCTTTGGCCTGCTCTTCCTCTTTTTCATCATTGCCTCTTTTTCTACTTTTCTTACTACTTGCTTCTTTATTTAATATTATTATATTGCCTCTTCCCTTTTTAATTTTTCTGATTTTCCCACTGTTTTCAAGATCAGTCAATACTAAACTTATCTTAGCTTCAGATACAGGCATATCTTTGCGGATCTCTTTTTGTGTTGCTCGCCCTTCATGTTTTTCAAGAATACTTAGTACTTGTTTACTATATTGGTCATCTTCATACTCAGTTAGATTCTTTTCAGGTGTAATTTCCTCTTCCATTACGTCATGCTTTGTTTCTTCTTTTTTGTCTGTGTTTTCACCCTGTGCGTGTGTTATTTTCTTTTGAGATCGTTTTTCCATTCGCTTTTTACGTCTATCAGGGTGCATCATTATCTTATAAAATATGTACAGTACCACTATAAATATGCCACTTACCAATGTGAATATTGCTATTTTTACCCAGCTTCTGTCTTCTTCAATTACTTCCTCGACATCCAATGAGATATCTGTTAGAATTTCATCTTCTGTTTCAAAACTTGGCAACAAAAATAAATCAAATACATATGATCCATCTTCCTTAACAACAATACGCTCTTCAGTGGTGAGCACTGTGGCGTTTTCTTTGTAGTGTGCTTTGATAACATAACTTCCTTGATCAACATTAAATGCATAGCTGCCATTATTTGACACAACACGTTGCTTTGGTGTTGTGCTTATTTCAACAATTGCTTGATCAACACGTTCAAGATCTAGATCGTAGAGCATACCATGAATTTGTGCAGCACCTTGTACTGTGGGGACTACTACTAATGTGACCAGGACAAGCAGAGCTAAGAATATACTGGACTTACCTCTTGGACTATGCCTTTTTCGCCTCATAACCTTTCCATTTTGCTCATGGTATAAAAGGATTATGTTCCTCACTATTTGACAAGTAAAAACAAAAAGTGTGTTAAATATCTCTTTTTTAATCAAAAAAGGCCTAAAATCTATTTTTCTTATGAAAAGAGCCAGTATAAAGTTTTAATGGTGGAATGCTATTGCTATAAAGCTTTACGTGAAGCTTTTTGCAAGTATCTTTATAAAAAACTTTGAACAAAGAGGGGGTATGACCATCTGGTTTGGTTCAAGTCCAAAAGGTGAAACCAAAAAACCTTACTAAGATGGAGGTGAACAATGAGATTAAATAAAACAATTGCATTGTTGCTGATGACCCTTATGGCGTTTTCAGCAGTACCTGTATTAGCGCAAGAAGATTCGCATGATATGGGTTATGATGGTATGCCAAGTGGTATGCCTTCAGGTATGAGTGATATTGATAGGGGGCCTGGTCATTCTGGTGATTATGCAGGTGATTATGATACTATGCCAGATATGCGCCCGCGACAACGTGGACCACGTGGAAATCACTGGTTTGGTGGCATCCCTGATGAAGCAAAATTACAAAATCGAGAAGGTCGGCAAGAGCGACGAGAAGCTCGTCAAGAACGCCGAGGAGAACGATTTGATAATAGGATTCAACGTATGGAAGAAAGATTCCCTGGACGTGGAGAAGATCTTCGAGCATGCTTTGAACAATGTATGGAAAGCAGCATTACTGGCGAAATTAATGATGCTTTTGCAGATGAAGCAAAACGCAAAGCACATGTTGCATGTAAGCAAACGTGCGGTGAAACAGCACGTGGAAAAATCAAAGCTGACCGTAAAGAATTCAAAGAAAAATTCAAAGAACTACATGAAGAACGTAAAGAAGCTTTTAAGAATCTTCCAAAAATCAAAGACATTCGAAAAGAACTCAAAGAAGCAAACGGTGGAAAGCTATCAAAGGATGACAAACTAAAAATCCTTGATCTGCACAGTGAACGCCGAGCACTTCGAGACAAGTACAATGATGCAAAGCTTCAAATTTTAGACCTTAAAGTAGAAAAGTTCAGAACACCTCGGGTGATTGCTCGTGCTGAACTCACAAAAATTAACAGAGCAATGGACCGTGCTCGTGAACAGTATCAAACTGCACGAAAAGGCCACCTTGAATCACGAAAAGAACTTGAACTAGTTAAGGACGAGTACCGCGACTGTTTCAAAAAAGCAGAAAGCGTAACAGATGAAGAAACACGTGCAGAAGAAATTGCACGATGTAAAGGTGTACGGACTGAGTTCACAGGGCATGTGAAAGACTACCTTGTGCACACATCTGAACTGGTGCTTGAAGCTCTTAACAAACTTAAGTACCAAGTAAAATCATCTGAACATATTGACGCAGAAAAGGCAGCTGCAATGCTTGAAGACATTGAATCACGCATTGCAAAAGTCAAAGATGCTCAAGATGTTGTTGAGAAGCTTGACGATGACGCAGACAAAGAACAGCTAAAAGAAGCTGCAGCAACCATTAAGGGAGCTTGGAAAGGCTCACGAGCAATGTTCAAGAAAAAAGTAGGCAATCTCATGAATGCCAAGCTTGGTAACATTGTACACCAGATGGAAAATCTGCAAACAAAGTTTAGCAGTGCTCGAGACAGGCTTAAAGAGCGAGGCGCTGATGTCACTGACCTTGACACAGCGCTTGCAGGCTTTGACGACCGATTAAACAGTGCAAAAGAAAACTACGAAAAAGCAGTTGCATTGTTTAAAGAAGCAAAGGAAAACAGCGAAGTGAGTGACGCGACAAAAGAAGCGCATGAGATGCTCAAGAAAGCACGAGCAGATGTGCGTGACGCAAAAAAAGACTTGCGAAGTATTGTCAAAGAAATACGAACGCAGGCAAAAGAATTGCGAAAAGCGGCACAAGAACTTGCTGACACTGCAGACGTTGCTGAACAAGTTGAAGCAACAGGGGAAGCAACCGAATAATACTATCACCTTTTCCGCGCTGCCTATCCAACCCATCCTCTTCGGGCAGCGCGGTTTTTCCCTTATTTAGAGGAAACGAAAAACAATGGATAACACAACAGGAGGTGTTTGGATAGTGAAGTTACAAACTATATTCACATTTGCATTAATGTTATTAGTCTTTTCACTCCTTTCAGCATGCACACAATCTGCCAATGAACAAGCAGGTGCTGTGCGAGAAGGGGCAGGCGTTGTTGAAGATTTAGAACCAGCAACTGGTGAAGCAGTTGAAGATGCAACAGTTGCAATTGACTCAGTTGGATCAGAAGACGCTCTTGCCCAAGGTCTTGAGATTGATGATGACCTCGTTGGATTGGAAGAATCTATTGATAACATTGATCTTGATAAAGACTTAGAAGGCATTGATGACTTACTTGATTTAGAAATTTAGATTTTTTTTCTTTTTTTCTTTCTCTTCTTCTTCTTACTTCTTTATTCCTCAGCAAAAGAGATAGCTGTCATGTATCCATGATCTGTTACTGTATAACCTTTTTCTGTCAAGTGCCTCACAAAATCTGGAAGGTGCAATACTCCCCAAGGCAGACCCACTGTTTTTTTCTTACTAGTAGCGCGAGCTTCTTCATGTAATTCATCCAATTTTTGTAATGGCAAAGGGTTACGTGTACAAATAAGCAAATGAAGCTGGTACGTTGGATCTTTTCCCATGATATATTTTATCCTTTTTTGCACTCCTTTTTTCTCTTTTGGTACAAAGTACGGTTGGTTTGCTATTTCTAAAATGGTAATTCCTGCATACGTCCTAACTGCAGTGTTGAACCAATGCCAGTTCTGCAGGGGTGTATCTGTTTCAGCTATAAGATCTTCAAAAGTTGCATCTACAATTTCTCCTGGCAGTTCTGTTCCTGAACCATAAGGGCTGTAAAATGTTTCTTGGCTTGTAACTATGTCTGAGTTATTTGCTTCCCTAATACGATTTCCAAAGACCATTCTTGCATATGCAGCAAAAGGGCTTTCTGGATGGAGAAATAGCCTATCCATTCCAGTGACTCCTTCCTTGATTACGTGATCTGTCTGTTCAAAGACATGTGCAACTTCTTTGTAAAATGAAGGGGAAGCAACATGATTCATGCCAACCATTTTTACTTCTAACAAGTCATCTGGTGATGTAAATGTCCATACTCCTGTTTTATACCTGTCATCATTTAATTGGTGGTATTTCTCAAGTGGAAAAATAGGTTCTTTTTCTTCGGCATTATCAGTATCATCACACAAATAGTGGAAATCTTTATCCTTATGCGGCAGGTTGATTCCACATGAAACTAGTCTTGCTTGCAATGAAAAAATGATTGCAGCCCATATTGCTCCAGTTGCTGCATTTCTAAGAGTCTCTTTGATGTTCATACTCTCAGAATTAATTACTCCCTTATATACCTTGCTCTTCCTACTAACTATCTAAACAAACCACGCTTTGTCTTTGTGGATAACGATTTTTACTTTTTCTCCTTTCTTAGGGAGTTTTTTTAGTCGCTTTCCGTTGGCAAGCTCAAGTGGCTGGTATGTTTCAGGATGCATAACTTCAAGTGTGGGGTATACTTTGATCACTCGAGTTTTTAATTTCTTTACTTTCTCAGCTTCCATTATTTTTTTTGAGGGAAGTGTAACTGTTTTATTTCTTACAAAATCAAAACACACTACTTGTTTTCCTTTTCGTGTAAGCTTCAATAGCCTATCTTCAAAAAGAAATACTTCATCAAGATCAATGGGTAATGGTTCAAAAAATACACTAAGCCTGTACATGGTCTTGCTGGTTAATTTGTTACGTGAATATGTGTGGGCACTGGTCTTAAGAATGCCACCAAACTTTTTTTGTAATAGTATCCCAAGGGTGTTGGTAAATCTGTTTGATGTAAGATAATAGTCAATCCCGCCGATTACTTTTTTTTCATTGGTAAGCATGTTCCCTTTTTCTTCGCTTTGCTTAAGGTGTTTTTTTATGAATTCCTTGACTGTATCTGTTGGCTGGCGTAGTTGAAGAATTCCTTCAAAATACTTTGTGCCACGGCGGCAGCATTGGTTGCAAGCAGTAAAGTTGATGGTAACAGGAAGCGATTCACACATTTCGTCTAAACACAAAACAACTTTAATGGTGAGTTTGCTTCCTGGCCTACCAGCTTTGTAATGCTCTTTGAGTTCATCGAGATTTTGTGGTGATATTTTGTAATTATCTCGGTGATCCTTGCCAAGACGATCCTGTACAAGTTTGATGATGGGCATTCGTAAACCTTTAAAACCAGTCCACACATTTTTGCGTTTATACTTTCTACAATGTGTGCACATGTCCATTTGCATTTCTTGTAATTTCTTCTTAGGGAGATTTGCAGCAGTGCAACTAGCACATAGGTCTCCTTTGATATCTTTCTTGCCACACTTTGGGCAGAATGTTGATCTCATTGTCTCTGAGGGGACAGAAAAGTTTTTAAAGCTTTGTTTATAAACTCCAAGGATGGCACTCAATTCTGGCAATACTGAGAGGAAGGGAAAATACACTCTGAAACAGAGAATGGATCGGCGAACCAAGCCAAAGTTCCGTAAGAACCCTCAGAAGATGCTTGCAAAATTCTGGTATTTTCTATGGGAAGAAGATTCTGTATGGAGTTGGATTGCTAATATTATAGTTGCTTTTGTGGTTATCAAATTTCTGGTATACCCAGGCCTTGGACTTATTGTAGGCACGCAATTTCCTATTGTTGCGGTTGTTTCAGGCAGTATGGAACACCAAGGTGACTTTGATGACTGGTGGCAGTCCCAAGAAAACCTGTATGGTGAGCTAAGTATTTCAAAGGAACAATTCCAATCATTTCCTTTAGTTGATGGTTTTAACAAAGGCGACATTATGATGCTTAAACAACTTAAAAAAGAAAACATTAAAATAGGACAGGTAGTTGTTTTCCACTCAACACACGCCAGTGAGCCTGTTATCCACAGGATTGTTGACGTACATGAAGGATCCTTTACAACAAAAGGAGATTTTAACAATCGTGTACACAGTTTTGAAAAAAAGGTCGGTAATGATAAAATTATTGGCCAAGCATATTTCAGAATACCTTATCTGGGGTATATCAAAATTTGGTTTGTGACCGTGCTTCGTGCAATTGGTCTCATGCCATAACGGAGGGATATTATGTTTTGTCAAAAATGCGGAAGCTTACTCACACCAAAAAAAGAAGGTGGCAAAAGAATTCTTGCTTGTACCTGTGGATTTAAAGACACAAAAGTAGAAGAAACAAGGATAACTGACATCAAAAAAGATGAACGTGCAGTTGAAGTTATTGACCTGGATGAGTCAGAAACAAAAGCACTTCCTTTAATTGAAATCAAATGTCCTAAGTGTAACCACGACAAGGCACATTATTGGATGGTTCAAACACGAGCATCAGACGAACCTGAAACCAAGTTTCACAAGTGTGAAAAGTGCAAGCATGTGTGGCGAGATTATAGTTAATAGCTGATTTTTCTCCACGTTATTTTGCGCTATTACTGCGGTCCGAATAGTTTTAGTAGTTCAAGATTCACCTTTATAAACCTATATAAATAAGCACCAAAAAGTTTAACAATCATTGCAGTATACCTCTTTTTTTATGGCATGGGAGACAGGATCAATTAGGGAAGATGATGGAGCAGATGCTTTATCACAGAATGATTCTACTACACGTGAACGAGTAAGCGTTGACGATCTTGAACAACTATATACTGCAGTTATGAAAGATGCTATTCTTAATACTAAACTTGTAGCTCGATTAATCAAACAAGAACATGATGGCTTTGTGGGGAGTGTTCCCATGATTACATTTCCTGGAGGAGATGTTGAAAGAAATGGATTATTACATGCCCAGGTGATTGATGGCACGCTCCACATTGGATATGGGTCTGCTCTACTTAGTTCTGTTAAACTTCCAGGAGCTGCTGACTCAGAATGTTTGTATGTTGTATTTGATCAACATCATAATGGATTACAAGTTGGTGATGTTTCTTTAACACCTCTAAAAGGGGTTCTCCCAAGAAGTCAATTTGACTTAAACGCAGAATGCGCTAAGGTGATTTTCTCTCATGATATTGTTATTCCACTTTTCTCTGGTCCAGATCCTTATCCGAGATATCGGGGTGAAACTCATATGGTGGGGCTTCCTTTTAATGAGGTGATTAAAGCTGACATTTCAGGTTTATTACAAGGCAATCGTCTTACTGTAGGTTACAACAGAGTCCCTTTGTTTTCTACTGAACTTCAAGATCAACCTGAGACTATATATGTAGTACAACGACAAACACCTAAAGGTCTAAGTATTATTGATGCAAGTGCTGATCTTGATGGTTTACTTGCAGGGGCAGAACCTGCTCCAGAACCACTTCCAGAACCTGAACCAGCTCCAACACAAACACGCTTAGAACCAAACAAAGATCTTATTGAAACTGACTCTGCGCGATTTATAGGACAAAGTATTGAAGCTCGTATGATCAATGAAGGCTTATATGATGCAGCAACACAACAAGTTCAATTACCTCGTCTTGCCACAACGCACGCATTTGGTGATGTTGTCTCTTATGATGAGATCCGCACTACTTTGGAAGTGGGCTATCCTAATGGCACAATTAGAACATGGCAGAAAAGAGAAAATCCACTTCTTCGTGATCACATAGTAAAAGAAGGATTGCGTACTGAAGATGTTCTTGCTGTCCACATGGCTGATTTATCAAACACCAAAAGATACAGTAGGGCTGATTTTGGTGGATGGTGTGGTATTGCTGGAGAAGACCTTGAGACAATAGCTAAAAAACCAGGGGATCCTCTTCCGGAAGATTTAGTAACAAGTTGGGAAGGTGGTATTAATTCCACTGTATCACGACGATCATTTAGAAAACTGTATGGTGATGTAGTTGATGTCTTGAAAGGCAATGGTTCATTCTTTGACAAGACTAAGGAATCTCTTGCTGATCCAGCTCCAACACCAGATCCTGAGCCATCTCCAGATCCAGCACCTCCAGGTCCTACACCGCCAACTCCAGAACCAACTGATACAGTTGAGGGGGGATTATACCTTGCAAGATGCTTATACGACAAACTTGAAGGAGAGATATGGCAAGATGATGACAGTATACTAATTCAAAATGGGTCACAACAACACAAATATGATGAAGATCACCCACTAACATTTAGGGGTGCAGGTTCTGTTACTCAGTTAGAGCCTAGAGACCTGGGTGTTTTTGTTGAAATATATGATCTAGCTGAAAGTGATACCATGCTCTTTAGAGATGTGTTACGTCTTAAATTATGGGCTGGTTATCTAAAGGGCGAAGAAACTGAAGGTGTTTCAGCACACGATGTTGCTGAATTATATGGTGCAGATGTTGACCGTACTCAAGCAATAATTGACAGTGGCTACATTACTAAAGAAAATGAAGAAGAGCGATTCTTTAACTTGAGTAACATTGTCATAGAATCTCTGCGTGCAGGAGATAAATTAGATGATGTGTACGTAGAATTACATAAAAGTAATGACGCAAGTCCTGAACCGTCACCAGAAGGAGCTTCTGTTAAAATTAGTGTTCGTCGTGATGAACCTGCCAAAAATACAGAGGGTATATACCTCTATGAGCTTGGTGTTGGTTCAGAAGAAGGTAATGAAGCAATTGATGCACTTGTAGCAGCGTACCAAGATGAGTTTTCCAGGAGAATGACTGAAAGGTTTGCAGCAAGTTACAAAGCAGATTCTATTGTGTTAGAAGGTGGAGACTCATTTGTTGAACGTGATCTTGGTTATACTGTATCTGCAGATCATCTTGCCCAATTATTAGTTCGAAATGTAAGTAACACAAGGCGAAACATCAGTAAAAAGGTGCCAAGCTCTCTTAAGAAGAAAAAAGGAACTGCATCTCAGATATCACCTTTTGCTGCGATAGCGTACTTTGTTCATGCACCTACAGGAGGTCAGCCTTTTTCACAGGAAGACGTTTGCAATACTCTTTTCCTAAAAGACTTAGATGAAGGCAACGCAGACCTGCCACTTATTGCATACATGCATAATACAAAACTCTTGAAACCAGCTGATGGAACTCATAAGATGAAAAACGCTGACTTTGGTACACTCTATAATGCCCTTGCAGGTGCATGGGCAGAAAAAATGCACAATGAAGATTCTCGACAAGAGCTTATGGCAAGCGTAGGTTACCTAACTGCATTACAAGTTGGAGAAGCGCTTACACCTCTTGTTGGAGCTCGAAAAGCAGGTGAGGCACTTGCTTACTTTAGAAGGGATGATGGGATTGCTCTTGGAATGGTGCATCCTAGTCATGTCCAAAAGTATGCAGAGCAACATGCACTTGAATAACTCTTTAATTGAATAACTTTTTATATAAGTTCTGACTGTCTCTTATTTTTAGTATGGGAGTACCAAAACCAGCACTAAAAAAAGAATATGAGCAATTTGTTTCTAATCGTAAAGATGGTCCAGAGGGGGCAGTTCAAGATTACCAAGCAGTAGTTGGACGTTTTTCACGAGTTGATTCGATCGCAGAACTTGTTGAAGCAATGGCACAGGAACCTGCCAGCGGATCACAACGTGAGGTGAGGGACGCTACTCATTTTGCTGGTACTGCGCTATGTTATGGTATAGAGGGTGGTGAACCCCGGTTGTATATCGTCAATGATCTCGATGTCATTTTTCCTAACAGTGTCCCTAGTGGAATGCTCGCATCAAACTATGGTGCTCAGGCAATTGCATATGCAGATCTTGATAATCCGAGTGGTTTACGCTTGCAAACAATACATCCTTGGCTACATGGAAAAGGTCCAGCAAAAGTTGATAGGTCATGTGATACAGGACAAACAGTTCTAAAAGTTTCAATTCCTGAATTGGCAGCATTTGATGAGGGTCGTCCTTACTTTAATGCTGCGCAACGATCATTTCTTACAGCATTGTATGGTAACCCTGTACTTATGGGTGAAATCTTAATGCAAGAAACCTCAGCTGGTCGTGAAAACATGTCACCAGAACAAGCAAACAAAGGTAGAGTAACGTGGATATCACTTCCTTCACCTTCCAGAATTGAAGAGCATCTTGGTTCGCCAGATAGATTATTGGTTGTTCCAGCATGGATGAACAACACCAGTGGGGCGTGTGGTATTGAAGCATATAGTCCAACATGGGGCAGGCCTGAAGGGTATCAGTTGTTGAATACAGGGGTTGTACGGGGCCAACCCTTAGTTCAAAGGGTTGACAAATAACATGTATATACGTAATAATTTTATACTTCTAAGGGCATTCCTTTCTTTGAGGTTTTGCTTATGACAGAAACACCAGTAATAAAACACGCAGTGCGCTATTTTGCGCTATTGCATTGGTTTCGTTCTATACAGTCAGTTGCAGATATAACAGAAGCTCGTCGCCATGATAATGATTTAATTGATGAGCATTTCCAAACTTGTGACTTTGCAGTGTATGAGACTGAAGGCAGGGAAGATGGCACTTTGGAAGCATATGTTATCCTGGGGAGTGATTCACATATTGGCCCAGAAAGTATTAATCCTATTCATGCAGCGCCTGATGTTGTCGAAGGGGAATTACGAGAAACAGGTAATTATAGAGTTACGAAAGATCAACGTGTACACATTCAAAGAGCTATTGATGAGGGTAAGGCAGTTCGCATTTCCTACTCGGCATTGGATAACCCTGGTGGTTGTCTTTTTGTTGAAGGCGAAAAAGAAATTAGTTCTCTTGAAATCAAGGCAGCTGATCTTGCGGAATTTGCAACAGGTACTCACTACTTTAATGATGCGCAACGAGCGCTTCTTACACAATTATATCGTCAACCAGAACTACAAGGGGCTTTACTACAACAAAAACGTAAGCGCGGTATGCGCATTGAACTATTGTCTCCTGCCTATGTAAAGGAGCATGCAGCTGATGTACCAATTGTTCTTGGTTGTTATCTCAGTGCTGATACGCGTCATGCAAGACCCTGGGTTGAATTGCATGATAATTTCCAATTTAACACAGGGCAAGCACGAGGCTATGAGTCAGAATCACGGAACCGTTTACGTCCTCGGTCTTTAACAGGTAGTGATTCTGTAAAATAGAACACTAGAACTGAAACTTCTTATTATCATCTTCTTGATCAAAGATGTATTCTTTTTGGCCTGGAATGTTTTGCTGTACTGTTTCTGTAACTTTTTGACTTGTTTTACTGAGTTTATTTTTTACCCAGCTGACAACATCACTTCCCCATCCAAAACTGCCCATGCCAATTTTTACTTCACTTAGGGTATCTCTATTAACTGATTGTAATTTACGTCGTCCAAGAGCTCCTATGCCACCAATAAGTACAACTCCAATGAGTGTTAATGTTATTAATCCAAGAAGACTAAACCCTCCATCTTCTTTCAAGAGTCGTAGTGCTTTTCCGACACCAGCAATTTGTCCTGTTAGTGCGCCTGCAAGTCCTGTTTCCTCAGGTTCACCTGCTGCAACTGTTTGTTCACTTGTTGTTGTCTCTTCAGCTTCTGGTGCACTGTCGCTTGTTGTTTCATCATTTGTTGAAGGTGCTGGCTCAGCAGGTTGTGTATTAGGGAGTGTGCTTGTTACTGCAGGTGTTGTTGGTGTGTTTGTAACTGTAGCTGGACGGTTAATGAAAGCTCCGCCTCCACCTCCTCCACCGCCGCCTCCGCCACCACCAGAGGAGCTTGATGAAGAACTGCTACTGCTACCACTTCCTGAACTAGGACTGCTTGAAGAATTAACATTCACTAAGGTGAAACTGTTTTCTCCACTAATTTTTGTAAAGAGTACTGAGTCACAGGTTGCATTATAATGATATGTTCCTGCAGCTACAAAACTATCTCTATATTCATAATACTGGCTTGATGCATTGTATGATGGTACAAAACTACTATTTGCAACAGTTAAAATACACACTGCGTCTGTGATTGCACTGTTTGAAGTGCTGTTTACATAATTAATTTGGAATGTTACTGTTTCATTTGGTGCTTTGGCATTACTTGAATCAGAATCTGAAAGCAATGAAATCTCAGCGTTTGCTTCAAAACTAAAACTACTAAAGTGGTCAACACTAAAAGAGAGTGTGCTGTTGGTACAGCTAATCTGTGTACATGACGTTGTAGTGTTTGCATTGCAAACAAATCCTGTTGCCCGAATCTTTTCTGGTGTGCTGAATATGCCGTCTGATACAATTGGTTTAGTTGGGCAGGTGACATTGTGGATAGTGATTATGCTATTGTTGTTGTATTCACTGCCAAGCATGCTGGTGTTTACACTTACCATTCCTTCAGCAATGGTGATTGCATTGTCAAAGTGTCGTCCACGAGCATCTTTTCCTCCAATAAAGGTCACTGATGCTTGCCCGTTTTTGTCAATGGTTATATTGGTGACATTAGCAAGTCCTGTTTCAGAAATACCACTAAAGTCTGTGGTGTTTCCATTGAATGTTGTTGTTGCTGGAACTTGGTTAAGAGTTAGTGTGAGGTTTGTGCTCTGTGTTTGAGATAGGTTAAGGGTTGTTTGTGTAAATGTATAGTTTGCTGCTGTTGCAGTTACAGTGTGTGGTGTGTGTAGTGTTGTTGATGTTCCAAAGACTCCTTCTGATGCAAGGAATGTTGCTTGCCCATTTGTGGTGATGATTGTTGTTTCAGTGCTTTGTGCTCCTGTTAGTGTAACATTTGTATTGAGTGTTTGACTGTTGTTGTTTTGTGTGTTTACTTGTACATACCAATTTGGTGTGATTGTTGAGGTTGTGTTTGTGCCAATACTGAAGCTGGCGTACGTTGTGTTACGCAGTGTCAGGCTTCCTCCTGATGTTCCATTAATAGCAATGACCCCGTTCGTTATTGTTTGATTAACAAGACTGTTTGTTGCATTGTCAAAGAAAACACTTCTTGTAAAATTCTGAACATTACAGTTTTTAATTGTTGCATCCTGTGCATTTCGTATACGGATACCTGTTCCAACACCATTTGTGTTTAGTATGTTTTTTCCATCACAATCAAGGGTGAGGTTATTTGCATTAATGTCCATGCAGGTTCTTGTCACACTCTCGCTGATGTCTGTGCTGAGGGTGTAGGTTCTATTTGCCCTGTTATATTCTTTACATCCTAAGATAAGTGCTTGCACACTTACATTGTCTTGCCCAATTTGTGAAGTCTTGTTTGTTGCTGCACAGGACACACTCCATGAATGGTTGCCTTGACTTGTAAAAAATGTTTTGTGCTCGTACGCAGCCTTAGTTGTATTATAAGTCATAACAGTGGTGCTATTGTCAAGAGTTAGATTACATGAAGCACTTAGTATGCTCAAGCCACTACTGTTTGTGTAATTTGCGTACAAGCTTACATCATCATCTACCCCAACATTGTTTGCACCACCATTAGTGTCTGTTCCATCAAAAATGTTCAGTGATGAACTTGAAGCAAGGGTGTAATTGGTATGTCCACTGACACTTGTTACAGTAAATGTTATGTTATCTGTGTTCAAATCAGTAATGGCACAATCAGTGCATGCAATACTATTTTTCATTATTGCTGGATTGTTTATTGTTTGATTGTAAAACGTAATTGTTACTGAGTTGTTTAATGCTGTTTCTTTAGTTTGGTTTATCACAATATTATTTTGTGTGATGGTGATGGTGTTATTAAGGTCTGTGTTAAGAAAGTTAACACTGCCTGGGTATACAATCAAGCCACCTGTTTTTTCAATGTGGGCATTTGTTATTGATTCCAATGCGTCATATGACGACGAACTAAAATTAGTTGTCCTACCGCTAAATGCACTGAACTTTACTGGTTCTTGTATTGTTTGAACAAGATCTAATGAATCAATTCTGGGGAATGTAAGGCCAGTGCCAGAGCTGTCAGTTATTTTTGCTCCAGTGTTTCGTAATAACGCTCGTACTTCATCAACAGTGAGATTTCTTCCTTTGTACAATTGTGCTGCGTGGTGTGCTAATGCAACATGCCCTGCTGCGTGTGGTGCAGCCATACTTGTTCCACTAAGTGTGGTATATCGTGTACTGCTGCAGCTTTGACCAGAACCACCAGCAGGGCAATCATGTTGTGCAGTTGAGTTAATAGACTGGCCAGGTGCAAGAATATCAAGGATGTTAAACCTATTAGTAAATGAAGAAATACCATCTGATTTGTCAGTTGATCCCACACTCGTTACATTTGATAAACAACTTGGGAGGGAAATCCCTGCTGTTGAACCAGAATTACCAGATGATGCAGTCACTGTAATTCCTTGACTGTAGGCTGTATTCACTGCTGTGGTAAAAGCACTAGTGCTGGGATTATTATCACAGTCACTTGCTGTACTAAACAATCCAGTCCCAAGACTCATGGTAATAACCTGGATGCTATAATTACCTTTGTTGTTAATACAAAAATCAACACCATTAAGAATGTTTGATAAGAACGTGCTTTTGTCTTTGCCAAATACTTTTACTGATGTGATGCTTGCTTCTTTTGCAACACCAACTAGGTTATTACCAAGTCCTGCAGCTGGAGCATTTGCAGCTACACTACCAGAAACATGCGTTCCATGACCATTGGTGTCTGTTGCATTGCCAAACTCACTTGTTTGATTGTTGTTACAGCACGGTCCATTATTGTCACAAAAACATGCCTGTGCAACAATATTGTTTTTTAGATCGGGGTGTGTTGGATCAATGCCTGAATCTACCACGCACACGCCAACTCCCTTTCCAGTTATGTTTATACCACCTACAGTGGTGTTGTGCGCGTCATCAGCATTAATTAAAGGAATTGTGTCTTCCATAAAAAGTTCAAAGGGAACATTGGGAATTACTGATTCTACATCAGGGTGGTCTTGTAGTTCTTCTAGCTTGTCGGCTGATACTTTTGCTGAAATTGCATTGATTGTTTCATACGTGTCAACATTATCAACTTCTTCTGGATCATCAAGCACATCTTCAATTACTTCTTCTTGCACTTCTTTTATGTCCTCTTTGATTTCTTCAAAGGTCTTGTTTTCTTCAACTGTTGCAGTGCTAAAAAAAGATGTTTTTTCTTCTGGTTCTTTGAGAATAATGATGACATCATTGACTTCTTCTGGGTTTGGAATGAGGTTTTCCTGCTGTTCTGCAATGGCAAAAACAGTGGTGCATATGAGTGCTAGAAATAGTACTAGTAAGAATGAGTTTATCCTAGTATCAAATAGCTTCATCTATGCCCTCTTTAGACTTTTTTAGGCATATTTGAGGCTTTCTTCTTTATAAATATTGTTATGAGTGTGTAAGGTGAATTGCTGTTTAGAATCCTCTATGTTCTTTCAGCACTTCATATGCTTCTGCTATTTTCTTGAATTCTTCTTCTTTTTCTTTGTCATCAGGGTGTCGATCAGGATGGGTATCCATTGCAATCTGACGATATGTTGTCTTTATTTCATCATCACTTGTATCTTTTGGTAATCCAAGTCGTTCATATGCCTGCCTAGGTGTTAGTTTTTGTTTTGGTAAATGAAGTCCTGTTTGTGTATCCCTGTATTTATCGAATATGGGTCTGATTCTATGGCTCAAGGGGTATATCAGGTGAAATGCACCAGCTGCAATGTCTACCCATTCACTTAACCTGGCGTATGTTTTGCTTTTTTCTCGTAACTTTGTGTCAAGGCTGGAGAGTGCACTCAGTGTTTTATCTTTTATTCCATACCTCTTTTGTAGTTGAACAAAGGTAAACTCAACAGTGTGGAGCCATCCTGCATGATACCACCAGTTTTCTAAAGATGTTTCAACACCATCATATGTCCCATTGATTAGTATTGTCGCATCATACATGGTGGCAGTCCATCGCAGGTAGAATGTTCGCCAAATCTGGAAAGCATGGTGTTTTCCTAATCGCCTTTCCAAGTCTTGTTTCTCACTTTCAGTCTCAGCCTGTGCCTCTTTAATCATCTTTTCCCTTGTTCTCTTTCCTGCGTCTGCTATGTCATCACCAAACCCCCAGTAGAAAGCACTGTCTATTGGATGCTTGACTATCTGTCCAAGTGTTTTCTTAATTCCCATTGTATCATGTTATGTATTCGGTGTTAATAAATGAAATCATTATATCTTACGGATATACCTAAAAATTACTTCTGCACCTTTACACCAAAACTCCCAGGACTTTCAAGAATTCTCTCTGTAGCACGAACCTTGGGAACATAATTATAATTTTCTCCAGTGCCCCTTCGAGGAACATCCCAGTAACTACCACCACTTCTTTTAGTCCATTTTTTCATATTTCCTGGGCCACCGTTGTAGGCTCCGATTGCAGTGTCCCAGTCATCAAACTTGTTTTGCAAGTGACGCAGGTATTTTGCAGCGCATGCAATTGATTTGTAAGGGTTGTTTCGCTGATCAATGCCCCCGCCAACTTTCATTTTACAAAAACCGCGTGCAGTTCCTGGCATGAATTGTGCAATGCCTCCTGCACCGGCATGACTTTTAACTTTTGTTCTTCCACAACTTTCAACAGTGAGAACTGCTGCCAACACTTCATAATCAACATCATGGTCATCAGATGCTTTCTCAATTGTTTTGTCATATTGTAAGACTCGTTTAAAACACCGCTGCGGAATTTTTCTGTCAAGTTGAAAGTCAATCATACTTTGAATTCTTGCTTCCCGAGTTGGGTTTAATCCAAGATATCCCATTACTCGTGTTATGGTTCCTTTAATTTCATAATACGCACTTTTGGTTTGTCCTGTTATGCTAAAGCCTGATAGCCCAAGTGCAGTGACAAGTGCCATTGTTTTTGCCATGCCTGCTCGTCGTGTTTTTGGTTGGTGGCGTACCCATTTATGGATTCTTTTGCCTACTTTGTTTTCAAACCACCTATAATGACCATCTTTTTTCTTGTCAGCGTATACTCTTCGTCGAGAAAATCCAATTCTGTTCAAGTACACCCAACCAACACCTGCAAGCATGCTTAAGGCACAGTATGTTTCAGCAGCAACCGGGGGTAATGATGATGCAACTGTTGCGGCTGTTGCAACGTAGCCAACATTAGCAGCAGCTTGTGCAATTTTTGGATCTACTTCTGTGCTGATTACTTTTGGCCACTTTTTTGCTCGTAGTTCTTTGAGCCATTGTGGTGTTGTTCGTTTTGCCATGTGTTTCACTTATTTTTCAAAAGGTGTTACTTGCTTACCATTTACATATACTTCAAAGTGTAGGTGTGGTCCTGTTGATCGTCCTGTGCTTCCACATTCAGCAATTTTGTCTCCTTTTTGAACTTTGAATGTAGTTTTTGGTTTACATTTTGAAGGAACTTCAAGAGATCCTTTTTTGAGATGTAAGTATCGTGTCTTTACTTTTTTGCCGTTTATTTTTCCATGATTAAGGAGTATTTCAACGCCATTGTTGTGGTTACCATACGCGTTTTTACAGTACCCTGCTTTTTCAACATAGCCATATTCAGCTGCGTAGATTGCTTCGCCCAAACATGCTGCAGGTGCTTTGCTTGTAATATCTGTTCCTTTATGTCGTCCACCTCTTCTTCCAAAATAATCTGATATGTGTGAGTCTTCATCCATGGGGTATGCCAGTCCAAACCTCATGGTACGGTTGCCTAAAGGATCATAATTTTTCCTTTTTCCTGGGACTTTCCCTGTTTTTACAACAAGCTTTTCAAGACCAGAATATTTGTAGAAATCTTTAGCAATTGGTTTTACTGTTTCAACTAGGTTGTAACCTGGCCATGCAATTGCAGCTGCTAGTGCTGCTGATTTTAGAACGCCTGCTCCAGCTCTTTGTGGCCTGTGTTTTGCTAGTTTTTCAACTTGTTTTGCAAGATTGTTGGTGTGCCATTGCTTTCTGAAATAGAGTCTTCGTTTGTTAAAGAGCAGTCTGTTCATAACCACATAACTAGCACCTAGTGCTGCTCCAAGCAAGCCTTTGGTAAAATTACCTGTTGTTGCAAATGCAGGTCCTATGAGTGAAGCAGCGTATAAAGGCCATAAATTTGCTGCTATCCTGGCTAGTTTTGGATCAGCTTTTTTGCTCATGCCTGAAGGCCATTCTCCTTGCTCCATTTCTCTAGCCCATTTTGGCTGTTCTGACCCACTCATGGTGTCCAAGGGTGTAGGAATGCTATTTAAGGCTTTCCAAGAATAACTACGTGTAAGTGGTACAAAGGGAAAGGTTTATAAAGGGTATTTATTCCCTTTTACCATGGCAACAAAACAAGTTCTACAACGCTTGATGAGCAATTTGCTGACCTTATGGTGGGTGCAGCCTATGCACCACAAAGTGCTGAATTACTAACATTTGATGAAGTAGTTGAAGCGGGGAAAGAAGCATTACTTGATCCACAAGCAGTGCGTAGTGTTGTTGAAGGGTATGGTGTTCCAGATCCAGAGAATCAACTCTTTGGATGGGAAGCTACCTATGACCTTTTTGAGCAAGTTGCTCAGCGAGAAATAGCAAGTCTAGACCGTCAAACACAAGCACTTGTTGCTCCACAAGGTCCCACATTATGGGAACGTATTTGTGGGGTAGCTGACAAAGTTGCTGATGCTGTTGGACAACTTCCTTTGAACCCAATGCCTGCTTATGCGCAGCATATGAGATCAATGATGGCAAGCCTTGCTTTTGGAGTCTTAGTATATGGAACAGCTGACCAACCTACTATGATGCTCCCTCCAAAACAAGAACCAATCACTCAGAATGTTGAAGTTGATTGCCCATCTGCAGGACCAGAAAAATACAAGATTGGTGGCACTGTTGTTGAACTGCCTGTTATTCAGCAATGTACTGTAGATAACACAACTTACATATGAATACCTTAATTTTTTCTACTGAAAAAACTTATACCCAATCATTTTATACACAAGCTTTGCAGTTGTAAAATCAGCATGAGGTAATTCTTTTTGTGGTGCAAGTTCTACAACATCACAGCCAACAACATCTGTTTCTTTAAACACACGACGTAAAAGCTTGAGTGTTGGGTACCATTCCATGCCCCCGGGTTCGGGTGTTCCAGTTGTCGGAATAATGCTTGGGTCAAACGCGTCAATGTCAAAGGTGATAAAAACTTTTTTTCCACGTAATTTCTCAATAACTTTTTCCATCCATGCGTCATCACCACGTTTGCTTGCAGGAACAATATCTTTTGCATAAAAAATACTCGTGGAAACAGTGCCGTCCTTGATGTACTTTACTTCTTCAATGTCTTGACTTCTAATGCCAACCTGCACAATATCTTTTGTCTGTTCACTGATTCTTCGCATCACTGCAGCATGGCTGTACTTAGTGTTGTGGTATTTATCACGCAGATCACTGTGTGCATCAATTTGTAAAACAGCAAGGTCATCAAACTTTTCTTTGAGTGCATTAAAGATTCCTTGGCTTACTGAATGTTCTCCTCCGAGTCCAATGACAAATTTATTATCTTCCAATAATTGTTGCGTGCGTTGCTGGATTTCTTGCATCATTGCTTCAGGAGTTTCCTTTACAACAACAGGGTTAACAGTGGCAATACCCACTGTATGTAATTCCTTTTCAAGCTCTTCATCGTACAATTCAATAAACGCAGATGCGTTAATAATTGCCTGAGGTCCTTTAGCTGTACCAGCGCCATAACTTACTGTTCCTTCATAGGGGATTGGCAGAATTGCAACTTTAGCCTTTTCATAGTCACAGAATTCTTTGGGGACTTCAGGTCCTCCAATGCCTAAAAAGGAGTCTACTTTCTCTAAATCATCAGCTGTCATACTTAAACGGGTAGCCCAAAGGGTTAAATACCTTTGCTTTTTCCCCTGGTGTATGACATCGGATACTCAAATGGATCTACCCTACTTTGAATGTAAACCAACTGAGCTTTGTGAAGGTGCAGCCTGTTGCAGTCATCCTGAGATGGGGATTGCAGCATCACTTGGTGATTATATTAGATTGTCTGAACATACTGGCCAGCCCATTGATGAAATTTGGGTTGAAAAAGGAAATGTTGTTGTTGCTCCCAATGATAAAACTAATCCAGGTATTGCCATGGCACTGTTAGGTATTCTTCATGATCCCTGTCCTTACTTAGCTGAAGACTTCAAGTGTTCTGTGTATGACATGCGTCCATTGCATTGTTCTGTATTTCCTGCTGACTTACTAACTACCAACTCAAGGTTAGCACCTGAATATGGGCCATTTCGATGTCTTAATGGGGTTCAAATGTCTCCTGAGCACAGCGATATGTATGATGCAATGGCAGATCATTTTGAAGAAGAATCCCTTGTGGAAAGAACCTATCTTTGGCAAGACCAGCCACCTCTTTTTAGAATAAGAACCAACGATGATGTTAAGGACCTAACTCGAGAAGCACTTCATCAGTTACAGACTAATCCTCTGTTAGATAGGATGAGGCTTCGGCGTGTTCATGATGGTGTTCAGGTGCTTCGTGACTCGTTTGATAAAATGAGAACTGATCCAGGGTACAAATTGCATATGCGTCTATTCATTACTGCACTAGAACCGATTGTGTATGCTGTTATCGCAGGTGAGGTTACACGCAGGCTCAAAAAACTAAAGAATAATCGTCTTGCAATAGGACACTTTAGACATCTTAATGCACGCTATTATGAACTCTTAATGGGAAAAAGAAGAAAAAGTTTTAAACACACCTAAAGCGTGCTTCTGTGTAAAAGTTTAACCCATCTGCTTCAATCTTATTGTTTAATTCCTTGCCCCAGTATGTTTTTCCTTTTCTGAGTTTTGTTCGAAGTGTACAGGTAACTTTTTTGTATGGTTCAACAATATCTGTTCCACAAACTTCTTGTGCATTTGAACGGATTCTTTTTCCATTAACACGAAGGCTCATTCCTTTTTTCAAATGAGACTCTTCAGCTGTGACATGGCCAAGATGCTGTGCTTCTTTGTCTTTGTTTTCAAAAGTAAAAGTTATATGGGATGTGCCATCAGCAAATAGTGTACCACAAACAATGTCAGAAATCCAGGTTGTGTCAGAAAACTTTTTTTTATCTTCAGATGAACTACCAAGAATGGTTTTTTTAGCAATAATCTCTGTGTTTGGAACTGTCAATTCTGGTGCTATTTGTACTTCTTCTTTTGGCTCTTCAGTTTTTTCTTCTTGCGCGGGTTCTTCAGCAGGTTCGGTTTCCTCTTTACTTGGTGCTTCAGTTTCAAGCATTGGCTCTTCTGCTGGTTCAGGTGCTGTAATCTCTGCATCAACCTCCGGAGCAGGTTCTGGTGTTGCAGGTGCTTCACACCCTACAAGAAGTAGTAATGCTGTAATGCATACTGTAAGCCAAACTTTATTCATCGTACACCTCTTTTTGAATTATGATCATCTACACCTGAACTCAATTTGAGTAGATGCAAATCGTGATTTTGCTTCTAAGTTGTTCTTGAGCTCAGTTTGTTTGTTCATGTACTCTTGTTTTTCTGGGTATCGTAGGTTTGCAGGACAATTGTTGCATTCAAGTGTTTGACCAGCTTCAACAGTTGTTGTGCCACAACACTTCTTTACTACATCATTTTTGATCCTGTTTCCATTAACAGCAAGTCGTAGAGGAACAAGTGTTTTATCGTCTGCTCCAATTCGTGAAAAGCTGCTTGTCTTAAGTAGATTGTATGATCGCTCATCTTTGTTAGTGAACCTGAATGAGATGGAATCTTCTTTTTTTGTTCCTGTTCCAAAAGTTCCTTGCTTTGGTCCGGTGTATTTAACACACTTTACTCCATCAAACCAGCTTTGATCTTCATATGTTTTTTTCTCAGTGCCTTGGCCTTTGATAACTTGCTCTTTTAGAATGTCAATAGTGCCGCCAATTTGGCCTGTTTGTGAAACTACATTTCCTGTGATTGCATTTCCATCTTCTTCTTGGGTTTCTTCTGTTGCTTCATCACTTTCAGCAGGCGCACTTTCTTCTTCTGCAGCTCCTTCTTCACTTGGTGCTTCAGTATCGTCTGCTGTTTCATCTCCTTCTGCAGGAGCAGTCTCTTGAGCTTCTTCTGGAGCCTCTTCAGCAGGAGCTTCTGTTGCTCCTTGATCACATCCAGCAAGTAATAGTGAAATTGTTACTAGTAAGAATAAGAATATAGTTGTAGTTTTTTTCATTGTCTTTGACACCTCATCCCCTTATTTGAGCCTTGTAACGCAATTAAGCCTATTCAGTATATAAATATTGTGTCTCTGAGATCCTTGCTTCTGATCTCACCTAAAAAAGTACGACCAAATAACCAATAGTCCAAAGATTACTGTTGTTGCTTTCCAGAGTGTTACTTGATTGAATTCAAAGAATTCTTCTGTTTCTTCGCTTGCAGCACTTGTTTCTTCTGCGCTGCTTTCTGCCTTTACTTCTTCCTCTTTTTTAGCATCTAACTCTTTTGCAATTTCTTGAACAGTTGCAGCAGCTTCTTGTTTCTTTGTTTTCTTAGCTTTTTTTGGCTTGCTTGCTGTTTTTGCTTTCTTTTTTACAGCTGCTTTTTTTGGTTTTGCAGGCTTTGCTGCAGGAGCAGGTTTTTCTTCAGCTTCTTCTGTTGTAGTTGCTGGTTCTTCAACAGTGATTTCCTCACCTTCATCATCTGCAACTTGCCGTACACTTTCTGCTATAGAATAAATAGGATCTCCAGAAGCCTTTGTTTCGTGCTCTTCTTCATGCACAACTGTTTTTTCGTCTGCCATGCTTACACCTCTATTGATATACCCTCTTTTTTTCTTGATTAAAGATAACCATTTCTGGGTGTTTTATAAATATTATTGTACTTGATTACTCACCATTATTCTTATCAGAATATATCTGACAACAAGCTTTTTAAGCGTGTGCATAGATCAGTGCAACATTCCAATAAAAAATAATCAAAGGAGGAACAGACAATGGCAAAAAAATATTTATTTACATCAGAAAGTGTGAGCGAAGGTCATCCTGATAAACTCTGCGACCAAATCTCAGATGCAATTCTTGACGCGTTATTGGAGCAAGATCCAAATTCTCGTGTGGCGGTTGAGTGCTTGGTAAAAACTGGTTTTATTGTCATAGCAGGGGAAGTTACAACTAAAGCATATGTTGATATTCAAAAAATTGCACGGCAAGTCATCTGTGACGCTGGCTATGATGAGCATGATGTTGGTTTTGAAGGACAAACCTGTGGTGTTATTGTGTCACTTAGTGAGCAGTCACCTGACATTGCTCAGGGTGTTGACGAAGCATCTGCAGAAGGAAAAGACAGTGCAGAACAAGGTGCAGGGGACCAAGGATTGATGTTTGGTTTTGCAACCAATGAAACTCCTGAGTACATGCCTTTGCCAATTATTACAGCGCACAAACTTCTTCTAAAACTTCGCGAGATTCGCAAAGCTAAAACACTTCCTTACTTGCGCAGCGATGCAAAGAGTCAAGTAACTGTTGAGTATGAAGAGGGAAAACCAGTGCGTATTCATACTGTTCTTATTTCAACACACCACGCACCTAATGTAACACATGACCAAATCAAAAAGGATATTATCGAACAGGTTATCAAACCTGTGTGTGGTGATAAAATTGATGACAACACTATTTTTCATGTTAATCCAACAGGAAAGTTTGTTGTTGGTGGGCCAGTTGCAGACGCAGGCTTAACAGGAAGAAAAATTATTGTAGATACATACGGTGGGCATGGAAGCCATGGTGGTGGATGCTTTAGTGGAAAAGACCCAAGTAAAGTTGACAGAAGCGCTGCGTACATCTCACGATACATTGCAAAGAATCTTGTTGCAGCAGGACTTGCAGACAAGTGTGAAGTACAACTTGCCTATGCAATTGGAGTTGCAGAACCAGTAAGTGTTCTTGTTGATTGTTTTGGCACCAACAAAATTGATGAGGAGAAAATCAGTGAGCTTGTGAGAAAACACTTCCCACTAAAGCCAGCTGACATTGTTTCTCATTTAAGGCTCAAGCGACCAATCTTTAGAAAGACTGCTGCATACGGCCACTTTGGACGAGATGATCCAGACTTTACTTGGGAAGCACTTGACAAAGTTGATGCATTGAAAGCAGATGCAGGTCCACTTGGTACTCCAGAACATACTGGTGATGAAGTGCCTTTGGACTAGAATTATAACAATATTTTTATAATCCTTTTCTTTATTTTTTGCTTATGGTCATGCCTAGTTCAATAAGAGGATCAGTCGCCCTTGGCGCAGCAATGCTTGTAGGGTTTGCTTCATGGATATCCTGTGGTTACAGTCCAAAGGGGCAACCCAAAGAAGATCTTGATGCTGTAGTCTCAACACTTGAAACAGAAGAAGGAAAGAAACAGTTTAGACTCTTAGCTGTTCAAAAAGGTGTAACGCACGATCCAAACTATATTGACGAATTCTTAGACGAAGCAGGGAATCTAGTGGACTACCGAATTGCGTTTAAGATTGCTCAAGAGATGGGTCCTGAAAAAGAAGTGGATTTTCATATTAAGCAGGATGACATTGTAGAAGCAGCTTTGGTAGCAAGCCGAGCTGGATTACAGGAAAGAGCACAGAATTTATACATGGATGCGCTTGCTCAATTTGGAGATCCTCTACCATGGTCAGCAATGCCTTTGTTGCGCACCTTTAATGTTGATGTTACTGAAATAATCAATTTGTATGTACGTAATGGTTTTGTGAAAGAAGCAGCAATGTACGCCGAGGATATGGGATTGACCCATGATGCTATTGACTTGTATGAACAGGGACAGTTTTATCATGATGCTTTTGCAGCTGCAACTCGCGAAGGGTTGCAAGAAAGGGCTGACGACCTATTACAGAAAGGCCTTGAATGGTATGAAAAAGAAGAACGGTTTGAAGACGCTGGTCATATTGCACAGGCAGCTGGCTTAACACAAAGTGCACAAATTAATTTTTCTACAATGCTTGGAAAGTGTGTAGCAGCAAATAATCATTATTGCGCTGGTAGGGCAGCAGAAAAGTTAGGTCTAGTTGATTCTGCACTTGAGCATTTTGAAAAAGCTGGTCAATTTATTACTGCTGCGCGCTATGCAGCAGCAAACAACAAGCCACAAGAGGCTGTTCGCTACCAGAAAGTTGTTGAAGTACTAGACTTGCAATGAGGCAGCACTAACTTTATAAATCTCTTTTTCTCTTTTTTTACTATGTTTACTTTGAAAAGAGGAATGATTGATTTAGTTGTACTTATGTTTCTTTTAGTATTACTTTGCCAGTTTGTTTCTGCTACCTCTCATGAGTTAACTTCTGAACAAAAGGCAATTCAAGAAAAGCTTGATGAAAACAAAGAGTTAAGCATTCCTGAATTTGCAGCAGCAACAGATGAACAGAAAAAGAAATATGTCCTTACTAATCGTTTCAATCCAGGTAATTTAGACCAAGCAAAAGTATTTGAACAGCTTGCCCTCGCACCTGATTTTAATTATGCAACTCACTTACCTCTTGTTGAAGAATATCTTTTTGTACAGAGTAGATTTGGAGAGCAACAAAAAAAGATATTTGTAAAAGCTGCTGAAATTGATGTGGGGGTTATTAACCGGAACCCAGTTCATGTTACAAGGTACATTGGCGATGCTCGTTTTTTCATGGAATCAGGCGTTAAATTTTCTAGAGTAAAAAATGGTGTGTTTCACACAGCTGGTGAAAAATCAACACAGTTTAACACACAATTGATTGGTGAACTTTTAAGTACAGGCACTAAAATTTCTGTTCAGAAGGATGGATCCTTACAGTTTAGTGATGTTTCTTCTGAATCTCTTGCAGAGATTGAACCATTTGATTTCATTGGTACTATTACTAACAAAGATGGTTTTGGCATGACCTGTGCAAAATGTAAATTTACACTCACAGACCACAAAGGAAAAACAGTGCCTGCTGTTTTTGGAGAAAACATTAAACTTTCTAATGGTCATGAACTAAAGAGAGGGATTGTTCGTTTACACTCCCCTGACTATGTAGACTTTGCACCTGTTGACGACCAACCAGCAATTCTTAAAACCAAAAACCAGGAAACCGTTTCTACCACTACAAAAATGGCATATGTCTCAGGTCTTGCTAAGCCACCTGGTGCTAACTCTAATTACATCCTTTCTGATATAGATCCGAAAGCAGGTGTATCACGTTTAATGATTCACAATAGTGATCCAGGTTTGGAGATTGAATTACCTCATGCTGATCTTTACAACGACATTTTCTTCAACACACCTGAGACACTTACCTTGCCAGGTGGAAAACCCCTAGTATCGCCTGGTGAAGCTTTTGTGTACACACAAGACGGGGAACGAAAAAAAGGTGTACTCCTGACTGCTGAAGGCATAGATCTTGTTGGTGGATTACCTCAAACTAGTGTTATTAATCTAGTGTCAGGCCATGTTGCAACAGAAAAGGGCGTTTCCCTATGTCAAGACAACTGTGCTAAAGCTGTCCACACATTTGCAGGGGATGTTTTTGAAGCAAATCTTGAGCAGGTATACCGACAATACAAAGAGACTAGTGACCGAAAGTATGTGCGAAAACTATTCGGCACAGGCTTACACTCTCCTGAACACTTAGAAGTTCTTGAGGGACTTATTGAAAGTTCTGAGATTAATGACCGATTTGCAGCAGCAAGTGCTTTGGTTTCAATGTATCACCATGGTCATGAGTTTGATGAGCGTAGTAGGGAAGTACTTGTTAAAGCTCTCTCAGATGATAGTTTGATGGTTAGGTCTATAGCAGCAAGCGCTCTTGATGATGAGCAGAAAGCTCATGTACTTTTTACATTGTATCAAAACCCAGAAACTAAGAAGAGTATGCGTTTGAATATGTTAGGGCGTCTTGCTCAGTTAAAACATCCAGCAACACAAACTGAACTCGAAAATATGATTGGCAGTAGTCCACAAACTGTGTTGAGATCTTTGCGGCACTATGATAATGATAGGGCAAGGGAGTTTGCATTAGAACAATTATCCAATCCTAAAACTCGCGTTCGTCATGCAGCAGTAGCTTTCTTTGAGGAACGCGGAGACATTGAAGTTCTGAAAAAAACATTGTCCACAGAAGAGGATAGGTTTGTGAAGCGTAAACTTGAAAGTGCGATTCGAAGACTAGAGGCAAAGCGTAAACCAAAACCTAGCAAAACACCTGATGTTATCCCCTTAGGTACTTTATTTCAAGATAATCCTAGCCAAGACTGGGCAACAGTGTTTTCAGAAAACCAAGTGGAACAAAGTAACACCATGCCTTCTGGTGTGATTCAACGCCTTGAAGCTTTGGGTGATGAAAATGTTGACTTTAAAGACATTCAGATTCTTAGCAGTTACTCTGTTGATGAACTAAAGGACATTAAGAAAAATCGAGCTGGAGTTGAGTCTGCAATACAGCGTCGTATACAAGAAGTAGGAACAACTAAGCGCGGTGCTGCCGAGCCTGGTTACACAACTGAATCGTTTGAATCACAAAAGCACCGATTAACAATTCCGGAGCTTCTTAAAATAAGAGCTACACTGCAATCTATGAGATCTCCTGAACTTCGTTCACATATTGGTGAGTTAATTGATGTGGACACACATGATCACTTAACTGAACATGGTGGCTATGTGCATCTTACTTCAGAGCGAGAGCTTGCTTTTCACTCTATCCCTCCTCGGAAACTTCAAAGTAACCATGCTTATCTCTCTCCTGGTACTCGGCCAATTGCTGGAAGAAATGGTATTTTTGGTTTTCATTTACACGCAGCAGATCCTCATTACCACAATGAAGCTTATGCAGGACCAAGCGGTACTGCAGGTGATTTACATTCTTCGCGGGTTGATCGCACTGATGGCCTTGTAATTTCACCACTTGATGAATGTAGGTTTAATCTTGATATGAATACTGCTCGTGGTGAAGTGATTGACCTAGGAAATTATAACCGCTGCAACATAGGCAAGGTGGCAAGCAACTGAAAAAAAGAAAGGTGATACTATGCAAAAAATAATTTTTCCCAATAAACACACAAAAAAAGCGCAAGTAACTATTTTCATTATTCTGGGTATACTTATTTTTGTTTCTGCTGTACTCTTTTTTTTCTCAGGTGATGCAGCAAAAATGGCTGCTCTGGATACAGACGACCAAGAACCTTCAGCACTTATCAAAAAAGAAATGATCAATCTTATTAAAATTTGTACAGCTGATAAGGCAGTGCACGTTGTTGACCAGCTTACCTCCTCAGGGGGTTTTAAGGGTATAACACCTCGGAATGTTTATGTAGGGGATTACATTGCACCAGTATACTTTGATGGAGTTGATCTATCACCAAGTACTGAACAAATCGAAGAAATAATCAAGAGCCAATTTGCCACTTTCTCATGTCCAGCAGCTACAGACTTGGGCTATCAACTAAGTGATATCTCAGTTGACTCACTTCAGCTTGAAGAAACAGAGATACAAGTAAACCTTGCAAAGGTTGAAGCACAAAAAGGAGAGGAACAATTCTTAATAGAACCCTTTACAGTGGAAGTCCCAAGTAAACTTGGATTGTTATTCGCAGCTACACATGATTTTCTTATGCACCAGCAACGTTCTCCTGAAAAGTTTAAGATAACACGCATGGCAGACGCTGGCATTGAACACAATGTAACATTTAAGATGGATGAAACAAGAACTGGCGAGTTTCTTTTAGTGGCAACTACAGAGAAACCATTTATTGATGATGGTTACCCTCGTCAGGAAACAAATACAACAATGCAATTGCCTTTTATAGTGAGGTTTGACTGGTCATGAAAAAAATATTTTTCTTGGGACTAGTGCTGTTTTTATTACTTCCAGTGGTCTTTGCAGACGATGCTGATCAAACACCTAAACAGCTTGCAATCCAGAAAAAGATAGACAAGGGAAAAGAACTTACACGGGAGGAATTTAGGCTTGCTTCTTTTCCACAAAAAGAACAATATATGCTTACAGAACATTTTAATCCAAAAGAACCAGATCAATCAGCAATGTTTGAAATTCTTGCCATGAAACCTGAGTTTGATTATGCAGGTAACATGGGTCTTGTTAAGAAATACTTAGCAGCGCAAGGAAATTTTAGATCTGATCAAAGATATATTTTTATGGCAGCTGCAGAAGAAGACATCGGTCTTGTGAATGAAAATCCTTTCTATGTTCGTATGTATACTGGCACGTCGCGGTTCAACATGGCTCCAGGTGTACAATTTTCTAAAGTTGAAAATGGTAAACTTGTTCCAAAGGGTGAACACTCAACACCTTTTGATGTCAACATGATTAGGGCCTTTGTTAAGGGAGGTGCAAGTTCCTTGTTAGTTCAAGAAGATGGTTCACTTAAGTATGACAATGATGAAGGAACTCATGGTATTGAAGGGATGGATGCCTTGGACTTTTCAGGTAAGCTAGTAAACAAAGATGGTTTTGGCATCCAGTGTAAAACATGCAAAGTGGGCCTTACATCTTACAATGACCAGTCTCTAACATATGCAGAAGGAAATGTGAAATTAACCAATGGCCATGAACTTAAAACAGGATCAATTGTATTGCATGGTCCTGACAATCTTCACATATCAAGTTACGGGGATATGGAAGAGCCAGCTTTTATTACAAGGCCTGGTGTTGGCTTACATATGGTCGGTCTTTATTCATATCATGAAGGTCAGGCACCTTTTTTTCCTGCATCATCTAACTATATTGTTTCTGACATTGATAAAGCATCTGGAATTTCCCAATTGATTATTGATTCAAGAGATGCGCTCATTGTTGATCTTCCAGAAGATCAACCCTACAAGCTAGTCCGTACAAGTGGAGGGACAGGCTTTCATCAGATTACACTCCAACAAAAACGAAAAGGAGGAACACATAGTGTTGACTTACATGGAGGGGGATTTGAGTTTGCTGGTTCAATTCCTGGCCTTGCTCTGTTTAATGAGGATTCTGGTCACTTTTTCTCAGGTGATAGAGTGGGATTATGTGATTTGAATTGTTATGAAATTGTAGGGCCACTACGTGCTCGCTTATCACATGCTAACGCAAAAAGAATACGTGAAGAATACTTGGCTGGGAGGTATATAGATATAGATGAGATTTTTCGTCAAGAAGTTGATCCAGGATTATACCTTGACATTCTTGAACAATGGGCAGATGAGACTGACCTAACAAATGCAAGGAAGGCTGCAACTGCAGTACATACCTTATATGTTCAAAAAGATTCACCCTATTATGATCGAGTACAAGATCTTCGTGAGCGTCTCCTTGCTTATCCAGACGCAATAACCCAAATGAATGTGGCTGAAGAACTTGATCGAGAAGAGCAACTTGCTGTTTACAAACGAGTGTATGGCCATCCAGGGTTTGACCAGTCGGCAAAGGATCAAGCCCGCTTTAAACTTGCAGAACTGCAATCTCCTGAGATACGCCAGGAACTTGAAGATTTGATGGCTACAGAGCCAGTTAAGGCTATCAGCTTGTTGAGGCTCTATGAGGATGACGCAACAGTGCAACTAATCACATCTCAGCATGATAGTTCCGATCTTGATGTTCGAAGAACAGTGGCACGGTATTTGACAGGGAAAGGAGATGTTGCCACTTTGAGAAAAATGTGGGATAATGAACCTTTGGAGCTGTGGCAGGATACACTGCTGTTTGACATTTCTGTTACAGATACTCCTGAAGCAGTAGGTTTTTTTGCAGAACAACTTAAGAAAAATCCAAATGACCTTCAGGCTTTGAGTTATTTGATAAGTATGGAGGGTGAACATCTCTTGCCTGACATTCAAAATACTTTAAGAACTTGGACAAAAGATTTTGATGAATCAAAATTTACTGGAAAAAAAGAACAGCTAGATCGAACTAAAAGAAAAGTACAATACAAGCTCAGGGAAAAAGAGTCAGCATACTATAAAACTCTCACTCACAAAGTGCAGGAAGAGGCAGATGAATCATACAAAGGTAAGAAAACAGACTGGTATAATCACTTACAATCCTCAAATCTTCATCAGCATGCAGGTCAGGCAGAAGCACTTGTACGGAAAGTTGCGTTGCTTGATGACCAGCGAGTGGATTACAAAGATCTAGCTATTATTTCTCATCGATCAGATGAAGAGTTACAATCACTTAAGAATAATCGTGCAGAACTAGAAGCAGAAATCTCAGCACGTATTGCAAGTAACAACCCTTTTACCCGACCCACTAATAGAATGTATAAAACAGAATCTTTTGACGAACAAAAACATCGGTTAAGTCTTCCAGAACTTATGAAAATTGGCACTGCTATTGAGTCATATGGTAAAAAGGAAGTGTTGAAACAAGTACGCACTATCAGAGACAGAGATACTAAGAACAGATTTACTGAGTTGGGAGGGAAGGTTTCACTCACTGAGCAGGGGAACTTAGATTTTCAAGTGATTGCTCCGCTTGAGGCTGACAGTAATGAACAATATGTCCATGCAACTGCTCTTGCTGAAAGTGCAAAGGCAGGTGTTGCTGACTTTCATTTTCATGCAGTTGATCCTAATTTTGATGACGCTAAGTATGCTGGTCCAAGTGGAAGCCATGATTCAGGAGGTGGGGATCTTGGTGTTGCAACAACTTTGCATGTGGATGGGATAGTTATGACCTCTCTTGATGAGTGTCATATCAATGCAGATTTCTACACATCACGAGGAGTAGTTGTTGATGTTGGCACATATGATATCTGCCAGTGATTCTTTAAATACAACACAACAATCTTTATAAATGCGCTGCGATGTCCGACCTCTTAGAGGCAACATGACGTTTAGACATATGACCACACCTGAGCAGCGAAGAAAAAGGCTAAAACAGTTTCTTCAATCAAAAGGCTTTGTTCGAGTTCTTGAAGCACATAATGGTCTTTCTGCACTTGTTGCAACTAATGCAAAAGTTGAAGTGCCAGGTGAAGCAGAGCCACGAACTTTTGACGCAATTTGGGAATCATCATTGACAGACTCAGCGTCCAAGGGTCAGCCAGATATTGAAGTGGTTAGTTTTGATTCACGTTTACAGACTATCCAACAAATCACAAATGTCACTGACAAACCTATTATTGTGGATGGTGACACTGGTGGAGACGCAAACCACTTTGAATATTTTGTAGCAAAGCTTGAATCCCTTGGTGTTTCTGCAGTTATTATTGAAGACAAAGTGTTTCCTAAACGAAACAGTCTAGATGCTGATGCAAAGCAAGATCTTGAAAATCCAGATTTGTTTGCAACAAAAATAGCGCGAGGAAAAAAAGTACTACTTACACAAGATTTTATGATCATTGCACGGCTTGAAAGCCTTATCGCAGGGTATGGTGTTGAAGACGCGCTTTCACGAGCACGCAAGTACCTTGCAGCAGGTGTTGATGGCATTATGATACATTCCAAGGACAAAGATCCTGCTCAGCTTTTCCATTTTGTAGAAGAATACAACAAATTGTTCTGTGACCCTAGCGAACGAAAACCTCTTGTTGCAGTACCAACAACATACAATCATGTTACTGAAAACGAACTAAAGCAGAGAGGGATTAATATTGTTATTCACGCAAATCATCTTCTTCGTACATCATACAAATCAATGCAGAACGTAGCAAACACCATCTTAGCGCACCAACGATCACTTGAAGTTGACCCGGTCTGTGCATCAGTTAAGTCTGTTTTTGATGTTGTTGGATTTCTTGATGTTAAAGAAAAAGATAAACAATACGCACCAAAATACACTGGCCTGCGCGCGATTATTCCAGCAGCAGGACAATCAACTGTATTTACAGACACACCTAAACCCTTGCTTGACGTCAATGGTAAGACTATACTTGAGAGAATGCGCGAGACATTCCACAAGGCAGGTGTCAAAGAAGTTTCAGTTATTCGAGGATTTAGAAAAGATCTTTTTACTGTTCCAAAAATTAAGTACCATGACAATGACGCATATGCGCAAACACACATTCTTGATTCACTCTTCCGAGCACAAGAAGACATGGAACACGGTTTTATTTATGCTTACGCAGATTTGTTGTTCAATGAAACAATTATCAAAAATCTTATGGATGCAGGAGGAGATATTGTCCTTGTTGTTGATAACACCTACACGCACCACAAGCACGTGATTGACAAAGAACTTGACTTAGTGACTGCACATACTACAAGCGGAGCTATGCGTGATATCAATCCAGCTCAGCACATGCATGTTGCGAAAATTGGAAAAAGACTTCCTATGCATGATGCAACTCATGAGTTTATTGGCATTGCGAAATTTAGTAAATCAGGAGCACAGATTCTTCGACAAGTGTATGATGAATGCAGGCAAAACCCTGCAATGTTGTTTCATGAAGCTCCAAGTTTTTCACGAGCATCTTTCACTGATATAATTCAAGAAATAATTAATCGTGGACATAAAGTCCATGTAATGGAAGTAAATAAAGGATGGATAGAGATACATCAACCAAAAGATATTGAAATTGCAAAAACAATGGTGATCTAGGAGGAATCAAAATGATAACAGCACAACAACTCTTTGAAGTATTCAAAAAAAATGAACTATTGTATTTTACTGGGGTGCCTGATAGTACCTTCAAGGCATGGATGAGCTTTCTTGAAGATGAACACGGCAAAAGTCTTACAAACATTGTAGCAGTAAACGAGTGTGAAGCAACAGCTATTGCTGGTGGTCATTTTCTTGCAACAGGCAAACCAGCTGTTGTGTACATGCAGAACTCAGGCCTAGGTAAAACAGTTAATCCTGTAACAAGTCTTCTTGACAAAGAAGTATACAGCATTCCCGCATTATTAATGGTTGGGTGGCGAGGTGAACCAGGGAAGAAAGACGAGCCACAACACAAAAAAATGGGCAGAATCACGATGCCTATGCTTGAAACATTAGAAATCCCTCATAGTGTCCTTCCTGATGATATTGGTGGCATTGACGAGATCTTGCAAAAAGCAAAAGCACACATGGCAGAACACAATGAGCCGTATGCTGTTGTAGTTCCAAAAGGACTTGTTGACCCAAGTTACAAAACACAAACACCACGTGTGCAAGACTTTGAAATGGTTCGTGAGGATGCAGTCAAGGCAATTGTTGACACACTTGACGCTCGTGATATCATTGTTTCAACAACAGGAAAAACATCCCGTGAAGTATTTGAACACCGCGTTGCTCGTGGAGAACAACCACGAGACTTTTACACAGTGGGTGGTATGGGTTGCGCAAGTGCAATCGCATTTGGTATTGCACTGCAAAAGAAAGATCGTAAAGTATTCTGTTTTGATGGCGATGGCGCCTCATTAATGCAGTTTGGATCTTACGCAACAATTGGTCATTACAGACCTGCAAACTTTTACCATGTTCTGATTGATAACCAAGCGCATGACTCAACAGGTGGTCAACCAACAGTATCGACAACAGTTAACTTTGAGCAAGTTGCCCGAGCAACTGGGTACACTGGTGTATCAGTTGTTGACACGCGAGCAGATTTGGTGAATGCATTGGGTGAGTACCGTCAAAAAGAAGGGCCTGCATTATTGATTGTAAAGGTGCGACGTGGTGCTCGTTCAGATCTCGGAAGGCCAACAACAACACCAGTTGAGAACAAAGCAGCGTTTATGCAGTTGGTGCAGGGATAAAATAGAAAAGTATTTATATTTCCTTTTCCCTTTTTTTTACATGGAAAAGAAAGTGCGGAATTTTACTGTTCTTATTGAACAAGATGAAGATGGTTTGTATGTAGCTACAGTTCCAAGTATACAAGGATGTTACACTCAAGGTAAAACTGTTGCTCAAGTACTTGAACGGATTAAAGAAGCCATTGAAGTTTGTCTCGAAGCTGACAAAGAAGAGTTGTCAGAAGCAAAATTTGTTGGAATCCAACAAGTAGAAGTAAAAGTATGACAAAGCTTGTAACTACTTCTGGAAAGAAATTGTGTGAAATTCTAATTAAACTAGGTTTTGAACAGGTTTATGGAAAAGGAAGTCATATTCGCTTTAGACATCAAGATGGAAGAAGAACAGTTGTTCCAGTGTATGGGAATGAAGATCTGGGTAAGGGTTTGTTGAGAGTGATTTTAAGACAAATAAAGTTAAGTAAAGAAGAATATGAGCGATTAAGAAAAGAGGTTTAAGCCTGGGCATGGAACTGGGGTGAGCTTAGGGAAAATTTGTTTGAGCCTGGGCTTTTTTATAATCATATCCTGATATCACACAGTTGTAACAGCGCCGTGTTCCGGCGCTGATTAAACAGCTTTGCTGTACAATTTGTGCAGTTGAAAATCCTCTTTGATTTTTAAGAATTTGCCGAAGTCAGATTGCCTTCCTTGTCTTTGTTAGCTTTTTCATCTGTTGCTTAAACAAAATTTAAAAAAGCAACCGTTTATACTTGTCTCCATGAAAATAATATCTTGGAATGTCAATGGCATTCGAGCAATACTTAAGAAAGACTTTGCTAAAGACATTAAGAAACTTAACCCTGACATTCTCTGCATTCAAGAAACAAAAGCACACCCTGATCAAGTAGATGAACTACTTCATGACTACAAACATCATCATTGGGATAGTGCAGAAAAAAAAGGATACTCTGGCACAGCGGTGTTTTCAAAAGAAGAACCACTCTCAGTCAGCAAGGGTATTGGGGTTAGCAAGCATGACAAAGAGGGGAGGGTAATAACCCTAGAATTCGCCAAGTTTTATCTGGTAACTGCCTATGTTCCTAATTCTGGCCGTGGACTTCCACGACTTGCATACAGGAAAACATGGGACAAAGACTTTCGTGCCTATCTCAAGAAACTTGACAAGAAAAAACCAGTGGTGTTGTGTGGAGACCTTAATGTTGCACACACTGAAATTGACCTGGCGAATCCAAAGTCAAACTACAACAAGACAGCAGGGTATACACAGGATGAAATTGATGGCATGACTGCGTTGCTCGACGCAGGTTTTGTGGACTCATTCCGTGAGTTTGAAAAAGGCCCGGGTCACTATACTTACTGGGGTGTGTGGAACAATTTGAGAAAGAGAAATATTGGCTGGCGCATTGACTATTTTCTTATTTCAAAGCGTTTTATGGGCAATGTCAAAAAATCAGAGATTCTTCCAAAAGTGATGGGCTCTGATCACTGTCCTGTACAGCTGGTGTTGAAATAAACTTGTTGGATCTTTAGCTTTTCACTTAAAAACCAACCTCAATCTTTATAAACAGCTCTCATCCCCTTGTTGATCATGAAGGCGATAATTATAGCAGCAGGGATGAGTAAGCGATTACGACCACTAACTGATAAGCTACCTAAATGCTTGCTTAAAATCGGTGGGACAAGTATTATTGAACAGGCTATGGGTCATTTCAAAAATAATGGTGTTGCTGACATTTCTGTTATTCGTGGCTACCTCAAAGATAAAATTCAGTTTGAAGGTCTTACTTATTACGAAAACACTGACTTTGAGAACAACAATATTCTTCATTCGCTTATGCATGCACGTGAAAAAATTGAACAAGCAATACAAGATAATGTTGACATGATTGTTACTTACTCAGACATTACCTTTGATGAATCAGTCCTGCAAAAACTGCTTGCAACACGCGAACCAGTGTCTGTTGTTGTAGACACAGACTGGCATTGGAATTATGAAGGAAGAACTGACCACACTCCACATGAAGCAGAAAATGTAGTCTTTGATGAAAATGGAGGTTTGCAAAAAATTGGTAAGAATGTTTTCACAGAAGGACAACCTAAAGATAGGCAAGGAGAATTTATTGGTATGTGGAAGTTTACACCAGAAGGAGCAAAAGTATTTTTACAACACTTTGATCGCTTGAATGCAAGCTTGCAAAAAACTGACCCCTACCAAAACACAAAGGAATGGCAAAAATCATACATGACTGATATTTTCCAAGAAATGCTTGACAAAGGAGAAAAAATACATTGCACTGTTATTGAAAGGGGTTGGAAAGAATTTGACACTGTTCAAGATTTCAAAATGGTTGGCGGTGACATTCCTGAGGAGTATGCACATTTACGATGACACAAACAGAATTTTTTGGTGTGGGGACGATTAATGAAGTAAAAGGAATTCTTGAAAAGCACAATCCTCAACACATTTTTCTTGTTCGCGGTAATAAATCCTATGAAGCATGTGGTGCAAAAGCAGCACTTGATCCCTTGTTTGAAAATTATAAAATAACAGAGTTCCATGGCTTTGAAGTCAACCCAAAAATTGAAGACATCAAACAAGGTATTGAACTATTCAAACAAGCAAATTGTGACCTTGTCGTTGCAGTTGGTGGTGGCTCTGTCATGGATGTTGCCAAAGCAATCAATCTTTTATCTGCACAACCAGGAACTCCAGAAGACTATGTAGTTGACAAAAAACCACTTGAGCAAAAAGGAAAACCATTTGTTGCAATTGCAACAACATCAGGAAGTGGGAGTGAAGCAACACAATTCGCAGTTATTTACGTTGGCAAAACAAAAATGGGACTAGATAATGAATGGGTTCTCCCAGATTATTCCATTATTGATCCACAACTTACCATGAGTCTCTCAGTACGACAAACAGCATGCGCTGGCGCAGATGCACTATGCCAAGGCATTGAATCATTCTGGTGTGTTAATTCAACTGACGAATCAAAAAAGTATGCTACTGAAGCAATACAGTTGGCAATGAACTCACTTGGTCCCAGTGTGAATGCACCAACACTTGAAGCAAAGTCAGACCTTGCAAAAGCATCAAACCTTGCAGGTAAAGCAATTAATATTTCACGAACAACAGCATGTCATGCCATTGCCTATCCAATGTCATCATACTTTGGTGTGGTACATGGACATGCAGTTGGACTAACAGTACCAAGCATGCTTGTCTACATTGCAGGCGTTGGCGAAGATGACTGTCTTGATGAGCGTGGTGTAGCGTATGTTAAAGAAATGGTTGCAGACCTTGTTGCATTACTTG
Organism: uncultured Methanosarcinales archaeon; assembly: GCA_964343705.1. Taxonomy (GTDB): domain Archaea; phylum Nanobdellota; class Nanobdellia; order Woesearchaeales; family UBA12501; genus JAUSFM01. The sequence goes on from CAYFJX010000003.1 coordinate 178,332, forward strand.
GTTGTACAACACCAGAACTGGCAGCTGAAAAACTTACAAAATTGTTTCAGGACATTGGCTTGCAGATGCGTCTTAATGAGGTGGGCATTGCCACACCAGAAGATCGACAAGTAGTAGTTGACAACGGCTTTAACCCAGCACGTGTAAAAAACAATCCAAGAAAGCTGACCAAGGAAGCCTTGGCTGGGATGTTGGATGGGTTGAAGTGAGGTTGTGGTCTCTACAACTTCAAGCACTGTGCACAATTTCTTTTATCACAACATTCTGGAACCATCTTGTATTTCATGCCCCATTTTTTGAATTCGTCAAATACATTCATAAGGTCTTTGCCTTTGTCAGTTAGTTTGTAATGCACGCGCAGTGGTTTTTCTTGCATTGTTTTTCGTGATACCAACTTTTCTTTTTCAAGATCGTGTAGTCTGTCTGAAAGAATTTTGTTTGTTGCGATTTTGATGTTCTTATGCAATTCATTAAACCCTAACTCACCCCTGTGGTAAAGGTCTTGCAGGATTTCTATTGTCCATTTCTTGCCAAGAAGTTTTTGTACTTCAATGAGTATGCATTTCATAGGTATGCAGAGTGATACCTTCCTTTTAAATATTATGAACACCTATATAAAACTAGTACCGATCCTCAAAAAACCTGGAAAAAAAGAGGGGTGGTAAAACCTGTATCAAAAAGGCCCTGTTAGGGGCAACATGGAAGGGAGGGCACTCCTGTACTGGCTCTTGTGTTTGCTCTCCCTCTCCTGGTTTTCTCTTTAAGTTTACAAAAAGATACTTTCCATTTAAATATCGCGAAACTCCAAGCTAGTCTGGAGGTGTTTACCATGCCAGATTCCGTGATAGTAGATGGTCAAACAGACAACAAAGTAAATACATATACAGAACCAACAGCAGATGCAACGCTTATTGAACGATTAAAAGCAGAGCATCCAAAATCTAAAGTGCCAATGACAGCAAGCTTGGCAAAACTTCTTACACCAGATTTATTTCGTGCAGAACCTATTTTTACTAAGCCCCTTAGGCCACCTAATGAAGGTGAAAAAGTATACGAGCTCCCAGAAGATGAGTTACAAGCAGTTAGAGATATGCGGGGGAGTGTTGTTGACTTACATCCTGGCATGGGAGGTGTTACTCCTGAATTGCTGCTTAAAATGATTGATGAAGGAACAGCACTCACTTCGCTTGATTATATGGTGACACAGGGATGTAATTTTGAATGTACATGGTGTTTTGCAGAGTCAGGTCCTGAAGCGTCAGGCTATCTTCCTTTTGCACTTCTCAAAGATATCACGGAAGAGGCAGCGGATCTCGGCGTCAGTTTTTTCATTTTAACTGGCGGCGAACCGCTTGTTTACCGTGATCCTGAGCTGGGAAGTAAAGGAGGCAGAGGAGGTCACTTCTTTAAGATTATTGACATGATCCTTGATGTATATGAACAAAAAGGTAAACCTGCACCAAAAATGCTTACTTTTGATGATGTGGCATTAATTACTCCTGAGATAGCCCAAAAATTTGCTGAGCGAGGTGTGGGCTTGTGCACTAAGGGAGACACGCTCAATGCAGAACTCCAAGACTTCAAAGTTAATCAGAGCGGTGCATTCAAACGTATGCAGCGTGGTTATCAAAACTTAATTGATGCTGGTTATGGGTCTGATCCAAATCTGCGTCTTGTTGTGAATAGTGTATTGGATGAAACAACTTTTGATGGCATGCTTGACTTACACATGTGGGTTATGGAGCGGGGATTTGATCACTCTATTGTTCCAGTGCACTGTTGTGGCAATGCATTGGATGTTGACCAAGAAGCAGGTATCCACTCACCACACGTAAAAGTATTGTATGATCTTATAGCACGTATTGACGAAAAATATTTTGATATTGAATGGACACCTCATGCAGCGTTTACCTATGACAAAACCTGCAATCGTAATCGTTCTGGTCTACACATTCGTGCCAATGGTGATGTGACTGCATGCTCAGAGTCTCCCCCAGCAAGTGAAACAGACAGGTACACGTTTGGAAATGTGAAACAGAAAGGTTTTTCATTGCGTGATACTGTTGCAAGTGAAAAAGTTATTGACTACCGTGTTGAATTTCTTGAAGGTCATGGCACCTACGTATGTAGTCCTACTGTTTGTGACATGTATGCAAATGATCTTTGTCTAGGAGGTTGCGCTACACGATCTGCATACTCCAAAGTGAATCCTGAAACAGGTCTTGTTGAAGCAAATCCAAACAGGGATAATTACAGTGATTATCGTGAAGATCCATTATGTCCTGCTTGGACTGTTCTTGCATTACAACAGGGTATTCTGAAACCAGGCTTGCTTCGTCAGATTCATGACCGGTTGTTAGAATCAAGTACGCGAGTGGATGCAGCAGAGTTTAAGTTTGTTGCGCCAGTTGTGCAATAAAAAAACACAAACAATATAAATGCACAGTGCCTAAATTACCCTAATATAATCATTAAACGAGGTGCATGCATGGCAAAAGCAGTTTTAGTAAAAAAAGGAAGTGGAGTTAAAGTACAAAGGGGCAACTGGGCAACTAGTCGTGTTCAAGTAAGCACAGGAATTAAGCGACATTTAAGTCGATTAAAACCAAATACTAAGTTTGAAGGAGAATTAGTAAAAAAGCGTGGTGCTGGTAAAAAGGACGCACAACAAGTTCTTGAGTTAACTAAAATCCACAAAATTCTATAATTACCTTATTTTCTTCTTTTTCTTTTTATTCCAACACCTAATTCTATATACTCAAGACTACACTTTACCGATACATTTTTAAGGTTATGAGTAAGGCGATTACACCATGTGTGGCATTATTGGATATGTAGGAAGTAAGAAAGTTGTGGATGTTCTAGTTACTGGTCTTGAACGATTAGAGTATAGGGGTTATGATTCAGCAGGTGTTGCTGTTCTACAACACAGCGAGCACGGCTCTGGTTTAGCCTTGAACAAAGTTGTTGGGCGTGTTTCTGATCTTAAACAACACTTGGCAAATGTTCAAGCGTCTGCATATCCAGCAGGTGTTTCTGCAGGTATCGCACATACACGCTGGGCCACTCATGGCCAGCCTAATGAGGCAAACGCACACCCCCACATGGATTGCAGTGGCAAGATCTCTATTGTACACAATGGAATTATTGAAAACTTTCTTGAAATTAAGAGTCGACTTACTCATCATACTTTTTCCTCAAAAACAGATACAGAAGTTATAGCGCATCTGATTGAAGAATATTATATTGAATGTGGCAATCTAAAAAAGGCAGTGCAGCTTGCAATAAAAGATATTCATGGTACGTACGCATTGTGTGTTATTCACAAAAGTAAGAATGAAATTATTGTTGCACGGAATGGAAGCCCGCTTTTGCTTGGCCTTGGTGAAAATGAAACATTTGTAGCTTCAGATGTTTCCGCGATTATTGAACATACTAAACGTGTTGTTTACTTAAATGATTTTGAAACAGGTGTTATTCGTCATGATTCTTATGAAGTTTTTGACAAAGATGGTCGGCTTCTTGAAAAAGATGTGAAAACTATTGATTGGAGCCTTGAACAATCACAAAAGCAGGGCTTTAAGCATTTTATGATGAAAGAAATGCATGAGCAACCTCATGTTGTTTCTGAAACTGCTCGCATATCTTTTGACACGTTAACTGATAAATCAGGGAAGCCATTTGATTTGTCGACGTACAAAAAGATTTTTATTGTTGCATGTGGTAGTGCTTCGTATGCAGGTCTTGCAGGAAAATATGTTTTAGAACAAGCAGGGAGAATTCCTGTTGAGCTTGATGTTGCTTCAGAATTTCGTTATAGAAAACCCTTGATTGGTGAGGGGGACTTGCTTATTGTTGTTTCTCAGTCTGGAGAGACAGCTGACACACTTGCAGCAATGCGTCTTGCCAAAGAAAAAGGCGCAGCAACCTTAGGGATTATTAATGTTGTTGACAGTACTATTGCTCGTGAGGCAGATGCTGTTTTGTATACTCGTGCAGGCCCAGAAATCTGTGTTGCATCTACAAAAGCGTTTATTTCACAACTTGTAGTTTTCTACAGGCTTGCAGAGAAACTAGGGGGAAAACAACTTGGTCTTGAACAAATACCTGCCCTTATTCAAAGGATCCTTGATCAAAAAGATGCCATTTATACAGTTGCACAAAAATATTACAAAGTATACAACTTTATTTACATTGGGCGTAATATGAACTACCCTATTGCACTTGAAGGTGCGCTTAAGTTAAAAGAAATTTCTTACATTCATGCTGAAGGGTATGCTTCTGGTGAAATGAAACATGGGCCTATTGCCTTGGTGACAGATGAAGTACCTACGGTGGCTATTGTTCCAAGGGATTCAGTGTATCCAAAAATGATTAGTAACATCCAAGAAATTCGTGCACGGAATGGGAAAGTTATTGCCCTTGCTTCAGAAGGTGATGAAGAAATTAAGCAACATTGTACTGATGTTATCTATATTCCAATGATTAATGAATTGCTTAACCCTTTGCTTACAGTGGTGGTAGCGCAGTTGTTTGCCTATTACATGGCAGATCTTCGTCATTGTGATATTGACAAGCCCCGTAACCTTGCAAAGAGTGTTACAGTCGAGTAAGCTCTGCACTTGCAAAAACTTTATAAACTGGGATTCTTTAGTATTCTTAAATTAGTAATGCAAATTACAAAATTCAATAAAAAACATTGAGGTGCATGGCATGGCAAAGAAAACTGGAAAAGTAGGTACAAGTAAAGTTCTGAGAAAAACAAAACCAACTGTTACACGAGAAAAAGGAACAGTAAAATACGGTCGCCGTAAAAAGCAAATGGGTAAAGACCCAGTTAACATGTATGCTGGTGGCTCAGCACTTAAAGCTCGTAAAAAGAAAAAGTAATCTCTTTTCTTTGATTTTTTTTATTGTCTTTTATTTTCTCTTTGTATATAATAGATTTTCTGGTTTCTTACTTTAAAGCCCACTGGATGAGGTTATCTAAAAATGAAGGGAATTCTATTTTTGCTGCTTTTACAGCCTTTGGTAATAGTGAAGTACTAGTCATGCCGGGTAGTGTGTTTATCTCCAAAAAATATGCTGTTCCTTCACAGTCAACCATGTAATCAACCCGTGCCATGCCATCACAACCTATGATCTGATATATTTTCTTTGCTGTCTCATACAACTCTTCTCGCAGGGTATCTGGAATTTCAGCTGGACAGATATATGTGGAACCACCTTTATCATATTTTGAAGCAGGGTCATAGAATACATTTTTTTTTGGAATAATTTGAATTACTGGAAGTGCTTTTGGCTTGTTTTCAGGTCCAATAACACTAACTGTGTATTCATCTCCTTTGATATATTCTTCAACATATATTTTATCTCCCTCAAGAAAAGCCTTTTTTACTGCTTGTGTTAAGGAAGTTCTATCTTGGGGAATGCTTATTCCAATAGAAGAACCAGAAGAAACTGGTTTAACAACACAAGGGAATATGTTGTTTGCGTAGTTTATTGCTTCAGCTTCTGAAAACACATTCCATGCCGGTGTCTTTATGCCATGTGCCGCTACAATTTCTTTTGTTTTAATTTTATCCATGCAAAGGGCAGATGCTAACACTCCTGATCCAACATAAGGTATGTGGAGCAATTCCAAAAGGCCTTGGATGGTTCCGTCTTCACCTAGTTTCCCATGTAGCACAGGAAAAATAACGTCAATTTTCTCAGAGTAGGCATCATCAACAAGTTTCTGCAGGTCTTTTGCAGGATTATAGGTTGTTACATTATATTTTTGCTTAGGTATATTTTCACAGACTGTTGTTCCTGACTCAAGAGAAACAGTTCTTTCTGATGATTCTCCACCCATCAACACTGCTACACGTATTTTCATCTTAAAGAAAACAAGTGGATCACCCTATTTAAACTATTGCAGTCTTGAATACTTCAAGTATTACTATAAAAAACCCTAATAAAGAATATAGGAAGGTCAGGGGAATCAGCACGAGGCCTTGCATCCCTAACCCACCCTGATACGCGTGAGTTATGTGATCTATGCTGCTTGTTGCAGCTTGTATACTTTGGTAAAAGCTATTTTTCTATGCTTGATGTGTTTATTAATAAAGCTTTGTACTGGTTGTTTTCGTGTGTACATTCGTGTGATCCAAGAAAGTGCTGAATAATCAGCGTCGTTGTTGTCTGAAATCATTCCCCTAAGCACGGTTTTTCTTATCAACATATAGCAGCTCCCCTGTGGTGGCGTTTTCTCATCAGCATTACGCGTTTGCGCAATAGTATAATAATACTTTAATCTATATAAATATTTCCTCTTAAAAATCGTTTTTTGGTGGTGTATCTCAAAAAAAAGATATATGTTGTATATGCCACATATTTATGAACGTCACCAATAGTATATGGGTATATGGGGTTTGATACTGTTTTTCAAGAGCTCAAAAAGAGCTATGGGCTTAAAGGCCAACACATTGATATTTTGTCTTGTTTGCAGCATACAGATTTAAGTGCAGAGGAGATTAGTAGGCAAACAAAAATCTCACTTGGCAGATTATACAGTTTTCTCAATGCTCTTTCTGGTTGGGGTCTCATAGAGCGTCAGGGCAGAAAGCCCTTTGTGTACTCAATGCAACCACCTCAGGAACGAATACTGCACTTTATGAAGCATCATTTTGATGAACAGGTACAAAAACAATCTAAAATTATGGATTTATTGGAGGAGAAAGATCGTGTCCAAGACCTTGAAATCATAGAGAGCAGTGAAAAATTTAGCTATAACATGATGCGCCTGTTGAGTGAGGCAAAGCACTTTAACTCAATTGCCCGTCATACCTCGTTTCCTTTTTCTCTTTATACACATAGCAAAAAGGATTTTATTGCTCTTCGTGATGTCATTACCCAAACACGCGAGACTCTTGCTTATCACACCAAGGAAATGAGTTCTATTATGTTTAATACACTAAATGATTATCATCGTAGACAACGTCCTTTTTGCGAGATTGTATGCAAAGAAGCATTGGACACTCATCTGGCATTAATTAGGGCGGAATTTGGCAATGACCTGTATGAACGGATTGTTGAGGGCATTCGTAATAAAATAGTTAATCAAAACTTTACAGCATATGTGTTTCCTGACTACACTCCTATGCAGATCTTCATCACTGACAAAAAGGTCTTGTTTTCCTTGATTCACAAAGGCAAGACTACAGGTGTTATCATTAAGAGTAGTCAGGTTATTAACCTGTATGAGCAGATGTTTAGCACCATGCTTGCCCGGTCTGTGCCAATACAAGAGTACTTAAAGATCAAGATGGATTAGGTGTTGTTTCGGGTGATTAGAATTTTTTTCAGGATTTCTTTAGTTTTCCGAAAACTTTCTGATGGTGTTTGAAGATTCTTCGTTGTTGTCGAATTTCCACTGGTTTTTCTTGAGCAACGCTTATTAAGGAAAAAATGCATTAGGAAATAAAGAAATGGTTGCAAAAAAGTTGCAACAAGACTGACACTCAAAAAGTACTAAGCACAGATCCTATTTAAATATTTTGTATGAAATCGCGCCCGGATCGCGTGAAGGTAAACGCAACGAGACTGACACTCTCGTGGTCAGCAATGGCCCGTGGGTTCGATTCTCGGGGAGTCTCCTCTCTGAGCGAGACTCCCACTCCGGGCGCCCTTTCCCTAGCAGCAACGTGACAAGGCACGAAACCTTTATAAACCCCCTCTTTTTCAAGGCTTATATGGAAGGAACAATTGTTAATTTCAGGCGCGGTGTTGAAACTGTGAAAGGCAACCAAATGATTGTCAAAGCCCCTGGGGTAGATGATAAAGAAGCAGCTGCAAAGCTGGTTGGCAAGAAAGTAACGTGGAAGTCACCTGGTAAACAAGAAAAAGTGATTACTGGTGAAGTTCGTGGTGCTCATGGCAACAGTGGCTGTGTTAGAGTTCTTTTTGAAACAGGCATGCCTGGCCAAGCTATTGGCAAAAAAGTTCAAATTGCTTAATCATTCTTTCTTCTGATCTAGATCAAAAATAAGTAAAAAATTATAGAACTAGTTTTCTCTTGGTTATGGACCAAAACAGCATGTAGAATCCGCAGATGGTACTTCCAACTGCTGCCATCCATACAAGCACTTTTTCTGGTATGTACTTGAGAATCGCTAGGTCATACTGTACTAGGTGGGCAATCAATAAAAGTCCAAAAATAAAGAAGATAAGACCGCCCCAAAACTTGTGGGCAGAGCTTTTTTTCTTCATCATTGCTTCTATTTGTTTTGCACTTGTTGTCATTTCTCACACCTAAGGTAATAATGGTATGCTAATAATTCCTTTGCAACCAAGTACAATGATAATTGCTCCTACAATAAATCCCATAAAGAATCCTTTAAACAAGTCACCCCAGTCTGTGACAAAACCTTTTTTTGATAGTAATAATTTCATGCAATCACCTTTTATGCTTTTATTTTAATCCATGTTTTAGGTGGTTGGATATATAAATTTTTCTAAATCACAACATTTAAAAATTCGAATTGCGTTAAAAACTCCAATGGGTAGTAAACCTGTATTCAAGAGGATGATAGTATTTGTATTTCTATTAACAGTATTACTTAGTGCGTTTGTTCCATCAGCTCTTGCTGAAGAAGGCGACATGAGTGACATGATGTACAAGTCATTACACATGGCATTTGGCTGGGTTGAAGATATTGAAGTTGCACTTATTGGTGAAGAAAGCGAAGAAGGAAAACGTGCAACATTCTGGGCAAAACTTCTCATTTGGATTCTTATTGCAAGTTGTTTGTACTATGCTGGTCTTGCAATGAATCTCACACCAGGAATGGCTGGGTCTGTTTCTTGTATCATTGCAGTAATTTCAGTCCTTGGTATTCCAGGATCATGGATACGTAACATAATAGTTGAATATGGTTTGATTGGTGCCTTGCTTATTACTGCAGCACCACTTGTTGGATTAATGATTTTTAGATCACGATTGAAATCACAATATGGGAATCATACATGGTTACATGTGTTAATGGTTTTTATTGACGTGCTTGTTCTTTTGATGACACTACGGGCAATAGATGGTTTTAAAGAATTAGATGGTGCTGCTAGGGTAGTAAATTGGCTTACACAATTTGCTCTCTTATTTACTGTAATGATTGTTTGGGTTCTTGTTTTGGATGTGCGTGACGCCCTTGCATCGGCAGGAGGTCGTTATACACGACCTGAAGCACCACCCTGGCTTCCAGGTACACGGCGAGCGCAGAATCTTACAGAACAAGCAGAGCGGGGAACTGCAGACGCAGTAACTCTCGCTGATGTACAGCGACGTTTAGGGGAACTTGAACAGGAACTTGAAGCAGTCAATGCTCATCTTGGACGTGGTGGGAATCTGAATATTGCACAACAAAATCAATTGTTGAATCGATTGATACAACTAACACAAGAAAATGAACAATTACGACGACAACTGGGGTTGGCATAATGGTAACAGTAGCTGAAGTAAAACAACAAATGGATGCATTGGATGCTGCAGCAAAGCAAACAATACAAAAACTGAAAGCTAATTTAAAAGAACTTACTAAAAAGACGCGGGAAGAATTAGGTAATGATAAAAAAATAATTGATGCACAACTCAAAAAAGAAAAAAGAGGCAAAGTAGTTGCTCGTCTTACACGTAAAGGAGCAAAGCAAGAAAAAGCAGTGGGGGAGATGACACACAATGAGCGTGTTAAAGAACTTGCTGCAAAAGGAGCAAATTATTCATTGCTTGCTTTCAAGGCAGAGCGAGACAAAGAACCTCAAGATAAACGAATCAAAGCACTAATGGATGAGATTCGCGCGAATGAAGAAGAAGAACTTAAAGATGAAACAGAAATGGCTAATGTACTAACAGAGCTTGAAGATTCACTTGATCAAATTCATACAGATTCTGGTGTTATTAATGGACTGACTCCAGCAAAAAAACAAAACAACATTCGTGCTTGGGCAAATGTCCATGCCCAGCTTCATAAACTTGGTGTACTAAATAAAGACATTTGGATGAAACAAGCTCGTATTGAACGATTGCGTGCAGAAGCAATGCCTCTTGTTAAAGCAGAGACAGAAACTGACACAAAGATTGAAAAGCTTCTAGACTGGGTCCGAAATGTTGAAGAACAGGAACGTGTTATTCAAGAAGAAGATGCCCGGAAAAGACAAAAAGGCAATATTAATGTTGAAGAGTTCAGACAGGCAGCTTAGTAAAATAAAACAAACTTTAAAAAGACTTAGTGTCATAAATGGTTAAAAGATGGTGAAAACAAGCCAACGCAAATTACTTGTACCTCTAGCTATTTTCTTCTCGTTACTGCCAAGTGCACAGGCAGCAATTGGAGATATTGGCAATGTTGGCGACGCTATTATCAAACTTTTTTATCCTATTTTTGGAGCTAATCTTTTAGAGAGTTCCAATTTTGTTTTCTGGGCAAAACTACTCATTTGGATCTTGCTTTTTGCAGTATTCTTTTGGGTGTTCCGAATGGTGTTCAAAGAACACAAAAACATTGCAATCACTGTTGCAGGTGTTGTCTCGGCAATTTCTTCACTTGGCTTACCAGAGAGTATGCTTCGAGGAGTTATTGAAAGTTACACTCTGGTTTCCACATTTATCTTATACATTGCACCTATTGGAGGTCTGCTTTGGCTTATGTACACAGTCTTTGGTGCTGACACACGTGTTAATCATGCAATCAAAGCTGTATTGTTTTTTTTACTTGCCGCGCTTCTTGTGCACTTTAGCTTTGCAATGCAAGCAATGGCAGGAATTCCAAGCTTTAACTTTACACAGGGCATTGCCTCACTTGCGACGTCAGTATGTATCTTAATGGGTATATACCACATTATCCGTGCAATCTTTGCAGGACCAGCAGGCGCAGTGCCTACAGCACCAACATTACCAGGGGGTACAACTCCTCCAGGAGCCCCACGAACAGTGCCACCTGTTCCACCTGTTGTTCCACCAGTAACACCTCCTCCTGATTTTGCTCGGCAATTACAAGATCTCCAAGAGGCTATTAATAATTATAATCACAGTCGCGAAACAGAATTTCGCGTACCTGCTATTCGAGATTTACTAAATGCAAATCATGCTCGAGGTGGAGGAGGCTATTCATACGCATACTCTGTTCCACCACTTGATTGGGATCCCTACAATGCAGCATGGGCACATCTTGAACATTTTGATACACAAATCAGGGCGATTATCACTGCACTACAAGGGCATGCTGAATACCCTAACATCACAAACGCGCAAGCAGCACAGCTTGATAACCTTATAACACAGTTTACTAATGCACTTAACGTTACTACTCAACTACTCAATGAATTTAGTCAACATTTAGGCAGAGGTGAAGCATCACCTTGGTGATGACACAATAAACAGATGATACTATGGCACGACCACTACCCAGACCACTACTCCAATCACGACACGCGCACACTATTGCTGTTGCAGCAATGATTGCGATTGTTCAAAAGCAGAGAGATCAGCTAACTCGTGGACCTCGAGAAGCGTTTAATGCACACATACAGGCGCTTGCAAAGTCACGTGACATGCTGGATCACCTTGGGGAAGAAACAGGAAAACTTCCAGAAGTACTTCCACCTCCAGACAAGATACGGGATGATGTAAGGGAAGAGGGAGAACGACGAAGGGCTGCAATAAATGCACACAAACAAAAACTGTATGAGCATATGAAACAAGTGCAAAAAGCAGAAACACAAATATGGAGATTGCAAGAAGAAGAAGCTGATGAACTTAAACAAATTGCAGATTTGCTGGGTGAGTCTTTAGGTCATCTTGAAAACCCTTTTGTAAGTAGTTCAAGTGGAGGTGCTTTAACATTGTCAAGCGATGCAACTGATTTCAAAAATAAAATTGGTCAGGTGAGAACCTTCTTTACAGATGAACTACTTGCAAAACTTGTGGACAGGCAAGAGAAACTCTTACGATTTGTTGAGAACACTGAACAAATGTTAGCTAACCAGTACGCAGCTGCTTTTACAACAGAAGAGCTCAGTAAGTTGAGTGAGATCCATGATAAAGTCACAATGAGATCACGAGGATTTGCAAATCGTAGATCAAGAGCATATAAAGGCTTTGGCAAAGCTCTTGACAAGATGGTACAACCTCTCATTGATACACCAGTTACAGAACTTTCTGGCTCTAGCTCTGCTGATTTGATTAAGAATGCTACCATTTGTTGTACTCGTATGAAAAAAGCAGTTGAAATATTACGTGAAGATACCATGACAACTGGTCGAATGTTTAGACTAGAAAAGAGGGAACTAGAAGAACTCACAGAAAAATTCAAACCAGACTAAGGTGCAATAATGAACATTGAACTAAAGAAAAAACCAAAAAATGTAACAATCATAGAAGGATTCCCAGGCTTTGGTTTGATTGGAACAATCACCACAGAGTTTCTCATTGATAATCTTAAAGCAGAACTTATTGGGACCATTCACTTTGATGAAATCCCAACCATGGTTGCAATCCACGATGGAAAATTGGTAAATCCTATTGGTATTTTTTACAGTAAACCTCACAACTTAGTTATCATGCATGTTATTACTAGTGTTGCAGGTATTGAATGGAAACTTGCAAAAGCAATTAGTGAGGTTGCAAAACAGTTGACTGCGAAAGAAGTAATCAGTCTTGAAGGTGTTGCATCTCCTATAGCAGGTGGTGCAGCAATGCCTGGTGGTTCAGGTTCAAAATCTGAGGCTAAATGTTTTTATTATACAAACTCGCCCAAGCTAGGGGCAAAGCTTGCAAAAGCACGAGTGGAACCATTAAAAGAAGGAATTATCATTGGTGTTACAGGTGCTTTGTTGATTAAAGAGAAACTTACATTGTCTTGCATCTTTGCAGAGACAAGTACTGGGTTGCCTGATAGTAAGGCAGCAGCTGAAATAATTAAAGTTCTTGATAAATACCTTGGTATGGATATGGATCCTAAACCACTTCTTGACCAAGCTGAGAAGTTTGAACAGAAACTGCAGAGTCTTATGTCACAGACTAAGAATGCGCAAGATACACAGCGGAAGAAAAGTTTGAGTTATGTGGGATAGATTTTTATAATCTATTTTCTTTTTTTGTTTTATGGTAGATTTCCAACTTCGCGAAGCATATAATCCACGTGTTCTTAAGATCCTTGCAAGTAGAATAAAAAAAGCATGGAACAAGTTTGATGACAAAGGCTTTGTCAACGCAATTAATCCCAAGCTTGCTCCTCTTAATTTTGGTCCTCGTGGAAAGCTTATACAACACAATCTCAAGAAGTTCTTGCCAAATGATTTTCCAAAGGCAGCAAAAATTCTTGTTAACTCACTTGGTCCTGAACTTTCAGTTGAGCCAGGAAAAACCGACTGGGATAGCTTGATTCACATACCGGTGACTGAGTATGTTGCAGCAGAAGGCATTGACCATTACGACATTGCCATGCACGCACTAAAAGAAATGACTAGTCGTTTTAGTTCTGAAAACGTAGTGCGACCATTTATAGAAAAGTATGAAGACAAAACCCTTAAGCTCTTTGCGCAGTGGGCAAAGAACAAAAACGTGCATGTGCGACGTCTTGTTTCAGAAGGAACACGACCACGTCTTCCCTTGTGTAAGCCACTGCGAAAATACAAAAAAGATCCAAAACCAATTTTACACTTGTTAGATATGTTAAAAGATGACAAAGAATTGTATGTGCGAAGAAGTGTTGCAAATAACCTCAATGATATTTCAAAAGATAATCCAGACATTGTTGTTGCACTCTTGCAAAAATGGCAAAAAGGCGCAAGCACAAATCGTAACTGGTTGATTAAACATGCATTGCGAACGTTGTTGAAGCGTGGACACAAAGGCGCATTAATGTTGTTAGGGTATGGGCAACCAGCAGTGAAAGTAAAAAAGTTAGCAATTACCAATACAACAATACAACAAGGTGGATACTTGAATTTTTCCTTAGAACTGGAGTCACAAAAAGAACAAAACTTAATGATTGATTACGCAATACATTTTGTCAAAGCAAATGGCAAGTTATCTGATAAAGTGTTTAAGCTCGCAATCAAAAAAGCAAAAAAGGAAAAACTACATTTTACCAAGAAACATTCTTTCAAACAAATGACCACACGAAAGCACTATCCTGGCAAACATGTTCTAGAAATTATTGTGAATGGTGATCGGTTTGAGACTCAGGCGTTTGATTTGCAGTGTACGAGTCAGTAAGCCACTCTGGTAATTCTATTTTTGTAACTGGTTCAGGACGTGGTGGCATTTTTGGTGGGTTTGGACAATACAACAAGTGAGGATGTATAACAATTCCTTGATCTGTTTTCACACCAACAACATGCATTCCTTTATACTCGCTCATACCACAGGTCCAAGGATCATTGTGTACTGGTCCAAGATCATAGTACTGGCCTGTTGCAAGCTTTCCTTTAGTTATAAGCACAGGGTTTTCCCTTGATGCTTCTTGCACTGGTTTGTCAATTGACATGCTAGTTTTACTGTGATCTGCATTTAAATAGTTTGTTCCAAAGGCTTGTATTAAGGTTGACACATTGCACTTGTTGAGTTTGGTTGAGTTGAATTAATTTCGGACTCACCAAAATTCTTTCGGAAATTTCTAGGTAAAACATATAAAGCGTATTTGTAATTAGTAGTGTAAGAACTATTTCTTAGTACTTTGAAAATAAAAAGAAAATCCACAACCAGGTTGTGGAAGCAGTTGAAACCTAAAGAAACAATAGTGAAACTACTATAAATAAGTTTCCTTATGCCGCCGATCCTCAACCTGGTTGAGGGAGCAGTTGAAACCTGCTTTTCCGAAAGGATCTCTGGGTTCAAAACCCAGGTTAGCAGTCTCAGCTGTTATCTGGGTGAGAGTCCCAGCGGCGGCGCCCTTATATTCAAAAACAAAAAGGAGGTGAGAATATGATAACAGACAAAAAGTATATAAATCTTGAACACTATATACTCAATAAAATGAAATGGAAAGTAACTCTGCAAAAAGAAGATGAATGGTGTGTTGTACAGTGTCCTCGTCTGCCTGGTTGTGTATCACAGGGAAAAACAAAAGAAGAGGCGCTTGCAAACATCAAAGAAGCTATTCAAGGTTATATAGAGAGCTTGAAAAAAGATGGCGAAGATATTCCACCTACTGAAGAAGTGGTGGAAGTGTATGCCTAAGTTACCACGTATTTCTGGGAAAGTTGTGATTAAAGTTTTGGTTAAGCACTGCAATTACTTTGTGCATCATCAAACAGGAAGTCATGTGTAGCTACGAAGATATGAGAAACCTTATCATAGGGTAACAGTTCCTCTTCACAAAGAATTAGCACCTGGAACTTTGTTGGCAATATTAAAACAAGCAGAGTTAACCAGAGAAGAATTTTTTACACTATTATAACCCACAACCTTTTTATCTGCCACTTTCTATAATTCCATTATGCAACCGAGACTTCCACCAGAGCTTACGAATATTGATGTAGGTAAACTTGCAGCTGAGTTAGCAGTGTTTGGAGCAGATGCAAAATATTTTGATAGGTATTATGACACTATCCGCACACAATATCCTGATCAGTTTGTTGCAGTGCATGGTCAAAAAGTTGTTGGAGCTGCAGATGATGTTACAGCATTGCGTGTTGAACTTGAAGGACAAGGCTTTGACCCAGTGAAGACATATGTGAGAAGGACATACTTTGAAAGACCAGAACCAATACTTATTCTTTCTGCAGAGCGTGTTGCATAACGCTTAAATACAATTTCTCTTTTCTCTTCATGTATGGACGTAACCTCACTTGACGAAGCAATTGCATCACTGTCGGAAGATGTTGGTAGGGAGTTTTCTGTGCGAAGACTTCCTCTCTCAAGAATGTTGGATGTACCCAGAGGTTACAGAGCGCAGGTTGCTTTGTTGTCAGATCATATTGGCCAGTATGGTGTTATTGGAATTGCTTTTAGGCCTGATGGGACTCTAGATTCTTGCTCATATAATGGGGTGCACCCTGCTGGGCGTACTTATGCTGGTGTCATACCGGAGCTTGCTACACACCCTGAAAATAGGGGACTTGGACTCAATGTGCATGCGTGTGGTGATGAAAATCCTCGATATCTTCGACATGATGGCAATCCAGTGGATTTTCTTGGTATGCCTGGTCATCCTCTGGGATTTTTTCAAGAGTGCGTTAGAATATTACATAACATCTGGCATCATGGCAGTATTGGTTATGAATCCCTTGCTGATAGGGCAAAATATTCAGCTGCTTCTGATTTCAGACGTACCATGCCCAGAGTAACGCGAGTTGAGTAATTATATAGAGGGGGTTTTTACTGGTTTCTTCCTTTGGATTCATTTATATACTCTAGCCTACAAAACATTTATAAAGGGGTGGCTGTTCTTAAGGCTAAAATAGCCAATATTGGCTAAAATAACCATTAAAACAACCATTATATTCCAATAACAGCATCTTGCGATGGTGCGATAGTCCACTCATGTTGGGGTGGGCCAGTCGAGCAATGCTGCGTTTATGGGGAGGTCCGCTCTCTGCAACGCAGTTGCAGAGGCGCTGAAAAAGACGGAGGGAATTTACATATGGCAAAAGAAAAACCACACTTAAATCTTGTATTCATTGGTCACGTAGACCATGGTAAGAGTACCACAGTAGGACGACTCCTATTCGATACAAACAATGTTGACGAAGCAGCTATGCGAAAACTAAAAGACAAAGCTGAGGAACTTGGAAAAGGCGGCTTTGAGTTTGCATTTGTTATGGATAATCTTAAAGAAGAGCGAGAACGTGGAGTTACCATTGACTTGGCTCACAAAAAGTTCATGACTGACGTGTATGAATTCACTATTATTGATGCACCTGGTCACAAGGATTTCATTAAGAACATGATTACAGGAACATCACAAGCTGACGCAGCAGTTCTTGTTGTTGCAGCTAATGATGGTATTATGGCTCAAACAAAGGAACACGTATTCCTTGCTAAAACACTTGGTGTACAGCAAATAATTATTGCTGTTAACAAAATGGACATGCCAGGTATTGAGTACAAAGAAGAAAAATACAACGCAGTTAAAGAACAAGTCGGAGCTCTTCTTAAGAGCGTTGGATTTAAACCTGACGAAATTCCATTTGTTCCATGTGCAAGCCTTCACGGTGAAAACATTGCTAAAAAAGCAGAAAAGATGGACTGGTACAAAGGACCGTCTCTTCTTGACGCAGTTAACGCACTTAAACAACCTGAAAAACCAACAAATCTTCCGCTACGGATGCCTATCCAAGATGTATATAACATCACAGGAATCGGTGTTGTTCCAGTTGGAAGAATTGAAACTGGTGTTATGAAGATCAACGACAAAATCATTGTTGTTCCTGGCCGAGAAGGTAAAGGTGTAAATGGAGAAATTAAATCCATTGAGATGCACCACGAACAGATTCAACAAGCAGAACCTGGTGACAACGTTGGACTTTCTGTACGAGGTATTGGAAAGAAAGATATTACACGAGGAGATGTTATGGGACACCCAGACAGTGTACCTAAGGTGGCTGAAGAGTTTACAGCACAAATTGTTGTACTAAACCACCCTACTGTTGTGACTGTTGGTTACACACCTGTATTCCACATTCACACTACACAGATTGCTTGTCAGGTTACAGCAATTGAGAAAAAGCTAAACCCTGCTTCAGGTGAAGTACTGGAAGAAAACCCAGACTTTATCAAAAACGGGGACGCAGCTATTATCAAGCTAAAACCTGTTCAACCATTAGTTATCGAGAAGCAAAAGGACATTCCTCAACTTGCTCGATTCGCTATCCGAGACTCAGGAGCAACTGTTGCTGCTGGTATGTGCATAGATATGGTTGAGAAAAAGATGGGATAAACTCCCTAATTTTTTTATTTTCATTTATTACAATAACCATGATGAACTGAAGTTCACTATGAGGGTATGGTAAAGGACAAGACTATTAGATCCCCTTTACCATTACAAGCAGACAACAATCAAATAGATATTGTCTGCGAGTGTATAAAAAATGCAAAAAGCACGAATCAAACTGGTATGCGCAGACATTAACAAAATCAATGGTGTCTGTGAGTACATAGCTGGAATCGCGGATAAGACTGGGGTGGACATGAGAGGTCCAATTCCTTTGCCTACTAAGAAGCTTAAGCTAACTACACGTAAAAGTCCATGTGGAGATGGTAAGGCTTCCTGGGAACGGTATGAACTGCGAGTACACAAGCGCTTGATAGACTTAGGTATAGACGAGCGTGCTCTTCGTTTGGTTATGCGTGTGCCAATCCCTGAAGGATTGAACATTGAGATTGAAATGATCGAAAACTAAGTTATTTGTGCTTTTTCTGATGTGATTGCTTATGACTGATATTGCTGAGATGAGGGAGTTGTATGACCGTGCTAAGTCACGAGTCTTTAGTCCTATTTCTAATACTGAGATGGGGTTGCGTGACTTGGATTACTTCTTTGAGACTACTTTGAATGGGGATCAAGATTTACGAGATCGATATGCTCACACCCGTTCTAATATTGGTGATACTTTTGTGGGAGAGAAGAGGGTTACTGCGGCACTTGACGCGCTTGCTGACGAAGCATTGGAAAGGTATGAGAAAAGGTATGTTGAATAGGTTGCATGACATTCTTACTTTACAAACTCCACATTTTCTAAGTCTCTAAATTCCCTGTCTCCAGTGAGAAATTTTATTCGTAATTGTTTTGCAAGAATGTACCCTATGCAATCTGTCATTGACAGGCCTCTTTTTTTGAATGCATGTTTAAGCTTTACGGCTTTTGAAATTATATCAACATCAAAATGAGCAGTAAACTTGTTGTATTCTTCTAGGAAGTTAGGGTATTCTTTTTCTCTACCTTGGCGCAATATGAAATAAAAAACTTCAAATAAGTTTAACCGCGTTGTTATGATACAAGCATCCTTATAAGGGTCTAATCTTTTGTTCCCTTCAAGGATTTCTATGATTGCATACGAATCAAAGAAATAGAATTCATCAGTCATTGTATAATTCTCGTCTTATTTGATCCTTAATTTTTTGTGTGTCTTTTCCTAGTTTTCCTTTAAGTATTCCAAACGTTCGCTTGAGTGTGTCATCTTGTTTAATGACTAGTATTTTTACTTTATCATTTTCTTTAATATGCTCTTTTTCTATTAATTCTTTAGGGAGTGTTACTCCTAGAGAATTTCCCCATTTCCTTGCAGTTGTTTCACATTCAATCATATGAGTTATATTATGTATAATCTCTATAAAAAGTTTTCTGTTTTGAAAATCTAACTTCAGCAAATTCTAAAAAATCAAAGAATATTTTAACTGCACAGATTAATCTTATGTAATCTGCGCCAAAGGCGCAGTTAAAACTGTGCAATGTTAGATATTAAGAAAAAGCTTATGCTTAAACTGATTTCTCTTAATCCCCCATAAACTTTTTATAGCCAGATACTCCTAACGTAATCCATGACATCACCTGAACTTGTCACATGGGCAAAGCAGCAAATACAACTTGGTCATTCTTTGCATGATATTGAACTAAGCCTTAAGGAGCATGGTCATGATCAAACTGTCATCAATGCAACAATTGATGCTGCTGCAAAAGACGCACCACATCTAAAAGTCAAAGATGGTATGCATCACAAACATGCACATTGGTTGATGATTGCGGTCATGGTTTTCTTAGCATTATTGATTGTTGGAGGGTACTTTGCTTACAAACATTTCGTTGTTAGCCCAAATGAGATTGCAGATCCGTTTGCCGGCTTTATGTTTATGATACCTGGATTATTTAGAAAGAATTAACATCGAGCACAACATTTCTTGTACTTTTTTCCACTATCACACGGACAAGGATCATTTCTACCAATCTTTTCTCCTTCTCTTCTTACTGTTGTTTGTTTTTTTGGTTTTTCTGTTTCATTACTGAGTAGGTTGGGTAGATCAGATATATCAACTCCCTGGCTTTCCAATCGTCTTCTTGCTCTGTTAAGTTTTCTATAGTCCGCACTAAGTTCTCCTTGTATTCTTCTGTCGTATTCATCTAGTTGCATTCCTAGTGCAACAGGAATTATTTCAGGTCCGAATCGCGCAAGTAGTTGAGTTACTGCTTCTGGGTCATTTCGCAGTGCTGCTTGGTATTTTTTAACTTTAGCAGTATCGCCTAACTGTTCTGCAATCTGTATGATATTAACAGCATAAAACATGTCCCCTGATTCTCTAACCAGTTTTTCCCATACTGGAAGTGCGTCTTCCAGTCTTCCTGATTCTGTAAGTAATTTACCTTGCAGTTCAAGTAATTTTGTAGGGTCATTTCCACTCGCTATCCCACGTTCAAATAGGGGGTTGACTTTTTCACCCTGTCCACTTACTACATACGCTGTGCCAAGTGCATAATACTGAGTGAGATCTCCTGCACCATCAGGGTAGAGTTCAAGAAGTGTTTCTTCTAATTGTATCATTTTTTTAAGATTTCCTTGTTTTACAAACTTCTCTATTCCAAGCTTTAAGATTCCTGCACCTTCTTTGGGATCTAGCTCATGTGATTTTCGAATATCAGTAATCCCTGCGTCAAAGTCACCTTTTGTGTCTCTTTGAAAATAAGCATGCGCTCGGCATGAGAGGTATCGTGATTGGTCTATTTCATCTTCATTATTTTCTGCACAGAACAATGCAGCCGTGTAATGTTTTACTGCTCTATCATAATCTCCTGTGAAGATGCTGCTACGTGCAAGACCATTCCATCCAACATGCAATTCAGGCATTAAATTGATTAAATCTTTCCAATATTCTCTTGCTTTGTCATGTTGACCTGTTCTATTGAGAAAGGTAGCAAGACTAATACGGGATGCAACATTAAGTTCATTAACTGCAATTGCTTTTTGAAAATATTCAATTGCAGCGTCCCTATCCCCTGTAAATTCGTGTGCCATACCTTTCATGTGGAACAGGAGATCACTCTCACCAAAGTACTCAAGAGCACCATCAAGCATTTCAAGTGATTCTTCAGGATGCCTTCTTTGAATTATCACTGCCTTCATAACATACCCTTTGATATCTTGAGGGTTTTCTGCAATGTAAGCATCAACTGATTCTCGTGTTAATGTACCCTCTAGTTCATGTCGCATAATTGCTACAATTCCTTCAACTGTTTCATCTTCTCGTTGGGGTCTGTATTCTAGTGGCATTATATTCACCGTACTATTGCTTCTACAAGTGTGAGTTTATATTCTGCATTGTCAGCTGCTGCTTGTTGTTCAGGTGTTAATTCTTCTGGTCCTCTATAATGTGCTGAGGTTGTAACACCATTTGCAATTTTGTTTTCATCGAGTGTTCCAATCTCATGCGCTTTTACTATTTCAATTCTGTTTGCATGTGCAGCTTGAAGATCATACCCTGAAAGTTCTTCAAATCCCTTGATTTGATGTGCTTCGCGAATACCCATATAAAACCTGCCTCCTGAACGACATATCTTGTGAACATTCTGTATGACTGTATCTACAAATGAAAATGTATCTAGGTCTTCAAATGAACTTTTGTACTCTACTCCAGCTGCTTCAGCAGCATGCTTTTTTATACCTTCAATGAATCTGAGACCTTCATAGGTTGCATTGCCACCAAATAAGGTAAAGCTCACTGTGTCTGCTTTTACACCCTGGTTGTATAAAACTCTTATGGTGTTGTGCATGGTTGTCATGTCATCACATAAAAGTATAGTGCCATTCAAGTCAACTTCTTCAAGCACTGGGTCTGGTTTCACAATAAAACCCTCTCGTTCTTCAGCAAAAGAAATATATGAACCTCCAAAACGTTGTACTGCTCTTCCAGCTGCTCGGAGTGTTGCCTCTGCAAGTTGCAATTGGTAGCCATTAATATCAACGCCAATGACTTTGTCATGGTCAGATGCTGCAATTAAGTGTCCTGTGCCACAGCCAAGATCAACCCACACACCCTCGTGTCTCATGTGCTGGGCCATTTGTTTATATAGTTCTGCTTCTTGATGACTTTGAACATTTTGTAACCAACTTGTTGCGTAGGAACGCATTGCTGTGTCGAACGTGCGTATGTAGTGCTCAGCAAACCCAGCTGGTGGTGCTGTGATACCATGTGCTTCCAGCAAGAATCTGAGTACTCGTGGGTCTGCTAAAGTCTCTACTGCAGACTGTGTCCATACTTCCAAATAGCTCTCGCTGAATTCCATATAAAAATGGGCTAGCAGATGGTATTTAAGCGTTTCGGAGAAATAGGGTGTGTCCCGAGAGTCTGATTAGGTTTAAAAAAAGGTTGTGAAGTATGGCTT
>CAYFJX010000004.1:0-170521 GCA_964343705.1 uncultured Methanosarcinales archaeon
ACGAGAACTACTACTTATAACTTTCTATAAAAACCAAAGGGTTTCATATTAGCCGTTATCTTTCTAAAGTACTTATAATGATCTCTACAATTTCTTCCGCCTTATTCTTATTCAACTGTATATCTTTCTTGGATTTATTGTACCAAACAATGAAACCTTTTTTTATTAGTGAGTAAATTGCATTTTTTATGTTCTTTAACTCATGTTTGGGAAAGCCTGATTTCATAATTGTTTCTATTTTCTTATGGTGTGTTCCATACACACTCCTGGAGTGCATTACTTTTAGCACAGCTATTTCAAAGGGGTCTAAATCTTGCATTTTTACCTCTATTTTGGAATTTGAGATCCTGTTCTATTTTAAATTTTTCTATTTATAGCTAACATCGGCTATTTTATAACTAACATAGGGTTACAAAAGTTTATATAGTTTATTCAGTTTATTGGTCTAAAATCATGAAAAGTCCGGGAGGCGGATATATGGTACTTAACAAAAATGTAGGGAAATCGAAGTTTTTAGAGATCTTTGGAGAGAGTCCTACCAATAAAGTCATGGATTTTTTAGTAGTCTTTGACCAATTTGATTATTCTATGGCTGATATTGCTGAAAATGCAGAAGTTGGGTATTCTACTTTGAAAGACTTACTTCCAGCTCTTGAAAAAAAGAAAATGATTGTGAAGACTAGGGTGAGTGGCAAGTCAAACATGTACAAACTCAACAAGAATAGTCCTGAAATGAAGCGATTTATTCTTTTTTATTGGGATTTAGCAAATCAAGTTGCTAAAAGGCGTGCAAAGAAAGAAGTTCTTGTGGAAGTTTAATTTTTTCATTGTGTTTATTTCTTCTTTTACTACTGCGGAGCATGACTACTCGCATCCAGCGAGTAGAATAAACGCAAAAAGCCCTGCATGAATCGGGCTTTTTGCGAACAAACTCCAAGGCAGCAGTAGCAATATTTATAAAGCCAAAGCACCAGAAATAGCTATAATGGTTGACATTGGAAAAAAGGGGGACTTAGATAGTAGTAGATTTCTTTCTAGCCCGCTTCTTCGCATTGAAAACCTCTCAAAAAGCTTTTCCCTCAAGCCAATTCTTGAAAATATAAACATTGATGTTCACAAAAATGAAATCTTTGGCATCATTGGTTTAAGTGGTGCTGGCAAGACCACTTTACTTGAATTACTCATTGGTTTTCTTAAACCAGATGGTGGTGACATTAAGCTTCACATGGGTGGGCTATTAGACAATGCCACTGCAACAGAAAACTATCTATCGGTTCGCCGGAATCGTGACAAAGTAAAAAGCTTGTTTGGCTTTGCTACACAACGACCAAGTTTCTATGATGACCTTACTGTTAGAGAAAACCTGGAATACTTTGGTGAAATGTATGGCATCCGCCACAATGTCTTAGAAAGAAACATCAAAACAGTTCTTGATCTTGTGGGCTTACCGCAGCAAGAACACACACTTGCAGTTGAACTCTCAGGAGGAATGCAAAAACGACTTGATATTGCGTGCGCACTAGTACACAATCCTAAAATTCTCATTCTTGATGAGCCAACTGCTGACCTGGACATTGTCCTCAGGAAACAAATGTGGGAATTAGCAAAGCGTATTAACAAGAACGGTACAACCATTATTCTTACATCTCACTTCTTGGATGAGATTGAAAACCTTTGTGATAGGATTGCTATTCTTCATGATCGTCGTGTTGTTAAACAAGACAGTGTCTCCCACCTTAAGAAATTATACTCAAAAAATCAAGAGCTCCACCTTTTGCTCAAAAGTTCAAACTATGGCGAGCTTATACGCCATTTACAACAGCAACAAAATTATCCCATTACTCGCATGCGTCGTGAAGGGAAAAAACTAGTTATTTACTCAGAACAAGCTGAAAAACTAGTGTATTACCTTATTCATGTGCTTGAACAACTCAATGAGCAGATTACTGACTTATACCTTAACAGGCCAAGTCTCAATGAAATTTTTGAGAAGATAACAACAAAATGAAATGGAACAAACTTAAGAAAATTATTGAAAAGAATCTCAAACTACTGACAAGGTCAAAGAGTTCAGCGCTTATTATCATATTTGGACCAATAGTCCTTATTACCCTTCTTGGTCTTGCTTTTGGTAACACGCAACAGTACCAGCTTAATGTGGGTGTGTATTCTCCTGGCTACACAGACTTTACCAACTCATTGGTTGACAAACTTAGCCAGGGTGACTTTGCCGTAACAAAAGAACCAACCGAAGGGAGCTGTATTGAACGAGTCAAAACCAGGGAGTCTAATGTGTGTTTAGTATTTCCTCAGAACCTTGTCATTTCGCAGGATCTTGCACAGGATATCACGTTCCATGTGGATTATTCTAATGTCAATCTAGTGTACAGTATCATTAGCACTCTCTCGTCAGAGGTGGGTGACAAGGCAAAAGAAGTGAGTATTTCATTAACTCAAGATCTTCTTACCCGCCTTGAGAAAACAGAAGGACTTGTTGATGAGCGTATTCCTACTCTTGTTGGGCTCACACAAAAAAGTGACACTATCAAACAAGAAGCAGCACGTATGAAGAATAACATTAACAATCTGAATCTAACTATTGAAACAGGGAATCAAACTGTAGCAAGATTTGAAACAGAAATTGCTTTCTTACGTAAGCTTGCCTACGAATCAATGCGTGAAGCAGACGACCTTATTGATCTCTTAAACGCAGAAATAAATATATTACGTGGTAATAAAACCGGGATTGAGTACTACCTTGATAAGGCTGAAGAACAGTTTGCAGATTACCGCGGTGACTTGTCTGATTCAGACCAAAAAATGCAAATGAATATTGCACTTCTTAGGAATTATGCTTCTGATGTCAACCAGAAACTAAATTCAGCAGAAGCTGTGAAAGGCACGGTGAAAGCTGCTCTTGACAATGTGAAAACAGATGTTGAGAGTAGCCTTTCCCTCCTTAACCAGATGCAAACTTCGCTGAATGAAATGAAGCGTTTGACAACAACTGTTGAAATTACCAGCGCTGAAAAAATTGTCAATCCCCTTACAACAAAAATAGTTCCGATTGCTGATGAAGAAACACATTTCAACTATTTATTCCCCACTCTTATTGTGTTGGTTGTTATGATCACCAGTATTCTTCTTGCTTCCACGCTGGTCATGGTTGAAAAGAAATCAAAATCATTTTTCCGTAACTACATAACACCCACTCATGAAATAACCTTCCTTTTTGGAACCTATCTTACTACACTCATTATCATGGTCATGCAAGTCGCAGTGTTCTTGCTTGTCTCATCACTCTTTTTTGACACGTCACTTATCCCCTCCTTTTTCAAGACACCCTTTGTCCTCTTCTTCATTGTAACCTTTTTCATCCTTACTGGTGTCCTCATTGGTATTATCTTTAAATCAGAAGAACTAACAACTCTTGCCTCAATTACTGTAGCAAGTGTTATGTTGTTTTTTTCAAGTACCATCCTTCCACTTGAAAGTATGCCGCCATTGTTCAAGACATTTGCTTCGCTAAATCCTTTTGTTATTAGTGAAAGTCTTTTAAAAGAATCAATTTTGTTCAACCTTGGATTTTCACTCTTACTAAACAAGGTCTACTTGCTCATTGCATACATAGCTATTCTTGCATTGGTCTGTGTAAAGACACAAGCGTGGCTTCGTGATGAAATGTTTTACAACTTGCACAAGTCAGGTAAACTTGCCAGGCTTAAAGGGATTAGAAACCGGCTTGGAAAATTTGGTAGAATGGGGAAGAAAACACAACTGCGAATTAAGCGAGCAGTGAAACCCAAAGTAGGACTTAAGCATAAACGCTTTAGTCTAGCAACTCTCAAGAAATTTCTTACCTTTGGACTTCTTGATAAGCCAAAAAAACAGCATGATCTTAAGATATCAGGGCAAGTAGAACAGAATCTCATGAAGGAACTGGACACGCTTGTTGAAGACCCACAGCCTATGAATAAAAAACCAGCTAAAAAGGCATCAAATTTGCCTCCGGCTCCACACCCACCGCAACTAAAGCAAGCACTAGCATCTGACCCCCAGTATATCCGTATTGAGCAAGAAATTGCTGAATTAACAGAGAAACTAAAAGGTCTGTAATCAAAGACCATGGAGTAAACTGCCTGAAAAGGCTGAATATTAAGGTTTTAGGGTAATAGCAACATTTAAATAGGGGGAACAGAACCCTAGCCTATTAAACACTGAATATGTGATTACGTATGGTACAAAGAAAAGGACGATCCCGCAGAGGGACAAGGTATAAACTAAAGAAATCTTGTAGAGAAAAAGGTAAACTGAGCCTTGTTAAATTCTTTCAAGAGTTCAAACAAGGTGATAAAGTAGTGCTTAAGGCTAATTCAGCCTATCAAAAAGGGGCATACCATTATCGATTTCATGGCAGTGCTGGTCAAGTCACTGGCCAACAAGGAGCTTGTTATACTGTTGCAATCAACAATAAAGGTAAAGAAAAAAGTCTTATTGTGCACCCAGTGCACCTAGTAAAACAATAACGAGGGTCTTATTACAATGTCAAGCATGAATATACTATCTGAAGCGCCAATTACAATGGCACAGCTTAAAGATGATCTTAAGAAAATCTACAAACGTGATGAAGAACTCAACTTTAGGGCAACCAAAACAGATGAGTATCTTAAAAACTTTGTACATCTTAATCTTACCAAAGCTAAAGAGCTACAGAAAGCACTAGAAGGCCTCAATGTTCCACGTCTTAAAGAAGAACATATTGTCAAACTTATTGATCTTTTACCTGGCTCAATTGAAGAACTAAAAACTATTTTTAGCGGTTACACTGTTACTGTAAGTGCAGACAATCAAAAAAAGATTGTTGAAACAATCAAACCGTATGTTTCCACTAAAAAGGAAATCAGTGTACCCGCACCTAAAGAGCCGGAACCAGTCGAAAAAGCTGAAGAACCTGAAGCCGAAGAAAAGAAGGAAGAAAAAGAAGAAAAGGCTGAAGCTGCAGATGAAAAACCACCAGAACCATCTGATGCTGAAAAGGTTGAAGAAGCATCCCCTGAAGCTGACTCATCTCCTGAAGAAAAACCTGAACAGGAAGACACATAGTTGGAGTGTAGCTTATGGAACCTGAACGACGAGCAAAAGAGGAACATGTAATAGTACTTGACTTCTTGCAGCATGGCTACCCATTTGATAAACGGCCAAGCCACAAAAAGACACCTATAGCTCAAGCTATTGGTACAGAACACTTCACACTTTTAGAACTCGTACCTAAACCAGGAGTATTTCTTCAACCGTACGAAGAAGTATACATTGGTACTGAGAAACGTGAGAAAATCCATCACATTGCAGGAAAGTTATCTGTTGAAAAATTAACCACTACTGCTAACTCTGAACTTAAGCATGTTGTTGAAACCCTTGTTACTAAGAACGAGCCTCGTTTTGTTGAATTTTTCAATAAGGCAGCTCCTTTAACAACACGAATGCATCAGCTTGAGCTCCTACCTGGTCTTGGTAAAAAGCACATGTGGGAGATTATTGAAGCGCGAAAAGATAAAGAGTTTGAAAACTTTGAAGATCTTAAGAAGCGTGTTAAGCTCATGCCAGATCCTAAGAAGATTGTTATGCAGCGTATTCTCTCAGAACTTGAAGGCAAGGAAAAGCATAAGCTGTTTGTTGATCGTTAAACAAACAATCCAAGTACAGGCTCAGCAAAGTTTCTAAATAAGAACCAAGTCCACGCAATATGTGTTACTAAGTAGATGATTCTCTTATGCATGCGGCCAGTGTGCAACAACAGTACTAAAATAAAGAACAGCACATTGACTATTACAACATGCCATAATGCCATTGCTACAATTCCCATACCACTAAAAAAACTGAGCAGCCACAAAATAAACGGGGACAGGAATATGTTCAAGAGATTGTTCATTGACATATTAGTGGTGATAAAATTATGTAGGAGTATAGATAAAAGCATAAAAAACACACCTGCTTTTACACCAAACGCGTACAAGCATATCAACGACGTGAGCGTGATAAATTCTATGGCAATAATTCTATTATGGAAATACATCCAAATCAAAGCAACTACAGCATTGATTGCCAAGAAAACAGCCATGATTAAGACCTTTTTGAAAAAGAACAAAATTCCTAAGGATGCAAGAATAATAAGTATGACCTTGATGTACCTGCGCAAAAGCTTTTTTGTTTCACGCTCAAATGTTTGAAGCGCATACCTGGTTTCTTGCTCAATAGCTTCAATGGCATGTTTTACATATCGCATGTATTTAGTAAAGGTAGAAAGTATTTATTTGTTTTGGAAAATACGGTTTTTACTTTAAAAGAGCTAGTGCCTTGGAGTTTATCAGCCGAGACCCTGATTTATGCAGGGGTCTCGGCGTTATTCTCTGCCCACTGGATGTGGGCAGTTTTGCTCCGCACTAGCTCAAAAACTTTATTAACTTCCCAATTCTGCCATTTTCTATGATCATATCTCCTATTGTTATCTTAGTAATCATACTCATTGCCCTAGCTCTCATTTTCCTCGGTTACCTCATCGGTCGACGCATTGGCGAGTACACAACCAACAAAGAATGGGAAGATAAAGTCACTGGCATCCGTGGCGATGCAGTAAAACGATCACGTTCAGTGTTGAGTGGTCAGCTTTCAGAGCAGCTTGCACCTTACCTGCCAGGTTTCAACTACAAACCATCAGAAGCACGTTTTATTGGAAAACCAATAGACTTTCTAGTGTTCAAGGGAATGGATGAAAAAGACATCAAAGAAGTGGTGTTTGTTGAAGTCAAAACTGGAAGCAGTAAATTAAGTACGCATGAACGAAAGTTAAAAGAAGTTATCCAGCAAGGCAAAGTAAGCTGGGAAGAGTACAGGCCTCATTGACTTGATTGCTCAGAAGGAAATAGTTCTAATACACCCGGGTATTTGTCTTCTATACCAACTGTAAAATCTCCTGTTTTCACATCAAACAATTTACCTGTGGATAAAATAGTATGCCAGTACATTGGATCTTCACATGATGCAATAGTTCTTGCACGCTCTTCATCCCATTCAGCAATTACTCGTGCCTTTCCTTCTTCTGTGTAGGTTGCTCCCATGAATCCCAGCCATCCTCCAGGTCTATTTGGTTCAACACCTAACAAGTGGGTATTAAGAACATGCACGTCAAACAAATTTGCAATTCCATGAACATCCATGTAAGAATGTGATTGTGGATTTTCTCGTGCTCTACGAAGTCTATCTTCTGAAAGTGTACCCATTTCAAGGTGTGCAATGCGTTCACCAATATGCTTGACAACAGTATCATGCCTGTCAGCACCTTCTTGGTACCCTGCATTCATTAACACCTCAAAACCATCATATCGTGTGTTTCCAGGTGCATCTGGTTGAGCATCATATTGTATATTAGCTAATGCATCATTATCATATATGTCCCAGTCAACAAGTTTATGTCCTCCACTGTGAAGAATTAAAAGGTCAATGTCACTTGGCTTATCTGACGTGAGTGTTGAACCAAACAACAGCACATCTTGTATGTGTGCTCCTTCCCATGATTTAGTCATAATGATGCGCGCAGCATCTTTAGCAATTTCATAGAATGATTCACGAGCAGCTTCGATCCATGGAGTAACCATGTCCAAGACTCTGGCAGCATCCCCATTTACCGCTGCATACAATCCATTATCTGGTGCTGCAGTACTCTCTTCAATACCTTGCTGTTCAGCTACAATGCCTTGCTCTTCAAGTTGTCTAAGACCTCGACGTACTTGCTGAGGAAGATAACCAGCGTTTTCAGCGATTGTTTCAAGTCTTTCAGGTCCTTTTTGCAATGCTTCAAGAATGCGCAAATTCCGCATTACAATGCCTGCTCCTTGTTGTTGACTCATACTCCTGAGAATTAGGTAATTGTATTTAAGCTTTATTGTTATAGAGGGTATGTCCCGAGAGTCTTTCTGAGGGATAGCACTGCCTTGAAGTCTGTTCGGAGGCACCCCGATTTATGCAGGGGTGCCGACGTAGAATCAGCGAGCGGATGCGAGCGTTAACCTTCGCAGTGCTATCCCTCCTGCACAAAAAGCAAGATTCGGGACACACCCTGTTATAGACTATTAAGATATTTATACGCTTCCAGCGCAGCTGTTGCACCCATGCCTGCAGAAATAACTGTTTGCTTGTACGGTGTCACGGTCATGTCACCTGCTGCAAACAAACCAGGTGTTTTAGTTCTACACGCAAGGTCAACAACAATTTCACCAGCTTTATTTGTTTCAACCAGGTCACCCACCATGCTGGTGTCAGTTTCATACCCAATTTCAATAAACACACCCTGTACTTTGAGCTCGGTTTGTTCTTTTGTTTCAACATTTTCAATGACAAGTGTGTCTACCATTTTGTCACCTTTGATTTCTACAGGAGTGTGATTAAGTTTTTCAATTATCTTTTTTTCTTTTTTCAACTTTTGTACAGTAACATCATCTGCTCTGTACTCGTCTCGCCGGTGTACCATGTATGCTTTGTTTGCTATAGTTGCCATTTCAAGTGCTCCTTCAACAGCACTGTTTCCTCCACCTATAAGGGCAACATCTTTTTTACCAAATAATGGTCCATCACATGTTGTACAGGTGGTTACTCCGCGTCCCATCCATTCTTTTTCACCTGGAATGCCTAGCTTTCGTTGTTTTCGTCCAAAACTAAGAATAACTGTTTTTGCTTCTACTTTGCCACCATCAGTTAATTCAATGGTAAAACCCTTTTTGTTCTTGGTTACTTTTTTGGCAAGTTTTGAAGCAAATTCCGCACCCCATTTCTTTGCTTGTTTTTCAAACATGTTCATAAGTTCAATGCCTGCTCCTTGTTCAAAGCCAGGATAGTTCTGAATATCATTGGTAAGTGTGGTCTCACCACCTGGACGAGGTCCTACAAGAAGGAGTGTTTTGAGGACTTTTCGGCCGCAATACAGGGCTGAAGTCATGCCAGCAGCGCCGCCACCGATAATTACTACATCATATTGGTCTGTCATGCTCTTTTGGGGAGGCTAGGGGTTTATTAAGTTTGTTTTTTTGGTGTTAACAGTGTTTTGGTGTGGATGTGGGCAAATTTTATAAAGGACCCCCTACTGCTGAGATGGTATGAGTCCTAAGAAAGCAGCATCCACAGACAAGGCTAAACCAGCTAAAAAGCCGGCTAAAGCAGATGCTGTTCTGGACGGACCACCTGTTCTTAATATTGGGTTAGTGGGTCATGTTGACCATGGGAAAACAACGCTTACTGAGCGACTTTCTGGCAAGTGGACTGACACACACTCTGAAGAACTCAGAAGAGGAATCACTATCCGGCTTGGATACGCTGATGTTGTACTCAAACAAAAAGACAAGCCAGTGCGGAAAGTAAGCTTGGTTGACGCTCCTGGACACGAAAGTCTTATGGCTACCATGTTGTCAGGCGCAACTATCATGGATGGTGTTCTGTTACTTGTTGCTGCAAATGAGCATTGCCCACAGCCGCAAACACGAGAACATGTAATGGCACTTAATATTATGGGCATTCAAAACGTGATTATTGTACAAAATAAGATTGACCTTGTCAAAAAAGAGCAGGCAATAAAAAATCATGATGAAATAAAAAAGTTCATTAAGGGAACAAGCTTTGAAAACGCACCAATCATTCCAATTTCTGCAAAACACAATGTTAACATGGATCTTCTTATTGATACTATTCTCAAAAAGTTTGCTGTACCTAAGCGCGATGTGAAAAAAGACTCGTTATTATTCATTGCACGATCATTTGATGTAAACAAACCAGGAAGCAAGCCAGAAAAAATTGTAGGAGGGGTTCTTGGTGGCGCACTGATTCAAGGTAAACTCAAAAAAGGGGATCGTATTGAAATTCGTCCAGGAAGAAAAATTGAAAAAGGAAATAAGATCATCTATGAATCACTCTTCACAACAATAACAGGCATCAAAACAGGTGGTAAACTTGTTGATGAAGTCACACCAGGTGGTTCTTTAGGGATTATGACTCAGCTAGACCCAGGCATTGTAAAATCAGACGCTCTTGCAGGTAATGTTGTTGGGCATGAAGGAAAGATGCCTCCTGTACACCAAGATCTCAAGCTTGAGGTGCACTTGCTAAAGCGGGTGGTGGGTGCAAAGTCAGCAGTAGATGTGGAACCACTCAAAATGGGAGAACCACTTATGTTGAATGTTAATGCTGCTGCAACAGTGGGTGTAGTCACTAGTTTAGGAAAGAATAAGTGTGAGTGCAAACTAAAATTGCCAGTGTGTGCTGCTCCTGGTCAGCGTGTAACTATTTCTCGACGACTTGCAAATCGTTTTAGGCTTATTGGTTATGGGACCATCAGTGTTTAATGCTTTGGTGCAATGCTCGCAGCTACTGCAGCAATAAGACCATATACTATAACTCCTACTCCTGCTTCTTTGAAAATAATAGTAAGCATGCTCATTAGTGTGACGCCCTTTTCCACAATCATAAGAGCTCCAAGAAAACCGCCAATGATGCCTCCAAACAATCCAAGTAGGGCTCCAGCAGCCATGCCATTGCTAGTGGCACTTCCTTCTATTCGTGCTGCGCGCATTCCTGCCCAGGCAGCAAGTAGGCCTACAATAATCCACTCAACTGAACTAGTAAAGAATACTTGTAAGAAAGCAAGTCGTTGGTAGAGTTGTACAGGAACACTTAATGCAATGTACACTGCAAGAAGAATAAGTTGTACTTTTATACTTTGAAAATATGCTTGAAGCTTCACACTATCACCAAGGTACTAATGGGGAAGTGTGTTTAAAAAGTTTGTTGTGAAACCAGGCGTGTCCCAAATCTTACTTTTGTGCAGGAGGGGTGGCACTGCGGCAAAAACACTTCAGATCCATTCAGTGTGACAACGGAAATCGCCTCATTGTTCGGCGATTTCCTGATAAAACCTGGTGGCAGTGCCACCCCTCAGAAAGACATTTGGGACACAGTCTGTGAAATCTATAATCCAATGTTTTCAATGACCTTTTCCTTGTTAAATGTTTCAAGGTCATCGTAGGTTTGTCCAACACCAAAAAAGAGAATTGGTTTCTTTGTTATGTATGATACTGAAAGCGCTGCACCACCTTTATCATCCACGTCAGCCTTAGTAAGTATAATACCATCAAACGTTATTGTTTCATTAAAGCTCTTTGCTTGCTCAGTGCAGTCATTACCTGTGATGCTTTCTCCTACAAAGATTTTCAAGTCTGGCTTGGCAACCCGAACAATCTTTTCCATTTCATCCATAAGATTTACATTACTGTGCATTCGTCCTGCTGTGTCAATAAGTACAACATCGTTTCCTTTTGACTTTGCGTACTTGACTGCGTCAAACGCAACAGCTGCAGGGTCAGAACCGTAATCATGTTTGATAACTTTTACACCAAGTTTCTCTCCGTGCTCTTCAAGTTGTTGTATTGCAGCTGCTCTGAAGGTGTCAGCAGCAGCAAGAACAGGTTTTTTACCTTCTTTCATGAGCATGTGGCATACTTTTGCGATGCTTGTTGTTTTCCCGCTTCCATTGATGCCAACAAAAGCAATAATGTAAGGTTTGTCAGTTTTTTCCTTGATGTTTTTGAGAAGATCAATTTGTGGAAGGTCAAACAAGTCTTCAACTGAAGATCGCAGTGTGGTGATAACTTGCTCTTCTAGTTTTCCTCGTGGAATATTCTGGTTTACCAATACTTTTTTGAGGTCTTCTTTTATTTTTTCAATAACTTCTACAGCAACATTGTTTTCTAATAGTACTACTTCAAGTTCCCAGAATAAATCATTGAATTTTTGTTCAGAAAGCTTTGTGGTGGTGATGGTTTCTTTGAGCTTGGCAAAGAATCCTTTTTTCTCTTTTGGTTCTTCTACTTCTTCCTCTTCGTCATCATCTTCTGTTTCTTCTTCGCTCTCTTCTTCAGTTTCTATATCCTCTTCTTCATCCACTTCTTCTTCTTTTTCGGGCTCTTCTTCATCAACAGCTTCTTCTTGTTCTTCTTCACTCTCTTCGTCTTCAGTTGGCTCTTCCTCGTCCTCTTCTGTTTCATCTTCGTCGCTTTCTTCTTCTGGTTCTTCAGATTTTACAAATTTGTCCTTAAGTTTTGCAAAGAATCCTTTTTTCTCTGGTTCAGGCGCTTCTTCTGTTTCTTCCTCGTCCTCTTCTTCACTTTCTTCTTCTACTTCATCAGCTTCATCTTCGTCTGCATCCTCTTCTTCAGGTTCCTCTTCAACTTCTTCTGCTTTCTCCTTTTCTTCTTCAAATTTCTTAAGAGCAGCTTTTATATCGCTCATTTCACAACCAGCAATTGATACTATTTTATCTGAGGTTGATTCGTCTTCCAGTTCCTTATCAGTAACACATCCCAACATATCAAGGATTACATCCAAGTCATCATCAGAGAAATCTTTGAACATCTCATTAACTTCATCAATGTTCTTTGCTGTGGTGCTAACTTCTTCTTGAGGTGGTTCTTCAACAACCTCCTCGACTTTCTCTTTTTTCTTCTCTTCTTTTTTTGGTTTTTTCTTTTCAGCCTTTTTGGGCTTTTTCACTTCTTTTTTCTTTACAGGTTTCTTTTTAGCAGGTTTTTTGACTTTCTTTTCTACTACAACGTCTTCTTTTTCTGACTCTTCATCAACATCTTTTGTAAACTTGTTGACAGCGTCTTTGAGTTTTTTCTTTAGAAAGCCAAACATGTGTTTCTTCACCCAACTATGCCCATGAGGTCTTTTTGTAGTGTTTGAAGATGTACACTCATCATTGCCATTTGCTCACTTACTTGTGTTCGCAATTTGCCAATTTCAGTTATTTGTTCTTCAATCATACCAACGGTTTGTTTTACTGTTTTTGCTACAACAATGTTTGATCCAACATTAACTAGAAGCTTGTCAGTATCTTGGATTGTTGCCTTTACAAATATGCCTCCTGACGCAGGGACAAACAAGTCTGCTCCTTTTTTTACAGTGCCCAGTTCTGTAAGGCTTTGCTTGACAGTTTCCAATTCCATAAGTTGATTGTCAAATGTTGCAACTTGTTCTTCTGCCTGCTTCATTTGCTGGCTTAGCATTTGCAGATGCATTAGCTTTTGCTGTGCTTCTGCTTGTTTTTCTTCTTTATTTGGTTCTTTAGTTTCTTCTTTTGTCATTATAACCACCGATTACTTTAGTTTTTCTACCAACTCTTTTAGTACATCTTCATACTTTTTTTCAGCAGCAACAAAATCTGCTTGCTTGTGCACAATGGTGCTGTTCTCATTTTGTACATTTGTCAACTCTTTTTCAACCAATAATTTTAGTAGTTTTTTTTCGTTTTCAGTATACATGTTCACACCTCGTCTTGATTAAGGAATCCTAAAGCTTCATCAGCATTGGTAATTTCAGGACCACCACTTGCCTCGCTTGCAACCATGCCTTTGTTGTTGCACATAACACCTGCTCTCACAAAGGGGCTTGCCATGTTCATTGTTCCTGTTGTGCACGGCACACCTAACAAGCTTTCTACTTCTTGTATTTCTTCTTCGCTTGCTTCACGATGAATCAGGCAACCTTTGTTGTTTACTACAGCGCTTGAACCTACAATGTTCAAGCCAGCGATAGTGCCTGGGTGTAAGGTCACATTTAATGCTTGACGAATACGTTTTTTTACATCAGCACTAAAGTCAGGGCTTGCCAAACATCCAGTGTTATTACAGAGGATGAGATTGCCCAATGCTGTAAGCTTGCTTTCAATGACTGTAACAGGGATGTTTAATTTCTTAAGTTCTTCTAGTTCCTCGGGAAAGATAATGCTTGGTACTAGCAGGCTATTGCTGTTACCAGCAGCAAACACACCAATAAGACTTGTTCCACACAATTGTATTGTGTAAGTGGGTACGTCAAGTGTCTTGCTAATCTTGCGTACAAGTGCTGCAGGTACTTGTTTGCCCAGCAGGCAGTACGTGTCTGTAGCAATACCATACAAGCCAATGTTTGGATTGCCCTGGATGTTGGTAAGGACAATGTGGTTTTCAGTCATATGGCCCATACAAAATGAGACCGTTTAAATACTTTGCTCTTGATGTGGGGCGTTTTAGACGTGCTTGCAGCTAAACATTTATATATTGAATGCCCTCAAAGGGTGTTAAACGAAATTTTCAAAAATCTTTTATGTGGTTGATAAGCATGCGCCAATTGAAGTCAAAACCGCAAAACATTTATAATCTTTATAAATAACTCTAATACTATGTCAGAAAAAACGATTCACTTTATTATCACAGGTGGAACCATTGACTCTTTTTATGAGATCACTAAAGACACAGTTGTCCCCAATGAAAAATCAGTAATTCCTCGCTTTGTAGAAAGTCTTAGAGTATATGATAAACTAAAATTTACAGTAGTCTGCATGAAAGATAGCAGGGATATTGTGAAAGCAGACTTAAAGAAAATTCTTGATACTGTTGAAAAAAGCCCTCGTAAAAAAATAATAATTACTCATGGAACATACACCATGCCTGATACTGCAAGATTCTTAAAAGCAAATCTTAAAAGAAAAGATCAAACAATAATCATAACAGGGTCAATGATTCCGCTTTTAGGATTTAGTCCTTCTGATGGACCATTCGCAATTGGTTATGCAATAGCAAAAACACAAGATTTAGAAAATGGAGTTTATGTTTGCATGAATGGTAGGGTGTTCTCATCAGAAGAAGTAATGAAAGTAAACAAAGAGGGAAGGTTCTCATCAATATTTGGAGGGAAAGAATAGTTTTTTAGAATTAAGCAGCTTCAACAGGCACTTCTTTTTCAATTTCCTTGTCGATATTGTCCTTTACCACTTGGATTTGGATATCTCCGAAGTGGCTTGGTTGTTCAAGGTCAAGTTTTCGTTGGTTAGTTAAGTGAAGAAGTGGTACAAAGGTGTGAATCTTTGACGTCTTGCTTTGATCGGGGATAAGATTGGTGAACATGATCTTTTTTTCATCAGCTTTTTTATGCAAGCCAAGAATTTTTATGTATACTTGTGTCATAAGTTCATTAAGGTCGATTTTTTTTTCTGGTAGTTCAAGCTTGAGTTTTTTTGGTACACGCAGTCGTCGACGTTCTTCAACATCAAGGGCTCGTTG
The DNA here is from genome assembly GCA_964343705.1 of uncultured Methanosarcinales archaeon. GTDB lineage: Archaea > Nanobdellota > Nanobdellia > Woesearchaeales > UBA12501 > JAUSFM01. The sequence continues at coordinate 15,138 of CAYFJX010000004.1, forward strand.
AAGGGCGTCAAGCAAGTCATAAATAGAAACTTTTCGTTTTCGTGGCTGTGGTGTTCGTGGAATAAGTCGTAATTTTTTATATTGAGCTCGATCAAACATAAATCCAGGTACTTCTGTTTCATCAAGAAGGTCCTCTTCACTGCTACTCATCATATTGTCAAAATTAGCAATGTCTTCAGTGAGTAGTCGTTGGGATTTAATTCGTAGTAGGATGGCTGCTGCAAGGACTACCTTTCCTGAGATGCGTAGGTCTGCTTTTTTCATTTCTTTGACCATGGTGATATATCGTTGTGTCAGTGTAGAAATGTTAATGTCCCAAGGGTCAATATTGTCCTGTTTAACGAGCTCAAGGAGTAGGGTTTTCCAGGTGATTTCATCCTGGTTAAATAGAATGTTAAAAATTTGCTGTTCCATTTTTGCGTGTGTAAAAGTCCCAAACCTCCTTTATACAGCCTGTAAAGGCGTTTCTCTTTATAAACTTGTCGCTTTTTAGGCCTATTTTAGGGTCTTTTTTACCACTTATAAATAATTATAAATGGAAAGTTTTATATAGGGGTGGCCCTTTCATAAGGGGATATGATAACAGTTCCACACGAAAACCCAATTGGCAGAGGTGACCAGGCTATTCTCGCTGTTGCCTGCGCTGAATTTGACAGCAGAGGCTACGACGTACGACACATCTCTGACAACCAATACGAAATCAGGGATCAAGGCAAACCAAACGGTGCAGGCCAAGGATTCACTGTAGCTGCATTTGGCTTTGGCAAACCAGTTATCTTATACGACAGTGCTTCTTCACATGGCCGAGACATAGCTGAAGAAGTAGCTGGATCAATCTATGACACATTTAATGTGGTTGTAGCAGTACAAGAATAATTATAAAAAAGAAAAACATGAGGTTTATACAATGGCAAACTTAACACAGGAAAATTTGGAGTTGATGGCTACTTACTTTAGAGCACATGGTTATGATGCTGCTCTTTTTTTTGATGAGAACGATCCGCCGCTTTTTCGCCAACTAGAGATTATGCTTGAAGGTGAAGAAGCACATGTTGATGAGGCAGGAATGCCTACTCTTGATGAAAATTTTTACATAACTATTCTTGCAGCTGGTTCAAGAGCCCTAATTGGTGACATCCGTGCACCTGGACAAGAAACATATGATGTTGAAAAGATCATCAAGCAAGTTGCAGCTGAAGCTGGAGTTGACCTTACTGTTGCAAAATATACTCCTAACGCACAAGATAACAGGAATTCCATTCGTCAAGGCATGGAAGAAATCAAAAAAGCATATGAAGAATTAGGATACAAAGCTGAACTACGCTTTGGATATTTAATTGATGAAAATGATGGTAGCAAACCAACATTCATAGCTGCTGATGACTTTAGGCAAGACAATGAAAGGGATGAATTTGTTCTGTATAAAGGTGGTGAAGAAGTAGCACGGGTTTGCGATCACGGTGCTGATATAAGTGTTGTGAGGGAGCTTAATGTAACGCCTCCAAACCTGGAAGTATCATCTGAACTCCCAAGTTCTCTGGGTGCTAACTGGTATGTAAGTATTGACGCTACTGACGGGTTTGTAAGTGTTGGTGAGCTTCGACAACCAGGCCAAGATTATGGGGCACCGTATAAAGAACTGGATAGGATATTGGAAGAAAAAGCAATTCCAATTCAATTTGAAATGGTTCCTTAACTTTCTTTACCTTTTTTTCTTTAGAATTCTATTCACTGGGTCTATCTAAATATTGCACAAAGCTAGCAGCAAGCACTGCGTCAGTTTCCATTGCTTGAGAAACTAGTTGAAGTAATGGTTTGTATTCATGCAGTCGTTGCGTTCCAACAATCTTTCCAACTCTGTGTGTTTCTTTTCCTTCTTTAAGTAGTGCAACACAACGACCAAAGCAGTAAGCAGCAAGTAGTTCTCCAAAGTTGTCCCGTAGTTCTTCAACCCATTCATTTAAGGTGGTGGGGTCATGACCAAACTGGCCAGGGAAATCAACTTTTAGTTCACCTTCAATGTAACCCAGTCTTCCAGGCGGGGCATCGCTTCTACAGCCATACCTTCGATACTCTTGGCCTTGCACTGGGTGACCCCCTCTTATTTCATTAAATCTATCATGGTGTTCAATAGGCTCTCCATATAATTGTAGTCTAACACGTATTCCTGAATCGTTCTCTGGAATGTCTAGGCTTGGGGAGTGTGAGCCGTTAACATAACCATTCCTTGCAAGTTCAAGAAGAAAATAATCACGCACGCGCTTATAGCCTTCATCAGCAACATCTCTAGCTTGCTCAAGTACTTCTTGGAACGTGGGTTCTGGTCCAGGTGTTGGTTTGAATACAACACCTGCTACTTTACTACTTGTTTCAAGTTCTTCAACACGTGCTTCAAGCTCTTTAAGTCGTTCCAATACCGGGTCTGTCATATACTACAGAAAAAAGGTGTGGTATTTATACCTTTCTCCACTAACAAAGAAACCTTTATAAACCTCTGATTTCCCCTTGTAGGCCACGGGCCCATAGTTTAGTGGCTATAACGTCGCCCTTACAAGGTACGAGAAATCCAGAGCATTTCTGGACCTTTCTTCGTTACACTCAGAAAGGCGAAGGTCGCCAGTTCGAGTCTGGCTGGGCCCATACTTCTTTTCATTATATGTTGTCTGTACTCTCAGGTGCGCTCCGAGTGTAACGAGGGGCTCGCCCACATTTTGAGTCTTTTGTGTAACAAAAGACCGCAAGTTCGTCTGGCTGGGCCCATATTTTTCTTTTAAAGTGATCTGGCTTTTTGTAGGTGATCTAATTTCAGCAAATTCTACAAAATCAAAGAATATTTTAATTTCACAGATTGCACGGCAAAGCCGTTAAATCCTGCCTGGGACCCAGGCCGGTTAAAACTGTGCAATATTAGATATGGTTTTGAAACAGCCCAGGCTGAAAATAATTTTTTGACTTTTAACAAGTCCTTTTAGTTCCATTAACTTTAAGAATAATCTCTTTATCCTACTCCCTGAGGTTTTGCATGTCTGAGTATAAATTAAACACAAGGGGTTATGTACTTGCTGCAGGTAGCAGCGCATTCTTTTCATACCATTTAAGCAACGAAGCAAAGTACCACCATGACCAATACAATCTTCTTTCAGCTATTGAGCGCGAAGAAACAGAACAAACAATACATGTGCACAATCCTCAGAATCATATTAAAAATCATGCAACCATGGGTGGTGCCACAGGGTTTGCTTCAGTTTTATTTGCCGTGCTTGCAGCTGCTACACTTGTACAGGCAGCTAAAAATAGACGTTAACTTAATTTTTTTACAAACTTTTCAACATCAGTTATTTTCTTGAATTTGTAATCTGAAATTTGGTAATCATTTTCAGGCTCAAAATTTTTCCGACTCCCTGCGAGTATGCGAACACTGGTCATACCCATCTGATTCCCAATTGCTATTTCATTTTTTGGATTGTCTCCTACCACAATTACTTCTTCTGGTTTCATCTTTAGTTTCTTACAGAATTCTTCAAAGCATTCTTTTTTTGTAAGCTCCAGTTTACCATACTCATCAAAACCAACATACTTGAAATATTTTTTTAGACCAAGCTTTTCTAATTTTTTTTGCTGTGTTTCCATATGGCCAAAAGTTACGAGTCCAAGAGTGTATTTCTTAGAGAGGCGATTAAGCATTGGTCGTGCACCTTGGTATGGTTTGATATTCCCAATAGGGGGGTTGATGTAATACAGATCGTCTGCAATTTTGTATGCTTCTTGTGCTCTTTTGCCTTTTATTTTGAAGGCATGGCATAATCTCTTATTTACTCTCCAGAATGTGCGATCTTCTTTCATAAACTCTTTGCGCTTAGCCCAGAATTTCTTGAAAGGAATTCCTAATGTCGAAGCCATTGCTTTGCTTGCAGCAAGCGTGGCCCTTTTTTTGATGCTTCCTGTACAATCATACAGTGTGTCGTCAAGATCAAAAATAATTCCTTTTATCATGCTCTGCCTCTTTTACTAGAATAAGGTGTGCAGCATTTATTAATTTTGTTGTCCAGGTACTTGGTATTCAAGTGTTCTTCTGAAGAACTTTCTGATTTCTCCTGGGTCTTGGTCTGGGCCGCCAAGAGAAAAAGCAAACTCCCACAACTGCTCGCTTTTTTCGTCATGTCTGTGTGGCCAGTATGCGTCAGCAGCAGCGCAGGCTTCTTCAAGTTCGTCAACAGCCATGCTCATCGCAAGATCGTTGCTTTGTGCTGGGTTTGGTTTCAAGTGTTGTGCACGAACAAGTGCCTCATATAATCTTTGAATACCACTTGTGTCTTTGGTAGTATACAGTCTAACTACTTCATCAAGAACATCAATTCGTCCATACCCTCTACTGGGAGATTCAAGACGCTCAATAAGCTCAGCCCCATCCATGGCCAAAGAATCACTTGATATTATAAAAAGATTTGGTGTCTACGCTGCATCTCTATGTAAGTTTTCTGTCTTGAAAGCTTGCTGTTCCTCTGTCATTTATTTCAACAAACTTTAAATAGACTAAGGCGTGCTGTGCCTTCATGCCAAAAAGAGGAAAACGCAGTTGGAGGAAACTTCTCAAACCAAGACTTGATGTGACTTTACCTAAAGTAAAAATTCCAGGTCATAGAGTTGTTGCAGTGCCTGCTCCATTTGGCAGAAGAATACTTGCTTTTCTTATTGATATTATTCTTGTCAATATTTTTCTTACAGCACCATTTCAAAAAATAATTCGTGGTCTTGTACCTGACTCCACTAACTACACAGCTATTCAGTCAGCAATGGAATCAAACCCTCAAGTTGCAACAGCTGTTTTTATTGTGGGAGCGTTCTCAGGTCTCTTTGCTGTGCTCTACTTTGCAATTCTTGAAGCAAAATTAGGGTACACAGTGGGCAAGCTCTTTATGCGTATTCGTGTTGCTGCTTTAGACAAACAAGAACTAACGTTTGGCAAATGTGTCATCAGAGCACTTTTCCTTATTCCTATTTTTCCATTTATTTTATTTTGGGTCATTGAACCGATTTACATGTTGTTATCACCAGTTAACCAACGACTCCTTGAGCGGTGGAGTAACACAGTAACAATGAGTTATGTTATAGTATAAATTGGAGGGATTAGTATGGCAAAACAACAATCATCACGAGCACCGTGGCTTACCATTATTGTAGTCTTAGTACTCTTAGGATTTTTCAGTGTTCTCATAGCAGGTGTTATGGGTGTGTTCCTTGGGGTTAGTACAGACCCAGTAAAAACAGGGAACGTAGCAGTTATTCCAGTTGAAGGAGTACTGATGACAACAAAGGCACCTGGCTTTCAAACAAAAGGAGCAATCTCGGGTTCTATAGTGAAACTTATTGAAAAAGCAGGCAAGGACAAAAACATCAAAGCAGTTGTGCTTGCCATTAATACTCCAGGTGGAAGCGCGGTTGCATCAGACGAGATCGGCGAAGCAATTGACGACTTAAACAAAACTAGTATTGCATGGATTCGTGACATGGGAACCTCAGGTGGGTATTGGGTGGCATCAGCAACAGATCATATTATTGCACACCCAGCATCTTTTACTGGATCTATTGGGGTCATAGGATCATATCTTGAATTTGGTGACTTGCTTGATGATCACAACGTAACATATCGTAGACTTGTTGCAGGTCGTCTTAAAGATATGGGAACTCCATTCAAAACAATGACACCTGAAGAACAAGCAGTATTCCAGCAAAGCCTTGATGAACTGCATGGTGTGTTTATTGATGAAATTGCAGGCAATCGAGACATGGAACCTGGGCAAGTACGTCAACTTGCAACTGGTCAGTTCTACACAGGTCTGCAAGCCCACAAGCATGGTCTTGTTGATGAACTTGGAAGCAGGAAGGCAGTCAAAGCTTATGTGAAAGAAGCTATTGGTGAAGAACCCAAGTTTGTTACGTACACAAAACCAAAAAGCTTTATTGAGCGTTTAGCAGATGGCTTTTCTGACCATGGATTTCAGCTTGGTAGGGGTTTTGCAAGTGGTATGAAAGAAGAACAGAACATGCTTGCTAAGATTTGATTATTTTTTTCTTTTCTTTTACTATTTTCTTAGTTTCTTCTAAGTACAGTTTTGGAAAGTATTTGTCAAACCATTCTTGTGAATTATTCTGGCGTGGGCCAGGGGTCAAAGAAATAGACTTGTCAGCGTCGTAGATGATCTTACCTTCAATAAGCTGTGCATCCCCGAACTTTTTGCGGTGGGGTGTTGAATGATCACGCATGATATTAACTACTTTAGCAATACGCTCTTCAGGGTAGTTATGTTGTTCTAAGAATTCTTTTGCAACACTCATACTTGCGTCAACATGGGTTTCATATGATTCATAGTCAATGTCGTGAAAGATAATTGCAAGCTGTAATGCCTCCTTGTCAACAGGAATGTCTTTTTTTTCTAATACAGTCACAATCTCCATTGCACGTTGCATGACCTCTTCTATATGTCCCCATTGGTGCTTAGGGTCGTTCTTTACATACTCGTTCTGTGCAAATTCCTTTGCGGTGATGATGATGTCCATTTTTTGTATGATTAATAAATAATCTTTAATAAACCTTCTCCAAAACCTAAAATTTTATAAACGAACGGTTCTGTTTGCATGCTATTAACGATCCGAGGTGAAAGGATATGGGAAAATTTAAATGCGCATCATGCGGAAAAGAAGAAGAGGCTGACGCAGCACCTGAGTGTTGTGGCGCTCCTATGGGAGGATGTGAAAGCTGTGAAGCTCCAGCTGAAGAAGCATCAGAAGCTCCTGCTGAAGGTGGTGAAGAAGCTCCAGCTGAAGAAGCATCAGAAGCTCCTGCTGAAGGTGGTGAAGAAGCTCCTGCTGAAGAAAAACCAGCTGAAGAGTAGATTTATTGTTTTATTTTTTTTTCTTTTTTCTTTTAGAATGAGAATGTAACTACATCTTTAAGTTCTTATCAATGTCATGTGCAATCCGACGCAAGTCATCACACGTTCTATTCAGATCTTTTTGAATTTCTTCAACAACTGCTTCGAGGTTGCCTACTCGTAGAATATACCTTCCTCTATCATGGATAACAAGACCTGCTGACATGAGTTTGTTTAAATGAAATACTACTGTGCCTCTAGTGAGTTCAGTACGAATTGCAAGCTCGTCTGATGACAAGGCACGATTTACCTTAGCACTTTTCAACAATTCAACAAACACTCGAAAACAACTGCGCTCTTTATCACGGTTACCAAACAAGCCAAGAGAACTACCAAACCACTGCAGTTCTTCATTTACATCTTGCTGTACTGGCTTTCGGATTTTGATGATGGTAATGCGTTGTCTGCGAATCATGGGGTGGTTGAAGGCATCCATGTATATAAATCTTGTTGATCACAGCTCAACAGCTTTTTTTAGCAAAGCTTTTAATACTCCTTCTTTTTGTTCAGCCGAATGGTTGAGCCACTTGTTGCTGAGGATCCCTCGTATGAATTAGGGGAAGCACTCGTTGAATCTTTGTTGCGTAAACAACCAGTACGGTTGTGGGGTGTTGTCGACGAGGTTCTTATTGCACAACTCTACGAGCGGGCAGAGCTCTTGTTTGAGTACGCAGCTCATGCACAATCAAATGGTGGGGGAGAGTGGCTTAAACATGTTACTACTCAAGAAAGTCCTTCAGGTGCAGCCATGACAAAATGGTTTGTGCAACATGCAGGTACTGACTTTGCTGACAAATCACGTTTTTTGGATTCAATTGACTGGCCACCTCTTCATTGTTTTCGTGAAAGTGCACAACAAGTGGGGGTGCAACTCGGTGCAGGCATGCGAACAGTGATTGAAAGCATTAACTTGTATCTTGGTAGGCCATTGTTACATGGGGATAAGCCATATGGTGACACGTTTACAGTGAGAAATTATGCTGGTACTCGTCGTAGGGGCCCACGTATGAATGATCATATGGATACACTTTCTCTTCTTACTATGTTGCCACGTTGTTCACTTAAACACCCACGTAAACCGGGGTTACAATATCATCTTGGTGGTAAGTGGCATGATGCAACTGTTGCTGGTGGTGAGGTGGATCTGTATGCAGGTGGGGATTTGAGCCGTGCAACACGAAAGCCAATTCCTGGCCTTAAGCACCGGGTTGTTGGCCCAGAAAAAGGAGACCTTAGTGCTCGTATTTCTATAAATTACACCAGTTATTCAGGTCATTTGAGGTAGTGGGGAAAGCTTATTATAATAAAGAGGATTGTCTTTAGCACAATGGAAAACACAACACGCGCATTTATAGAAGGATTGGGGGTGGAGCCAACACTGCATACAGAATACTTGTTGGGCCTTGACCCTGACCGAACTATTGAAGATTGTTTTGGTGAGGGGGTTTCAGATGCTCTTAAGCAGGATCGAACTACGGCAATGGTGACAGCGGAAGGTATCTTACAGGTCCACCGTAAGGTTTGCATTGCTCGGATGCCAGTGGGGATGCTTTTGCGACAGTGTCTCATTACTGATATGAAAGCTGCAGGGTATAAGTTACATTTATCACTTTCTCCTGACCTTGTGGCGGAAAGAATTTTTGCTGATTATGGTGATCGGTATGGTGAAGATAGGATTTTGAGGGTAAGGGAGGCTGTTCTCAATAATGGAGTTTCTGTCTATATGGGCAAGCCATACAACGGCCAGGATCGCTTACATCTCTTTGTAGGGCCCTTGGAACCTTGATTTTGCTTCTAAATTGCTTGTAATTTACTTCTAAACCGGGCTTGCCCGGAAACCCGTAAATGACCAGAAAATGAGTAAAAGGGTTGAGAGTGGAGAATTTGGGGGCTTTGAGGATTGAAAGAGGTGTTTGCGGGCAAGAATATAAAAATAGGTGACCGAAAAAGAGCCAACTTTTTACAGTTGGCTCTTCCGGCTTTTTAAGGCTTCAAGCCTTGAAATGCTTGGGATAAATCCGAAATTCTTTCAACTATCCCTGTTGCTGTATCTGGGTTTTGGTGGGATATCAGCAGAAACACGATAATCCCTGCTATTATGAAGCTCCCAAATCCTAAGTGGATTACAAATCCACCTTTTCTACTTCTTATCCATTCCATATTGTTCCTCCGGAGGACAAAGCTATAGCTATTCAAAACCAAAAACATTAAATATTCAAAAGAATTTACTACCTTTAGACTGTCTTTTGAAATTTAAGTTTTGGTTGGAGGCTCTATCCTCCAATTCTTTGTTTTAGGTGTTAGAACTCTCTGAGGTGGGTAGACCTCAGCGAATCTAAACACCTCTTTTGTTTAGTTGACCTAATGCTCAACTTATTTATATATTTTATTGCTTTCAGAAGTTATTTTTTGTTAGTTATCTACGAGTATATACTTATGATTGTTGCTAAAGTTAGAATTAGTATATTTACAATTGTCAACACAATAAACCACTTAGTGTATTTCTTTTGTTGCTCGGCTTGGTGATAAGTCATCAAAAGTTGAAGTTTTTCCAAATCACTGGCATGTTTTATTGTTCCTCCATCTTGCACTTTGAATTCCCAGCTATTAAGCCTTTTTAGAATGTGTTGAAGTTCTGTAAATAAGCTGTTGTAATATTCTCTTTTTTTTCCGTCTGTTTTGGTTTTTCTTTTGCTCATGTTTTCGGCATCCTAATTATTCTGGTATTTTTTGTGATAACTCCTTTTTCTGGCTTTACATCTTGTACTTGGAGTGTCATGTCAAAGTCAAATCCTGCTGGTGCTTGACTAATAGCTTTAGCTATAAGGAAGCTGTTCGGCTCTTGCTGTTGTTTGTGCTCTATCAGGCTGCCTTTCATGACTGGTTTGCCTTCTAGTCCTTTGAGTAGGAGTTCTGGTTCCATTGTAAGGCTAATGCCTTGCCTTGCTGGTGTTAGCCTTACTTCTTTGGCTTCAGGAAGCTCAATCTTAAAAACATCTACAGTCTCAGATATTCCTCTATTCACGCTTTTGCGTGCCTTTGAGTCAATACGAACAGCATCTACATCGCCTTCCTGTACCTTAGCAAGAGCCTCGCCTTCACCTTTGATAAGAACAAAATCCCCCTCCTTAACATCTAACCTTTCCATGACTGCCCTTCCAATCCTTGCAAGGCTAAAACCCACATCATCAGTCAACGCCTCAGAAACCTTCAATTCCATACTTCTCACCTCCACCAATCCGAGAAAAGCCGAAGTTAATAATGATTGTGGTTAAGTGATAGAAGGTTTTTGGCAATATATTTATAAAACCTCTTTCACCCATTTTGCTCATGGAATCATCTGAATTTGAATCTGTTTTGAGCGCTGTCGCTAAGAATATTATTGCAGCTATTCGCAAGGGGAAAAATTTTCGTTCGGGAAAGGAATTTGAAAATTACTTTTTTGAGAAGTTACATTTCAGATTGGCTGAAAGAAAAATAGATATGTCGGAACTATGCCATAATGGTCCTCAGACTTTTCCAGATGTTAGCTTTGGTGATATTGGTATAGAGGTTAAGTTATCTCAGGGTGAGTCGTGGAAGACAGTGGGAAATAGCATACGTGAAGGAACGAAAATAAAAGGTCTCAAAAAAATTTATCTTTTCTTCCTAAAACAAGGTGGTACTGCGGCGATTAAATTCGGTTTATATGAGGACTGCTTATCTGATGTGGTTGTTACACATTCTCCACGTTATCTTATAGATATGGAAGCTGGACCTAAAGAAACAATATTCGCTAAAATGGGCGTTTCTTATGAAAATTTTTATGGTGACTCAGCGATTAAACAAATTCGTCACTATTACGCAAAACAAGGTAAAGATGTATGGTGGGTAAATGTGGATAAACCAAGTGAACAAATCACAAAGGCGTACCTACGTGATTTCTCTGACTTAAGTAATGAGGAAAAAAGGCATTTTCTTGTTGACGCTTTAGTCTTATTCCCCCAAGTTTTTTCAAACAGTAATAGAAAGTTCAAACAAGTAGCTATATACCTGTTGGAAAACCATGAATGTCTCAAAAGTAACATACGAGACCTGTTTACGGCGGGGGGAAAGTTCTCTATTGAATTAGATGGGAAAACTGTTGGCTTCCCTCATATAGTGGGGGTTATGCATCAAAACGCTAAACAAATAAAGAAGAGGTTAAAAGAAATATCAATGAAAGAACTAGTCTTTTATTGGGATATTTCATCACTTGACAAAAAAGATGTTGAAAAAAAATGGCTAAGTTTGATTGAAGAACATTCAGGTGATGATAGACTCCATGAGGTTTTTAACTCAGCTCTTTCTTCCTAAATTTTTTTTAACATCTCTAACTACTTTCTGAGAATCTTTTTTTATATCACTTTCCCAAAATCTCAGAACTTTCCATCCTCTTTTCTTTAATTCTCTGTTGTTTCTTTTATCCCTTGCCATATTCTTTTTAATCTTAGTAATCCAATACTGTTTCTTATCATCTGAAAACTCGGCAGCTCTACTTTTCAGTTTTCTAAGCCTCCAATTATTACCATGCCAGAAATCCCCATCTACAAAAATAGCTATTTTTTTCTTTGTAAAGACAATATCAGGACTTCCAGGTAATCCTTTGTAATTTTTTCTGAACCTATATCCTTTGTTCCACAAAGCGCTTCTTAGTTTTATTTCAGCCTTGGTATCTTTAGAGCGTATCTTTGACATAATCCTTGATGTTATCTTCGGGTCTCTAGCCATGTTTATCAAGAACGTTTTTAACTGAGTTTGCCATATGCCATCCAAGTACGGGAGGAACAGCGTTTCCAATTTGGACATAAACATTACTCATGCTACCAAAGAATTTATATTCATCTGGAAAAGATTGAATTCTTGCGCATTCTCTAACACTAAGCCTTCTTTTTTCATTGTAATGAAATTCAATATTACCATGATGTTCGGCTCTGATTGTTGGAGCGACTTTTTCGGCGTTAATTGCCCTATTCCCTTGTAAATGTTTGCCATAATTTCTTGCCTTAGAGAACTCATTTTGTCTATCTACATCTCTATTCCATAAATCATCAATGGCCTCCCTTGCGTTTATCCATGTTGGCAATTCACCGTTGATGCCTGAGTGTGTATGTTTTGGAAAAGGAAATTTAAACGTTCTATCTTTTTTCATCATTTTTTTCGCTATATCTTCTCTTACCCCTACTATAAATATTCTTTCTCTGCTTTGGGGTACCCCATAGTTTGAGGCTAGCAAAAGTTCATAATCAACTTGGTATTTTGGGGTTGAGTTAGCGAAATCTTCAGTAATAACAGCAAGAGCGTTTCCAAGGTTCGCTAATCCTTTAACATTCTCTGCGACGAATATTTTTGGTTTAACTATCTCAATAACTCTCTTCATTTGTTGGTATAATTTTCCCCTTTTTGAACTTAAGCCTTTGCGTTTACCAGCCAAACTAAAATCTTGGCATGGAAAACCACCTGTGACAATATCCGCTGAGGGAATCAACGAAGCTTTTTTATCTAAAAATTCTTTTATGTCTCCATGATAGATTTTTGTTTTTGGAAAATTAATTTTAAGTGTTTCACAGGCTTGAGACATTATATCATTCGCAAATACAACATTAAATGGATTTTTCCCATATTTTTTCCCAAGAAAAGTAAATTCCCCTTCAAAACCTTGGTCTAGTCCGCCACAGCCGCTAAAAAGTGAAACCACACTATATTTTTTTTTGGATGAGTTCATTACGCATCAACTCTTTTTAAATTTTCTAACCACTCACAAAACCCACATGTTCCATTCATTTCCGGAAGCTCTCCTTCAAGGGTTTTTATCGCTTTTTTAAATATTTTCTTTGCGTTATCCACGCTAATTTTCATCTTAACGATTTCAGCATGGAAGTCGACATCTCCGTTTGTGTGAACTTTGTTTGGGTGATAAAATATTAGATAAGCATAGTCTTCTGTTTCATACTCATTCAACTGCAACAAGTGGTTGTATATGTCGAGTTGGTTTTGGTAGTGGTTTGCTGTGTCTTCTTTGAGGGGGTATCCTCGTGTTTTGTAGTCCAAGACGATGAGTTTCTTGCCTTTTTTGAGGATGTTGTCTACTGCTCCTCTGAATAGGTTGCCTTTTTTGTCTGTCCATTGGATGCCTTTACGATTGCTCCGCCATATCTTCAATAATTCTGTGTCATCAAAGAGTTTTACTTGACCGTTTAGCTTTTCAAGTTCTGGTGGGAGCTCGTCTTTTTCCATGAAGCTGTCAAAGTGGATTTTAAGAATTTTGTCCATGCCTCCAGGCAGGCTCGGAAAGGGCGTCCCTGGTCTTTTAATCTTCTTATTGTGATGCAGCCAGAAGCATCTGGGACATTCCTTTAACAGGTTGAGGCTTGATGGTGATAATTTGTAACTCATAGTGTTATCTCCGTTTGGTTCGCCTCTTTTTTGGTCTTCTCCCTTTGAGGAGGCTGAAATTGAATTTATACCTTTTGGTTCTTTTCTTCCTTGGGGGCATCTAGTATCACCTTCTCTTTTACTAGTATTTCAACATATTTTTTGACTGTTGGGAAGCTTATGTTGAGTTCTTTGGCTATTTCATATACGCTTAGTGGAGCTTTGGTTTGAAATAATAGGCGTAGGATTTTCTTTTCAATGTGATTAAACTCCCTTGGCATGCGAATCTCCTCTTTTCAGGTCAGCCTCAATACTGAACTTGTATTTTCCATCTTCTTCATGTGGTACAAGCACGAATTCAAAAATGTCTTTTTTCTCGTCGATATTCGCTAGTTCAGCGAATCGTATTGGTATGCGCACTGAGAATTGTTTTTTGTCTTTGATGATTCTGACTTGTTTTTTTAAGTATTCAGCGTCTTCATCATGTCCTACGATTCTCGCTAGTTTTTCTTTACTAATTTCGGCCATTTTACTTTAGGTTCGGCTTATTATATATAAATATTTCTATTATTTAAGCCGAAAATAGTTTACGAAACGAAAAGTATTTATAGTTAATGTGTTTAACAAATTCAGCCGAAAAACTAGAAGGTGGAAAAATGAAAAAAAGAGCACACAACAAACACAATGGCGACACTATGCGAAACAGGGAACGAGACTATCATCCACCTACCGTACAATCCGCAAAGAAGCCTCCAAACATACAATGCACAACCAAGACCATACAAGCCAGCGCAAGAGAAAAAGAAGACGTTCAGAGACTGGCACACCTACAACCTCTCACAAGCAAAAGAAAAGCTCTTGGCTTACAAAATCCTCGCAAGTTGTTTCGATGCTGAACCAATTCTTAGGAGCTATCAAGGCATTGGTAGGCCTCCTCATCAAATAAAAGATGTTCTCAAAGCCTGTGCCATGAAAGTGTACACTGGATTTTCTTACAGGCGACTGGAATCAGAACTACACTTCGCACAACAGCTTGGTTACCTTGACAAAATACCCCAACGAACAAGCATAAATGAGTGCATGGCAGATCCAAAAATAACACCTTTCCTCTCAGCACTTATAACTAAGCTCGCAACTCCTTTGGTTTCTTACGAAAAGCGTTTTAGTGTGGACGCTACAGGTTTCAGTGCTCCAAACAAGAAACGCTGGAGCACAATCCGCATGAAACACCAAGAACACAAAGACTACAAAAAACTCCACATAATGATAGGACACCAAACACACACCATAACAGCAGCAACCGTCACACCAGGCAACGTATCAGACACTGTAATGTTCCCCGAACTCCTAGCACAAACTAAAAAACACTTCACTATCAAAAGCGTGTGCGCAGACAAAGGCTACCTATCTAGGTACAACGTGCAACTCATTGAGGATGCTGGAGGCACACCTTACATAATGCCCAAAAAAAATGTGAGAAGCATAGCTAGGGGGCATTATCCGGCCTGGAGGCGCATGATAAACCTCTGGAAGAAAAACGAGCCAAAATTCAGAGCCTTCTACCATCAAAGAAGTCGTGTAGAAAGCACCTTCTGGCAAGTCAAATCCAAATTCTTCGGCAACATCAAAAGCAAAACACACCACGCCGCCATCAACGAAATCCTCTTCAAGTGCATTTGTCACAACCTAGCAACCCTCATAAAAACCAGTTTCGAAGCAAAAATAGACTTACATGAACTGGCATAGTTTCCGGGCACAGCCTTCTAAACCAAAAGCTTTAAATACTAGTTGTTCATTCTAAGTACTTGTGGTTGACTTAAGGTCAACGGAAGAGGAACTATGAAGACAAAAAAACCAAGCAAGGAACAACAACAAATCGCAGACCTAACAGACACACTCAAACGCGTGCAAGCAGATTTTGAGAACTACAAAAAACGCACTGAAAAACAACAAAAAGAATTTACCAAGTACGCAACAGCAGGATTTGTAAAATCACTCCTGCCCATCATAGACAATTTCGAGCTTGCAATGCAACACCAAGACAACACAGAAGAATTTGTCAAAGGAATCAAACTCATGCATGAACAACTTTGGAAAGTTCTGCACCAAGCAGGCATAGAAAAAATAGAATCAACAGGAAAACCATTTGACCCTGAAGAACACGAAGCACTTATGGCAGAAGAAAGTGACGAAGCCGAAAACACAGTGCTGCAAGAACTCTTCACTGGTTACAAACTAAAAGATACAGTCTTGCGACCTGCAAAAGTCAAAGTTGCAAAAAAGAAACAGGCATAACGTGGCACGCGACACAACACCTCAAGGAAAAAAAGAAGAAATCATCATAACAAAAGACACATCAGAAGAAGATATATTAAAACTCTCACCTCCCTGCAGATGCCACGGCTGTGAACATGGGTGCACAGTCGGCTCAGGCATCTTGCTTGACAAAGACATACCAAAAATTGCACAACACTTTGGTATAACTGAGGATGAACTTAAAGAAAAGTACCTTGAAAAAATAGAAAAGTTCAACACAACAAAATGGCGACCAAAAACAAAAAAGAAATTATTCAAGAAATACGGAAGGTGTATATGGTATGATACAAAAAAAGGCTGCAAGGCCCATCCCAGCAAACCATTTGAATGCAGTATTGCAAGCGGCTGTAATGACAAAGGCGCTGACATCATTGCATGGTTCAACCTCAACTACTTTGTCAATGAAAACGATCCTGAAAGCTTACGACAATATGCGCAATACATCAAAGCTGGCGGGAAGGTCATTCCAGGTGGCGAGCTAGAAAAACTAGTTCCAGACAAAAAGAAACGAGATGAAATACTCAAATATAAAATAATGAAGTGATACAATGGCAAACAATGAAAACAAGGAAATTGAAGTTAAAATATTTGACATTGACGTTGAAAAAGTACGAAAGACTCTGCTTGACGCAGGGGCAGAGAAAGTCTTTGAGGGGGACCTTGATGTTGTTCATTACGACTTTCCTGACTTTCGAATCAAAAACAGCAATTCATACTTTCGACTACGAAAAAAAGGAGATAAGACTGAACTGGTTTTCAAAGGAGTATATGAATCTGACAAATACGCAACACGAGAAGAAACTGAAACACTAGTTGACGACTTTGAAGCAATGAAGAGCATCATTAAAAAAATTGGGATGATACCTGCAATCTCCTACAAAAAAAAGAGAGAAACATACAAGCTAGGAAACACATTATTTGAAATTGATACTTATCCAAATTTCCCTCCTTTCCTCGAGGTCGAAGCGCCAACAGAGGAAGAAGTACAAAAAGGTGTGGAACTCTTAGGATACACCATGGATGACACCTATGCACGAAGCATTGGTTCATATATGGAAGAACATGCAATTGACCCAGAAAAGCTTGGGTTTGAAGTGTCTGAAGCGTTTGAAAAAGTACGTAAAGGACCAATCGACGAATAAAGAAACAAACAAAAACACAACAAGGTGAATCACAATGGCAGAAGAAAAACAAACAAAAAAAGCAACAGGAAAAGCAATTGGAATAGACCTGGGAACAACCTTCTCAGCAGTAGCTGTAATGGAAGGTGGTAAAGCAACCATCATCCCAAACGCAGAAGGTGACCGCACAACACCAAGTGTTGTCCTCATAAAAGACGGCGACCGAGTAGTTGGAAAAGTAGCAAAGAACCAAGCAATTACAAACCCAGAACACACCATTCGGAGTATTAAACGACACATGGGTGAAAAAGATTTCAAACTAACTATTGATAATAACAGCTTCACTGCACAAGAAGTCTCAGCAATGACCTTGCAAAAGCTCAAGCGAGATGCTGAAGCATACCTTGGTCACAAAGTAAACGACGCTGTTATCACTGTCCCTGCTTACTTTAATGATGCACAACGACAAGCAACAAAAGACGCAGGAAAAGTAGCAGGATTAAACGTACTCAGAATTATTAACGAACCAACTGCAGCAAGTTTAGCATATGGTCTTGACAAAGGACAAGACCACACCATTCTTGTATTTGACTTTGGTGGTGGAACCTTTGATGTTTCTGTTCTAGAACTTGGCGACGGTGTCTTTGAAGTAAAATCTACCTCAGGTGACAACAAACTTGGTGGAGATGACATTGACGAGCTTCTTATTGACTGGCTTGCAGCAGATTTCAAAAAAGAACATGGCATTGACCTACGGTCAGACCCTGTTGCACTACAACGACTTAAAGATGCTGCTGAAAAAGCAAAAATAGAACTATCAACAGCACAAACAACAACAATCAATCTACCGTTTGTTACTGCAGACAAAGCAGGACCAAAACATCTTAACAAAGAATTAAGTAGGGCTGCGTTTGAAAAAATGCTTGACCCAATTCTTAAGAGACTTGAAGGTCCAGCAAAGCAAGCGCTTAAAGACGCAAAGCTTGACAAGGTTGACAAAGTTATTTTTGTAGGTGGTTCAACACGAATTCCTCTTGTTCAAAAAATGGTAAAAGACCTTACAGGACATGATGGTGATAAATCAGTAAATCCTGATGAGGCAGTTGCTCTAGGAGCAGCAATCCAAGCAGGAATCCTTGCAGGAGATGTAAAAGATGTTCTTTTACTTGATGTAACCCCGCTGACACTTGGAATTGAAACTCTTGGTGGCGTGTTTACTAAACTCATTGAACGAAACACCACTATTCCAACAAAGAAAAGTCAGGTGTTTAGTACTGCTGCAGACAATCAAACAGCAGTAACCATCCATATTCTTCAAGGAGAACGAAGTATGGCAGCTGACAACAAAAGTCTAGGACGATTTGACTTGGTTGGCATACCAGCAGCACCACGAGGAATACCTCAAATTGAAGTTACCTTTGACATTGACGCAAATGGTATTGTTAATGTAGCTGCAAAAGATCTGGGAACAGGAAAAGAACAACAAATTACTGTAACAGGATCTAGCAACTTGTCTGATGAAGACATTGAAAAAATGAAAAAAGATGCTGAAGCACACGCAGAAGAAGACGAGAAAAAGCGAAAAGATGTTGAAGCAGTTAATCAAGCAGAAGCTCTTGTGCACAGTTCTGAAAAAACCATGAAAGAAATGGAAGGTAAAGTTGACGAAGCAAAAATCAAGCCTCTCAAAGAAAAAATTGATGAGCTTAAAGCATTGCTTGAAGTCAAAGAACGAGATGTTGAAGCAATCAGCGCAAAGCTTGAAGAAACCAACAAGCTTATGCAAGAAGCAGCAACAGAACTTTACCAAAAAGCAGCACAACAACAGCAAGCAGAGCAAGCAAAAGCAGGCGCTGCTGGCGATGACAAAAAGTCTGGAAAGGGTAAGGATGAAGAAGTTGTCGATGCTGAATACAAGGTAGAAGACGAAGAGAAAAAGGAATAACTCTTTTTTTCACTTTTTTATTATTTTTTTAATATGGCAACACAGTGGGAACCGCTCTGGAAACGTGAATACTCTCTTTTCTACGGGCACGCTTGTGTTATTTCTGAACCTATTGCCGTACAAAAAATTCTTAGTACAACTGCTTCTGTAAAAGCTGAGAAAAAAGGCAGGTGGGTTCAAACATTCATAGAAAAAGGCATACGGGAACCATATCTCCAAGCTGTTGCAGAAAAAATCAAAGCTAATACAGGAGATGTGGAAAAAATGATGCAAAATCTACACCGCAATGGTGAAGCATTTGTGCGCTTTACAAAAGAACTTCCCTCTCTAACAGAAAAGTCAAACCAAGAACTAATAGAACTATTCTATAAATTCTATGACGCGTACATGGTGTATTGCCTTGACCTGTGGATTAGTTATGACTATGTAGAAGCTGCTTCACAATTATTTGAGGAGCTTGCAAAAGAATTGGATCCAGAAGATCCTACAAGAGTGCTAACTGTATTCTCAGAGCCAACTGAAAAAGCAGCTGTTCTCACCATTGCAGATTATTTTAAAAAACATCAAGACCGGGAAAAGCGGATACAGTTTATCAATGAACAGTATCCTTGGCTTGGCAGTATTGACCCGTTTGCACCACCCATAACACAACAACAAGTAGAAGAATATGTTGACTCATTTACCCTGCCTCCTGTTCATGAAAAAAATAATTCTTACAACCTTACAGGCTTACAAAAACTCATTGTGAAACGTTATCAACAAATGCTCTTTGTAAAAGACAAAAGAGATGAGTGCAGGCGTATGGCTTTTTACTATGTCAAGCCGCTTGTTGACGAGATTGCTTCTCGCCTAAAGATCAGCATTGAAGAGCTTGGTTATTTTTTACCTCAAGATCTTGAAAAAGCTTTTGAAGACTCCACTTGGTTGGCGTCTGAGCTGGCAGAGCGAAAAAAAGGGGTGTTTATTTCCTATATTGATAACACTGAGACTATGTTAGTTGGTGACAATGCAGTTGCACAATTCTCCATAAATGATAGCATGACAAAAAAAAGTGAAGTAACTGGAAAAAAATGCTCATCAGGTATTGTTCATGGCCATGTGCAAGTTATTAAGAAAATAGCAGACCTTGAACAGTTTGAAAACGGAAAGGTACTTGTTGCAGTAACAACAGCAGCTGATTACGTCCCTGCAATGCAAAAAGCATGCGCATTTGTAACTGATGAAGGAGGTATTGCCTGCCATGCCGCAATTGTTGCACGTGAAATGAGCAAGCCATGTGTTGTTGGCACAAAAAATGCAACAAAAATATTTAAAGATGGTGACTTTGTGGAAGTAAACGCAGACACAGGTATAGTGAGGAAGATAGATGGCAAAAAATGAAAAAACAAGGTGGAAATGGGAATTTCAGCGGTACATGGATATTGTTAAGATCCACGGCTTTGCACCTGCATTTGCAGACATGGCTGGCAAGTGTGCATATATTAGTCGCAAAGGCAAAATTGATTTTTACTGGGATGCTGATCAAGCAGACAAACTTTCATCTGAACTCATAACACAAGCACGCACTGAAAAAAACTTTACCAAAAAATGGACAAAAGATGCAGAAGCCAAAGCAGATAGGTGGGAAGTGTTTACACAAGAAGTTGCAAAAAAAGATCTTACAAAACTAAGCAATGCAGAACTCAATGCTATTCTTGAAGACTTTTATGTACTTCATTTGGATTTAGGATCATTTGCAGTCTTTATCCGTATGATTATCCATAATGCAGTAAGTGAGTTTGAAGCAATTCTCAAAGAAAAAATGGTTGATGCAAAAGACATTCCTAATGCACTCACTGTTCTTACTTCAACAACCAAAGAGAGCTTTAATGGAGAAGAAGAACAGGCATTTTTCAAACTAGCACTGGACATTCTAAAAGAAGAAGATCCAAAAAACCTCTCTGAAAAAGCACTTAAAAAAATTGAAAAACACCTGGAAAAATATTGTTGGATCCCTTGTGGGTATTATGATGAAAAAGCACATACCATTGAATACTACCTTCATCGACTACGACGTGTAGCAAAAGATACTGAAGGAGCACAACAAGCACTAGAAAAACTTATCACACTAGGCACACGGCTTGAAGAAGAACAGGATAGGCTTCTGAAACGAATTCCCCTAACCCAAGAAGAACTCAAACTGCTTGAATGCTTGCAAGAATGCGTGTACTACAAAGACTTTGTACGAGGAGCACTAAATAAAGGGTATTATCAACTCTATCCTTACTTTACTGAGCTTGGCAAACGCCTTGGCATGTCAATGCTTGAAGTCAAATTTCTCTTTCAAGAAGAACTAAAAGATGCTCTTCTTAAGGGCACAACACATGGTGCAGCAGTCAAGAAACGAATGACCTACCACGTCCTCACCAATCAAAATGGCGAACTTGTCACACTTTACGGCAAAGAAGCTGAAGCTCTTGCCAATGAACTTGAAGCAAGCCAAAAAACAAAAGCAAAGGAACTCAAAGGCATGCCAGCAAATGCAGGCTATGCCAAAGCTCGAGCACGAATTGTCCATGACCCCAAAGAGATTCAAAATGAAACACACGACTTTATCCTGGTTGCAAGTATGACTACGCCAGAATTTGTTGTGGCCATGCAAAAATGCCTCGCCATTGTAACTGACGAAGGAGGCATTACTTGCCACGCAGCGATTGTAGCACGAGAAATGAACAAACCATGTGTTATTGGCACTAAGACTGCAACTAAGACATTTAAACATGGTGATATCTTGGAAGTGGATGCTGACAAGGGCGTTGTACGCAAAGTCGGAGAAGTAAACAGAAAGTAATAAATACTATGACCAAAGGTAGTGAACTATGAAGGAAAGCTTACAAAAAAACATGGAGCTTATCAAAAAGCTCAGAAAAGAATGTCCTTGGGACAGAAAACAGACTATTCACAGTGTCATGCCTTGTCTTAAAGAAGAAGTACAAGAAGCACTCCAAGCTGCAAATCGTAATGATGCAGATTCCTTAAGAGAAGAATTAGGTGACATACTATGGGATGTCTTATTCATTGCAAATCTCGCTGAAGAACGAGGCCTTTTCACTATTAAAGAGATTCTAGATAATCAACACCAAAAAATGGTTGACCGTCACCCTCATGTTTTTGATGAAAATCAAAAGGGAAAAGACCTTGCAGAGGTTGAAGCAGAATGGGAAGACCTCAAGAAAAAACAGCGAAGTGAAACAAAATTAACAAAACCTCGTTTTATTGATCAGGATCACCACAAAGAAAAGAAAGTAGTCATCTTTGACTGGGATGGTGTGATTGTTGACTCAGTTAAACTAACACTTGACACCTACAAACTTATTGAAAAAGAATTTGGCGTCACTTTTATTGATGACTGGGACAATCCAAGATCCTCACTTTTTACAGACTGGAAAACCCACTATGTTGAAAAAGGTCTTGGTCATGATGAAATAAAACGCTCAGAAGAGATCTTTCTTGAAAATTCAAAGAAAAATTCAAAGATGGTGAAAGTGTTTACAATTCTTAGGGAAGTTATTCCTAAGCTTGCATCACAATTTCGTCTTGCTATTGTATCAAACAATTATAGAAATATTATCACAAAAAAACTCAAGAAAGAAGGTTTGCTTGAGTACTTTGAATATGTACTTGGTCATGAAGATGCACGTGCAATTAAACCAGACCCGTCAGCAATACTCACTTGCATGGAAGTGATGTGCATACAGCCAGAAGATGTTATCTATGTAGGTGACATGGATGGTGATGTCATTGCAGGTAAGCGAGCAGGAGTTACAACACTTGCAGTTACCTATGGGTATCACTCACCAGAACAACTAAAGGCTACAGAGCCACACAAGACAATCGACACCCCAGAAAAAATGCTGGAAGCAATTCAGGAGTTACACTAACATGGGAAAAGACTACTATAAAATTCTGGGCGTTGAAAAAAGCGCAACAAAAGAACAAATTAAAAAAGCGTACAAAAAGCTCGCTAAAAAATACCATCCAGACCTCAATAAAGATGCTGACGCAGAAAAAAAGTTTAAAGAAATCAACGAGGCAGCTGCGGTTCTTGGCGACGACGAAAAAAGACAACGTTTTGACCAGTTTGGAACAGCAGACTTCACAGGTCATGGCGGCCAAGGCTTTGACTTTTCAGACTTTGCACGCGGTGGCAATTTCAGTTTTGACTTTGGGGATATTTTTGACCAGTTCTTTGGTGGGCGTTCAGGAAGGCGACGAGGACCAAGTCGAGGTCCAGACCTCATATACCCACTTGAAATAACCCTTGATGAAGTTGCATTTGGGGGAGAAAAAGAAATTTTAGTACCTCGAAAAGAAACCTGCACTAAGTGTAAAGGTTCAGGGGCAAAATCAAAAAGTGATATTGAAACCTGCGAAGCATGTCACGGACGAGGCACTGCAACACAAACACGACGAACACCCTTTGGCTTGTTTCAAACAACAGGATCATGCCGTGATTGTGGTGGGCAAGGTAAGATCATAAAAGAGTACTGTGAAACTTGTGATGGTGAAGGACTTCTTAAAAAGAATAGGAAGATAAAAGTTGACATTCCAAAAGGTGTTGCAACAGGCAACAAGCTTCGTATTGCTGGAGAAGGTGAAGCAGGGGTACAAGGTGGTCCACGAGGCGACTTGTACGTTGCCATACATGTGCTTGAGCATGACTTGTTCGAGCGTCAACGTGAAGATATCTATATTGAGATTCCCATTAGTTTTGTTCAAGCGGTTTTTGGCGGTGAATCAGAAGTACCCACCCTCTATGGTAAGGTCAAAATGAAAATCCCTGCATCTACCCAAACTAACACTTTGTTTAATCTTCGGGGCAAAGGATTGCCTTCACTACAAGGATATGGTAAGGGTGATCAAAAAGTGCGTGTCATTGTGCAGACACCAAAGAAGTTGAACAAGAAACAAAAAGAGATCCTTGAAAAGTTTGCCAAGGCAGGTGGTGATGTAATTCAAGAAAAAGGCTTTTTCTCACGACTTAAGGATAAGTTCTAACATTTTTTGATAAGAAATGTTTACAATCAACTTCTGTTTTTCCTTCTGAAATACACTTACAAAAAGGGATAGTTACCTGTGGTGTTGTCGGATGCCCTTCTGAACACATGCCTTTGAGTTCATGTAGCTTCTCTTGGAACACTTGACTCTCTTCAAGATCTTGCTTGAAATTGTATGCCATCACCAGGCCGCTTATAGAGAATAGTACTACAATTATCATAATTACTCTCAAGAATGTCTCTGTTTTTATCGCTATCACTCTTCTTTTTTTGTTTTTGCTGTTTTTAAAGTTTATGATTGGAGGTAGGTAATTTTATAAACTTCAACTATTTTCCTATGCTATGGTGGAAAGACAATTCCTTTCAGGTCACGAAGACTTTAATCTTTCTCGGCAACTCGCTGCAAAAATCTTTAGAGATGGTTTTATCCCTGATCTAGTGTATGGTGTGTGGAAAGGGGGTACACCTGCTGCTGTAACTGTTCATGACACGTTTAAGGCGCTTGCACGATTCCTTGGGTTTCCAGAACCACGTTACCATAATGCTGTTAAAGCAGAAGCAGATGGTACTGTTGACAGTGCCAACTTAGCCCCTCTTCTTGAACAAGTACGCGATGGTGATAAAGTTCTTGTTGTTGGCAATGTTCACAAGAATGCAAAGACCTTGGAGGCGATTACTTCTGAAATACATGGTAAAGCAACTGATCTTGATGTTAGGTCAGCTGTACAAGTCTACCGTCCAAATGGTAGTGGGCAACCAAACTATTTTGCAATGGAAACAGGAAATCATGTTGTATTTCCTTATCAAATGGATGGTCTAACAGATGATGAAATACGAGAACACCGACCTGAAGTAGCAGGATTTTTATTGGATGATGATCCTATCATGGTGCCCACTGGACCAGCGGGGGTACAAGAAAAGGGATTATTATTTGTCACTGATGAAATTTATCGACTTTCACGCGAACTTGCAGTAAAAGCATACCTCGATGGTGTTCGCCCAACCTTAGTTCTAGGTGTGTGGCGTGGTGGAACTCCTATTGCTATTGCAGTGTATGACATGTTTGTTGCGCTGGCTGAAAGAAAAGATTTTGCTCCTCCTCGAATGAGCAATGTTCTTCGTGCTCAATCATATGATCTTACTGGTGCTGGTGAAGGAGTTAGATTGCAAAACTTACCTCCTGTGCTTAAAGGATTGGAAAAAGGGGATGAGGTACTCAAAATTGATGATGTGTTTGAACGTGGTACAACAGATGAAGAAATACGAAGCCGAGCCAGGGGGTATTCTCTATCTACATGGGGGACAGAGCTTAAGTTCCACGGATATGACTTAGTTGCCAAGCCAGAAAAAGTGTTAGTCAACAGAAAGCAAGATGGAACACTCTATACATGTACTGGTAACTTATGGTTTGTTTTTCCTTATGACACTACAGACTGGGCTTTTGACAATGTTGGCACAAAAGATAGTCCACAATACAAGATGAAAGAATCAGCATTGCCTTTGATTCAAACTTACAGGCCACACCTTGCAGAATTATTTCAGCCTAGGTAAATAATCGTTTAATTCTTTTTTCGCCTTTAATATTTTTGAGTTCTGTTGCAACAGCCCGGGGCACAAGGTGTTCCCATGGCTCTTTTTTAGCTATCCTCTCACGAATTTCTGTAGCCATGATCGGTCCAATTCGCTCATGAGTTTCAACAACATATCCTGCCTGGGTAAACAATTCTTTAAGATGTCTATTCTCTGCAACAAACACCACATTAAAATGCGGAACAAAACTTTTTACATGGTCTGCATACTTATTATGCCACATTATGTCAGGAACAGGTGTGATGTCATATTCAGTGATACCAGCTGCTTTTAATGCAGCTTTGATCATAACAATTCGTTCATCAGCAGAAAACGGATTTTCTTTAGTGTCACTGTGTTGGGAGCTTCCCACTACTATATGTAGCTTTTTTACTTTTTTCAAAATCTCCTTGATTAAGGAGAGATGTCCGTTGTGAAACGGTTGAAACCGTCCAATGTAAAGTCCTTCCATTCTTCCATCATATAAGACTAAGCAGTTGGTACAATGAAACATTTTCTGTTCATACCCTATAAGGGGGTATCGTTTCATCTCTTTGTTGCAGAGTACACACGCAGCTAGCAGTCTAAACACCTTTTTTTAGTTATTTGCTCGAAGAAGATAAGAAAGAATATTTAAGGTTTTGCATCGTTGTTTTTGAACTCTTTATCAAGAGCATTTTTGATGAGGCTTTCATCAATATCATTCTGAAGCTCATTCTGTAGGGTTTTCTTATGTTCAGCTCTAATACTGCACCATTTTTTAGTGTTAAGCCAGAATCCATTTTTACACGCCCACATCTTACCACCAATACATTGCGGCTTCTGTGTTTTTGTATCACATGTTTTACGTCCTCGTACACATGCTCCATCTTCACAACCAAACTCGCATCGCTTAACATTTGTATAGTAATACTGGTCTTTGTACCCTAAACATTTAAACAAACTATTTTCTACGCAAATATCATCATACCCATAGAAACATCTACAATGTCCAAGTGTATACTTATCTTTGTCTTGTTCACCCCATCGAGGAACATATGCTTTAGCTGGTCTTCCAAGCACTCTACCTTTTGCTTCTTCAATTCCGGTTGCTGCTTGTTTTTTATCATCAATGGAAAGCTTGTTATCTTCTGGAACTTTCTTAGTAATTGCTTCAGTGATACAACCATAAGTGCATGTTAATGTAAACTGCCATCTACCATCAACACACTTGTACAAATCATCCCCAACACACTTGTTATCTGCACCTCTGATTCGCGAAGATACACCTTGTCCACTACCAAACGCTTCCCACGCAACACACTCTTTACATCCCTCTTCATCACAACCATACTTACACTTCTGAACTTTTTTAGGTGTACCATCTATACACTTGTAGAACACATTCTTGAAACACATGTTCTTGGTACACCCTATCCGAACAAAAGGTGTTATTTTTCCAATGCCTAGATCACGTAATTTTGCAACAGTTTCACTATCACCAGTTTGTTTTTCATATGCTTCTAACTCTTGCTCACCAAGATAATACCCGTACGCTATTTTTGGCTTTACACCTGATGCTTGAAACTCCTTGATAAGGTTGGTATCCTCTTTTACTCCTAGGATAACACTCCCTGTTAAACCAGGGGCAGAGAACGTAAACAATGCCACAAAAAGAATGGTAATAAAAAGAATGCTAGTGCTATAATCTAGAATGTCAGCTACCCTCTTCTTTTTTCGAGACATACCTTATCCAGTGTAATTGAGGTTTATATAGTTTATGCCTGCTCAATCTCTTTTTCAAGATTAAAAAATGTGTCTTCACGCATTATTCCTGGTTTTGCGCAGTACGGACAGATTTTAGGGGGTGCATCTCGAAAAAACATGTAATTGCATTTTCCACATCTAAACTTGGTTCGTTGCGTCATTACTTAACACACTCCTTTCATACTTTGAGCAATTATTGTTCCATAAGTACTCACATTATCTAATACAAATGTTTCAACTATTGCGCCAAGCACTACAAAGCCAAACGCAATAACAAGTAAGTACAAATTGAATTTTAACACTTTTTTGAACCGGTCAGAGTTAAACTCTTCAAGTATGACATCTTTAGAGATTATACTTCCACTTATGGCAGCACAGAAGTAT
This sequence comes from uncultured Methanosarcinales archaeon, assembly GCA_964343705.1. Lineage (GTDB taxonomy): Archaea > Nanobdellota > Nanobdellia > Woesearchaeales > UBA12501 > JAUSFM01. The sequence continues at coordinate 42,580 of CAYFJX010000004.1, forward strand.
GCCATGGCTTCAATAAGCATGTGAGGAGTAACAATCGCTAATATAAGTAAAAACATCAACGGAGGGGGCAAGCCTACCAGTGCTTGGCCAGGATACAGCGCAGCATACTTTCCTGCACACTTAGCCGTCACGCCAAATATTGTTCCCCATACCGACGCATTCCAAATAATTAGGAATATAGCACCATTACCCGTAAGAAACGCAATCATAAAACACACAATCATAACTTTAAGATTATTGGTAAACAAGCCAGTAAAACGTGACATGGTAAAATACGCTTGGCCAGTAGAGGTAGCTCCTCCATGAGGGCCTCCACGAATTTCAAGTTGTTGCTTAAACACAGGGTTAGTATCATAATTGTCAAGAACCAATGTAGCAACAGCATACGTCAAAAACACACCAAGAAATATGAAAATGTAAATTTTAATAATGTCCCAGTCATCCTTAAACAAGGTCTTGACATCAACACCAACTTCCATCATCTCTTGGCGTTCTTCAATCGTGAAAATCTTGTATAATTCAGGAAGTAAAAGAAAACCAGTAAATGCAAGTGCTACGAGCGCAGGATCTTTTGGGAATAAGAAAGACGCTATAAACATACCAAAAAGAGAATAACCAATGCCAAGTATAAAAGCATACCTTGCTTTTTTCTCTAGCCAATCCTCAGGAAAAATGTGTTCTAATACCATACCATCCTCTTTTTACAATATGATATGCATACTTATGTACCATAGAATTTAAAAAGTTTGTTGTTCATAGAATATGAATGAAGCTTTTAACTGATGACGAAATCCCAAGGTTAGTTGATGAAAACCTTGATCGTGTTCTTACCATGGATGATGTGAAAGGGTTGTTTACTCTTGAAGAAACTGACACTCCCAAAACATATACTGTTACAGGATCAAAAAAAATGCCTGCACTTGTTGGTTCAACATTCTATGAAGGGAAAGTACGTGCTAACTTTTTTGGTCCAAAGCTTGAGACAGCTGATGAAATTCCTATTCGTGGACTGGGCACAACAGACATGCTCTCTTCTCACGACACACTTCGTGGGTATATCACTTTCAAAGGGGAAATTCTTAATGCAATTTCTAACATGATGTTTGATGTTATGACAGGTAATATTGAAAACACACAACTTGCGACACCTGGACCAAATGTCGTGCTTGCAGAGCAGTGTGATATGGTTGACTTTGAATTTGTTATGCGTGCCTATCTTGCAAAAAGTACAACTAAAACATCATTGTATTATCATTACTTTGACTTAGGAAAAAGGGAGTTTTGTGGTCATCAACTTCCTGAGGGGCTACAACCTTACCAGCGACTGCCGCATTGGCTTGACACGCCGTCAACAAAAGATCGTGCAGGGGGTAATGATGTTTCAGTTCCTGCTCAACACTTGTTTGACGAGGGCATAACAACACCTGATGAATATTACAAATTTATTTTACCATTTGGTATGGCTGACTTTGCAGCTGCAAGTATTTTTTACGCTGCTCGTAATCTCATTCTTGCTGATGATAAACGAGAGATAGGACGTCGTAAAAATGGAAGATTAGGGTATGTTGATGAAGTATTTACTCCTGATGCAATACGTGCATGGGAAAAAGATGACTATAAAGCTGCAATGCAAGAAGGTAGGGCTCCACAATCATTTTCAAAACAGTATGGCAGGGACATTGGCACACCTGGTGTGCTCTTTACTGATGATGAGCGACGTGCAGTTGCAATACGTTTGGTTCAAACATTTCAAAAGTATACACAACAACGTTTTGAGCCAGATCAACGTCATCCTGTTGATAGATTTATAGAAGATATGAATGCTGGGTTTGGCCAGTTGATGTAGTTATACTCTGTTATGTGCTCGATGTAGTTGAACTATTTTATGCAATTCACGCTCTGGAAGATAGTCTACCTTTCCTTTAAATCGTAAAAGTGATTTGTATTCTGGATCAAGGCTTCCGTCTTCTTGAAACCCTATTCGTTTTTCCCATTTAGGCAGGTCATCTAAAAACGCATGCGCACATTTGAGATGCCATCCTAATCGTATTTTTTCAAATGCAGCAAGGTCTTCATCACCATCATATCTATCCAGAGGTCGTTCACCATAAATTCCTTCAAACACTTCAATGCCTACATCACGAGCTACTCGTGCACTTGCAAGCAAATACCTATTGGGATAGGGAAATTCACTTCCTGTAACTGTTTGCATTTCTCGTGTAAGGAAGATATTCAAAGCCTGTACTCCTGGTTCTCCAGCTTGTGGGTGTTCACGAGCAATGACTGCTGTCAGATCTGCGTGTGTTACTCCTTCTTCGTTTGCAATCAATTGTAAGTATGCTTTTGTAGCTCCGATGTGTAAGAAATTATACTGTACAGCTCCACCAACTGCAGCGAAAAACATACCTGGCTGGATCTCTCCATCCTTATACCACCCTGGCAAAAATTGTTCTAAACCTTTTTCTTTTAGTTTTGCCTGTTCTTCAGCATCCATAAGCCGACTTAGGGTATCATATATTGCAATAAAATGTACAGCAGTTGCTGGGTCAAGCTTTGGTTTATCCATAGTGTGAAGTAGGGCAAAGTACTTTATAATTATTGTGTTACTTTGCCATTCGCTTTTTTCCACGCTGTCCAGGTCTGAGCTTTTCAGCACCTTTACCGCGCTTGTACAAACCACGTGTTTTCTTTGCAGCAGCAGTCAAGCCACGGAATACACGGCCTTGATGTTGCTTCTTGGTAATCCACTTGGTTTGCTTTCCTGCTTTGATTTGCGGGTGGTGTTTATCCACTAGAATTATTTCAAACCAGTTAAACTTACCATCTTGTGTAAGTGGGTAGCTGCTAAGAACTTCACAGTTTGGAAATTTCTTTTGAGCACGTTGTTCTGCAATACTTCTGTAGGTTTGTGACAGAACCATTTTTCGTCGTTGATGTTTTGGACGTCGTCCACCAATATCTGATGGTCGCATACGCCTACTTCGCTGTACACGTTGTCGTACCACAACAAAGCCTTGTTTTGCTTTGTACCCAAGGCTTCGTGCTCGGTCGATTCGTGTTGGTTTTGCAAGACGAACAGTAGCTGGTTCTTTTCGCCACTGAAGAAGTCGCTGCTTCATTAAAGCAGTCATGTTTTTCTGGGGTTTTTCCCACAGTTTTCGTACGTATTTTAAGTATCCCATTGTATGAGCCTCCGTTGTTATGATTCTATCTTTGGATTCAGGGAAGCTATTCCCCACATCTCCAATGGTGGCATGTTATGAGGTTGTATTTAAATCTTGCCTATTTAATGGGGTGGGAGGGGGTTTTGTAGGCAATCTAACATCGGCAAATTCATCAAAATCAAAGAATATTTTCAACTGCACAGATCCTACAGCAAAGCTGTGTAATCAGCGCCGGAACACGGCGCTGTTAAAACTGTGCAATGTCAGATTGGATTATGAAAAAGCCCAAGCTCTGAACTAATTCCTTAAACAAGGTCAATTGGCTTTTCCTTGATAGTATTCAGAATAAGCTGGGTTTCAGTACGCTCGACAAAATCAAACTTTTGGATCTTTTTGAGAAATGTATCCATGCTTCGCCGTGTCTTAAATTTGGCAACAACTAAGGCGTCATCATGGCCCGTAACATCATATACAGCAAAGACGTTATTGTGGCTAGCTATCTTTTTTTCGACGTCAAAAAGTCTACCTTTACCAATGCGCAGTTTAATGACAACATGTACGTCATACCCTAATTTTTCATAGTCTAACTGTGCTGCGTAGCCTTGAATAATTCCTTGTTTTTCAAGTGCTTTAACACGTTTGAGAACAGTCACAACTGACACACCTACCTTCTTGGCAATGTCTCTGTAGCTTAATTTGGCGTTCTCAAGCAGTGTATTCATGATTTTTACGTCTTTTTCATCGATTGCCATAGTCTCATTTGTTATATTTGTATGCTTTTTTTCATGGAAAGTTGTAATATTATATAAATATTGTGCTTTTTTATGAACATTTGTTAGCTAAAATGTAAGATAAGTTAATATATGTAGTTCACTATGTATATTGTAGACAGAGAAAAAGAGCGTGTTTGTACAGGCCTGGATATAACAGCAGGTCAAGCGGCCTGCTGGGCCTGTATGGTATGACGATCAGCGTATACAAAAAACAGTGACATACTCGCCCTTGGGGTGAGGGCGAGGCATGTCGTCGATTACAAGAAAAGGAGGAAAAAATGTCAAGAAAAGATAGTGTTATTGTGCTAGAGGAAAAATTAACAAGCCTTACAAGGCGGATGAGATCTCTTGAAAGTGAATTGGGCAGGTTAGAGGAATGTGAAATAAGATCAGCAGCATATCCTGCACATGCTGATGAGTATGCTCGAAGAGCAGGGGATGTCTATGACACGTTAGTGAAAATAGATGATGAAATTAAGGGAGTGCGTAGGAAAATTAAGGTGCGAAAGACAATTGATGATTCTGTGAGGACATATCACGCAAAGAGGGGTGAAGCTTTAGGTGCAGGAATTCCAGCAAAGATATATGATTATGTGTTTTGGGATGTGACAAGTACACGTACAATGTCTGATTATGTTGGTGCATCTTTGTGTGTTGTAGGAGCTGGGTTAGGTGCAGTTGGGGCATTTATGTTGGTGAAATCAGGAATGATGGGTGGGGGTGAAGTGTATGGATTGGAGAAGGCATTAGGTTATGCTGTTGGAGGGGCTTTTGCTATGTTAGGTGGGGCATTGTCCTGTGCAATGGTGCATGATCTATGTGTAAGTATGGGTATAAGTACAAGTCCAAAGAAAAAAATGGGAGATGAAGACAAGAAATACCTCAAAGAACGTCTTGATGGTGGTGATGTGGACGGATTCATGAGTGAGTATGTATGTTTTGCGCATAAAATTGATTATGGCAAAATCATGAAACGAGCAACAGAAGAGCATAGAGAAAGCGCAATGGTGTAGGTATGAAGAAAAAAGTGGCATACTTGTTCCTTTGTGTCTTGGGGAATGAGGTTGTGCCGTCGATATGAAGATTTATTTAGGGAGTGATAATAGCAAAAACACAACATTTATATATGAGATTTGATATCTAATATCTAAGATGCCAATTGGACATGTGACACGAACTGGAAATATTTCCATACCTAAGAAATGGAGGGATGAGTTAGGTATCATGCCAAACTCAAGCGTGATCATTGAGAAGAAAAAAGGGAAAGTAGTGATCGAACCTCTCAGAAAGAAAGATTTTAGTGAGGTGTTTAAGGAAATAGATGATGAAATGGCACGCAAGAAGATAAAAATCTCTATGGAGTACGCAGTGCGAGATGACTTGTATGATTAAATTCATTGATGCAAATGTTTTTGTTCGTCGTTGGGAAGATCCTGCATGTAAGCGTTTTTTGGATGCAGTGAATCAAGATAGATTCTGCACCTCAGTTCTAGCACTTAGTGAGGCTCATCATAAACTTGAGCGTTTAGGGGTCAAGCATGTCTTTGAATATGTGCGTGATATAATGGGGCTGATTACTGTTTATAATGTGTTGCAAGATGATTTATTTTCTGCTATGAAAAATCCTCTCAATATGCCAATTAATGATAAACTCCATCTTGCTGTCATGAAGAGAAACTTTGTCGATACTATAGTCTCATATGATAAAGATTTTGACAAAGACAAAACAATCACTCGAGAAGAGCCTTAATTATTTATTATTCTTATTGATAAAAAAATGAGTCCTATCAATACAGGCTGGTGCAACAAGTACACAAGCAATGCTTTTCTCCCAAGCCAGGTAAACGGTTTGCAGATTTTTGGGAGTGTTATGTTCCACTTGGGTGTTGCTGTATACAAAAATCGTCCAAGAAAAATACCAAGCACAATCACACCAAACCAAGGAAAGATGGGGAAATAGTCAACAGTATAGAATCCAGGATAGGTAATGCCAAGGACCACAAGTGCTTTGCTTGTCCCAACAAGTTTGTTGATGATTAATCCAATATGGATGCATCCTACTCCAAGCAAAGCATTAAGAACATTTGGAAACTTCATTCGAAAGTTCAAAAACAACAATGGGATGCTCAAAATAATGGCGGCACCAATGTGGTGTAGAATTCCAAACACTACAAAGCCTCTGGGTAAGGCAGACCACGTTGCCAACGTTACCAACATTCCACAGCCCATGACAAATAGGCCGCGGTACAAGTATTTCATAACTAATTGTTTTCCACTTAATTTTGATCGAGAAAAACTAACAACCAAAGACACACCAACAACAAGCAAGAAGGTTGACGCAATAATTCTTTGAAAAATAAGCCAGCCACCAGCATACATTGCATGCTTACTAACACCAAGGAAGGTTAAGTCATAAAAAAAGTGGTACACTATCATCATGGCAACAGCAAGGCCACGCGCAAGGTCAAGTTCTTGATAACGAGTCATATATTGGAGAAACCAGTGTGCATATAAGTATTTTTGCAGTCTTGAAAAAAAACTTTATAAATGGAAACGCCTAAAATCCCCTTGCATGTTTAAAAGAGGACAGATTTCACTATTTATGATTCTATGTATAGTTATTCTTATTGTTATTCTTGCATCTATGGGTGTTGATTCTGATATTATGGAAGAAAAAGCAGAAGCTGGAGCAATTGAATTTCAAGAGTAGCAGTAGTATCCAGCAATGCAATAAAGGCAAAGGTTGCTGATGGGCAAGCAATAACACTGGAGGAGCTAGAAAAAGCCAATCATGATCAATGGAAATATCACGGAACAGAAGGCCAATCCTTTTGGTGACTTAGGGCCTATACCAGAAAACTTACAGGGTGAAACTCCACCAGTTACAGAATTAAAATAATTTCTTCACCATGTACACACCTTCTTTTTCATAGCCTAACCTACAGAATAGCACTGTAAAATCAACAAAATAACCAAAAACTTTATATACATACACATACATACACATGGTATGGGAACTAAAACAATATCCATATCAGACGAGGCATACAACATCCTCAAAGCACGAAAAGGTGATTCAGAAAGCTTTAGCAAGGCCATAGTTCGTCTTTCAGGGAAGAAAAAGCTCATGGACTTTTTTGGGGTACTAAGTAAAGAGACAGGCGAAAGATTGTCTGATGAAATAGATGAAATGCGAAAAGTGCATAGAAAACTACATGAAAAAAGACTAAAAAATGATATTTGACACGAGTTTTTTGGTTGATCTTTTGCGGGGAAAAAAGGATGTCAGAGAAAGAGCTATTGCTTTAGATGCAAGTCTAAAACAAAAATGTATTGCTTCAATAACAGTAATGGAATTATGGCGTGGTGCTTTACAGTCCACGAGAACCAAAGAAGAAATGGAAAAAGTAAATGCATTGCTGCAATCCTTTATTCAATATCCTTTGAGTGAGGTGGAAGCAAAGGCTGCTGCTGTCATTGAAGCTGACCTAAAAAAAAGAGGGGAGCTTATTGACATTGAGGACATTTTAATAGCTGGGATAGCAAAGGCACATGATCAGATTATACTAACACGAAACCCTAGACACTTTGAGAAAATTAAGGACTTGCAGGTTGAAACGTATTAAACCTTCTTCACCATGTACACACCTTCTTTTTCATACCCGAGCTTTCTGAAATAGTCTCGTGTACCAATAGCACTAATAATCACAATCTTATCTTTTCCTTGTTCTTTTGCAATTGCTTCTGCTTTGTCCATTAACTTTCGTCCAAAGCCAATGTGTTGAATATCGCCGGTGTCACCAATAGCAATAGCTTTTCCAAACACGTGGATCTCTCGGATTAATGCACTTGTTGGTGTGATCTCACTTCGTAAGCATGAACTAGGAAATCGCAGGCGAACAAAACCAAGCAAAATATTATGTTTCTTGTCAACTAAGCTCACAAAATATTCTTTGCCACCTGCTTCATACTCGATAATTTCAAAGTCAACATCTTCCTCGCGGCTTTCAATACCGCTTCGTCCAGCTTCACGACAACGTACACACTGACACTTCACACCCTTTTGTTCACACAAGTGATCAACGTACTGGCGCAAGTTTGTTTTGTCAACACCAGCGTCAACCTTTGTTGAAGGGATATCACGCTGCACACGCATAATACGGCAATAACGCGGAACATACTTTTTGAAGTCACTGATAATCTCTGCAGCTTCAGCTGTTGTTACCGGTTTGTAATCGCCTTTTTTCCATTGAAAATATAATGCAGTGCCTTTCATAACAAGGCACGGGTAAATTTTAAGCATGTCTGGTTTGTAAGCAGGGTTTTCAAACAATTCCTTTAAACCAGCAAGCTCGTCTTCTCGCGAAGTGGTTGACCCATCTTCTCGCGGTAAGCCAAGCATGTAATGGAAATTAAGTTTAAAGCCAAGCTCACGCAGTTCTTGAATTGATCGATGCGTATCAGCAAGGTCATGACCTCTGTGTATTTTCTTTAACACGTCGTCATATACACTTTGTACACCAAGCTCTACACGTGTACAACCAAGTCGCAGCATTTCATTGCCGTGTTCAGCAAAGCCCCAGTCAGGCTTTGTCTCAATAGTCAAGCCAACACACTTAATTTTAGATTTTTCATTTTTTTCTTGTTCCTTTTCAAGTGTTGTTGGCTCTTTTTTTAGCTCTGCAATCTTTGCTTTGATTTTGCGTGCTCGTTCAGGATCACCAACAGGTCCAGGCAATTCAAAGAATGCCTTGAACTTTTTGAAGTCAAGTTTGCCCTTACCAAAAAACAAGTCTGAAAAATCATTCATAGCTCTAAAAATATCTCGCACAACTTCTTCTTGGTATTCTTTTGGAAATGCTGGAAACGTACCGCCCTGGATAATTACTTCACCTTTCTCAGGGACATGGCCAGCAACAAGGTATTGTTCAAGTCGATTAAAAACAATTTCATACGCGTCATAATCAGCGCGAATTGCACGCATGGTTGAAGGTTCATTGCCAGTGTAACTTTGAGGAACATCACCAAACGCGCTCTTAGGACCACCAGGACACATAGTACACTTACCATGCGGACAGTAGAACGGCTTAGTCATGACTGCAATAGGTGCGACACCACTCATGCTTCGCATTGGCTTTGTTTTAAGAAATGGTTTGATAAGTGGCAAGTCTTCTTCTTGTGCATTAAGCAGGATCTCAATTCGTGTAGGAATTTTTGGCAGCTTGTACTTTTTAGAAACATCTTTCTTGATTCTATCAAGTTCCTTGTCTCCTGGTTTTTGCTGCTTGATTTCAGCTATGATCTCTTTGAATGCTAATTCTTGGGTCATACGGTCTATGGTTTACACAAGTCTTTTAAAGCTTTCTGTGGGTTTAAAAGGATGGGGAGTAAGGCTTTTAAACAACTCAAAATTTCTGATGTTTATGACACATGCTTTGGTTAGAATTGCAAGAGAAGAACTTAGGTATTGGAGAGATTTTGACATACCTGATCTATTTAGAGAATTAGGTGTACAGTATCATCCTACACTTATGTTGGGCCAGCATCCTGTTGTCAGGTTGCTTGATCCAAAAGTGCAAACAGCACATTTTACAGAACATGCTTCTCCTGAAGAACAAGCAAGGAACGAGTCTGCACTCGATGTTATGGTACGAGGAACAGTTAGGTATTCTAGAACTTTTGTTGTCGAGATTGGAGGCGAGTTTGGTTGTGGTCTTTTTGCTGGTGAAGATATGGCAGAAGGAATGTTTATAGGAGAATATGCAGGAGTGTTAACTTGGAAAGGATTCACACCTGTGATGTTACGAGGTGGTCTTTTCAGAGGTGAATCATCAAGTCCTTATGATATGGATTATATGATGCCAGACTTTGATGCTACTCTTGATAGAGGTTCTGATTTTACTGCTCTACTTATGCCAGGACATATTCCTGAGCCAAGCAGACTTATGATTGATGCCCATTTAGCTGGCGGGGAAACAAGATTCATCAACCATCTAGGAGAAAATGAAAAATTTTATAGGCAAGATGGTTCAGTTATTGATGGTCCTAATGTTGAGGTTGTTCAAGGTTGTCATCAAGGCTATTTTAGAAAGTGGTTGTTTGCTAAACAGCCTATCAAGAGAGGGGATGAGTTGCGCTTGTATTATTCTGATGGTTTTCAGAGGAATAGAAATCCAGTTTCAAAATTATTTTCTGTGTGTAAAGATGGATTGGTTGAGCTTTACAAAGTTAACAATGCTCCTGAACTAGTCACATTGGAACCATGAACCATCCTTGTATTTGGTGATCATCTTCTTTAAGACATCCATATCAATGTCTGCTAATTTCTTAATGTGCAAGCATCTTTTCCATGCTTGCACTTTCCAAGTTTTTTAACTAAGGGTTCTTTATCTAAATAACAAGTTAGGTAGATTGTTAGCTTGTCTTTGCGTGGTGCAAATCCAGCATTAAACCACTCTAACTCTTCTTTGCCACCTTTTCGTTTGTACTTGTATTTGCCAAAGCCAATCATAAAATTATCTCCCCAAATCTTGGGTTTTTTACCAGTGATCTTCTGGAATAATTTCAGTAATGTTTTAGTGTCTTCTTGTATTGTTTTATTTTTGATAGAATTAACAAAATCTTTTACACTCTTGTTTGTTTCAATAGTTGCTAATGGCATTACGGAATTCTCCTTACATGCTTAACCATGTAGTCTTCTTCATCTTCAAAGAACTCAACAACTTCATTTTCATCTATTGGTTCTTGAGACATCTCTGGTTTTTCTTTACCAATAAAAAACGCTTTATCTTTTAGCCGACTCAGAGCTGCTTCCATATCTTCAGGTGGTAATTGTTTTGGCTCCCACTTAAAGTCAAGTCCATCTTCCATCTTACGGGGAATAATATGAAAGCACAGGTGATCTTCAACACCTTCATTGGCAACAATATTACTTCCTTGTGCACCAAGCAATTCAAACACTGCGGTTGAACACAAAGAGCTTGCTTTCATAAGATTAACTCCTAGTTCATCGCTTACATCTCGAAGTGAACTTACATGTTCCTTTGTAACTACACGTATGTGCCCAGGTACTGCTGGTTCTGGTTCGAGAATAATAACTATCTCATCGTCTTCAAATAGTATGTTCTTCTTGTTTTGTATATCGTTACATGTTGCGCATTCCATGGGTATCACTTAAACAAACCAGCTATATCATCAAGATTTGTCTGGTCGTCCTCTTCTTGTTCACTTTCGGGTTCTTCTTCCTCTGACTCTTCTTCAGCCTCATCTTCTCCTGTTTTTTCCTCGTCAGCTCCTTCATCACTGTCTTCTTCACTCTCTTCTTCATCCTCGTCTTCTTCGCTTTCATCTTCTTCTGGCTCGTTTTTCTTCCCAGTGAGTTCACTTACCACATCTTCAAAGTCTGCTTCAATTTCTTCTGGTGTTTCAACTAGCTCTTCTTCACCTTCTGGTTCTTCGTGTGTCTCTTCTTGTTCGTCTTCACTTTCTTCCTCTTCTTCTGGTTCTTCTTCACTCTTTTCCTCATCAGCTTCTTCTTCTTCTTCTTCTTCTTCTTCTTCTTCTTCTTCTTCTTCGCCGCTTTCTTCCACACCAGCGCCGGCTTCACTACTAAGCATGTCTGAGATCGCATCTAATTCTGCTTTCTCCTCTGCTTTTCCACCATGCTTTTCGACAATATCATTAATTATCTTATCCACATCTTTGTCAGCAAACAAGTCTTTTAATTGAGGGTGGGACTCAGTCATTTTCTTGAACTCCTCAGGTGATTTCAACACTAACTCCAACAAAGGAGGATTCATTTCAATAACACCTTTGACATACTCTTCAGGAGACTGTTTTGGCGCAGCAATATCAGACATTCCTGCCTTGCCACCGCCACCAAGGTGCTTACGCATCATGATACCAACATTATTTTTTAGTGGATCAAGAATCTTTGCAACCTCTGCTTCCATGCCTGTTTTTGCAGGGATCGCAAACATGCCAAGCCCATCATTTTTGTCACGAGGGATAACATGAAGCAAAAAGTGCTGACTTTGCTGACCTGCAGCACCACCATTGGCAATAAACATAGTACTTCCAGGAGCTACAAGACCAGAGAAACAAATACCACACACTTCCTTGGTCAAAGCAAAAAGCTTGTCCATCATCGGAGGGGGCATAACAGGCATGATAGGATAGTGCTCCTTAGGTACCACGAGCATGTGACCTTTTATTGCAGGATTAATATCAAGAATAACAATGAAATTATCATCCTCATACACTTTTTTTGAGGGAATGTCACCTTTTACAATCTTACAAAACGGGCAGTTTTCTTTCTGCTGTTCAAACGCTTGTTTTTGCTCTGGTGACAGTTCCATTTTTCTAGGGGTCTATGTCTTTATTTTAATAGTTTTCTTTTACGTGCTTTCTTATAACAAGAGGATCTGGCTTACTACAAACGTGGCATAAATAAGTAACAAACCAACACCTTCTTCCCAGGTAATTTCTTTCTTTTTAATGAACAGTATCCCTACAAATACAGAGGTGATCATAAATAGCGCAGGGAGTACAAATGTTTTAACACTGAATGTAATTGGTTGCATGACACTTGCAACACCCAGTACGAGTGACGCATTACAGACTACTGAGCCGAGAATGTCACCAAATGCAAGGCTGCTTTTTTTCTTAATCACAGAGGTGACATCTACCATTAATTCAGGGGAGGTAGTGCCTGCGGCAATAATAAACAGACCGACAACAAATATGGGTATGTTTAACAGATCAGCTGTCTGCACCGATGCAAGTACAAGCCATCGCGCACACAATAACAAAGCAGCAAGGTTACCAAGAAAAACAGCCATGTGCACCCAAAGCCTACTGAGCTTAACATCCTTTTTGAGTTTACCCAGGCTTCCTTCCCTCATGTACAATCGCCAAATGTAAAAAGCAAATGCAGCTAGTAAGATCCAACCATCTACCTTAGAAAGGGAGCCATCCATGCCAAGCAGAACAGGAAGAACAGTTAGGAAAATGACAAGTAAGACTGTTTTTGAAAGAAACTTTCCCTTAACATGAATGTGCTTGCCAAAGATTGCAGTCAAGCCAAGCACCACAGTCATGTCAATAACATTAGCCCCAAGAACATCACCAAGTATAAGTTGTCCGTGATGCATACTTGAAGCAATAAAGGCTGTAGTCAATTCAGGAATGGATGTACCAATTGACAACACCAAAAAGCCAATGATATACTCTGACAATCCAGTCTCATGTCCATAATGAGTTAATGCATTTATTATATTTGAAGCAGCCTTCATAATAACATAAATACTCAGTATGATTACAATGAAGAGTTTACTCAAATGATGTTTGTGCATGAATTGTGGCAAGAAGTGATCAGTCATAAGCAAAGCTACAAGAAACACGCCGACAATGGGGTAACTAAGATCTTTGAATTCCATGAATGTACCTTCATAATTGTTTTGCTGGTGCTGGATCTTTTCTCATTGCCTTTGCAATCTCAATCAAGATCGCACCAATACTTGAGATAAGTACTATGACAGCAAACTCTCCAACTCCAATGGGTACCATGTCAAGCCACTTACCCATAAATGGAACATAAATTGCTAAAGCCATAAGCGCTAATGAGCTGACAACAGCTAGCGTTAACCACCTGTTCTTAAATAAGCCAACACTAAACGCAGAGTATCGTGTAGAACGACATGCAAATGCCTGGTATAATTCAAACATTCCAACAGTGAGGAATGTTGCTGTTTGCGCCTGTGGAAGGTTATTCTTAACCAAGTAAAAATAACAAAACACGCTAAGACCAACAATAGTAAGTGCAAGAGGGTAGAGGAACAAGAAAGCGTTTAGCCCCTTGTATATTTGATCAGTTTGTTTTCGTGGCTTACGTTCCATTGCATGTGGTTCAAAAGGATCTGCACTCAATGCAAGGGCAGGTAAACCATCAGTTACCAAATTAATAAGTAATATCTGTGTTGCCGTAAGGGGGAGTGGTAGTCCAAATACAATTCCCAAAAAGATAATAAGTACTTCACCAATATTGCCTGAGATGAGATAACTAAAATATTTGCGAATGTTGTCATAGGTTCCTCTTCCTTCTTCAACAGCATTAACAATCGATGTGAAGTTGTCGTCGGTAAGTATCATGTCTGATGCTTCTTTTGACACGTCAGTACCAGATATTCCCATGGCAATTCCAATATCTGCTTTTTTGAGTGCTGGTGCATCATTTACACCATCTCCTGTCATGGCAACAACATGGCCTTTTTTCTTGAGCGCCTCGACAATCTTAAGTTTATGCTTGGGATCAACTCGTGCATACACATGAATATTTTCTACATCTTTCTCTAAGTCAACATCCTCAATCTCTGCTCCTGTAATTGCACGCCCATCAATGCCCAAATCTTTTGCAATGGCAACAGCAGTTTTCTTATGGTCACCAGTAATCATAAGAATCTGTATCCCTGCTGTCATACATTTTCGTATAGACTCACGTGCTTCTTCTCGTGGTGGGTCAATCATTGCTTGCAACCCCACAAAAATAAGACCTTTTTCAAACTGGCTCTTGTCTTTGGTATCTTTTACTTCTTTGTATGCAAAACCAAGCACACGTAGTGCTGCATCACAAAAGGTATTGTTTTTTTCAAGAATAGTATGTTTGGTTCCTCTGTCAAGTTTTTTTACTTTATTACCTACCCTGATATGGGTGCATTGTTCAAGAATAATATCAACAGCTCCCTTAACATAAGCACGTTTTTTACCGTCAAAATTATGTGCTGTTGTCATCATTTTACGTTCAGAACTAAAAGGAATTTCACCAATACGTTTATGCTTAAGATTAAGAAGTCTGTAGTCTACTTTTGCTTTAAGTGCACTGACCAACAGGGCACCTTCAGTTGGATCACCGATAATCTTTCCTGTTTGCTCATTAAGTTTTGCATCATTGTTCAAAGCTCCGATTTGTAAAAGCAAGTTTGTATTGCTAGTGGTATTTGAAAGTTTTCCTTTTGTACTATAGCCTGCTCCAGTAACCTCGATGACTGTATTGTCAACAAACAATTTTTTGACTGTCATCTCATTGTGCGTTAAAGTTCCTGTTTTATCAGTGCAAATAACTGTTGTGCAGCCAAGTGTTTCAACAGAAGGGAGATGTCGTACTAGTGCATTTTTTCTTACCATACGACGGACACCAAGTGCTAATGATATGGTGACGACTGCAGGTAACCCTTCTGGGATAGCTGCTACTGCAAGAGAAACAGCGACAATAAAAAATTCTAAAAGTGGATTTCCTTTTACAACACCTGCCAGGAACACAATAGTACACACACCTAGTGTAAGGATGCCAATCCACTTACCAAGTACTTGCATCTTTTTTTGCAGTGGTGTTGGCTCAGCTTCAACTGTTTGGATCATGTGTGCTATTTTTCCTAGCTCAGTTTTCATACCAGTATGGCACACAACTGCTTTCGCTTTCCCATTGGTGATAATGGTTCCAGCAAAGACCATGTTTTTTTGGTCAGCAACACCTGCATTTTCAAGACATGCTTCTAGTTTTTTTGTAACTGGGGTTGATTCACCTGTGAGTGCTGCTTCTTGTGTTTTCAAATCTACAATTTCAAGTAATCGTGAGTCTGCAGGAATTTTGGCACCGGTTTCAAGCAGTATAATGTCTCCTGGAACAAGGAGTTTTGCGTCAATTTCTTGTTCTTTTCCATCTCGTATAACTATGGCTTTGAGGCTAGCCATTTTCTTAAGTGCTTCAATTGCCTTTTCTGCTTTGTACTCTTGTACAAATCCAATAATTGCGTTTGCAATAAGAATAATCGCTATAACAATGAAATCTGCAACTTCACCAATAATTGCAGAGATAAACATTGCACCAAGTAGAATCCATACAACCGGGCTGTTAAATTGTCCAAGAAATATTTTTAATGCAGAAATCTTTTGTTTTTCTTTAAGTTCATTAGGTCCGTATTGTTGTAAACGTTTGTTTGCTTCATCAGTAGATAATCCTTTTTCTGACGTGCTCAGATTAGCAAGAACTGATGCAACTTCCTGTGCGTGATAGGTTGATTCTATGGTCATACTGTTTCATTCGCCTTGTTTGCTCTTTCATGTGAGGTACTCTGCATTTTTGATGCAACAATAACTCTTTTTTGATGAGGGTATGTTATTTATTGTATTGTCTTTAATTGTTTTCTTCATCATCGTCATTTAGGGCCTTTAACATTTTAAAGGTTAAATTTTCAATGAAGTCCTTGTCAAATTCTTTCTTCATTCTCACGTTGACACCTCGTTTTTGTTTTGTTTTTGATCTATGAGTAAGAGGGAAACAGCAAATGCTGTTTCCAAAGTCTTTTGTTGACACAAAAGACCTTTTCTCCATCAGCCTTTTGTTAACACAAAAGGCACAAAATGTGGGCGTGCACCTCCTTTCAGTCGGAGCACACCTGGGATGTGTGATTTGTTGTCATCACACTTCACATTTTGTTATTCTCCATCACCTATTTTTTTGATGTTTTGCATCACCTGCTTTTTTCCACATCACCTACTTCTTCTCAACCCTTTTTCCCATGCAATTGGCTGAACCAAGGGGTTCTGAATTGTGAATGTAAGCGGGGGAAGGTGGCTTCTTGGTCCTCCCCCCAACTATACGACTACTTTGTCACACAAGTTAGGCGCATAAGTTTTGAAGTCTAGGGCTTCAGCCCATTCTGTGATATTTTTGATGGCGTCTGGATCGCCGTGATTGAATATGAGTTTAGCTGGGTTAACACGTTTAATGTAACGCTTGAGTTCACCAAGTCCAGCATGTGCACTAAAGTCAAACTTTTTCCAAGAGCATTTGATCCTTGTTTTCCAACCTTTCATGTACACAATGCCTCTTTCTTGCAAGAGTCTACCATTTGTGTGTTTTCCTTGGTATCCTGTAAACAAGATACTATTTCTTGAGTTGTTAAGGAGTTTCAAGTAATGCATGACAGGTCCTCCAGTAATCATTCCAGATGTTGTGATGAATACACCCTGTTCCTTTGCAGCTTGGTCACGTGCTCGCCATCCTTTGAGTGGCTTTGCTTTTGCATATGCTTTTGAAAGTGCGGCATGATCTTTTACTGATGGGGGAAACTTGAGTGCGATTTCTGTGGCAGTCACTGCCATGCCATTGAGGTAAACTGGTACGTCTCGATTTTTTAGTATCTCAGTAACAACAAGCAACACTTCTTGCGCTCGTCCCATTGCAAAGACAGGGATAATAACAGAGCCTCCATTGTTGAGTGTGTTATTGATTGCCTTTGCAAAATCTTGTTCAACCTTTTTTCTTGCAGGGTGTGTTCTGTCCCCATAGGTTGCTTCACAAATAAGTGCATCAATGTCTTCGTCAGCATAACTCATGTCCATTCCACGGTGAAGCGCTGTTTCATCTACTTTGATGTCAGCACTGTACACAATGCGTTTTCCTTCTGTTTCTACAAGTGCTGAGGCTGATCCAGGTATGTGGCCAGCGTTGAAAAATTCAAAGCGAATATCTTTAATGGTTCCCCATTCTTTTTTCTTAATTTTTTTAACACATGCAAGCATCTTGTCAATGTCTTCATGGAAATATCCAAGTTGTCTATGCTTTAACTTTCCAATTTTATACGCGTCTTCAAGTATAAGTTTGGTAAGTGCTTTTGTTGCACCAGTTGCGTAAATTGGACAGTTCAGTCCTTGGTGATCTAAATATGGTAGCGCACCACAATGGTCAAGATGTGCATGGCTAAGGAGTACCCCATCAATCTCTGACAGGTTTGTTACTTTTTCTGGATATTCTGAGTGGCCATGGTGTGTTAGCTTAATTCCTGCATCCATTAAGATGCGAGTGTATTTTTTTGTAACTAACTCTACACAACTCCTTCCAACTTCCTGTGCTGCTCCGTGAAATATGAGTTTCATTTTTTTGTGATCACCAGTATCGTATGGGGATGTGTTGTATTACATTTACATTGTAGCTAATGACAAGTGTGATTGCAAGCATGATGCTTCCTAAAAGTATCCAGTTTACAGGATGATTATGTTCTTGCACATCTTCGTAGGCAAATGGCCAGTAGCTTGCGACAAAGTACCATATCCCTGAAAAGAGTAGGTGTGGGCTATTTGTTTGCGTGTACATAATGTATTGTGAAACAGCAAACACCAGTGGTAAGGGGGTGAGTATGCCAAGCAGATTTTTTTCAAAATCATCAACAGTGATTTCACCTGCAACAAAGTAATTAAGCAAGCCAAGCATGATGGGAATGATAATAATAACTGCATATTTCCACGCAAGACTTGTACTCAGTACCAGGGGCAATCCAATAAACAATGCAAAGATGCTTGCGTTTAGGCTGACGAGTCCCAAAAGTACAACAATCATGCTAAGCAGTGAAACTTTTGGCGTGGTTGTTTCATGCACTGCAGTGCTGATCTCCTCGGTAGAAAAGCCTTTATGTTTGAGCTCTTGCTTGATTAAAGGGAGGGAGTAGCCTCGCTTTAGTTCTTTTTTGATGTACTTTTTGAGTTCGTGGATCATTTTTTGCCTCCTGGTGTTTTTGCAGGGTCTTTTGGCTCTTGTTCTGCGAAGTCAAGGTACCATCGGTTAGTGTGTTTGTCAAAATTGAAGAGAACATTGTGTTTCTTAGTTTTGTCAAGGGCAAAGAGAAGTGGCATAGGTATTGTTGTTTCAAAACTGCTGCCGCGTTTGTACAGTTTTCTCTTGATTTGCGTCATCTGGCCCTCATGGTTATTACTATGCTAAAAAATACTTATTTTTTTATTAATTTCGTTACTTATGGATTTACTTATATTTAAATGTTCTGCTTACCTCTTTTTAGGGCATTCTCCATCACATATCTTTCAAAATACTTATTTAAGTACTTCTAATATAACTTATTTAAATAGTTTTCTATTCTATTACTTTTTTTCTTGTATTTTTACTTGAAAAAATACTTATTTATTGGGGGGGGTGGTGTGCAAAGAACGTGCTAAAGCACACACAAACTTTTTAACAAGGGTTGCAACACTGCATTGCATGAAACTGGTTCTCAAACGTAGCTGGATCAAAAATGTAGGGGTGTTTTGTATTGCACTCTTGGCCTGTTTTGTTGTTGTAGAACTTGGCTTTCGTGTGTTTGCTCCTCAAGCACTCTTTGATAACTGCAACAAAAAACATCCTGACTGGCCACGGCCAATGATCATCTCTGATGAGACACTTGGCTGGACAATGAAACCAAATGGAGAGTGGTGCTTGTACCAGCCTGATACAAACAAAAAAATAACTATTAAGACCAACAGCAAAGGCATGCGAGGCACACAAGAATACACAGTTGAAAAACCTCCCAACACGTTTCGTATCCTGGTGTATGGGGATTCTTTTCTGTGGGGTGAAAACCTTTTTGAGGACGAACATTTTGCAACGCAGTTTCAGAAACAGTTAGAAAAAGAATTTGCAAAAAGTACAGTGCACCTCCAACCAGAAGTGCTTGCGTTTGGTGTGGATGCATATGGTATGCATCAAAGCTTTCTCAAGTATGCAACAGATGGGATAAAATACAATGCTGACCTTGTTATATACTTGTTGTACCAAAATGATTTTACTGACCATATGGTTGCACGACACAATTTTTATCCAAAACCTAAACTACAATTTACACAAAAAACACAAGGGAATGACAATGCAGGCACTATTCAACTTAGTTCTGTTTCAGCAGACACTGTTGCACGAATAGCACGGGCTCAACGTCAAGACACAAACTATTACAAGCTTTACAAGAATGATAACAACAAACCAGTGCCTCGGATTTCTCTGTTACGTCGAGCAGTACTTGGTCACTCCCA
Source organism: uncultured Methanosarcinales archaeon (assembly GCA_964343705.1). Lineage (GTDB taxonomy): Archaea > Nanobdellota > Nanobdellia > Woesearchaeales > UBA12501 > JAUSFM01. The sequence goes on from CAYFJX010000004.1 coordinate 62,372, forward strand.
TTTTGTTGTGTTTCTGCGAAAAACCTTGCAAGCAAACCCTATTACTTCACTGTTTCACACACCTTATGAAAAAGACTTTTTTCGCTTGTTAGAAAAAATTAGTGTAACCAACAAGGTTCTTTTCCAAGTACGCCAACAATATGATCCTTCTTTTATGGGTATTATTGAAAATGCTAATTATGTTCTCCACTTTTTCAACAAGGCAGTCAAAGAACAAGGGTCTCAGTTTATCCTTGTTAATGTACCCAGTGTGTACCAGGTACAATCAAAGTATTATGATAAACTGCGTAGGGATTTCACACACATACCTGAAGGGGCACTTCTTCCAAAAGCAAGGGATATTATAGCTTCACAAGGTCTTACACTTGACAGTGCACAGGGGAACATCTTGCTTGGTCGTATTGCTGCTCAAGAAAGCCTGCATTATGTTGATCTTACTACTCCTGCAAAAAAGCATGAATACACGTTTTATCATAGGGCAGATAATCACTGGAGTCCAGCTGGTACAGCTATCTCAGCAGAATATATCACGCAACAGTTACAGGCAAAGGGCTTGTTGCCTTTTGTTCAAGAAGATCAAGCAAAAGTATAAAAACAAGCAATTTCTCAATTGATTCATGAATATCATCATACTTATCACCACACCTGACTTTGCAGGACCAAATATCAAAGAACACCTACTTACGCAGGTAGAATGGGAAGAAACAAGCATGGTTTTTGAGAATGAGCCAGTGTGGAAACTCAGCACTGCCAATAATATAATATATATGTTTACAACTGATACAAAGTGCATTGATTGTGAACAATACGATGCAAAAATGCAGAAAACCCTTGTCTCAGCAGGAGTACAAGCCAAGATTGACCTTCTTATCTTTCCAACCACACATAGGAGTGAGAAAGCAGTGCCAAGCATGTGTGTTCATGCACCAGGTAACTTTGGCGAAGCAAAATTAGGGGGGATCCCTGAAAAACTCTGTAAAACAAACCCTCAAATAATTAGGTTTTTGTGGGAACAACTTAAACATGTTTTTGGAACAGAAGGGGATCATGAAATTGTCATGGAGGCAACACACCATGGCCCGGACTTAGATGTTCCAACTATTTTTTTAGAAATTGGTTCTAATGAAGCAGCATGGCAAAACAAACAATTTGGTGCACACATGGCAACAGTACTTTGTAATCTTGCAAACGCAGATACGCAAGCAGTTCAAAAAAAGTTTATTCCAGCACTTGGCATTGGTGGTCCACACTATGCACCGAACTTTCTTAAACTAATGGAAAAAACAAATTATGCAGTGGGTCATATCTGTGCAAAGTACAATTTAGAAAACCTCGACGACAAAATGTTACAACAAGCAATTGAAACAAGCGGTGCACAAGAAGTTTTTGTTGATTGGAAAGGTGTTGGAGGTTACAAAGAAAAAATAAAAACCATATGTGGACAATGTGGTGTTACTTACAAACGGCCTGATCAACTTTGTTAAACTTCGTTAACAAGCTTATTTTATTTTTACTTTAAAGTGTAAAAAGATGTTGTTGCTTTGGTTTAGTGGTTATTTATTTTTTTAAAATCAAAAGATTTAAATAACAAAAGTGCTTCAAACACAAAATACTTACTAAAACTTTGCAAGTTTGTGAGGTTGGTGGGTTTTCAAATTCAAAAAAGAGTAAAAAAAGAGGTTGATATCATGAAATTAGGTGATAGCAGTAGAGTTTCTATAAGTTCTAATACAAAAGGTTCTTCAATTTCAGAAGTAATCTTTCTTTCTGTGGCTGTTCTGGTCCTTCTCGGATCTGTGGCAGTTGTCTTTGCGGTTTCAGACCCAGACGGAGACGGTTACACTGCTAACTTCACCAATGGCACCAAGCCAGCAGACTGTGATGAAAGCAGCGCTGAAGTGCGTCCGGTCAACAACGGGTCGCCCACGTTCATAGGATACAATATTAGGATATGTCCTGGGAACTACTCAAACGTCACCCTGATCGTCAACGGATCAAGTAACTCTTCTCTATGGATCGTCGGTGGTACAGCAAACGGTTCTGCAAACTTTACCTTTGATGGTACAAACGCAAGCCTCCGAAACTGGATCTTAATCAACCAAACACTCGGCGGAGTTGGAATTGCTAACTTAAGTGTATATGGTTTCAAACTTAACGACTCAGCTAATTCATCTGAGATAATTACCTACCCTGCTTCAGAAACACTGGGTATCAACATTTCTAACAGTAGTAATATCAACATTAGTGCAGTTAAAATGGTTGACCTGGCTCATGAAACAACAGGTATCTTCATAAAAGGAGATAATATTGACAATATTACTATTGGCAACAATGCTTTCTACAACTTGTCACATGGTTCAGTGATCTATGTGAATGCAAGTGGTGGAGCCACAGTAAATATTAGCCAGAACAACTTTAGTTCAGAGTTCAACACAACCAACGATGCAACTATAAACATTACAGGTGGCCTAGCTGATGTAATTATAACCAACAACAGCTTCACAACTCGGGCGGCAAGTGTTGCAACAGGAGCTATCTGGCTAACAGGTAACAACAACAAGTTGTACAACAACACATTCCACAACTTTAGTTATGGTATCTACTTGAACAACAGTGATAATAACACATTGATTGACAATGTTCAAACACTAAACTATGCTGATACATCAGGTGCAGGTCTCTACCTTCAACGAAGTGATACCAACACCATCAAGTACAACCACCTTCAGAATGCTACTGGATATGGTATGGTACTTGAAACAAGTACTCGTAACAGCATTAGTAACAACACATTCCATAACAACACAGATGGTAATGTGCTGCTTAACTCATCATCTGACCACAACGAGATCAAGAGCAATAATGTAACATTCTCTCTTGGTGCAGCTGCGTTCGGTATGCTCATCAATGACTCTGATAACAACACTCTCGGATTCAACTCATACCGAAACAACAGTATTGATGGATTGCTTATCCACTTTTCCTTCAATATAACCGCAGTTCGAGAACGGTTCTGGAACAGCTCAGGTCAAGGTCTCCAAATCTGGACATCTAATGACACAGTGTTCGAGAACACAACAATGCACAACAATGTTTCACAAGTTAACTTTAACTTGACAAGCGTTGATAACATTACACTAGACCGATTCAACTCCAGTTTCTCTGGTGGAGATGGTCTACTGATTTGGAAGTCCTCACGGATTAATATCACTGACTTTTTGATCTTCAACTCAACTGATGATGGGATTGAAATCAGGAACAGTACCAATATCACAACTGGACGACCTAAAAACGTTAGTATGTTTTCTAACATCAATGATAGCATCAACTATGGTATCCTTGTATGGGAAAACAGTAGCTGGGTAAACATTTCCACATTACACATCTCAAACAGTAGTGACAATGGTATCCATGCAAACGGAAGCTTTAATGTTGGATTCCACAATCTAACAGTGGCAAACACGTCACTTGACGGAGTGGAATACTACAACATGTCAGGTCCAAAGTCAGTCCTTGGTTTCTGTAACCTAAACAATGCAGCAACTGGAACTAACTTGAACATCTCAAACAGTACAGCGAGTACATTCCAGTGTGATCCAATCAATGGAACCTACCTCTCATCTGTACACCTTAAAGTGTCTAACAGAGCAGGGTCAAGTGTTGCATTCGATGTCGGAGTAAACCTTACTGATGTGACCTTAGAAAAGGCAATCAACTTTTCACAGACATCAGTGGTTATCAACTCTTCAGCACTCTTTGAAGAGCGAAATGTTACTGGAAACATCACCTTTAGTGATCTTCCTTGGGAAGCAGATGGTGTAATCGCGTCATACGGTAACAACAGTGACACCCGAAGTTGCGGGTCTAACTGTACAGTAACCCAGACCGGAACAACACTCTCCTTCAACGTAAGCCACTTCAGTAGTTTCGCTGCAAAACAAGTGGTTGTTCAATCCTTCTCAGTAGGAGGAGGCGGTGGTGGCGGTGGCCGAGGAGCTGGATTCCGATTTATTGTACCAACTGCACAAGGTGTATCAGTTGTAATGAACACCTATGACGCAGGACGGCTACGAATTGGAACCGGCGGCGCTCAAGGAGTATACGACTTTAAAGTAACTCGAACCTACCGAGACCAAGCTGACATTGCAGTAGCACACAAAGGATACAAGCTCAGTCTTGGACGAAGTGTAAACCTCGACCTTGACGGAGACAGCAAATCAGACGTGAACGTAGCTCTTGTACGAGTACTACACAACCAAGTAGAACTGGTAGTAACACTCGGCGCAAAAGCATCAGCAGCACCTGCACCAACAGCAGCGGTTGTAAGCGAACCTGTTGCTGAACCAGTAGCTGCAGAACCAGAAGCATACGAAGCTCCTGCAGACGCACCTACAGATGAGCCTGTAGCAGCTGAAGCACCACCAGCACCTTCACCAAAGAAAAAGGGCAGTGGTGGAATGGTCTTCACCCTGATTGTAGTGGTTGTAGTCATCGGACTGCTCTACATGCACTTCAGAAAGAAAAAAGAAATGGTTTAGAAATAAACCAACTTTTTTATTTTTTTTCTTCTATTTTTTCTAAATGCTCAACACAATTCATACATAGAACTCTATGATTCTTATCTTCATCTATCTCAAAGATACTCACTGCCGTGTTTTTTTGCTTGGTAGAAACATCTATACTCTCTAGGGATTGATTATGTATGGTAGCAATAAGTGCGAGGTTAAATCCTCCATGACTAACAAACAAGACTGTTTCATTCTTGTGCTTGTGGAGAATTCTATGGAGGAATGATTGTGCTCTGGTTTGCATTTCCTCTAAACTTTCTCGGCTATCTTTTTGGTTCTCCTGTGGGCTTGCTGTATATTCATGGTGTCTACGTCCTTCTAACTGTCCAAAATTTCGCTCACGAAGATCTTTTACATACTCTACAGGTATGTTTGCCTTAAGCTTTACAATCTCTTTAGTTGTGTTAGCAGCTCTACCAAGATCACTTGAGTAAATGATATTAATATGCTCATTTTGTAAGCGTTGTGCAAGCTTTCTTGCTTGCTGTTTGCCTCTTTCAGTGAGTGTGCCAGGAATACTTTGTCCCTGGATGATCTTCTTAGTGTTCTCTTCTGTTTCACCATGTCGTGTAAGTATTAATTTCATGTTCCTGTGGAAGGATGGACTCCTTAAATAGTTTTCTAGTTGCATAAACCTTTTAAAAAACTGTATCTCAAGAGTGCTCAATGAAAAAAGTATACACCAATCTTATTGTTCTTGTACTGAGCTTATTTGTTGTTTTATTCATCCTCGAAATAGGCACCCGTCTAGTAGCTCCTCAACCTTTGTTTGACGAATGCGACAAGCGACATCCTGACTGGCCACGTCCCATGATCATCTCAGATGATCTTCTGGGCCACAAGATGAAAGCTAATGGTACATGGTGCCTGTACCAGCCTGACACAGCAGAGAAAATAACTATTCACACTAACAGCAAGGGTATGCGTAGCAGTACAGAGTACAACACCACCAAACCAGAAGGAGTGTTCCGTGTACTCGTCTTTGGAGATTCGTTTGTATGGGGTGAAAACCTTCATGATCACCAAACTATTCAGGCACAGCTTCAGAGCGAGCTTCAACAAGCGTTTGACAAGCGCTCCATGGATCTTACGGCAGAAGTCCTTTCATTTGGTGTTGATAGCTATGGGGCACAACAATCTCTTTTTCTCTACGAACGCCGCGCATTAGAATATGACGCAGATGTTGTTCTAAACTTCTTTTATCAGAATGATTTTACTGATGTATACACTGCTTCAAACGCACGTTACCCTCGCCCTTTTGTATTTGTTAACAAAGGCATGGGTAATATAACCTTTTATCCTGCAGATGTTGTGGCGAAAATGTTACGACACAAGCTAGGAGACGATCGAAAATTTAAGTATTTTCAAAATGACTCAGTCAAAAAACCAGCTTTTTTTCCTTGGCCAAAAAGAATGTTTATGAGCAATTCTCATGCATACCAATTTGCTGACACTGCTTTCACAAGGGCACGAGCATCAAAAAAACTACAAGATTCTGACCGGTTGTTACAAAAACTAGCATTATCTGAACAAACTATTTTTCCCTTCTTTTTTACTGGTGATGATGACTTTGTAATTAGACTTAAAATTCTTTCAGCGGTCTTTGACTATTTTGAAGACCAAGCACGCAAAAATAACTCTACTTTTGTCTTAGTTAATATCCCTAGTGTTTACCAAGTTCAGGATAAACATAGAGAGCTTTTACGCAAAGAAATGGCAACACTTAAAGGTCAACAACTTCCAGAGTTTCTCAAAGAACCAACAAACAACTATTTCCTCACGCTGCTTTCTCAAAAAAAGAATATTCCTTACATTGACCTTACACAAACTGCTCACAAAAATCAGCATTCCTTTTACCATAAAACTGATGATCATTGGAATGCACACGGTGTAAATCTATCTGCACAACATGTAACTCAAGAATTGTTCAAGATGAACTTGATTCCTACTTCTTAGCTGCAGCAGGAGCAGCGGCACCACCTGCAGGGGCAGCAGCGCCTTCTTTTCCTTCTTCAGCAGGCATGAATTCCTTGATAATCTGTTCAGGAATTTTTGCTTCTTTAAGCTTGGTCCTAATCTGAGTTGGACTTTTACCTTCCATCTCTTTCATAATGTCCTTAGCTTTTTGTTCAAACTCTTTACGTTTCTTTTGAAGTTCTTCAGCAAGTCGCTTTCGTTCTTCTTCAAGTGCTTTGAGTTCTTCAGCTGAAAGTTCGGATTTTCCTTGTTCAATCTTTTCTTTAAATGAACCATTGTTAATGTCAGCAATGGTTTCTCGTGCTTGTTTTCCTTCAACCATGATTCCCATACTATCGCAGGTACCACAGATTTCTTTAACACGTGAGAAATTATTTTTACCAAGCAGGTTATCCTGCTTCATCTTTGCAATTTTAATAACTTGCTCGATCTTAAGATCAGCAACTTTTTCAGTAAGTGGGTTTGAAGCTGCTTTTTGAACGCCTGCTTCTTTTTTGATAAGCTGTGCTGCTGGTGGTGTTCCAACAGTAATAGTGAATTCTTTGGTGTCTTTGTCAACAGTTACTTTCACAGGCACTTTCATACCTTTGAATTCTCCTGTTTTATTGTTGATTTCACCTACTACTTGGCCAATATTTACTCCTAGTGGTCCTAGAGCTGGGCCTAGTGGTGGTGCTGCTGTGGCTTTACCACCTTCAACTAAGACATCAATACTTTCACTTGCCATAGTGCTTTCGGAGAAACCAGGGGTTTATAAAGCTTGCGGCTTTCTTGCTAGTAACGGCCAGAAATAGGGGTTTACTCTTCGTTTTCTTCTTCACCCTCACGCCGAATAACCTTAACAGCGTCAAATTTAAGGGTGATAGGGATAGGAACAGCAGCTTCAAGCAGTTCAACAACAACTTCTTCCTTGGTCTTATCAATACGTGTGATCTTACACTTTTCACGCTTGAAAGGACCAGAGATGATCTCAGCAATGTCATTCTTTTGAATGTTTACTTCGTGCTTTTTCTGCTCAACCATGTGTTCCATTTCAGAAAAGTCAACAGTATTAGGCAGTATTCCTCGTGCGTATGGAATGTTTAATGCAGCTTGTTCAGCATCTGAACGTGTAGCAGCTTCAAGGAAGATATAGCCTCTCATACCATGTGGTCTAATAACTGAATACACAGCGATTTTCTTCTTGTCTGCATTGCTTACAATAAAGTCCATGACTTGGTCTTCACGGTTTGCTGTAGTTCGCAGTGCAAAGATAGTGCTCTGTTTTTCAGTTGTTGTTTCTGCTTCTGTCATTTTAGATAATCAGTTTTGCAAGCATAAATATGAGGAATCCGAGCAAGCCAATAATTAGCATGCCAAGCGCTGAAACCTTAACAATGGTCTTAAATTCCATGCCAGTTGGCTTTTGAGTCACTTTTAAGACTCGAAGGCATTCTTGGTAGTACGCCTGCAGCCATGTCCAGCTTCGTTGGAGCTTGCTTTGCTTAATTTCGGTCTCCATTATCCTCAGAGGTCTGTCATTATTTAAAAGTCTTTCTGTTTGTTAGGTATCTGAAAGCAGGTTAGAAGGCGGTTATAACAGGTGTAGGGCGGTTACAATCTCTTGTGTGTCTTGTGTGTATTTTAGTGCTGCTGCCCTTGCTTGATCTACCTTGTCTTGGCCAAAATTAATGTCATGAACGCGTTGTGCAGCATTAGTGAGTGCTGCCACACGCTGAGCCAAGTGAGATGTGTACGCTTCATCTGCCTTTGTTGTGCTTGGTTCACCTAATTTTTCAATCTTATCTGCAAGCTCTTCAGCATATGCAGTTAATGCGACTGCATGTTGGAAGTGGGTGGATTCTAAGAGCTTTCTCAAACCTGGAAGTACATGATCATGTGCATATACCAGATCTTCGACGCCTATGTCATCTCCCATGCGAATACAGAAGGCATTGTTACCAGATGAACCAAGATTATATCTTTGGCCGTTACCTCCAGATCTATAAACTGGTTTCTGAAAACCATTGCCTGTAACTTCATTTAAGATGTAGCTAAACAGTACAGTGGCGTCTTCATAGCTGCTGTTTTGGCTGTGTAATCTTGGTCTTAGTGAGTAGGGCAATCCAGGTCTTCCACATTGAGTTACTGCCATTACTCCTAACAGCAGATTGTCAGGAAGCTTGTCTTGATTAAGGTCATGCTGTGACAAGCCTGCTCCTAAATTAAGCTTTTTTTCATCTCCTCGCATAAGTGTAGCATACACACGTAGTTCTGTTTCACCTCGTTCTTGTAATGGCGCACCACGTGTTTCTCGCGCATGGTCAAGATCAACACGCTTTCTTTTAAATGTGCGAAGTCTTCTTTTTTGCTTTGGAGTTGGTTGCAGGGCGAACATACCAACAGAATGTCTTCTTGAACCATTCTTATGTGACGCATAAAATGGGATGCTATCCTCATCAACAAGTCCTTGCTCAATAAGAAATGCGCGTACTCTATCCACTCCTTTTTTGGTGAGTGTAAGATGGCCAGGTTTGTCTTCTTTATGTATCTCACAAAGATGTCCAAGATCTCCTTGAAAAATCCTTTGATGAGGTGTCTCTAATTCTGGAACACGCTCAAGGTTCAGGTCTGCCATGAAACAAAAGAAAAAAGAAGGTAGTTAAAAAGTTTGTGCATAGTGTTAATTATATTCCCTGCAGCATCTGTGTGATGTCTTCGTGTTGTCGAGCATAGGTAAAAGCTGCTTCCATTGCTTTTACTTGTTCGTTCATGCCAAAATGTTCGTAGGCATTTGCATTCATGGTTGTACGGACAGTGTCTAACTTACCATCAAGATCTGCTCGCGCTTCATCGCTTAGCGGAGCTCTCACATTAAAAACATTATCAGGTGTTAACTCTTTTAGTGCTTTTTGTACCTGTTGATTGTACCCTCTCAATGCAACAGCTTTTTGAAACTCTGCAGATCCCATAAGTTTTTGCAGACTCACAACATACGTGTCTCGTGCATTCACCAGTTTTTCAGCAGTTGTCTCGTCAGTAAGCCGTAAAAATAAGCCTTTGCCTGATGCAGGATTGAGTCGGTAGCGTTGATTATCTCTTCTTTGATCAAGCCAGGTGATTATAAAATCATTATTTCCTGTAATTTCTTCTTGGATTGCATGAAGCATTTGAGAAGCAAATGGTTCTCCTTCTTCATGCCGGTGTGCTTGGTCAATTGAGTAGGGGTTTGTTCCTCCACCAAAAACCAGCAAAGCAGAGACAGCAAGGTACAAGTTTTCAGGCAAGTTTCCTTTTGTTGGTCTGAGACGAGTGGGTAAACTAACTGAGTCACCTGATCCTTGTACAGGGTATGCATACACTCGTAATTCTACCATGCCTTTTTCAAGGGGTGGGAGTTCATCATTATAACGCCATACATCAAGATCTCTTCCTCTGAGTTCTGTTTTCATACGGCGTGCAATATCTTCATATCCTTGACGTAGTGCTGGTTGTGGGACAAGCACATAAGACCCTATCATCTTCCTTTCTCTAGCAACTTCTCGTGCTTCAAAAACAGGCTGGCTACCTTCAGGAACAAGGCCTTGGCCTGCAAGAAATGCAGCTATGTCTTCAAGTGCGTCATTTCCATGATCATTTTCATTCAACCAATCAAGTCCACCATGGGCATAGAACAGCAACTCTTCAAAGTCACCCTTGTATATTCGTTGATGTGGTGTTTCCAGTTCTGGAACACGCTCAAAAGAAATGTCTGGCATGTGTATTTTCTAGTAAATAGACTATAAAAATATGGTTGTAGTGGAGTATACAATTGGGAAGGTTTATATTGGGCCTGTTTTCCCTGTATTATTATGCCAAGCAAACAACTCCAAGATTTAGTGGAACGCGTTGTAGCTGATATGCCTCTTGAAGATAGAACTTTTCCAAGAATACAAAATGAACTGATGGTTGAAGCTGGAGAGATTCAGCTTGTTCATGAAGCGTTGCAGGAGGATGACTTATATGAGCTTCTTGAAGACATTGCAGGGGAGTATGGTCTTCAGTTGTTCACTCCTGAACTTATACAACATATGGAATTAGAGTCAATGAGTCGACGTCAAATTGAAGTCATGGGTTCATCAATGCAACATCTTCCTATTTTTTGGGAGAAAGTTAAAAACAAAAAGAGTCAGGCTACTCTTTTAGATATTGCAGAACGAGGTTTTGTATATCATGTTCGTGTCGGCAGGAAGAGGTATGTTGTGAAACCAATTCAAGGCGAGGAAGAACCAGAAATTGCACAGGTTGCTTCAGATATTGGTGTTGGGCCTGAGGTTGTAGAAGTTACACCTGAATGGATTGCTGAAGAATATGTTGAAGGTGTACCTTTGTATAAATCAGGCATAACTAAACACCCTGCTGTTCCTTGGCTTGCTAAAGTTTTTGGTACACTTCACAGAAATGGTATTGCATACATTGATGACTTTAGTGATTCACGTGGCCATTTCATTTTTAATCCTAAAGGTCCTAAACTTATTGATTATGGTGTTGCTTCTCGTCGTAGAAGTACAGAATATGACCTTGAGCATGTTGAGGTGTATCTTGAAACAGATACGCTTTATGAACAATTTAAGGAAGTGTATCAACAGGTGTTGAAAGAAGAAAATAAACCCAAAGAAAAAAATAAAATTATTGCTGGACTGAAATCTTTGTTTCGACTTTGATCCCTCAACATTAATCAACAAATTCTATCCCAAGCTCAGTCTCAATCTCTTTTTTCCGTCGAGTACCAACCTTGCGCTCAGGCCCAAAGATCTGTGAGGACTTAACACCAGTCACAATAATCAATGTTCTCACAATGTTTTGTAGGTCGTCATTGATCAAGGCTCCCCAGATTATTTTTGCATCTTCATCAAGTCGTTCAGATACTTTTTCAACAATCTTACGAGCTTCATCTAGTGTCATGTCTGGACCACCAGCAACATTGATCAGTGCTCCATTAGCACCGCTAATGTCAACATCAAGAAGTGGGTTGGTGATTGCTTTTTCAACTGATTCAAGCGCACGGTTCTCAGTGTCACTTTCCCCTACACCAATCATTGCAACTCCGCCATTACCCATGATTGCTCGAATGTCTGCAAAGTCAAGGTTTACAAGACCAGCTTTAGTTACTAATTCTGCAACTCCTTTTACTGCGTTGGTAAGAATTTCATCTGCAACTTTAAATGATGTATGTAGTGGCAGGTCTGGTGCTAATTCCAGAAGTTTGTCGTTAGGAATAACAATCAGTGTGTCAACAGTGTTTTCAAGTTTTTCAAGTCCAATCACTGCGTTTTCATATCGTCGTTGTCCTTCCATTGCAAATGGCATGGTCACAATTCCCACTGTGAGTGAGCCAAGTTTTTTAGCTATTTCTGCGATAACTGGTGCTGAACCTGTTCCAGTTCCCCCACCAAGACCGCATGTAATAAAGATCATATCAGATTCGCGGAGCATTTCTTTAAGTTCTGCCTCGCTTTCACGAGCAGCGTCTTCTCCAATTTTAGGTATGCTTCCTGCACCCATTCCTCGTGTAATATCCTTGCCAATAAGCAATTTCTTATCAGCAGTGGTGTACAAAAGATCTTGTGCATCAGTGTTGATTGCAATTGTTTCAGCACCGCGAATACCAACTTCAGCCATTCTGTTGACTGTGTTGTTTCCACCACCACCACAGCCAATCACTTTGATCTTAGCTCGTTGGTGTTTGAGCATTTCTTCAAGTTCAAGATCTGCTGATCGTTGCTTTTCTGGTGTAATCTGTTTTGGAACAGGTGGAGCAGCTGGTTTTACCTCTTCTTTTGGCTTTATAGTAAAGCTAGAAGGTTGTGAAGGAGGCGTCGGCGTACTTGCTGGAGGAGTGTAGAAAGAACTACCTCCTGTACTACTTGGTGTTGTCGTTGTATTGCTTGTGCTTCCAAATGGTTTGTTAGATTCTTGATTAGGTTGTTGTTGAGAATGATTACTATCCATGCACCTCACCCCAGGTTTTTCTCTTTTATTACTGTTAGTCCCCTCTTTTTTTAAACTTTCCAGTGTAAACGGAGACCGAGCTGGTATATAAAGTTTGTTGTGGTAGAAAAGAATGAACTTATTGTTGTGGTGATGGCTCTGTAGGTTGCTCTGCTGGTTTTTCACTCTTTTTTTCTTCTTCCTTTTTCTGATCTTTGTCAGTTACAATCTTGACACCTTTAATTTCTTTGATAAGCTCGCTTGCTTTCTTACCAAAACCTTCTTCAAGTGTCTTATGTAACTCAGCAGGAATGTTTCCGCCCAGTTTTAGTTGAGCAATGCCATCTTTAATAGATACTTTAATGCCTTTTTGGTTAAATGTCAAATCCGCCAGTGCTTGTATTTTTTCTTCTGGCTTGTCAACCATGCGTTTTACATCAACGTCATAGATAACATCTCTTCCGGACAGAGGATGATTAAGATCAACAAGAATTCGGCCACCAGACACACTCTTAATGGTTGCCATGTGATTATCAATATTTACCTGCAGCCCAGGTACTGGCTGAATATTTTGTTCTTTGAACTTTCTCAAGGGGATCATTTGTACAAGTTTTGCTGATTTCTTACCAAATGCTTGTTCAGGGGGCAGTTCAACACTATGCTTGCCGATTGCTTTTCCTTCAAGTTCCTCGTCAAGACCTTTGATTAAATGACCTTCACCAAGACAGATAACAACTGGGCCGTATACTTGGTTTGACTGAGCAATGCCTTCTTTTTCAGCTACAGCTTTGCTTGTGGTGTCAAAAACCATACCGCCTTCTTTGACTTTGCCAGTGTAATCAACTTCAATGAAGTCTCCTTTCTTGAGTGTCATACTGCTTTGGAGAAAGAGGGGATATATAAAGGTATTTGCTGGGAGAGGGTCTTTAAACAGTAAGAACTTTTCTAAGCTCAGGAGTTGAGTGTACCATAATCACCGATTGTTGTTTTAACAGTGGCTCATTTGACCATATTTCTGCCTTAAGCTTCAATGCTAAGGCAAAGAAAGGAGCATCTTTTTCATCGGGTGAGATATCTTTTCCTTCTTCTTTCATATCACTGAAAAAAGATAAAGACTTTTTATCAACAAAGAGATCAAGTAATGTGAATATTTTTTCTAGTTCGTTTTCGTTTTTTAGTTTTGTGTATTTTAGGAGGTCATTTGCATTATTTTGTAATTCTTCAAAAGCATATTCAGGTGTAAACAACTCTAACCCTAGCTGGTTTGCATTAACAATAATTGATCTTACTGGATTTTCCCTAAAAAATGAGAACAGGATATTTGTATCTACAACGAGTCTCATTTACCAACCTTGTGTTTTGTATTTTTTGAGCATGCTCTTTTTTGCTTTCTCTCCAAGTTTTAGGCATTGTTCTTCTGTAAGCTCAGAATTTTCAAGCATGCTGTCAAGTTTTTTGAGAACCATTGCTCGTTTTATTTTTTCTGATAGAAATCCTCTAATTACTTCAGACCAGTTCAATTCAGGAAGTTTGTCCATCTTATTCTTGAGTTCGTTGGGGATTGCTATAGTTAAATTTGGCATAAGGCACCTCCACAGTTCTCTGTGTAAATCGTGTAAGTTGTGAATGTATTTAAATGTTTTGTTTTCTGGGGGGTGTCTTACATGCTTGGACCAACAGGTGCTGCAACACGCTCCTCAAGTCCTTGTTCTTGAGGCTTTTCTGTTGGTTTTCGTTCACCCTTAGGTTGTCTTATTGCAACAAGAGTATTGCCTTTTGGTGTTACTTGGAAGATCGGTTCGTCAGTTATTCCTGTTACTTCTAATGCCTGGGCGTATTGTTCATAAATTCCAAGTTTTCTATATGCTTCTCCATAGGTTGTTTGTTCTACAAGCCCATTGTCAATAGCGTATTGCATACTTGGACACTCAAGATGCGCAATGTGATACGCATTCCATGGATTAAGAAGGTCATCTGGTGTATAAGTGGTGGCCTTGTTTTCTTTGATTTCAGACAGAATCATGGTGAACAACCTCCCTTCATATTTTTCTTGATCATACTTTCGCTTTCTCCGCTTTAAGTCAAAGCCACACCACCAACCTGCAACCTGTGCGTCATAGCGTTTTAGTGTTTCTCCATCAGGGTTTGGGGTGTATAAGGGGTTTTGAATGATTGATCCTTCAAACAAACCACGATTTGTTCTGTTATCAAAAAATCGTCGCCAAACTCCCCTGTCAAAAGTCAAATCGGAATCCTGTAAGAATTTAGAGAAGAGTATTATTCTCCCAACAGTCGAGAGAAAGAAATTTAACATTGGACGTACAATTCTACTTCTAGCAAGGCCCTCAATAAATTTTTCCTGCTTCTCGTCGCGGTACTTGTACTCCAAATCTTTCTTTGGTTCTGGTACTGGTTTCTCGTCCATATCATGCTGGTTTTCTGGATGATTTATATCTTTTTTGGGGTGTGTCCCGAATCTTGCTTTTTGTGCAGGAGGGATAGCACTGCGAAGGTTAACGCTCGCATCCGCTCGCTGATTCTACGTCGGCACCCCTGCATAAATCGGGGTGCCTCCGAACAGACTTCAAGGCAGTGCTATCCCTCAGAAAGACTCTCGGGACATACCCTCTTTTTTGGCAAGGCTTAAATACATCCACCCTACACGCTCAATCATGACACGCGTTGTAGTTGAAGGACGGCTTGCCACTCCAAGTATGCATCACGGCATGCCAGTTTGGCGAGAAGCTGGCACACACCCTATCACTTTGGCAAAAGTTCCAGTAACTGGTGACAAGCTTGAAGAATCAGTTCTGTTGCGTCCTGATTATGTGCCGCGCGGGGTTGAGCGTGAGCTTGTACAATTAGACTCGTTTCGTCGTGGCAGAACCATTGATGTCTTCCTTGATGAACCTATAGAGATTGGTGGCAAACCGTATACCATCCTTAATTTCAAAGGTGTTGGTGCAGATGCAGATCAACCAATGGCTATTCGCCGTGATGATTGGTGGGTTGGCGAACTCGGTCGAGGTCATTGGGGTTGGAATGAAGAGCAAGGCGAGCGAATGTGGGGAGCAATGAAAACAGACAGAGCTGAAAAAGCATTTTCCTCAACAGTTCTTGCGAACTTGGCAGCTCCGGAAATCGGTTATGTTGCTTGCAATCCAATTCCAGAAAAAATTTTACCATTACTACACCCTTCTGAACCCTTAAGTCAGATTGTTCGAGCATACAATACTAACATGCGCCATGATGATCCCTTTGCATACACGCAGTTGAAAGATGCAGGTGTTCAATTTGATCCTGTGGAAGTTGCAGAGCAAGACGCTGCTATGTTCAACAATATTAGGAAACTTGCAGAGCAAGGAAAAATGTTAATTGTTGGTGGAAGTATTGCAGGAAACCGCATGCTTACTGGCGAGTTTATTGATCGCCAAAATTATTGGGTTGAAAGCGCTGCAGGAAAGCCAGGACAATACTTGCAAACACACATGTGGCGATTTATCGGCGAGACTATTGATACATCACAAAAAGCGCTTGGTCCTGAAGCTGAAAAAGTCTACAATGCTCACTTAAGAAAAAAAGTTACCTTCTCAGTCAGTCATATGTTGTGATTTAGTCTTTTGACGTCATGGGTTTGGCAATCTTCCATAACAACTCAAAATGTTTTCTATATGACTCAGCAAGTTGTTTGTTCTTGATAAAAATAATCATGAGTGGTTCCCAGATCTCAATACAGACTGTATCACCAAAAATAAATGTGGGGGTTGGACTAAAATATCTTTTTGGAATTGTTCTATACTCCAAGTGGGGTTCGTCATACACAAATGCTCCTTCCCAAGTTATGATTCTTTCATTTACCCCTGCTTCTTTTTCTTTTCGAAATACTTGTTTCATTTCAATGCTAAACTTTTTTTCAAACTCTTTTTCATCAACACCAAAGATAAGCAGCTCTTTTCCTGTTTTTACAATTTCATTGCTTAATCGTCTAAAACCTTCAATTCCTCTGAATACTTCTACGGTGCCTTCATGTTTTTCGTGTTTTTGTAAATTAATTAGTTTATTAAAGACTGTTTTGAGGTTTTCTTTTTTGCTTTCAAGCAGTTCAAAGAGTTTGTCTGGGTGTGCTGCGGTGTACACATGGGTGCCATGTTCTATTATGTCACTCACTAATCCTTTATTGCCCAGTTTTTCAAGAAAATCGTAGATTGTTGTTCTGTGCAGGTTTGTTGCTCGTTTTATGTTGTGAACATTACTTGGTCCAAGCTTGAGCAAGGCGAGGTATACTTTGGTCTCGCCAGTGCTTAGTCCAAGCTCATTGAGCACCTCATTGAGGGCATTCTCCATCATTTTCTTGGGGTAAATAAGCCTTATTTATATGTTTTTCGTTTGTTGTCGGAAAAACGACAACTAATGTTTAAGTAGTTGATTGCCTCTTATTTGGTGTATATTTAGTTTATTATTGGAAAAAAGAGGTTATTATGGCGCTTGAACGACTTATTTTGTGGAAACCCCTTCAAAAAACAACATTGGTCATGTATGCACTGGTGTTTTTTCTAGCCTTGCCTGCACCTAAACTAGCAACATTACTGCTGTTTGGTATTGTGGCGTTGTGGAGTCGAATTCCTGCAATGATGACTATGTTCACTCGTGACGTTGAAGTTGTTGACTTCTTTACTGTTATTATCGCAATCAATATGGGTGGCTTGGTTGCTGCATTATTTGGCTCCTTACTTATTTTGTTTTCACGAATATTCGGGCCACTAGAAGATCTAGATTATACTATTAAGGAAAGTGTCTGCTTTTTTGTCGGTGCATTCTTTTCCTTAGCTGTGCATAACTTGTTTGGGAATGTGATGTGGACTATGTTTTCGTTCACGTTTATTAGGTATGGGTTTTATCCGGTGCTTGACTTGGTAACAACACCGGGGAAAGTGTGGTTGACAGTAATAATTCTTGTGGTAAGTGCTCCTGTTGCCGTAATTTCAAACTTGTTGTTAGTGAACTTGTTTGGTGATGCGCTAGATGCGATTTTTGCAAAAGGGGCAGTACTAAGTTGGGAACTGTTGTTGTTTGTTACTGCTGTTATTGCTGGATTCTTTTTTGTGAGCAAATTTTTGTTTCGCGAAGAGCAGAAACGTGTAGAGTCTTATGGGGGTGATTTTGCAGAAAGCATGGCCAGTATTCCAGAACCGCATGAAGCATTGTTTAGTATGTTTACCATTCCAGACGTCAACCCCTTCTTGTACGTCACACCAAATCTGTTTAAGGGATTCATGACAGTGATACTATTTATCCTTGTTCTTGTTGCAGGTTTTCAAACAGGTGTTACAGTCAACTGGGTGCAGATGGTATTCTTGCTGGTTAGTATCTATGCTGTTTTGTCGTCTGTAATCTGGGCGTTGAACAAAACAGTGGTTAAGAAAACATTGTATTAGCTGCCAAGTTCAATTTCTATTTTCTTTTTGTCAACAGGAAAAATACGAGCTTGGTCTTTAACTTTAATCCCTGTAAATTTTGCAATTTCAGGGGGAATACGTACTACAAGTGAATTCCCTGACTTTCCAATATTAATTTTTTGATCAAGGCCAAAGAGTTTTTTCTTTTTTACTTCTTTTTCTATCTCTTCAAGTGTTGTGTCATCTAAGAATTC
The DNA here is from genome assembly GCA_964343705.1 of uncultured Methanosarcinales archaeon. GTDB lineage: Archaea > Nanobdellota > Nanobdellia > Woesearchaeales > UBA12501 > JAUSFM01. The sequence continues at coordinate 80,516 of CAYFJX010000004.1, forward strand.
GCTATTGCATGAAGTACAGATTTCACATTCTCTTTCACCAAAGTCAATGCCAAAGAAGTTGACACTACAAAAGCTTTTTTTTAATACTCCTCCGCAATTACAAGGATATTCACGTATTGTTTTTTCCATTTTTACCATGTTTTTACTGTTATTGGATATATTTTTCTTACTTTTGCTTCCTTGTTGATGTATTCTTGATATACAATGGAATAATAGCGATGGAATGCTTCTGTAAGTCCTGTCTTTTTTTGTTTATGTTTTTGTCCCATTTGTAATGCTGTGCGAACTTCATTCATTGAAATTCCTCGAAGCCACATACGTTCAAGTGCATGCTTTACTCTTTTATGTTCCCAATTGATTTTTAGTCTCATGTATTACATGTAATACGCTGTAATTTATATAGTTTTCTGTTTTTTTTTTAAACATTGTACTAATGATCTCTATTTCGAGCAAGTCTGTGTACATACCTGCTTTGCCGTCCTAAGGGGGAAATCTCATCTTCCTCTGGAAGGTCAATTCCTTTGTACAATAGTCTGACCTGCCTCATGCCTTTTCCTTGCTTGTGCATCTCAAGAACATTAACATATACATCCCCCACTAAAACATGGGGCTGCCAATGCACATCACTGTTTGCTTTAGTACCGGGGAATAAAATATCTCCTGATGGTTCGAGATGTCCTCTATGCAGGTGGAGAAATGCTCGACCACCGGGTTTTAAAACTCTATACGCTTCACGTATGGCACGTGCTTTGTCTACAACATACATTAATGCATAGGATGAGTATATGAGGTCAAAACTTCTTTTTGGAAATGGTAAATGGTGTGCATCAGCCTTAATACACTGTGCATCTTTATTTTGGCCATCAGGGTACGCAATATCAACACCTATTCCTTGCAGTCCTGGGAATTTCTTAACAAGGTCAGCAAGAGAATTTGCCTCACCGGTTCCTATGTCAAGAACACGTGGTTTGTCTATGGTTGCAAGAAATGCTTCCATGCGGTCTAAATTTTCTATACCGAGCGATTTATGTAATGTTGTCCATCCACGTTCTCGTCGTACGCCTGCATCTTTCATCATTGCAATGCGTCGTTGGTTATCCTTTTCAAATTGTGTGTATGCAACCATATCTGGTGGGGTGATTTCATCATATATAAGCTTTTCTATTTGTAATCACTAAGAAGTAGGTATTTTAGGCACTAAGTTTGTCGTCTTCATCTTCTTCAATATCATCAGCAAGTCGATCGAGGACAGTGGTTTCATCTTCTTCAGGGTGTTCATCCTCGGGCACTTCAGTATCTCCACCTGATGTATCTTCTATCTCACTATGTGCAGCCAATACGTGTCCAACCTCGTATTGCTCGGATCTTCTTTTAATGGCAGGCAAGGAGTGCATACAATGTCGTGCTCGTTCATCTAGAATGATGTATTTTCCTCCAAGAAATTCAGACGTCTCTGCTCGCTGCACAGTTGGATGGTGGTATCTATGCTTTAACATTGCAATAATCCCCTGGTCTAACTCGTCATGTGAAACAAATTTTCCTTCCTTGCTTGGAACCATACCGCCCCTTTGTAAACTGTACTTTGGCAAGAGCTCAAGTAATTCTCTACTCATCCATGGTTGGGGTGACACATGATACAATCCTTCAGCTTCTTGTATAAGTGTAAGTGCATCACCAAGTGGCATGTAAGCAAGCTCATCAAGATCAGGCAGCATGTCCTCTAAAACTTCTTCAACATATTGACCACTAAAATATAATGCACCCATAAACTCAACTGGTCTGCAACTAACAACAGCATCCTCAATTAAGCTTTCAGTAAACCGAACGCGGGACCGCTGAGCCTTATGGTGAACCAAATCAACAACATCTGAAATAGTAAGTACATACATCTTCTGTATTAGCCCTTCATATGCTTCAACCAGTTTTGCCTTCGGTACAACAATCTTATCAGTTGGAGCAACAAACCCCATGACTTCTTTAAGTGCTTTGCGCATTGCCAGGCCAGAAATACCTGTGTCAACAGCATATTTTAACCTACGTGTTATCTGAGTGTATTCACTTGAATCAATCAAATGTCCATAGTTGTCAAAAATCTCCCCACTGAGTTCACGTTCTTCTTCTATGTCATCAACAATGTCATCATCCATCTCACCCATACGTTCTTGTAACTGCTTGTCTAATGAGGGGTCAGAAGTGCTTAGTGTCTTGTCAGTTTGTGCATGTGGATTCTTCGGTTTTCCAGCTTCTTCAATCGTTGCCCGCCTTTGTATTCGTCGTTCATTGTAGAACGTACTAACATCTAATTCACCTTCAACCTTTTTTTGTATTGTTCGTATTCTATCACCTTGTAAAAATTGCCGCTTCCGCAATGTAACTTGTTCTGTTGAATAAAAAAGAATTAATTCTGGATAGCTAGCATCCAAGACTTCCTCTGTGCCATTCCAGTGCTGGTATGTCCGAGGTATGCCAAGAGCAGCTGCTGCCACATCCTCAAGTAGAAAATCAAACTGGTCTGGACGTATCTTTCCATCTGTGACTGACAGTACTTCTCTTTCACCTAAATAATGAATACGCTCCTGCAAAAGACCAGGGGGGATTGGTACAAACCCAAGCTTAGGGATTTTCAAGGAATCAATTGGGATACTTTTCAATTGTTTTCCTAGTCCAGGGCTAAATCGTGTCAGTGCTGCCATTACTGATGCAGCATAATATGCAGTAGGCTTTCCAGGTTCTCGCAGCGCAAAAGCACCTTCAACATAAGGCAGAAGACCTTGCTCCTTTAATGTTTCTTCAGTTACTGTTTCCAGCGGCTGCCGAGAGTAAGCAAAACTCTTTGCATTGACCCCTGTTATAGTAACATCTAAAATTTCTCCCATCTGCCATAAGCTCCTGTGTTACACTACTTGTAGTGCTTCATGCTATAAATAAATACCTATTCTTGAATGCTAGCGGACTATACATTTCAATCTCTAAACACGAACATGACCTAAAATAATATTTTCAGACTCAGCAACCCTTTGCATTGCATCAGCTTGATCCAGGCCACCTTGTATTAATGTGGCAACTGCATTGGTGAGAGGAAGATAGCCTAAGCTATCAAGCACAGCACTTCGGTCACCAGGCGTTTGTAACGCTTCCCCGGCATGGTCTAGCAAACGGTTGTACAACATGTTTACATGCTTCCGTAACATACGAGGGTTGTTCACATTACCAAACATAACTCCACTTTTAAACCCAAACTCTACTAACTCTACGTCATCATCTGTGGTATATATTGTTGGATCAACTACAGTCATGTGTACTGACGCAGTTTGTTTTCCATAACAGAAAGAGCTTATTTCTAGACCATGTGCCAAAATTGCTGGTACACCCTTGTTTGCTGAGCCAATCTGACGTAATCGTTGTCGAACTGCACTAATGTTTTTGCGTGTGTGTTCAGCAATCTCCTCTGCTGTAAGCACTGCATCAAGAGGGTATTCCTTTCCATTAAACACAACTCCTGTTGCATTAATTGCTCCTTTGTCAATAAGATCTTGAACATAGCGTTGTGTAAAATTATCACTGTAGGCACGCACTATGTCCAGTACAGCTTCATCTCCTTCTGTGTTTACATCTTCTAACTCATACCCTATAAGATTGCCTACTCTGTCCTCTTCAGGATCAAGCTCAACACTTGTTTTTCCTTTAAATCGTCGCTGATATGAAACAGGTAACTCATCAGTTAATGTTCCTTCTGCAAGAAGATGCACCAACTCTCCAAGATTTTCTTTAGGGAAGGTGTAAATTGGATGACTTCGAACTCTTGAAACATTCTTAACATACTTTGGCAGCTTTTTTGCTTTCTTAAGCTTTTCAATTTCTTTTGTTGCACGAGCCATGTGTGTTCTTCTAAAGTTAAATTCATCTGTTCCTTCTGGAACAGGCACATGTCGCACTCCTTCATGCAGAGTTACTTTGCCATCAAGGGTTTCAAGTAATGCTGACAAGTCCTTTCCTAAATATGTTTTTTCTCGGTATGGTTCAATAAGTCCTGCTTCTGCAAACCGTTTCAGCATCCACGCAGGATACGTACGTGCTGTTGCATCACGCTGTTCATACAATCTATTGGGGTTTATGCTTTTTCTTGCTCTTTCTTGTTCTGGGGTTGTTTGTCCAGGTAAAATATTTGCCAGTCGTCGTCTTTCTCTACCACGTCCTATTTCCAGGTCAGTAAAAGCAGAAACTGCAGCTTCAGTTTTCTCATGGTCTTCAGATTCAAGTTTGCTAAAAGCAACAGCCATAACACCAAGTCTTCCAAGTACCCTGCGTGTTTCAGCTGGTCGATAGGTGGCAAGATCAAATGCTCTTGAAGTAGGATTAACATACACAATACGAGCGCTTTCAGAAACATACAAAACTTTACCTGCATGCTCTTCACTGAACACAACTTTAAAAGGTGATCCTCCATCCATAAACTCACCCATCATAGCTTCTACAGTGGGTAAGTAATCAGTTAGTACTTCCTTACACTTTGCAATTTTGTTTTCTTTTACTTTGGCACTCATGTCACGGCGAGCTTGACGTAGAACATCATGAATAATATCGCGTACTGCTCTTCCTTTTGCTGAAGCAAAAAACTGTTCACGGTCAATGGTGATGTACTCTTCTAAATCATCTACATGGACAACACCATAGATCCTGCTTTTAAGATCTTGTTCAGGAATAAGATCTTCGTTTTTTCCTCCAACAGCTCTATCGTTAACTTTTGTAAAAAGACCATTATCATCTCCAAGTTTTTTTGAAGCAAGAAAAATTGTTCCATGTACGTGGCCTGCCGCGGGATCATGAACATCAATGACATATTCAAGGGGTATCCCAAGATCTCGTCGTGGAACAAGATTATCATTCACGTATATCTCTGCTAACTTTCGAGGAAGTTCATCACGAAGAAGTCGCATTAAATTCATTTCATCAATGTATGTTTCGTCATTGAGATCCATATCAAACAGTGTCAGGCGAGCACCATGTTTTTCAGGATTACATGGTTCCCTAGATACAACCAGTCTTTTTTCAATAGTGTCAGCATCATCAAATGTTTCAGTGACTGTGTAGTGAGTACCTTCTTTCCATGACTCAACAGTCACTCCACCCCAAAATGCTCGTATACCAAGAACAGCAACACCAAATTTTCCTGTTCTCTTTCTTCCTTCTGGAGACAAGATTTCTTCTTTTTTGACACTATCGCCAATTCTTACAAATGATGTAAGACCTTCAACATCCATTCCTCTTCCGTTACCTTCAACAATCACCTTTCCTTCATCTTGATGCAGCCAGACTTTGTATACATCTGCATCTTCATCATGCTCATTTGAACCAAGTTCAAGAATAATACGTTTAGGATGTTTAAAAAGTGATTTTCCCACAGTGACCATGAAGTCATCACCATAGGTGCGTTGGATAACTACATCTTCAAGTGTTTGATCTCCTGTGTTTGCAGCTGTGACTGCTTCTTCATGAGCCATGGATCTTAGTGTAGTAAGCATCCTTAAAAAGATTCATGGTTTCTTGTATATACATGGGCTTGTTTGTATATGTTGGTAGTTCTTTTTCCACTTTCTGAGCCATGTTTGGAGAAACCTTTATAAACCAAATTCTTTCCCGAACAATGTATCCCTCCATAGCTCAATTGGTAGAGCGCAGGGCTGTAGATAAACTCACCCACCGACTAGGCATATAGCCATGAATGAAAGTGGGACAGCCGATACCTTGAGGTTCCCGGTTCGAGTCCGGGTGGGGGGACTCTTATTTTTTTCTTATCGTTCCGAGAGGTTGAGCTTGCGAAACCTCTCATTGCATGCTAGGATGGTAAGGAGTGCAATCTCCTTACTCTTTGGTGGGGGGACTCATTTTCTTCTTATGGTTTTAAATACCATTACTAAATTCTGTGGACTATATGGCTGAGGATATACTAGAAGGTCGGTTAAAAGCACTAAAAGGCAGCAGAGCTAGAAGACAGTTCCTTGAAGGACTATATGAAGAAGTGTGTAGACTAGAAGGTAATTTTAATTTTCCTTACATTGCTGTTGAAGCATTAGGTCAATTAGTACTGGATCTTACTAAGAAGCGGGAAAGAGGCAAGACCCCAACAGCAAAGAAGACGACTGTTGTGCTTAATACAACTCACTCTTTTAGATCCCAACCTGTTTTTGATACGCACCACAATCGGTTTGTATACTTTGCTCATTTTCTTGGAAACCAACACAGGCTTTACAATGATTCCTCTGGTAATCCTGACCCCTCACCTTTGGAGGCAGTAGCACAAGTAGAAGGTAGAACCACCCGATACACGTTTCTAACTCCAGAGGGCTTACAGCAAAAAATATTTGAAACAGATATGTATGAACCAGTACGGAGGATGCCCTCTTCAGTCTTTGCATCATCAGTAGGTGTAGCAACAAGAAAAGCAAACGCCAATGGCTCAATCAATTTCCGAAACGAATTATATGCCTTTGGCACTAGTCATAAAGGGAAAGATGTTCTTGTCTTTTACGCCCCAGGAGACAAATGCTACTTTTTTGATTTGTGGGGTGAGATGTTATTTGAGCGACTTAGTAATGAAGAGGTAATCCAACAGCGCAAGATACAAAAAATGCTTGCCATACAGGATGAGATGGAAGATCTTGATAGTCTTGATAGTAGCTCTGAGCTGCTTTATGCACAACTGAAAGAAGAATGGTCAAAAGATCCCCAAGAGTTTGCAACTCATTATGGTAGGACTTATGTTATAACAGGGGAAGTACAAGGAACTATGAATGAGTTGGGAGAGGTTGGTTTTGCACACTTTCGAGACCAACACTTCCTTTCTCGAGTCCATGGAGCACGTGAACATGCAGGTAAAGAAGCAAAGCTAGTTATACAAGGTCCATACATGACTGTTCATCATGAAGGGGAGATGATTAATGCTCATCGTCTTGGAGGTATCATTTATTACACTAAAACAATGCGGCGGGTTAACAATGCTCACCTTGTTAATATCAGAACTGTTGGTAACACAAAACAACTCAAGCGTGATATCTCTGGTTCTCTTTATCATTTCTCTATGCGTGCGTTTAAGAAAGAGTATTCTGGGGACCTTAAAGAAGCGCAAGCAGTGGGGATTATTGTTGACACACAACGAGAAAAGTATGAAGCTCTTATTATAGAAAAAGATGGTGCTTTTGTTAGTGTGCCATTGCAACTACATGCTGTGTATTAATAGAATGCATTTAACGTGCTTCAACCCAAGCTTGATATTGATCATGGCGTTCTTTTACATCAGCCATCAATGAGGCAACTGCATCTTGTTTATCACCAGGATGACCAGGAATAAAGTTTGCAGCATTGGTGTGGTTTACAACTATTAAATTATGTTTTCCTACTGGGAGAATTAAAGAAGGTGTTTCTTGGGCACGCTTCATGATTTCATCTGACCCCACATAGGTTTTCTCATGGCTTGCTATGTTCCTAATAGAGTACACTGCAAAGGGTCCGTCTTCACCATTTATTACAGGTGTTGTTTGTAGCCATGCCTGAAGTTCAAGAGGATTTCCAACCTGCCCAAGATCAGGTGCAGTTACATAAAATATATGTCGTTTGCGTTGATTTCCAATTGTTTGCTTATACACTTCTCCTTTCTTAAGTATGTCATCTACTCTCCCTCTTGTTATACCTTTTGCTTCACGGAGCTCTTTTGCTGTTACAAGCACTAATCCTTGATGATAATGTATTGCTTGAACCCTTCCAGTAGACAGTGGCTCCTCGAGAGTTGGCTCGTGTTGTATAAGAGTGCCATCTGGTTCCATCTTCTGCCTCCAGCGCTGAAATTGTTCATAGCGCTGTCCAACATCAGCTAAAAGATCCTCAACAAATCCTCCTCTTTTTGTGTTGGTTGATACAAAGTGGCGAGCATTGTCTTTGTTAACAATGAAATATTTGCTTGCTCTTTGTTCTGAGTGTGTACCAATCACTCTTATTAGGTCTTGTTCAAAAACTTTTTCTAATGCTTCTACAGTTTTCATTCCTGGGATAGTGCCAAGTCTCACTGTGTTATATAATGCAAAGGGTGTGTCTATACCAACAAAACGATTTGCCTTAACTTCGGAGAGAAGCTCATTATAACTTGATCCATGGCGTTCGAAAACAGCAGGAAGTATTTCAGGAGTGAGAAAGTAAACACGTATTGGTCGTTTCTCACCAAACTCTTCAGCATACAATAATCCTCCTTCAATAAGCCTTTGTAATTCCTTGCGGTTTTTGGTGTCCTTAATTTTGTGGAATACAACGTGGGTTATAGGGAAAAATCCATCTTGGTAACATGCGTCAACCTCATTGTTAAGTGATAAGGTTATTGAGGGGTTAGTTTTAGGTGGTTCCGGTTCTGTATTTGTTTTTTCTTCAAGACTTGCTGCTTCAGTAGGGGTAGCTGGTATACGAACTGCTGACAAAGCAGATATTTCATCTACCTCTCCTGCATCATTCTGTTCTAGTTCTTCATCATGTTGCTCTTCATCAAGTCCTGCTTCATATGCTTCTAATGCTTTTAATTTTTCCCACAAGTTTTTCCTACTGATTCCAAGGAGTTTGGCAGCTTCTGCTTTTCTTCCTCCTGTGTGGGCGAGTGCAATTTTGATATAGCTAAGCTCTGCCTCACGCATAACTTCTACCAACGGTCGAAATCCTCGACGTCTTCTGTATGTTTGTCCACCTGTTAAATCAAGAGAGTTTTGGTCAAAAATAATATGTTGCGCTCTGAGGCTTTCTCCGTCACTCAAGAGCACTGCCCGTTCAATAATATTTTCTAACTCCCTAACATTCCCACCCCACTCATAATTTTGTAAAATCACAGCTGCGTTTCCATCAATGCTAGTGACTCTTGTGCCATATTTTTTATTATTCTTAGCAACAAGATATGCGGCAATATCCAAAAGGTCACTTCCCCTATCTCGTAAGGGAGGTACATGTAATGGGAATACATTCAGTCGGTGAAATAGGTCTTGCCGAAACGTCCCTTTTTCAATTTCCTGCACAAGATCCTTATTTGTTGCTGCAAGCACACGTACATCAATAGATGCTGTTTGAGTTGCACCAACGGGGACTACTTCTCGTTCTTGTAACACATTAAGCAGCTTTGCTTGCATGTCAGGACTCATTTCTGAAACTTCATCAAGGAATATAGTGCCTCTATCAGCTTCTCGGAAATGTCCTTTTCTTGCTTGACTTGCACCAGTAAACGCACCTTTAACATGACCAAACAATTCTGATTCCATGATTCCCTCAGGAATTGCAGGGCAATTTACATGGACAAACGGATTTTTCTTAGTTTGATTAGCTCCACTAGCATGTAATGCTTTAGCAATCAGTGTCTTCCCAGTTCCTGTTTCACCTGTAAGCAAAACACTAGCAGGCTTGCCTGCAAGAATGTTAAGAAATTGGTATAACTGCAGCATTGCAGGGCTTTTTCCTACAATCTCAAGATCTCCATTAATTTTGTAGATTCCCTGCTCAGCGTCATAATTGGCAATATCTCCTGTCATATATGGATAAGCCTATCTTATTTAAGTGTTTCTGGTCTGTCCAACCATCTCTTTATAACAGTGATCCATGATGAACTTTAAATTCTCAATATCTTCTTTGTTATACTCCACTAACAACTCTAAATACTCACGATCGCCACTGGCATGAAATGCTTTCCATAAGTCAACTGGATTGCCTCTTAGATTTTGTGGTCGTTGCAAGCCAAGCAGTTCTTCAACAACTTTTAATCCACCTTTCAAACCAAGTTTGACACACAGTGGTTTCAAATCAATGTGTGGTCCATTAAATTGTATGTTAAATTGCTTTCTTAATTTTGGAAGATCAAACGCTCCACCATTAAACGTCACGAGCACTTTAAACTGATCAAGTACTTTTTGCACCAGTGCAGCATCAAGATTAGCACCTGCAACAAACACCTTAGTATCATAATAATTAGAAATGCCCACTATGGTTATCTCACCGCGTGAGTCTGTTTCAATATCAACAAAGCCAACATCATCACGAAAGTGCTCATACAAACGCCAGTGCTCTGTACTGGGAAAACACCTAAAGAATGTTGCATCATCTGCAACAAGTGCATCCTGTGCCTCCTGGATCTTTCTGTCATAATGTGCTTTGCGTCCAGCAGAAAACCCTTTAATCTCACCAGCACGCAAGAAATCAGCCCAGTCAGTAATACCTTGCTTCCAAAGCTGGCGCTCTTTGCCAGCTCCGATCTTATCCAGAAATACAAACGTGTTTCGTATCATAAAAAAAGAGAAAAAAAAGAAAGAATAAAAAAGTTACTTATGTAAGTTCTTGATGAACTTCTTTGCGTCCTCTTTTAGACCAAGTCCTAGGCTAATTCCTAGAGCAAGACCAATTCCAATTGCTAGCGCACCAACAATCGCAAGGATTATGTTTTCTAAGATTGATACATCAATGCCAATTTGTTTTAGAGCAATGATGCCAACTAAGATAACAATAGCAAAGTATAGTAGTTGACTTACCGCTTTAGCACCTTTGATGCGTGTACTCATAACCTTAGCTCCTGTGTAATCCGCAAGGATTAGCGCTAAGATAATTAAGATTACTGCAACAATAAGGTTTGGTAACCAACCGACCACAAGGGTCAAGAACCCAGTTAAGACACCTAGGTCAACCAATTCAACTGCTTGGCCTAGAAACAGTATAAAGATATACCATTTTACAATAATGCCTACGAAATCTGATAATTCAGCGTTTCGTATAACATCTGTCTTACAAATTCTCTGAACTCGCTTGTCTAGCTTCAATCGGTCAAGGAATTCTGTGACAACCCAGCCAATCAAAGCTGCGATGATATATCCCAGTATCAGAATAATTATCGCGGCAATAATGCCAGGTAGAGCTAGTAACGAGTTGTTGAGTAGGGTCTTTACAGCTGTGCCCACATTTGCAACAAACGCCATCTATAATCCACCTCTTTTTTCTTTTTTTTGTATTATCTTACATTATAAATAATACTACAGTCATTTTGTGAAACCTAGTATAAAAAGGTTTCTATAAAAAATGTACTTTTGTGTATACTAACTGGTTATAGTGTGTATGCACCTTGTTTGATTGTGTATTTTTAACTACATAAAAATTTAAATAAAAGATTATATCTCTTGAATAGCAACAAAGCTTTATGAATGACCTAGCTGAGGTGATGGGAATTCAGAAAAGAGATGATTAACTAGTGATAAAAAAGGTAAAAAATGGGGGCTGTTGAAATGAAAAAGATAGTAGCATTCTTATTGTGTGTTCTTATGCTGACTCTAGTAGCTGGTTGTTACAACGCTGGATACTATGAAGAAGACAAAGAACAACAACCAGAAAAAGATTCTGGAGAACTAGGCGAGCAAGGCTTGCTTGAAATTCTAGAAGAAGCAGAAAAAGAAGAAGCTGCAGAAGAACCTAAAGCTGAAGAAAAAGCTGAAGAAAAAGCTGAAGAGAAAGCTGCAGAAGAACCTAAAGCCGAAGAAAAAGAAGAAATGGCTGAAGAAAAGAAAGATGATTCTGAAGAAAAACCTGAAGAAAAAGAAATGAAGAAAGCACCACTAAGACAAGACGTTACTGGTGATGTTACTGTAACAGAAGGTGACCTTGTTGAAGTAAAGCTTTCAGCATACGATCCAGACGGTGACAAAGTTACCTACTCATATGCTCGACCACTCGAAGCAGATGGTACATGGCAAACCAAAATTGGTGACGAAGGAACATACAAAGTGGATGTGACAGCTTCAGATGGCTCATCAAAAACAACAAAAACACTGACAATCCGTGTTCTACACAAGAACCGACCTCCAGTTATGGAGCCAATGAAAAAGATCGTTGTAAACGAAGGTGACACTATTAACCTTGCACCTCGAGTACGAGATCCAGAAGGACGAGATGTAACACTATCCTTCTCAGGCTGGATGACAGAAGCTAAGAAGAAAACAGGATTTGATGATGCAGGAAGTTACGAAGTAACCATCACAGCATCTGACGGTAAACTTAAAGACTCAATGGCAGTAAAAATTGATGTCTTGAACGTAAACCGAGCTCCTGTGTTTGAAACATCAGTCAACTAAAGGTTTTTTTTACCTTTTTTATTTTCTATTTTTCTTTATGATTTCCACAACAACTCAAACTGTTTTCTAAAAGAATCAGCCATTTCATTATTTCTAATAAGAACCATCATGGGATTAACACCTGCAGTGGTTGAAATTAGAACATTCTTGCCAATAATACAAATCTCCATTGGCACACGGAACTTCTCAGGCAGCATTTTACACTGACACCCTTTGATTTTCTCAATCTTGTCCTTTTCAGTAGATGGTTCATTAAATAACATCTTTGTCTTGCCAACATTGGCATTTCCAAGTATAAGTTGTATGGCGAGCGACACCGGGTGAGCTCCCTCTTGACGCTGATATTGTTAAGTACCATCGATCTGTTTTTGGCTACAGTCCAAATCAAATAAGTGATTTGTGTCCAGTACCCCATCCTGGGCCTACAGATTCTGTTCGAAGAATATCTACGGTGTATCATGCAACAGAGCAAGACACTCTTGCATTTGCAGAGCAAGCTCAAAACAAATGGGGTTCTTTTCCTGGGGCTGCAAAAATAGTTTCAGAACAAATTTGTGTAGTGAGTGAACCAATAAGGACCTAGTGCAAGCAAAGTTTATATAGTAGTTTAGCTTCTCTAGCCTTATGGCAAAACAACTTGTATTAAAAGTGGCAGTAAAAGAAGAGCCAGAAGGAGGCTATTCTGTAATTTGTACTGATTTAGGCGTAGCAAGCCAGGGTGAAACAGTAGATGAAGCTCTGGAAAATATTAAAGAAGCTGTTGAATTATATTTAGAAAGTGCCAAGGAATTAGGTATTATGGACGAAGTTCTTGATAAGTTAGGCCTTACTAAAGAAGATCTTGAGAAAGGAGGTCTTTCAGTACCTAAAGTGTTTACAACAGATATTCCTGTTGAGTTGACAGCTTGAAACTGCCTCTTGTTTCTTCTGACAAAGTTGTGAAATGGTTAAGCAAGCGAGGATTTTCAGTTACGCGACAAAAAGGATCACATATTTCTCTTCACAAAAAAGAAGGAAATAAAACCTTATTAGTTGTTGTTCCAAGAAAAAATCCAATCAAGAAAGGAACAATGTTAAATATTTTAAAGCAGGCGGGTATAAGTAGGAAAGAATTTATTGGGGAGATTAATTAATGGAGAAGTCAAAATTAGAGCAGGGTTATCTTAATATAAAAAAATACTTTTCTCACGCAACTCTTCGTTCAGCTTCTGAAACAGCACGTCTTAGTACTCGATGCGGTGCTGTTTCAGGGTTGGCAAATACGTGTTGGATATCTCCCCAGCGGTACACTTGTAGTATTGCTTTATACACCTTCAGTTCATCGATGGGGCTGGCATCAGGTGCTTTTTCCTTGATTAAAGTATTGATTCTGCTAGTGGATTTTGCATACATCAATGCTAGGTTTCTTTGTGTTACTGGTGTGTCTTCATTCCACAACTCAGGTGACCAGTATTCATCTTGTTCACCATTAAAATATTTGAAAATTCTTTCTTTCATCTGAGCTGCTGAGTAATTACTTTCTACTTTTTCCTCTAACTGTGCTGTTATTGCATCAACATGAGGTGCAAGGTCTCCAAATTGGTATACTTCCACACCACCTACCATTGTTCGTTCTGAGGTAATACCACGAACTGCAAGCTCAGGAGCAACGTGCTTTGTCATTGGAGGATGAAACCACTCCTCAATATTGAAGTACTTCTTTGCATTCTTAAATTCGCCACTTTTCATACTTTCTTGAGCAGCGTCATATGCTTTTCTTAAAAAGCTTTGAACAGGAGAATGTCGAGGGAAAACTACAAAACTAGCAGCAAGATAGTGTGGAGCTCGCATCTCATACAATGCTACTGCTGCTTCCATTTCTTGGGCCAGCGCCACTTCTTGCTCCGGAGTTAGGAGAGGTGCTTTTCCTGCTTCTCGCAACCATAATTTCACCAGGTCTTTAGTTACTGCAGCTCCTTCTTCATCTTGTCTTTGCCGGCTTTCCTTAAGTATCTTACTTTCCGGGATATTAGTCTCTGCAGCATACATTGATTCTGGAATTTCCCCTTCATACCCCAGTGACTTCATGACTTCTTTAAGTTCTTCTTTGCTTATATCAACAGCTTCATCTTTTTCAGCTTCGTGTTCTTCATAAAAACTTTCAAGTTCATCACGAGTAGTAAATACTTGCGAAGGAGTGAAACCTTCTGCAGTCTTTTTTTCTCGGAAGTCAACTATGCTTACTCCTTTTTTTTCATATGCAACTGTTACATGGTAGCTGTTTGGCCCTTTTTTTTTCTTGACTGGTTTTGCATTGAACATGGCTCCAGCAACAAACATACTATCACCATCTTGCATGCTGACCACAAGTGTGTCTCTAGTAAGTTGGTCAACTTGCACTTCTAAAGTGGCATACACTAAGAAATTCTTTGCATTATCAGAAGGCAGAGGTAATGTGGCCACGTATTCCTCGCCACTTTTTTGAAGGGGGATAGTGAGGTCTCCAAGAATTTTCAAATAGTCGCTTCTGCTTTGTACTGGCTCCATTATCTCAGCAGGCATTCCCATAATTTGGAGGTGAAGAACATTTTTTATAAATATTGTTGTGGAGCATTTCTGTTATCTCACTTTCTTCTTAACATTCCACACATCCTTCAATAACATATTCATGTGTTTTTTCTCTGTAAAAGGACTCATAGGATATGATTTCAAAGAAACAATTGTCCGTCCTTTTCTGGTTTTACGATACACATCAGTGTATGAAATCATACTGCTTCCTTTTTGTTCAGCTTCATGAATCATTTTTTCAGCAAGCTTGACATTAAACTTGTTCACACGTTCGGTAAACGACTGCGGCAGTTTATCATGTAGTTCAAGATCAAACAATTCTTCTCCATTTTTACCATGCTTGGTTTTTGGATACACTCTGAAGTCTGTTACAAATGCAGGATTGTGCTTGTTCATTACTGCAATGTCTGCACTCTTTTCCATTTTGTCACGAAGATAATCAGCACAGCCAAGAAGGTGTACTAACAATGTTTCATACCCTTCCTTACCAAATGCCATCATATTAACCAGGGCTTTCTGCGCATAGTTTGGCCTGCTGGATTCAAGAGTAAAACATCCGGGCTGGTATCCTGCACCGTGGTACAAGTAGGGCATGTCTTTTTTTCCTTTTGTTAGTAATAAGAAATCTTTTTGATTTTTTACAACAATAGCACTGCACAAGTACGGACTCCACCCTGTTTTGTGAAAGTCAATACCTACACTGTCAGCGTATTGTACACCCGTTATGTTTTTACATATGCTTTGTACTTCACTACGTAATCGTTTACTAAAACCGCGCAACAAGTGTGATCGTTTAAATGTCAAGTAGGGCCAGCCAATCACTGCGTCAGCATGTACGTGAATCTTGTACCTCAGCTTTTGTTGGATTCTGTTCCGTATCTTGACAATTTCCTTGACAGGATCAAGACCAAAAGCATCTGTTGTTCCCATTGTTGCGTACACTGTTCCAATTCTGCATCCTTGCTTGATTGCTTTTTTCATTTCACGCTCGAGAACATCAACTCTCATAACATTGTTGTCGTCAGTTGGAATTTTTACCACGTTTCGTCCACCAAGTCCTGTCCAGATAGCAGCAGACAAAATACTATAATGGCTAATGTCACTGCAAAACATCTTAATGCGATCGCGTATCCCTGTTACTTTTGCATTAGGGTCGGCTTTTTCAATACCTACACGAGCAGCGTACAAGTTACAACCTGTTCCACCAAACGTGAAAATACCTCCAGCACGCTTTTTGTCATACCCAATGATGTCAGCAAGCATTGCAATACTCATAACCTCGCTTTGTGCAGCACTCACACCATAATGATCCCAAATACTATTCTCGTTATATCTCGCAGCAAGTGTTGCAGCTGCAATAGAAACATTAGTGGGTGGTGGAACTACATTTACTTGGGTGCGAGGATCTGCCCACACACCAACACCCTGATAGATTTTCTTGAGCATGGCAAGTATTTGCTGCTCTGACTGCATCCTCTTTGGAAATCGCGTGGTGCGCATGATCTTTTTGTAGTTAATCTGCTTTTTCTTTCCAACAACAGTGCCATTCTTGTCACGGTCAATTGAGAAAAGTTGCTTAGAAATAGTTTTGAGCAGTTTGTGCTCATCACCTTTTGCTTTAGAAAACAGTTTACGTACTTTACTTATACCCATGGAATACCTCTTTTTTCTTCTCTAACACAACAATCTTTTTAAATTTTTTTCATGTGGGTGGGTGTATGTCTCTTGAAGCGGAACTTGTTGAGGAAGGTCGTGGAATCGGCAATTCAAAAGATGATATTCTTCAAGCACTTATCAACCAATTTCATCACCAAATACGAGTTTGTATTGAACTGGGGATTGCACAAGCTAATAGGTCTCTTTACACTCGATTTGATCCTGCTGTTAAAGCGAGTATGGACTATGGTGAGATCTTTGTTGCAATCTATCAGAATGAGGAACAACCAGAAAATATTGTAATCGGTGGCAACATCTCCAGGGAACAATTCCTTGCAGCATTTGGTTCAACTGGGTGGCTGCAAGACTACAAGTTTACGCCACGTGGCTGGTACCGTGGACCTGCAGTTCTACAACCCAGTCTTGCTTATGTGAGGGAGCATCCGGATACACCAACAATAAACCTAACACTTATTGAAAGCATCCCATGGGTAAGAGAAGGAGACACACTTGCAGAACACCGACGCTACCATTGTATTACTGCTGACGAGTTTGCTGAGAAACATGCTGGTTTACTAGAAGGAACTACGCTGGTCTACTCAGCACGATTCCCTGCAAAAGACCTTCCTTTGTGTGTTGAACAACCCTGATACGTCACAACAATCTTTATATACCTGCCATTCTTACCTTTTTAAGTAGTAAACAGATAAAAAGGGCTAAAAGAGTGGTTGATTTGTATCGTAAGCACGCATGGACTATGGTAGTATTTCTCTTATTACTTCTTCCAACAGTCAGTGCAACTCTTCCTGATGACATTGTTCTTGAAACAAAACTAA
This sequence comes from uncultured Methanosarcinales archaeon, assembly GCA_964343705.1. GTDB lineage: Archaea > Nanobdellota > Nanobdellia > Woesearchaeales > UBA12501 > JAUSFM01. The sequence continues at coordinate 97,683 of CAYFJX010000004.1, forward strand.
TCAAAAACCGTATAGGTCCAGCACAATGGGCAGAATTTGAACTCACCATCCACAATAATGGATTGGCTTTTGACGCATTTACCATTCTCAATGACTTGGAAGGCACTGAATGGAGCATGCTTACTGAACCACAAACCAGAACAGACTTGATTATCAAAGGAGGAACCAGTGAGTCAATCAAAATTCTTCTCAAAGATATCAATCTTCCACGTGACTACAAACGACCCTATTTTGTTAAAGTTTTTGTGTACACAAAAGATCGAAAAGTACGAAAGTATGTAAAACTCCCTGTGTACCTTATGCCAGGCGATGTGCGTGAAGGAGTTCATTTTGAAGTAACTCCTGACTTTCCAAAACAACTTGACCCACGACGAAGTCACTCATTCATTGTAAATGTAAAAAATGAAAACTGGTATGATTACGAAGATATTCGCGTGTCTGTGAAAAGTGCAGATTTTGAACGTGTATCATTGCTTACCTTTGCACCTAATGAAACAAAGTCAGTTGAGTTTACTGTTTTTCTTCCTCCTGACACACCACCAAAAAATGAAAAAGTTGCTCTGACAGTTTCGAAAAAAGGTACAGTATACTTTCTTGACGAGCAAAGCTATACTGTCATTGGTTACAACACACCTTTTCAACAAAACCAAGAAGAAACAAGTAGTTTTTTGAAAACAAAGAAGACACTGTACATAAAAAATGTTGATAATGATGCTCAAAGCCAGGAGATTACACAGCCTGTTTCAACTTTTGCCAGCTTTTTTACATCAACTGATCCAGAAACGCAAACTGAAACAATAAACAGCGAAAAACACTACGTGTGGGATATCTCATTAAACCCTAAAGAAGAAGTAAAAATTATCATAAACACTAATTATAGGGGGTTATTCTATGCTGGAATCCTCCTTGCAATCGTTCTTTTCTTGTGGTACATGTTTCAGTCACCTGTGGTTGTAGTTAAACGCGCAGAGTTTGTAAAGACACAACAAGGAGGGATTAACTCCATTGACATTCGATTAGTGATCTATAATAGGGGTGGTAGGGAGTTACGAGATGTCACCCTTGTTGAACATGTTCCAACACTTATGAAAACTCACTGGAAAAGTAAGCACACTTTTCACCCTAAACGTGTATCTCATGTGAAACATGGTAAGATTATGTACTGGGAGTTTGACTTAACACCTAAAGAAGAACGAATTATTTCGTACACTCTTATTCCTCGCTTGAGTGTGATTGGTGATTTGACCTTGCCACGGACCATGTTACGGTACACCTGGGACAAACACAAACTCAAATCATATTCTAATGAAGTGCGTGTGAGCAATCTTAAACTAGGTGAGCAAGAAGAAGACTTGTTGGATTAAGACTGCACCAAGCTCTCATGCCCACGCTTTTCAACACGAATAATGTTCTTCACAAAACTCTCTACCTTTGGTTCGTGGGAAACAATGATTGCTTGCCGTGCTTGGAGTTGGTGAAGCACATCACGTAGTTTGTCAAGTTGCTCATGACTAAAACCATCAGTTGGCTCGTCTAAGATAATAAGATCTTTTGTTCGAATGGTAGCAACAACGTCATTAATAACTTTGTTAAGTGCAAGTCTGTACGCAAGTGCCACTGCTGTTTTTTCACCGCCAGACAAGTTTTCAATGCTGGTCTCGTAGCCATTTTGGTCAACAATTACACTGAAGTCATCTGCAAGTCGTGCAGTGAGTATTTCATCTTCTACCAACATGCTGAACCATGTTCGGAATAGTTCATCAAATGCAAAATATACCTTGCGCATAACTTCTTTTTCCATAATTGCAGCAACATTTACTAAATATTCTGTTATCCATGTGTGGTACTGGCTGAGTTGGTGTGTTTCTTTTGCGTGTTGTTCTTTTGCTGCAATGCCTTTTTGTAACTGCTCTATGTTTTTTTTACTGTGTTCAACTTCTTTCTCTAGTGAGGCGAGGGTGATTGATTCTTGTCGCTCACGTGCTTGAAGGGTTTCAAGTTGTTGTCGCGCAGTGTTAAACTTCGCTGTTATATCTTTGTAGCCTTCGAGTTCTTTTTGTAAAGCTCCTTGCTGCATTTGTAGTTTGCGAATATCTTCTGCCTTGCGTTGGGTCTGTTCTTCTTTTACTCTCACTGTTTTCTTTTTTTCTTCAATAAGTTGTGTGAGTTGTTCTACATGTTGTATCTCTTGTTGTATTTTTAGGATGTGGTGCTCAGCTTCTCGTATTTTTTGCAGTGACTGTTCGTGTTGCTTAGTTGCATGTGTTGCAGCTTCTTTCAGAGTAGCAATGTTTTGTACTTGTTTTCTGTATTGTTCAATGCCTTGTACTTCTTTGCCTGTAAGTCCTTGCTTGTGTTCGGGGGCAACCGTTTGCTTACAATAAGGACACTCACTTACATCTCCAATTCGTTCAATCAACTTCTGTGCATGTTCAATATGTGTTTGTATCTCTTTTTCTTGTAGTCCCAAGTCTCTTGTTTTTCTTTGGTTTTCATCGCATTGTTTTTGTACATCTTCTTTACATTGTATTTTTGCTTGGTAGGTTTGTAGTTGCACTTTTTTTTCTTCAATACTGTTTTGTTGCATGCTTTGTTCTTGTTCAACTATTGCTTTTCGTACCTGTGCTGTTTCCCGAGCAAGTAGTTCATACTGTGTTTCGTTTTCCTTGAGTTGGACAGAACAAATCTTAGCTTGCTGTTCTTTTTCTCTCTGTTGCTGTGTTTGTTTTTCAAGTGCTACTACTTGTTCTTTGTGTGTAAGTAGGTCTTTTCTTAGAGTTTCAACAAGTGGCTTTTTCTCTGCAACTAAGGTTTCATGTTGAGTCTTCTGTTCTTGTTCTTGTTGCAAAGCTCTTTTCTCATCGTCAAGTCCTTCAACAAGCATCTTTTTTTGCTTAATACGCACGCGTAATTCTTTAGCATACAATTCACTATTTGTCCTGATTTGCTTATACTTGTCAATGCCAAATATTTTCCTGAGAATATCTAGGCGCTCTTCTGCAGGACTTGTTAAAATATGTTTCATATGTTCTTGCGGCGTGTACACAGTGTACCTGTATAAGAGCGACTTTGATTTAGTGAGTAACTCTTTAGGGTACCCAAGCGCAGTCAACATTTTAATTTTTAATTCAATAGGTGTTGCTTCTGTCTTGATCCAATCATTTGTGTCTTCTTGTTTTTCTGCAACCCACCCAGCGTCCTGCTTGATGCTGTCTTTTGTTCGTTTAAGCACACGTTTAATCATGATATCTTTGTTAGGTGTTCCACTTTGAGTAAGTGCAAAGTGCAGTTCAACACTTCCTTTTTGCGTGCCATGGCGTAACAAGTGGTTACTTGCAAGGTCATTTCCTCGTAAGCCAAACAATGCAAATTCAATTGCAAGCAAAATACTGGACTTACCACTTCCAATATCACCGGAAAGAACCATGCTTGTTTCAGGAAATGTAATGTGTGCATTGGTGTAGCTTCTGATATTTTCCAGCTTTACTGACTTTAGAATCATGGTTGCATCAATGCTGGGCGTGTATAAAAAGATTATTGTACTCTGTTATTCTGCTTCATATCCCACATCCAATAACAATATTTATATATCCCCTAGTCCTAAAAGTCCTTAGAGGTGTTCAATGAGCAGAAAAGAGGAACCACACAAGCTTCTATTCACAGCATTTGTGATTCTAGCCATTGGCAGCTTAACATTCATGTTTTCTCAGCTATCTGGTGACGCTTCAGATGTTACTGGCAATGTTTTACGTGCGGAGCGTGAAGTAACTCTTCCAGAAGGATATGATTACAAAGGTGTATTAAACAGGGGCCGGTTCCAAGGTCAAACTGGATGTAATGTCTGTGCTCAAGGAGCACTGCGGCCAGGCATGAGTAATATTGACTCATTATGTACTGGTGATTATGCTATTCGTCTTAATCTTGTTGGTATGCACTCAGGCAGTGCATTGATGGATGTGAACGGAGAAATGTTTAACATGAAAGAAGGAGAAAAGTACTCGCTTCGTGATGGTATGCAGCTACAACTTCTTTCAGTAAGCAACAAAGATGGTCAAGAATCAGTTTCTTACAAGCTTGGTCTGCTCAGTTACCAAACTGAAATGATGCAAGGTGACACCCGACACATGCGTGTCTGTGACAAAAAAGTGGATGTAACAGTAAATTCTTTTGAAACAGATCCAAAAACAGTACACCTTACAGCAAATGGTAAAGACTATGTGCTTGCTCCTGCAGAAGCTCGGAAGCTCAGCAATGGTGTCCCTCTTTACATAATGCACATTGATGCTAAAGAAGATCGATGGGGCTCAGTTGCCTTTGAAATTGGTAATTAAGCGTAAACTTTATCTACTCTAGGTTTTCTCTTCAATTCTATGGTAACAGTAATCTTTGATATGGATGGTGTCATAGCAGACACTGAGAAGCTCCATGCGCAAACATCAGAAGAATTACTTAAAGAAGATTATGGCATTCTTATTCCTGGCCCTGAGCTTTCAGCAGAGTATGCAGGAACTGACGATGCATTTATGTTTGCTGATCTCTTCAAAAAACACAATGTTGCAGGTGATCCTCACCAAGCATCAAAAAAAAGATGGGAAAAAATGTATGGTGTTTTGGAAGGTAATATCAGGCCAATGCCTGGCTTTTTTTCGTTGTTTGATCAACTCAAAAAAAATGGAAATAAAATTGGTCTTGCATCTGGTTCCTTTCTACATTTTATTGACCTTGTTTTGGGCAGCTTGAATATAGCTGATCAATTCCACGCTCTTGCCAGCAGTGAGGAAGTACAAAATCCTAAACCTGCGCCTGATGTGTTCTTGCTTGCAGCAAAGCGTCTTGGGGTGAAGCCTGAAGAGTGTGTTGTGATTGAGGATGGCATTAATGGCATGCGTGGCGCTCGACAAGCTGGTATGAAAGTTGTTGCCTTGGTAGGAGATACATCAAAAGATTGGCCAGCTGATTTAGTTATTACACATCTTGGCAGCTTGACATTGGTTCAATTGCAAGCGCTTGTATCATAATTTTTCTTATTAGAATTCTTACATCAGGGCAATAAGGCTAGCTAATTGACCATCTTGTTCTTGTCGTGGGCTTGCGTACCCTGTTACTTGACGAAACAGGTCAAATCTTATCAGTAGGTCATTTATGGTATATCTTTTCCCTTCTTCCAACCCATATGCTTCCAGTCCCACTCTGTCAGGTGGATCATTGATTTCATTGCTTTCAGCAGGGCAACCTAGTGGTAGTTTAGGGCATGCAAGGCACACTGAATCAATACCAAAGGTAATCTTGATTTCTTGGTCTGGACTTTTTAAAAGAAGATCATATAGTTTTGTTATTGTTTCAACTTTTTCACTATCAGTATTATCTGCCATCGGGTCAAGATCGATCAAACCATAAGTTGGGTCTGCTTCATCGGTTGCTCCTTGCTTTTTAGCATAGTGCTCAGCAAGTGCTTCTACATGGTGGCCTCGTAGGGTAAGGGGTTGCATACCTGTGTAAGGTGATTCCACTATATAAATCTTTCGGAAATTAATCACTAAACAGGGGTTACAGTAGCAAGGTTTATATACTAGTTTTTCTCCTCTTCTCCTTATGACAATCATTCATGGTGCTCCTGATAACTCTGCTGTTTTTGCACGTCTTGAAGAAGCCCAAGCAGCAGGAGATGCACGAACCTATGCTACAATTTGTCGCAGGCTTGCAATTACACAACCACCTGCTGGAAATCTCTTACTAGAAGGTATTGAACTCCTAGCACAAGATGAAGTAATTGACGCAGAAGCTGCAGAACACAGAGTCACTATACAAATGCTTCAGAAGCGAGATGCAGAAGCTATTCTTGCAGCTCCAAGAAACTGGGGTATTAGAACAGCGGACATCGCGACACTTGCAAAAGACAAACGTTACGGTTATACTGCTGCTCAAGATTTCTACTGGGCTGTACACAACATTGAAATTCCACCAGAAATGGCAGCGCGAATGACACATGTTGAAATCCTTGCTAAGTATTGGGGAACAGTCCTCACAAAAAGACGACCTTCACCTATTGCATCACCTACACCCACTGACTTTCGCGGAATATACAGGCAGTTGGACGGGGAGGCATACAAAAGTTGGCAGTTTAGAACTCTCAAAACTGAAGCTGTTGAACGTTTTCCTACAACAACAGGAGAACAGCAAAAACGATTAGAGGATTTGAGTGAGGTTCAAAGGAAAGTTTTTGTTGACTCATTCTTTGCGCCATCACATTCTGACTATCGCGACCCGAATGTGGATGGTGCTGACAAATCATTATATGTGCGAGATGCATTTACTATAATCAAGAACAGGTACCAGAGCGCAGTACAACAAGCCAAAGCTACCGTCGCATCTTTTTCTTAAAATCCTCAACCATCTTAATCGGAGTTGGATCAATTTCATATTCTAAAGCAAGATAGTAGCCAACATAACTACCGAGTAATGCTGTCGAGAAAATCCGTGCAAGCCTACTTGTTCCTGAAACTTTCAATAACAAGACAGGAATGCCCTTGCTTTGCATAACTTGTTTAGTGATCTCCATACGTTTCTTGATCTCAGGAGCGTCATCAACATCTTCGATAATGATAATGTAATAATCAGTAAGCGGGTTAGTAAAACCAACCATCTCATTATGGTTAAGCTCAGGGAATTCATTGGCAAAAGCCTGGACTTTGGCATTTTCATTTATTTTTGCTTTCCAAATCTTTGCTAGGCATGCCATCTTTCTTGAAGAATAAATCATTGGTACTTTGTTTATCAGGCGTTCTGCAAGTGGCCTTGCTTTTTCTTTGTGATCTTTTTTCAAAACACGAATAAGACTTGCAAGCTCACTTGTTTTTGGGATTATGTTTGAGTTCATTAACACATTCAACATAGGGATTGTTTGATACCCCAACGAGTCACGTGGCATGATGCCCCCTGGTAATTCAACATGCGGGACTCCTTCACGAAGTGCTAGCTCCTTTAGTTTCCCACCACTCGAAAGGCAAACAACACGGCAGCCACGTTGTTTTACTTCTTTGTACATTGACAATGTTTCTTCAGTATTACCAGAATAAGATACAACAAACACCAAGGTGTTTTTGTTGAACCAGGGAGGTATGGTGTAGTCACGCACAATAAAAAATGGCAGTCGTTCTTGCAAGTATGATTGTAGTATCTCAGCACCAAGTGCCGACCCGCCCATGCCACACACTGCAATGGCGTTCACAGGGGGAACTATCTTAATGTGGTTTCCTAATTCAAGCGCGTGTTCACACTGTGCATAAAAGCCATCAAGAACACGTTTCATATCTGATTTGTCAACTCGAGCCATTGGTTACCCCCAGTCAAGGGAAACAGTGAACTCCTTATAAATATTATGTGCTCAGATAGTATGTATTCGGGTCTATAGGTTAAATGGACTAAGAAACTTTATAAAGCCAAGAATCAAGAAATAAATAATTCATACAAAAAAAGTTGTGTAAAAAAGGGATGGTAGATGTCACGCTTAGACCACAAAATACTTGGGAAAAAACATCATAAGCAGTCAGTGCATCATATGCTTGTAAAGCATGCTGTCAAGCACCGAAAGAAGCATAAGCGTAAACAATCACATAATCCTTCAAAAAAACATTCTGACATGGCACTATTTATCATTAGTGTCATAGTTGTTCTCTGTATTGGTGGATTATTTATTTTAGATGATTATGGTATGGTAACCTATGGGCATGCAGTAGCACCTCCAGCAGATGCAGCATGTGCATGTACTGGCGACGGCTGTACTGGTTTACTCCCAGTACAAGTTGGCGAATTTCTTGTTGCTGAAGAAATTAGAGGGCAAAAAAATATTTGTTCCACAAACTCTGCAGATCAGGTGTTTGGTCCAGAACTTAACATGCTTCTTATTGGAGAACGATGCATACTAGATGATACTAAGAAAGTTCAGTTCACCTATGGTGGTGGCAAAACTAAAACATTTCAAAACTATTGCATAAATAATCATCGCACTATTGTTCCAAACTCAGACCGACTTGGTGTTATTGAGTGTGAGGGAAAAAACGTGCGTATTACAGAACGTGCATGTGATTGCAATGGTGGTACTTGTTAATGGAAAGAAAAGACATACTTTTTTGGGGAATAATGCTCCTTAGAGTAGGTTTCTACATTGGAGCTGACTTAACAGGTTTTGTTGTACAGGAAACTCCTCGTTATCAAGAACTTACTAACTGTGTGAATGGAGAAATAACTAGTTTGCATGATTTGGGAAGAGATAGTAATTATAATTAATTTTTTTGCCCTTTAATTCTGTTACTTATTTTTCAGAAATTTTATAATCTTCTCAACAACTTGCTTAACATTTGACTTATTTGTATCAACAACAAGGTCATAATTCTTCTTGACTAAATAATCAACCCCATAATACTTTTTGTAACGCTTACGTTCTATTGCAGTTCGCTTTTGTATTTCCTTTTTTGCTTCAGCAAGTGTCTTTGAAATTTCAACACCACCACGCCTTGCATCAAAAATACGTTTTGCAGCAATGTCAGGATTAACATCAAGAAAAACGCGGATTGAGTGAGGAATAAAATGAAAACCAAGCCGGGCATCCATAACAAATCCATGTTTTGTCTTGCCAAGTTTTGCCAGCCGATCATCAAGGATCTTGTCAATTTTACCACCATCACTCTGCGCTTCCTTACTTAACTCCAGCAAAGTCATGCCACGTTTTGCAGCCATGTCTCGCATAAAATCTCCTGTAGAAAAATGATCAAGACTTAGTTTTTTTGCAAGCTCTTTTGCCACTACACTCTTACCACTGCCTGGCCTGCCAGATATGGTTATAATGATGTCTTGTGCCATACCGTCTTTTATAAATTAGCATTTATAAACTTTTCCTAATCCCTCCAAAAGCTTTAAATACAACCCTCAAATTCAGAAATGTAGCAAAAAGAGGAAAAACGCAATACAACAAACATGTCAGCGGGGTGACTATATTATGACTAATCAAGTACAACCTATATTTATTCTGCCAGAAGGCACACAACGTACCTCTGGAAAGACAGCTCAAAAAAATAATATCACAGCGGCAAAGCTCGTTGGTGACACAGTACGAACAACACTTGGTCCTAAAGGAATGGACAAGATGCTTGTTGATGGTATTGGAGATATTACTGTTACCAATGATGGAGTTACCATTCTTAATGAAATGCAAATTGAACACCCTGCAGCAAAAATGGTTGTTGAAATTGCAAAAACCCAAGAAAAAGAAGTGGGAGATGGGACTACTACTGCAGTTGTACTTGCAGGAGAGTTTCTAAAAAAAGCAGAAGACCTTCTTGAACAAGATATTCATCCAAGTGTTTTGGCACGAGGTTACCGATTGGCAGCTGAAAAAGCACAGTCTATACTTCACGGACTTGCAGCAGATGTGACTGTTCAAGACACTGAAAACCTAAAGAAAATTGCAATGACTGCAATGACTGGTAAGGGTGCAGAAGCGTCAAAAGATAAACTATCTGAGCTTACTGTAAAAGGTGTTATGCAAATTATTGATACTAACCCACATGACATGTCTATTAACGCAGAAAATCTGAAAATAGAAAAGAAAGTTGGCGGCAGTGTAGAAGACACTGAGCTTGTTAGTGGTATTGTACTTGACAAAGAACGTGTACACCCACAAATGCCAAAGAAAATAGAGCAAGCAAAAATCGCATTACTTGACACAGCGCTTGAAATAAAAAATACTGAGATTGACGCTAAAATTCAGATCACTGATCCAAGCCAGATGCAGGCTTTTCTTGATCAAGAAGAAAAAATGTTAACAAGTATGGTTGAAAAGGTTGCAGCATCTGGTGCAACAGTTATTTTCTGTCAAAAAGGTGTTGATGATATTGCACAACACTTTCTTGCAAAAAAAGGAATCTTTGCAGCACGGAGAGTAAAGAAAAGTGATATTGAAGCACTTGCTCGGGCAACTGGTGCAAAGATCATTTCAAACATTGATGATCTTTCCGCAACTGATCTTGGTAGCGCAGGAGTTGTCGAAGAAGTGACTGTTGGTAGTGAAGAAATGATTTATGTAAAAGATTGCAGCAATCCAAAAACAGTTACCCTCCTTGTAAAAGGGGGAACTGAACACGTTGTTGATGAAGTAAAGCGAGCACTTGACGACGCTATTGGTGGTGTTGTAAGTGCACTTAAAAACAAGAAGATTGTTGCTGGTGCAGGAGCTCCTGAGATTGAAGTAACACGGGGCCTACACCAGTTCGCAAACACGCTTTCTGGACGAGAACAGCTTGCAGTGCAAGCATTTGCAAATGCAATGGAAATTATTCCACGAACTCTTGCTGAAAACGCAGGTCTGGATCCTATTGATGTGTTGACAGAGCTTAAGGCAGCGCATGATCAAGGAAGTAAATGGGCTGGTGTTAATGTTGCTGACAATGGCAAAGTGTTTGACGCATGGCAAGCAGGAGTTATCGAACCACTCAAAATTAAAACACAAGCAGTAAGCAGTGCATCAGAAGTTGCAATTATGATTTTGCGTATTGATGATGTTATTGCTGGTCAAGCTGGTAGTGGCGGCGGTGCAGGCGGACCACCTCCTGGTATGAGTATGGGTGGTATGGGCGGTATGCCTGGTATGTGATCAAAATAATTAAAAATCTTATTTTTCTTTTTCTGACTTTTTGTAGGTGATCTGACTTCAGCAGATTCTACAAAATCAAAGAACATTTCAACTGCACAGATTAATTATTATTTAATCCGCCCTGAAGGGCGGTTAAAACTGTGCAATATAAGATTTGATTAAGAAAAAGCTCAGGCTTTACCTGATTTTACCTAATTCTCGTTATTTTCATAAACTTTTTAAAGTACAGTGCTTACATTTCTTTATATTGTAGAGAGGTGTTATCATGCCAAAAGTACCAAAACACGCTGTTGAAGAACCTGAAGAAGATTATGACATTGTTCCCCACAAACGATTGGTGGAATTAGAACAACAAGTTTCTCACATACAAAAGAACCCTTTTGGGGCTGTTCCTTCTGGAAAAGAGATGGTTGAAGGAATGCGAGCACTAAACAGAAATCTACACGATCTTACTGGCTTGTTCAAAGATGCTGCTGAAGAAATGAAAACAGAGCAGCATGATCTTGAACTTGTTGAAAAACAGATGGGGCCTGTTCTCCACAAGCTTGAGATGATTCTTGATCAAAACAGAAAAATTGCAAAAGGCATTATTGCCATTGCAGATATGTTAAAGGATCACGGCCAAAAAATTCATGAAGTGCACAGAAGCACAGCAGGTCGTTCACCTTTAGGACCAAGTCCTGAAGCACCACCTGGGCATATTAATCCTTTGCCACCTGGTGATATTCCTCCGCCAATGGGGTTTGCACCTCCACCTGGTGGTGCACCAATGGGACCTCCAGGAATGATGCCTCCACCACGAGGAGCTGGCATGGGACAACCAAAGCCAGGACGAGTGCCACCCTTTGCTCCACCACCACGTCCAAAGAGGTAAGATGGCTTCTCCAGAACTTCTAATGGAGTCAGGTGAACTGAAAGTACACCCCTTTATTTACAAGCGTTTTATTCGTGCACTAGCTCGTGCTGCAAACAAACGTAAGAAACCAAAGATAGGTCATCGTGTAAAAGGTATTCCAAAACAGATTTACACATTCCAAAATCAAGTGCTCAAAAGAAAAGCACCACCTAAATTGCTTCGGAAAGAACTCAATGAATTGCAACGAAGTATCAATGAAGTTATCAACCAAGAGAAATATGTCATCTCAATTCATGAACAAGAGCATAAAACACTTGACAAGATTCAAGAAAAGCTCGAACCAGTTTCTAAGGATGTTGCTAAAAAGCTAAGAGAATTAGACAGGAAAAAGAAAGTATCACGACACAGAAAAGGCAAACCAATACTCTTGCCTGCTTTGCCAGCTCCGTCTGGGAAACCTGAGGAGCATGAGTCGTTACTGGGGGTTATGGAACCAGAAAAGCCTAGTTTCACTGTGCAGCATCGTTTTATCATGCAAATAGAAGAGCAGCTCGAGGAGATAGAAGCGCACAAAAAGCAACTCTCACGAAGAAAGAGCACTGATAAAAAGAAACTTGCTGCACTTGAAAAAACAATCAAAAAGTTCAAACAAAAGCTTTCTGAATTACGAGAAAAACACGTTGCTGGGTAATTTTATTGTTCATCTTTATGGTATATGTCCAGAAAGATGAGTGTATTTTCAGCTGGATTATATGCATAAGCTAATCTATAAGGTACAATATATACCTCTCTTGTTCCTTTTCTGTTGTATCTCATAGGTTTTCCAATCTTTGGATTTTCAATTATCTTTTCAACATGCTTCTTGATTTTTGCTTTTACTGCTTGGTTCTTTATTTTACTAATTGCTTTTAAGAAATCTTTCTTGTAATCAATATTTAACATGCATGTAACTCCTTAAGAAAATCATCCTTTGTTTTACGTTCAAATTTACCTTTATCATGATCTTGCCATGCTTTTTCAACTCGCTCAGCAAAAACAAGATCTTCTTTTAGATCTTCAGCTAGGTCTTTGACATTTTTCATTATGAGTTTGCCCTTGTCCTCAACAATCAAAAATTCATCACCACTATGGATGTCTTTTCGTAACGGGCTTGGTATAACTATTTGTCCTTTTGTGCTTACTTTTGCAATCGCAAATTTCATAATATCACCTAGGTAAGGTATGTCTTACTTACTTATAAAGCTTTCTTTTTTTGGATTAACTCATCAAATGAAACAGTGATGAATTGGGGGTTATCTAGCCCTAGTTTGTTTGTAATCATTTCTTTGTTGATGTTCTCTCCTGTTAGGATCAAAAACTCACCAACATCTTCAATAAGCTCTATACTGATTTGATTTTCTTCAAAATCAAAAAATCTCCTTTTCTTTTTTAAAACACATTTTATTTCATGCTTTTTTACTAACTCTTTTTTAGTTTGTTCATTATCAGTAAGTGGCTGTTTTTCTTTTATTTCAAAACCACCGTCCTTTGCTTGTAATCTTACCAAGAAATTGCCTTTATCAGTTTCACTAACTTTTAGAACCAACCCAACTGGCTGTGGGTAGTAAGTATCAACTACAGCCACTTCTTCAGAAAATACAGCTCCAGCTGCAACTAGTTGTTTTTCTATTTTTTTATAATTCTCAATCCTAATTTTTAGTTCTTTCATAGAATAAGAAAAAAGAAAAGAAAATTATAAATCTTTTGCCATAACTGTACTTCGCTTGTTACCTTGTGCTCGCTCAACTGCGTTCTTAACCATCATGTTTAGAACATTGTTAAGTCCTTCTGCTAGGTCACCTGCGACATTACATCCTTCGCATGCTTCCTTAAGCTTGGATCGCACTACTAGCATTGCTCCTGCCTTATCACAACAGTAATTGTAGCCAACATCCTTTGGCATAACAGTACTTCGTTTGTTGTCTTTTGCTCGAGCTACTGCGTCTTTAAGTAGTTCTCGTGCTTTTCCGTCAAGTGCTTGTGCTAGGTCTCCAGCAACATTTGCATTGCCAGCTACTTCTTTTATTTTTGCCTTTACAATTAATAGGTCTGCCATGTTTTTCACCCCTCCATGAGTTTTACTTGTTTTATTGCCTGAAATTGCTGTTTTCAGACGTCTTACGCTTTTACGTGTTCGAATCTAATTTGTCATCTTATATAAAGATTGTGGAAACACACCGCAAACTATTTATATATGCCTCGATCATTATTCTATACAAAAAATGGGCTCTCACAACGTACAAAAGCTGATTTTGCTTTTTTCAACTGTTATCCTTTTCTCAGGGTTAGTCCTCATCTTTGCAGATGGGGCTACTTTGACAGGGGCTGCAGTTACTGACTTGCCCGCCCCAAGCCCCTTAATTTTATTTGTGGTGTTGGGAATAACAATTTACATTATTTTAGGGATTACACAGACACATGGCAAAGATTGATTTAATTACAGCGGGTGGTCAAGCTGTTATAGAAGGCGTTATGATGCGTTCTACTGAGAAGGTTGCAGTAGCAGTTCGTACACCAAACAAAAAAATTGCCATGCAAGAAAAAACAATCAAACCACTTAGTAAAAAATACAAATTTCTTGGCTGGCCACTTGTGCGTGGTGTAATTGGCATGGCTGAAATGATGGTGGTAGGTATCAAAGCACTGAACTGGTCTGCGAACCAAGCCCTTGGTGAGGAAGAAGAACTTTCATGGTATCAGCTTGCGATTACTATGATGATTTCTTTTGGTTTTGCGATTGTTATTTTCAAATTTGTTCCTTTGCTTATTGCAGAGTTTGCCAACAAGTCAAGCTCACTGGTGCAAGAAAACTATCTTTTGTTTAACCTGGTAGATGGTTTGTCACGAATTGCTTTATTTTTGTTGTACATTTTTTGTATTTCGTTCATGGATGATATCAAACGATTGTTTATGTATCACGGCGCAGAACACAAAGCAGTGCACTGTTATGAACACTACAAGGGTGACAAGAAAAAACTTACTGTGAAGAATGTGCAATCATTTACCACACTACATCCAAGATGTGGGACGAGTTTTATCCTTATTGTTCTTATTTTGAGTGTGATGGTGTATAGTTTCATCCCTAAGGATTTTGGCTTTTGGGGAAAGCTAGGATTACGACTTCTACTCCTCCCCATTCTAGCAGGTGTCTCTTATGAGGTACTGCGTTTCAGCGCAAAGTATCGTGAGAATTGGTTCATGAAAATTATTATTTGGCCAGGGCTTATGACACAGAAATTAACAACAAAAGAACCAGAAGATGACATGGTTACAGTAGCAATTAAAGCATTGAAGGCTGTAATTTAATTCTTACCTATGTCCAAAGCAGAACACGTGCACATCGCCTTCTCGTCGGTCAAGCCGACAGAATCCAACCCGCTCAAACTGGACAGTGCTGCCGATTTCAAGATCTTTTATTCTTTGCTCACCCAGGCCATCATGGTATTCACCATCTGGCATTTGCAACTTTACTTTGATTAAGTCAGCGTCACCTGGTAGCCAGTGAATAATTGCCTTTCCTTGTTGCTTGAATTTTTCATAATCAAGGCTGTCAAACACATACTCTGTTCCTTTCTTTGTGAAGTTGATGCAATCTATGAGTCGAATTAATGCTCCTTCATCTAGTTTTTGTATGCGTTCATAATCTTCTTTTGCAAGGTAAAACGTCTTGCCTGTCTTAAATTTCCTGCCACCCTTTCTATGTTCTGGGTGTATGTCAAGTTCTACCTCTTGTTCTGGTGCGCCCTGCACTGTTATTGCAATGGGTTCTTGAGCAAAGAAGAATCTGTTGGAGCTTGCGTCAATTATGTCTTTGTTAAACGCATTGATGGATTTGAAAAACTCATTGGCTTGCACTTTTTTGTCAACAAGTGTTACACCAACACTGAGTGCGTATTTTTTGAAGGCATTTGGTTGGTAGCCTCGACGCTTTAGTGCTTGGATAAACGGAATTCGTATGTCTTCCCAGCCAGTGTATTGTCCTGTCTCAATTGCTTTCCTGGTTTCACTAGCAGACACTTTAAGTCCTTCAAAGTTGATTCTACCAATATGCAGGTACTCTGGTTTTTTCCATTTTAAATACTCAAAAATGTATTCTTGTCGTTTAGTATTGTCATAATGATCTTTGCCTCGCAGTACATGGGTGAGTCCCATGTCATGATCATCAATGGCAACAGCAAAGTTAAGCAAGGGCCACACCTTGTACTTTTTCCCTTGACGAGGATGTTCATTTTCATTTATTCGTAAAAGCGGGAAGTCTCGCATTGCGGGATTCTTATGTTTCATATCTGTCTTGAGTCGTACTACTGCGTCACCTTCAGTAAAGCCATTAAACATTTTACGCCATAACTCCTCATTGGTTTTGACACCATTTTTTCGACAGGGGCATTCTTCTTGTTTCTTGGACATTTCTCTAAATTCATCACCAGTACAAGTACACACATACGAAAATCCTTTTTCAATAAGCTGTAATGCATGCGTGTAATACAACTCCATGCGGTCAGATTGAATAAGTGTTTGGTGTGGAACATCGTTACACAGCCAGTTAAAGTCTTGCTCAAGTAATGCATAAGCATTTGGGTCAATATTGTCAGGGTTAGTATCTGCAATTCTCAGAATGAGTCGTCCTTTGTATTTTTGTGCATACGCAAAGTTCAACATCAAAGGGTAGGCGTGACCAATGTGCATTGGACCGGAAGGTGATGGCTCAAACCGAAGAACCACTCTGCCTTCTTGCACGTTTTCTAGTTCTTTAATTTCTTTTTTTGTTGTTTCTTTTTTAGCAACAAGATCTGCACTTGCTTCTAATTCTTTTTGTTGGTCTTCAAGTGACATGGCATTTACTTCTTGGACTATTGCCTGGATTCGTTGCATGACAGTAGCCATGTCTTCCTTGTTCTTTTTCAGATCAGGGTATTGCCCAAGTATTTTCCCTACAATTTTCCCAGGGTTTGCTTTGCCTTCGTACTGCACTGCGTTCTGGAGTGCGAGTGCTCGTATTGTTTTTTCAATGACTCCTTTCATGGGTTGTTGGGGTTATTTGGGGTTTTTATAGTTTGTTATTGGGTGTGCTTTGGGTAAAATTAGTTTCAGCTGGGGCTGTTTCAAAACCATATCTGACATTGCACAGTTTTAACCGGGCCGTGTTCCGGCCCGGATTTAACGGCAAAGCCGTTCTATCTGTGCGTTTGAAATACTCTTTGACTTTGAAGAACTTGCAGATGTCAGATCCCAACCGTATCCTGCCTTATTTTTGTTTCATGCCTTTAACTTGCCGAAATACTTATAAACTATTACAACCTTGCATCTTTCATGGGACAGAAACAATCAACCATTATTCCAAAGGCACCTGTGGGCAGAATTATTTTGAATTCTGGTGCAAAGCGGGTAAGCCAGGATGCCATTGATGTGTTTACTGACGTGCTTGAAGATCTTGCTGAGCAAATTGGCACGCACGCAGTGAGTATTGCAAAGCATGCTGGTAGAAAAACTGTTCATGATTCTGATATTAAACTTGCAGCTAATAGTTTAAGAAGGTGATTATACTTGATCTGCTATAACATGTTTTGCAATGTATTGTTCATTGCACGTTCTGGTCCTGTCTAATTCTCCAATAATTCTTTCTGGTTGACTCCCAAAGCGTTGCATCATCAAGTTGAGCATCAAATCACGACGTTCTTGGTAAGAAATTCCTTCAAATAAAGCATGGTCTTCTGCAGTAACAGGTCTATATTGAGGTGCTCCTATTTCTCCAGTGAGGGGATCATAACCTTTTTGCGTTAAGTCCATTACAAGGACTTCCATGTGTACTTGTTCGCCATACTGTTTGATTTCATCTGGTGTAAACTCTCGAGCACCAGCTCGTAAGTACATGGCACGTAATTGGTCAGTTGTTAAAGGGTATCGTGAGTCTCCTTGTCCTGGTTTTTTTGGTTCACCAACAAGTTGCATGTCCCGACCATTTGCAAGCTTAACTGATTGGAGCAAAAGTATTTTTGCAATGCCACTTTTGAAATGGTCTGGGTCAGTAGTAAGCATGCTTAATTCAAGAAAGCGTGGATCAAGACGAGCAATTCCTGCATTTTCCATAAATCCAGCATACCCAAGAACATCACCTTTGTATCCTGGCATTGCGGTTGCCACATTTCGTGCCACTAATGCAAATTCATATGCTGTGCATGAAGAACAGTTTTTGTTTGCTGTGTTAATTCCAGTAGGTATTGTTTCAGCAAGTGATATGCCTACTTCTACAGGTGTTCGCTCATCAGAAAAAGGCTTGGTTCGTAAATTTAATACTACAGAATCTAAGTCATGCTCATGCACAATTCTACCTGGTAAATGTATTCCACCCATTGTCTCTCAGTTTCACCTTTATTTAGGTATTAGAACATTGTTGCATATATGAACTTAATGTTATTATGGTAACAGAATTAGCTAAAAAGTGTTATTCTTGCTGACTAGGCAGCCTGGTCTATGTTATATGCTTGGAGCTGTGGTGTATTGAGCGAAACAACATCTGCTTCAAGCGTGGGTTGGTCATATCTTGTATTCCTATAATCCAATGCCTGTGCCCATCCACCGCGAACTTCAATAACTGGTCGTGGTATGCCGTTATACCCTGCTCTAGGAGAAAACGCACCTGTACTTCTCATGGCAAGCCTATATGCTTCATCACGACGCAAGCCTTTAGGTAGCTCCACACGCTCACCATTGCGACACGCTTTTTGTATACTTTGCACTAGCTCGGATTGCCCTATTTGTTCACAAGCCTCGTCAACACTAGTGCCTATCATGCAAAATACACTCACAGACAATATCTTAGATGGATTGTTGTCTGTTCGTAATAGTAAAGGCCATCTAATATTTTTGTCCTTTACTAAACCTGGGGGTTTTAGTCCTTCTTCCGCACCATCACCTCTTTGATCAGTGCCCACATTACTATATTGGTCTAGCTATTTAATATGTTGGTATAGGGAGTATATACCTAGAATTACTTATTCAACAATACTTTTCTCAATGCTTGGTAACGAGCATTACCTTCTTTCAGAATTTTCAAAGAGTTTTTGTAATTGAGCTTCAAGCTCTGACGTGTCTGTATAACTAGTATCTGCAGTCATACATGTGGAAAATTTTTAAGATATTTAAGGCTTTCTAGATGCTTAAAAATGATCCCTATGCCCACCATTAGGAAAACATTGCTGGTAGAAGTCACACTGGCCAGTTGACCATCGACAGAGAGGACTTGGCTTCATGGGGTACTCTTTAATCTCTTTTGTTTGTGTTGCAAAATGTATTTGTTCAATTTCAAACTTTGCAAAGTCAACAAGTTCTTGGTCAACATCAAGACATACTTCTTTGCCTGACTTGAGAAATACAATCCCTACGCGGTGGGGCTTGCTGCCATGTTTTTGCTCGTACAGCAATGCGTAAATAGCAAGTTGCAATTTGTAATTGTCAGTCATTTTACTTGACTTACTTGTCTTATAATCCATTAATGCAATCTTGTTCTCGCCTTTTGTATCTTGGTATTCTTCGATGTAATCAATAAAACCACGCACCATGTGTTCTTCACACTTAACACCTTGTTCTAATGCAATTGGCTTAAGTTTTTCAAATGCTTCTTTGACTGTTTTTCCTTCTAGTTCACCGCGAAGACGCACTAAGAAATTATTTAACCAGTTCGCAAGCATCATAATTGTTTCTTCATAGTAAAAAACAATCTTGTCTTCAGTCAAGCCAAGAGTGATTATTTTTTTTCGGTTCTTGTTCCACAGTGCCGTAAACAAATTTTTTACATAGTGTGTCATGTACTCCACATAGTTCTCAGGATTCATGTTGTCTGTGTTGATTTCAAAGAATTTTTCAAGAACAGTGTGTGCAATTTTTCCACGGACAAGGTGGATGTTTTCCTTGCCTGGCAGTTTCAAAACATATTGGTAGTAATATTTTCGTGGGCATTGCTTGTGTGTGAGAATGGAACTAGGAGATTGTACTCTACTTGCGATTTCTTTCATTGACTTCTTTGGTGTGAAGTCTTTGTTAATAACATTGAGTTCAGAACCTGCCTCCATTTTTTGCATCACCTCTCCCATTCTGCTTTGTGCTGGTTTATAAATTTTTTCAGCTTTGGATAATATGTTTTTAGCATAAACTAAATAAATGGGCTATTATTCTTAGCGTGTTATGGGCTGGTAGTTAAATCTGGTATAACGCTCGGCTGGCAGCCGAGACCGAGACAAACTCGGCGGTTAAGGCTCCGGGTTCAAATATCCATGGGGGGACTCCTCGGGAATTGAAAGTCCCGGCCAGTCCATATTTTTTTCTTTGATAATAAGGGCGCCCGCCCCGGGATTTTCATCCAAACACTTGTTGTTGCCTAGATTTTGAACCCGGATAGCTGGTAAACCAGCAGCTGGGATCTCAACCCAGTGCAATACCAAGTTATGCGAAGCGGGCATTTTCATATGGTTCTTATTTAGTTTTACGAAAAATATTTATACTTCATTACATCTAAGTGCTTTGGATCTCAACTCAGTGCGTCCAAGTTATACGATGCGCTTTTTTTCTTTTCATTTTTTCTTTAATTATAATGAGGCGAGGGCGGGATTTTCATCCGCGGTAGATACTTCCACTCACACTTTTGAACCCGCGTGATACGGATGTATCATCCTGACCTTCAACCAGGTGCCTTAGACCTGACTCGGCCACCTCGCCAGATGGAAAATTATTTATAGTTGTATTATTTTACAAGTGATTGGATGTATCATCCTGATTTCCAATCAGGTACTTGACCAAACTCAGTCACTTTTTTTCTTTTTTTCTTTACTTTTCGTATAGTTTTCGAGCTATTTAAGTTCTGGGTCCACAGATGTCCAGTGTCCAGTGGGTGTTTCGGTTTCGTCGGAAAATTTTCAAAACAGTAGTAGAAGCTTTCTAAAAGATGTCTAGTAAAAGAAATCGAAGATGTTCTGTTAAAATTCGTAAAGTATCCGGAAAAAAGCCTGTCCAGTAGAAAAACAAAAATGAGTGTGCAAAGTTAGTTTCAGCCTGAGCTGTTTCAAAAACCTTGCCTAACATTGCACAGTTGTAACCGGGTCGGGTTCCGACCCGGATTTAAAATTATTAATCTGTGCATTTGAAAATATTCTTTGATTTTGATGAATTTGCTGCCCCTTATTCACCTACAAAACCCCAGATACCCAGTTTGACCTTACTCCCAAACCCTTACCATCACAAACTATAAAAAGGCTGTATCCTAAAACTAATTTCATGTTCCAGCAAAACATAACCTTTGAAAACGAAAAAGGCCAGCATTACTCTGGTGTGCTTCGTGTTCCAAAAGAAGATGGCAAGCATCCAGCTGTTCTAATCTGTCACGGTTTTTTAGAGAATAAAGACAATGGGCTTATTGCAGATATTGCCAACGGTCTTTCGTACTATGGCTTTGTTACTATGCGTTTTGACTTTTTGTTTCATGGTGAAAGTCATGGTGCTGCTGAAGAAATGACACTCACACAACAAGTGCAAGATATTCGTCAAGCAGTTGACTATCTTAAAACAATTGAACAAGTTGACACACGAAAAATAATCCTACTTGGCCATGACCTCGGAGGTGTTGGATGTTTGCTGGCTAATCATGAAGAAGTTGATGGGATCATTCTATTGAATGTACGCGTTGATACTAAGAAATTTATTATGTCGTTTATGACTGACATGGACTTGCGTGAATGGTTGCGCACTGGATGGTTGGTGATTAATGATGTTAATCTTCGCAAAGAGTTTTACCAAGACCTTGTCCGTTATGATGTTATCAAAGAAATTCAAGATGAGAAAATTCCTATTTTAATTATTCATGGTACCAATGATAAACGGGTTCCAGAACATGAAGCTCGGGAATTATTTCACCAAGCTGCACAGGCAGAACTTGAATTAGTTGAAGGTGCTGATCATCACTTTTCTAACCAAGAACATAAAATGTATGTGATAGAATTTATGGCAGATTGGGTAAATAAGATATTAGGGACGTGATTTATTTCCCCTGAATTACATCTTTCTGTACTTGCTTGAATCGAGCATCAGCTTGTTTTAGAATGTCTGTTGTTTCTTTTTGATATCTGGTGTGTAATGCTTCACTGTTCTTACTTGGTTTGTCAAGGTCTACAAGAGTGCCACGCATACATGCGTATCCTCGCGCTATCCATCCATCAGATGAAATAACAGCGTCTCGTTCTGGATTGTCAATCTTTCCATCCATGTCTCCATCGACAATATAGTCTGGGGTGCTCGACAAGCCTCCATCACTAGAATGTCTGATCTCAACAAGGTCGCCATACCATGAGACTGGTGTGTGGGTGTGGTTTACTAATCGGTCACATGTTTTTTTTGGATGGTGTTTTTGTCCACCGTTCATTGGTTGTGTGGTGCACGATGCTTTTCTATTTACTGATTCTTCATAGGTACCAACTGCTTTTGTAGCTACAACTTTTCCATCTTTTATTTTGTTTCCAGTATATTCTTTTTCTCCAACTCTATGTCGAAGTTTAATGGGTTTCTCAATAAGATCATGAATTAAAAAATTATGTTTACCTGGATTTGGTGCGAGATTGTTAACTCCATCAATTGAAAATGCACAGTTTTTGTCAACTGGGTAATATTCATCTTCTTCAATTAAGGGTCCTTGTGTTGCAATTCCTGGTGTTAAATCTCTGATTGGTGGGTGGTATGGTTCTGCAAATGTATTACCTACTAAATGTGTTGCTGCTGCAACTGCAATAGCAAGTCCTACAGCACTAATTTTAGTCAATATGTGCATGTTATCATATCCTTCAGCCACGCTTCCTAGTATTTGCTTATGCCATGGCATTGCCTTGTTTGCTTTTTGTTCCCAGTGTTGCTGTGCATAGCCAACAACTTCTTCTGGTGTCATATGTTCTAGTAATCCAGAAAGTTCTTGTATTGAGTGGGTGGTTGCTTCATCTCTGTTGGTATCATCCAACTGAGCGTGTAGTGCTAAGTCTAGGATAGCGTCATGATCTGCTGCATCAAATTGGTCTAAAGGGATGCCTGATCGGCGAAGAAGGTCTTCAAGTTGTTTATCCAGCTCAGCTGTTCTAGATTTAGTTTTGGTGCTCATCACTCTTGGGGATAAAATAACCCTATTTAAACCTTTCGGTTTTTACCACTAATAAGTGGTCTTTTGGGGTGTTTTTCGGCTGTTTCACCACTAAGCTTAAATACGACCAGCAAGCCCTCATTTTCATGAAAGCAGTCATACTTTGCGCAGGAAAATCAACCAGAACGTATCCTTTGACAGTTACACGGCCAAAACCAATGGTCATGGCAGGCAATAAAACACTGCTTGAGCTCACACTCACACAACTTGCTCAGCTAGGCACTGTCAATGAAGTAATTCTAGTGGTGGGGTATCGAAAAGAAATGTTGCAAGAACATGCATTGCACCTAAGAGCCAAACTAAACTTGCCCTTTATTATTAGCTTTGCTGAGCAAACAGAACAAAACGGAACAGCACACGCACTGCTCAGTGCAAAAGACAAGCTCACTGAAGAATTCCTCCTGCTCCATGGGGATGACTTGTACTTTGCAGATGATATGAAAAACTTACTACAACACAACAACGCATTCTTGGTAAAAAAAGTTGCTGACCCAAGCCAATTTGGTGTCTGTATTACCAACGAAAATAACACACTCAAACACATCCATGAAAAACCAACAGAGTTTGTTGGTGATCTTGTAAACATAGGGTGTTACAAACTACAACCAAACATACTAACTCTTCCAAACATTCAACCTTCTGGCAGAGGAGAACTTGAAATAGTTGATTACCTCACAGCTCATGCGCAACAAACACCCGTTATGTGTGTTGAAGCACAAACATGGATTCCTATCCCATTCTCATGGAGCTTGCTTGAAGCAAACAAGTTCCTCCTTTCACAACTACAACCAAACAACACAGGAATTATTGAACACAATGTCACACTCAAAGGTGCAGTGAGCATTGGAAAAAACACCATCATAAAAGCAGGCACCTACATTGAAGGGCCAGTTAGTATTGGGGACAATGCAGTTATCGGTCCAAACGCCTACATCCGTGGTCCAACAAGTATTGGTAACAACTGTAAAATTGGAGCAAGCGTAGAAATCAAAAACTGCATTATTATGAACAACAGCAATGTTCCTCACCTCTCATACATGGGTGATTCAATTCTCAGTGAAAACGTTAACATTGGTGCTGGCTCAATTACTGCAAATGTCCGCCACGATGAAGGAACCATCAAGACCATGCTCAAAGGTCAACTAGTTGACACTGGCCTGAAAAAGTTTGGCACTGTTGTTGGCGACAATGCACGCATAGGAATCAACACATGTATCTACCCTGGTAGGAAAATCTGGCCAAGTCAAGGTACGGTACCAGGAGCTCAGGTTACACAAGACCTCAATGAGGACAAAACATAAAAACAATGAGTTCCAGCTGATCACAATGACAGGCAAAGACTGCTTATTTTGTAAAATAATCAAAGGAGAACTTCCTTGTTCTAAAATCTATGAGGATGAACAAACTTTTGCATTCTTAGATATTAGTCCAGTAAATCCAGGGCATACACTTGTTATCCCAAAAGCGCATTGCAAAAATCTTCTAGACATGCCAGAAGATGATGCAGGTGCTGTATACAAGACTGCAAAGAAAGTTGCAATTGCAGTTAAAGAAGGTACTGGCGCAGGAGGCGTTACTGTCACCATGAGTAATGAGAAACCTGCAGGTCAAGTAGTGTGGCACGCGCATGTTCATGTTATTCCTCGGTTTGAAAATGATGGCTTTAAGTTATGGCCAGGCAAGCCGTACAAAGAAGGTCAGCAAGAAGAAATGTTAAAGAGAATTAGTGAGAAATTGAATTAAAGAGTATTCTAACTTTTTGTAAGTGAGCTAGGAGCGGCAAATTCTACAAAATCAAAGAGAATTTCAACTGCACAGATTGAATAAATTTAAATCCGGGTCGGAACCCGACCCGGTTAAAACTGTGCATGCTTGATATGATTATGAAACAGTCCAAGCTGAAACTAACTTTGCTCATTGCTCAAAACAGATTTTTTATCCAGATCTTACCTCTTTCTTTGTCCAGGCTGAAACTGATTCTGCTTTATTACTGTTGCTTAAGCACAAAATATATAAAACTAAGACACATTACTCATGTAAGGTGATAGCATGCCCCAGAAAAGAGGAACAATTTTAACACGACGCCAAGTGAAACTAAGCACAGACTGGCGAGCAAGTCCTTCTCAACGAAAAGCACCAACCAAGTTTGTTGGTAAACTCCAACCTTTTGGTGGTGGAGATCCTATAACATATACTTCACGAATTCGCGTTAACAAAAATGATAAGGTATTATACACTGGCGCAAAGCGTGCTACTGTTGTGAAAGCTGAAAGCATGGCCACAACAAACGTGTAAGTACAATAAAGTAATTTAATGGGTGGTGGAAATGAAAACAATATATCTAGTACTTTGTCTACTTTTTGTATTCAGTATGGTGCCAGGCTGTGCACAACAAGCACCTGAGCAAGAAACCATTGTGTACAAGCACATTCTTATAAGTCCAAAAGAGTACACTGTTGTGCACGATGAGCCAGTGGTTGCAGAAATGCAAACAATGCCTCAAGCAAAAGCTGCACCAATACCAATGTGGCATCTTGGTGATGCAGGAGATATTTGTTTTGATACAACGCATTGCCAAGGATTTTGTTTAAGCTACAGAGGAAATGTCAGTCGAGGGTTCTGCTCTGACACGCACCATCCTCAAGGATGTTACTGGTTGTTACACCAAGGCAATGCAAGTTTGCGTGTGTGTTCCTAAATTCCTTTTTCCTTTTTTTCAATAAACTTTTTAAACAGCACAAGCTATAGTTTATCTATTATACTAAACAGGTGATACAATGGATGATCGAAAATTTGCACGATACGCGTTTCTGATTGTTGCTGCAGTAGCAATTGTTGGCATGCTCAGTGCTGGTGGAAACCAGACAGCAGTTGGGAAAGCCACTAATATACCAATGCCGGCTGCACTTGAAGCTGCAATGGACAAATGTGTTCCGCAACACGATGATGTAAGTCTTGACAAAGCAGAAAAATATTGTGAATGCGTTTACCTTTACGGTGGCGACGAAGACTGCGCAAAACATCTTGCATAATTCTTTTTTTTTCTTTTCTCTTTATTTCTTCAACAAACTTTATAAACAGTAATGCCTATACTATCTTTATTATTAAAAAAAGGTGATTGCATGAATGATCGAGACTTTGGAAAATATGCATTTCTTATTGTAGCTGTTGTTGCAGTTGTTGGCCTACTAAGTACAGGTGGTCAGGATATGACAGGGTTTGCAACAAAAGTAGCTAAAGAAACACAAACTGCTGCTGAACCTGCTCCAAGGACAGCTGCGAATTACTGGTGTGAAAAAGCAAAAGCAAACTATGCTAATGTGGGTTGTGATCACTTAACTAAACCAACCCCTAAGTGTCAAGTACTTGAAAAAGATGTAGAAGAACATTGCGAGAACTAAAAATGGAAAACAGACACTTTGCACGGAATGTATTGTTGCTTATTGTAGCAGTATCACTTGTTGGAGTGCTTCAAGGAAATGACATTGCTGAAGGAGGAGAGATCACTGGCAGTGCGATTGTGTCAGGCCACACTGATATGGACGACGAAGCTGCTTACTTCCAATGGGAACAGCGATGTGCTCTTGACACTGCAAAATACGAAGAAAAATGTGCTGTTGTATATGATAGTTCTGATAAAAGACTTCGTACTGAGAGGCCAGGATGTAATAATTTACGTAACAGAATGCGTAAGTCTTGTGCAATGAAAGAAAATTCAGAACGAAACATGGCAGGTACCCAAACTGACAGGGAATTCTTTGCAAAGAACAACGAAGAAGAACGACGTCTTGTTGCTAAATCAACTCCCACTGGAGCAGTAATTGGGGTTGGTGCAGGGGCTGTACCATTTAGCTTCCTTATTATTGTGGCTGGCTTTGTCGGCTTATTATTATACATACGAAAAGATTCGAGGTGAATGCATGGATTCAAAATACTTACTTAGTGCAGTGGCCATTGTTGCTCTCTTAAGCATGAGTATGATGTTTATGGAGGCAGGCGTGTCACCAGTTGGTAAAGCAACTGGGACACCCAGTCTGGGATTGCAACAAGATATTGCTGACTGTACAGAAAGGACTGTTGCAGAAACAGGAGACGATGAAAATGCTGCGTACCGCTACTGTGAGTGTATAACTGTATACAGTAATAAACTTGACTGTGAGCGATACCTAGGTGTGGAATAATTTTTTTTATTCTCTTTCCACTTCTTTTTTTTCTTAGTAGTAATCTTCAAAATCGTAGTATGTGTTGTCGTCTAATTCGTGTTCTGCAAGCTCTTCATCAAACTCGTAATCTATTAGCTTGTCAACACGTGGATGGGCAATCCATTGTTCCCACTCTTCACGTCGCATTGGCATAGTTTACACCCCCATGTAATGCCTTAATTAGGGTGAATAAAATATAATAAAGTGATGTATATATGGTATAACCAAGGTTTCCTAAACTTTAGGTGATGGTCCTTTTTACTTCCTCAATAAATATCAATCTTTCGGAACAGACACCGCTATGAAGTGATGGTTGACCTTACCTCGCAGAATTCTTGCTGTAGAACGCTTAATTCGCTTTTTGTTGTTTGAAATTTTTGCGAACTTATCTTCAACTCTTTTGGCTCAATTTGGAGAGTGTTACACATTGCTTTTGTAATGAAGCAACATTTTGTTATATGGTCTGCATACCCTCAACATTTTGGGAATCGGGGTGCCTCCGAACAGACTTCAAGGCAGTGCTACCCCTCAGAAAGACTCTTGGGACACACCCCTTTATTTTGTGAGAAATTGCGTCAACCAGATCGCGAGAGTTGTTGTTATTCTTAAGTAATTAAAAAAGAAAAACTTATAAATAATCAGCACTTTTCAATACCAAAAAGTATGATTGAGGTATACTCATGTCACAAAAGCAATATATCATAACAAAAAAGATAGCCAAACAAGGCGATAAGGCAGTTATCTGTATTCCTGCTTTGCTTCAGGAAGAATTAAAACCTTCAACAGTTGTGAAAGTAACTATTGACGTAATTAAGGAGGCAGGGCAATGAACGATAATACAAACGACACTTCATTAGTTCCTGTTGATCCTTGGCAAGGAATTTTGGGACAAGCTTATGATGGTAGTATGGAAAAAGTTTTAAGTGCACATTTTCGCAATGGTTTAGAAGAACTTACTGTTGACGCAAGCACATTAGAGCGACAAAAATCAAAGCTGGAAGAGTCACGCAGAAAAGATGCTGAAATGCATAAAGTTGCTGTGCTAACTGAAAAAGCAGATTTCAAAGAAAAAAATAGATTGCTTGCACGATTAACTCGTAAAGTAGTTTTTATAGAACCTGATCATAAACCTTCACTTGAAACGTCTGTTTATGAAAAGGCAGTTGAAGTTGGGCAAACATTGACAGAATATCTTGATAATCTTAGAAAGTTTGCTTCACAGTTTTCTGTGCTGGGAGAAAGATATCAAAAACTCTGTGAACAACAAACTGAATTGGAACTGAGAAGAGAACAGATAGAACGGCGTGCTTCAACATATGAGAATGAAGAAAGATTAACAGCCGATTTTATTGGCAAAGTAACAGGTTATTCTAGTTTAGCAGATGCTGATCAGGATGCTTTGGCTCAATCTGTCAGAGAAGCGACTAATGGTGTTGATATTAGTGACGAAAATGTAAGAGAAATTTTTGTTCAACAGTTGAAAAGAGGACAGTTTACTTTGCGTCAAACCCATATTACTGACCAAGCTGATCATGAAGAGATAAGTATACGGCTTGCTTCTGTTTCCAGACAGTTGGAGGGAGTAAATAAAGATGCTGGAAGGTTGTGGGATCTATATAATCCTGCAAGGACCGAAGCTGTTCATTTAAGTGTAACATATCAGGAATTAAGTTCTGCTGCGGAAACAGGAACAGCAATTTATGGTGTTGCACAAATGCTTGGGTCAGCAAGAGAATTATGTGAATCTGCCAGAGAAATGCAAGATGCCTTAGAAGCTGCAGTAGAAGGGCAGTTGGAAGTATTAAGTGCGTTTAGGGGAGTAAATGATGGAAGAGGATCTTATCAATTATCAACTGGAGACACAAGGAGGGGTGAAGAGTAAAATGGATGAAGTAAGATTTCCTACGATTGTTAGTGTGATTAGTGAAAAGTTTGGTGCTTATACCAAGGCTTTAACTGAAGCGCAGAACTTAGCTGGCAGAGACGAGTTAGATGCTGATGAACGAAGAAGATTTGATGAGTTGATGCAACATTTAAGAAAAGATGAAGCGACTGCTGGTTTGCTTTCCTCTGAGCAGCGTGTTGGTCTTGATGCTGTTTTTGATGCTCATGTACAATTATCAAATGTTCCTTTTCCTGCTTGTATCAGTAAGATCACCCAAAACTATGTTGTTTTGAATAATATTAGGCCTGTTGATGCTGATGATACTGTTCTTTGGAGTCATCCTAAGCTGTATATTCCTAAAAACATTATTAAGGATGCGAATGGCAATCACGTTAATAAAACCCCTTATGAGTGGGCTGTTTTTTTTGAACAACAAGAGCAAAATGGCTGGTTTTTACCAAGTCCTGCAGACACTTGTAACATTCTGGCTGTTTTGTTTAAAAATAGGGAGGATAAGGAAGTAAGAAGAGTGTTTATGCAGTATAAAGACCAAGGCTATGGTTCTGGCCTGCACGCTCAGAATGGCCTTGTTGATTTTGGTGTAAGGCAATTTATTCATTACCCTAATGCTGCTGATTTTGGTAAGTCGGGAAGTGTTAATGCTGGCAGGAGAAGAACTGCTTTAAGTTTTGACAAGTTTGTTTTGCGAAGTGAGAGGTTAGAGGATGCCTTGCGTGTTCCTGAAAAAGCAAGGTATGTTCGGCAGTGGAGTTGTTTAAAAGATCCTTCTGTTTTGGTTGAGATTGGAGAGGAGTATGGCAATCCTGCTAGGTTGTGGTTTCCTTGGAACAGAAAGAATAGTACAGGATATAACAAGAAAATGCTGGCCTGGGTTGGTCACATCGCCGATATCTTCACACTTTATGCCAGCGGCAATCTTTCCTTCTATTATGCTACTCGTGGGGTACTTCAGGCGCCGCAGGCGCGCAAACGAAAAAATAGTTCCACCTGAAATAAAGGTTAGGTAAATCTTTATAAACACCAGCAACTTCTTTATTTTTGTCCTCATTGCTCTACTTCTTTGGTGGAACGGCATGGGCTCTACACGTCTCTTTGCTAGCGCCTCTTATTCAAGAGGACATAAAATTCAACCACAACAGCAAATGCCTGAAGTGGTGGTGCTAGAAACAGCAAGGAGGCTACTTAAGGGCGGCCTGGCTCGGTTGCAGCAACAATAACTTCAACCTTAATGCCAACAACAATCTTAACAGCAATAATACTGCTCGTGGAATAGCCCTACCTCAGCGAGGACTTTTCTTTAAACTATTTAAGAGAGTTCTCTTCCCAATCACTAAAGCTAGTTTTCAGTTCAATAACATCATTTTCGAGATTTTTCAGTCCATCCAAAAGCTCTTTATAGTCCATACATGTCAGGTATAAATTAGAACTTTTAAAATTTTCTTCTATTTATGTTATCTAGGGTAGCTACCTGCTAGAATCAGCTTGCCGCTCAAGCTCTAACTTCTTAGCGATTGCAGCAGAATTATTACTTAGGTTGAAAGCATGTGTGATCTCGTCAGCAAGGTACTTGACTATAGCTTACCTATTGCTTCAAGAATCTTTTCATGTCCTTTGACTAAACTCATAAATCGATCTAGTTCATGTGATACAATTTTATATGCTTCTTTATCTTTTAAATTCTCTGATTTTGCCATGTTTTAACCACTCTTTTATTTCACTATCCTGATAGTATCTTTCTCTGATGCCAAGCATAACGCGTGCCTGTTTTGGGTTGTTTTTTACTGCAAAACGCGCCTTGTTTTTACGTAAAAATTCTTTTGTTACAATAAATGCAGTTCTTCGATTTCCGCTAGCAAAAGGGTGTTCTCTGATGAGACCCTTGCAAAGCACTACTGCTTTATCATACATGTCTCCTCTTTCTTGTTTGCACAAATTAATTACTTTGTTTAATTTTGATTTATTTAAAACTTTAGGGGAATCTGCTTTTTTAGTTTTCAAAAAAGCGATTGCAAGTAGATTATATTCAATAATTCGTTCTGGTGTTGGGTAATAAAGCATTATAAGAAATTAATAGCTAAAACTCTTTATAAATCTTCTTTTCTTTATCGACTACTATCAGCTTGCCGCTCAAGCTCTAACTTCTTAGCGATTGCAGCAGAATTATTACTTAGGTTGAAAGCATGTGTGATCTCGTCAGCAAGGCAGTCAACCATTGACTTTTTTCCATTGAAACTTTTGTGGAATGAACCTTGTGCCATAACACGTAGTGCAAAATCAATGCGTCGTTGTGGTGAGCACTCAACTGCCTTTGGGTATCGAGCTCCACCATATTCAATGGTGATGATCTCTTCTCGTGGTGCAGCGTTTTCAATTGCTTTTACCAGTGCTTCAACAGGGTTCTTGCCTGTTTTTTGCTCAACTTTGATAAGTGCTTTTTTGAGAATGTCTGCAGCAGTAGCATACTTGCCGGTGATACGGCCAGAGCTTTTGAAGTGTTTTTTGCTCTTGTGACCAGGTACCATTAGTTTGTTGATAAGTCGTTCAACAATAAATGACTTTGATTTGTGGAATCTGCTTCCTGCGTATTTTCCAGAACTCTTTGGTACAATACGTGGTTCTAAACAGATGTAATCTTTAAGCCCAAGGTCTTCTACTACGATATCTGTGGTAGGCCACTTGTTGAATGCTAATACTTCAGTCATAGCAATGCAGAAAAGCAGGGGGTTTATAAAGCTTTTTGTTAGTTGTGTTCAGAATAAGCAGTAGGCTTATAAACTCTTTATCTACTCCTGCTTGATTAATGGCTGGATCAAAGAGTAAAGCTGGGGTGATACGTATGTTCCTCTATTTGGTGGTGAGCTCCAACGTGAACGAGCATTATGGGTTGTTCCATTGCATATGGGGTATAAAGACAAGATACATCCTGATACAGAAGAACGATTAGTATCTATTGCAGTGGATCATCCTGATGTGGCAACTGCAACCTCTGCTCGGGTCTATCTGGAGAGGTGTGATATTCCTGCCCCCCAAGCAGTAAAATGACCACTATTTGGTGATTAAAAATAGGAAGGTTTAAATGTGGTGAGGTTACTTTCAGACGTATGAATAAGCGTATTAAGATACAAGACAACCGTATTCGAGCACAAAGGCAAAATGGAACTACAGAGGGTTCAGTGCTCATTGACTTTTTCAAGGAAAAATGGGGTTATTTTGCAGCAACTGGAGCTCTTATTGCATTACTAGCTGGTGGAATATACGCTCTTGGGGGAAAATCACCATCAGAGGTGTGGGATGAACAATTCCCAGCAGTGGCAACTGTGCAATGTGGTGATTCAACATGTCTTGATATTAGTGATTATGTCAAAGGAGAGAATCTTATTCAAATTCCACAAGGGGATTATTCAATATTCTTTGTAACCGATGTGCACTCAGACGCTGGACAACTTAAAGATATATTTGAACAAAATGATCTTGTAGCACGCTTAGAATCAGGTGATTATGTTGTTATACAGGGAGATATGATTGATACAAAATTTATCTACACACGAGTTCCAGGACCAATTCCTGGAAAACACGTTGTACAACGAAAAATTGATGACGACACTGTAGCATTTTATGAAGTTAGTCAACCAAAAGAAATGGGCCAAGACAAAGCAGTAATAAAATTCTTGCAAGCAGTACAAGAACAGCACCCACAAAATCTTGTTGTACTTCGGGGTAACCACGAAGAAATTGCAGTACAATACTACAAGCGGATTGCAGAAATTGCAGACCGTCATGATCTCTCATTTGAAGACGCAGTTACTGCAGTTGCAAAAGGTTTAGTTGGTGTGCCTCAGGATTCGATGCTAGCAAATGAAAACGCGCGCATGCCAAAAGCTCCTGGGTTATTTCGTTCACAACTTGACCTTCTTAACTTTGACTTTGTCACACGAATGAGTGAAGCTGACTATGACTTTCTTGAAGCATTGCCTCATGGAGTTGTTTTTGGCAATGGTGTTGCAGCATTCCACGCCAAATGTCCACTGAGTCTTGAAGATCTTGAAGGTGTGTACCGAGGACGAGAATTAGATCGTTCTTCATACAAAACAACAGCATCAGAGTATACAACCTTGTGGCAACGTGAAGGTTCATGTGATCTTCCAGGTGTAACACTAGTACTTAATGGTCATTCAGAACCACAAGAATTCAAGCATGGATACGATGCGGAACGAGGTATTGCAATCCAAAAAGATCGTGTTATCTTTGCGTCAGGAACACATGGTGTACATTCAAAAGAACAGATTGTAAAACTTAAGGGTGATCAATCCTACACTCCTGCAGCATTGCAATCAGGTCAAGAACTTGTAGCAGTACAATAATTCTACACATCAACAGCAACAGCGCGATTCCAAAACCACGTAAACGCACTGATAATAATTATGGAAAGAACCACAGCTTCAATACTATGCAAGACAACGGTCTTAATCAGTGTTGTGCCAAACATACCTGTCTTCTTAAAATAGAAAAAGATAATGCCCATCATAAGCAAGGTCATCAGGCCAAAGTTCTTCATGATTACTTCCATGTGTACTCTTTAATGTTTGCTCTTAATAAATATTTCCTGCCGCAACCTTTTTAAATCATCTCCCTCAACTCTAGCTCATGAAATCAACACCTAATGAAGGCACTAGTGATCGAGGACCCTTCTTTAGTCCGCGCTATAATGCACCAGAACTTGAACCACAAATAATGACATTCTGGGAAAAACAAGACACCTACGCAGCACTACAAAAAATGCGAAGCAAAGGAAAAGAGTTCTACTTTCTTGACGGACCCCCCTACACTAGTGGTCGTGTCCACATTGGAACAGCATGGAATAAATCACTCAAAGACATGGTGCTACGGTACAAACGAATGCAGGGCTTTAATGTGTGGGATCGAGCAGGCTATGACATGCATGGTCTTCCCACAGAGCACGCAACAGAAAAAAAACTAGGCATCAAAGGAAAAAAAGGCATACAACACATAGGTGTAAAAAAATTCATTGACGAATGTAAAACCCTATGCGTAGAAAACATGAAAGTAATGAACAAAGATTTCCAACGCCTTGGAGCTTGGATGGACTTTGACAACGCCTATCAAACAATTAGCAAAGAATACATGGAAGGTGTTTGGTGGCTGGTAAAAAAAGCACATGACAAAAAACGCTTGTATGAAGGAAAGCGAGCAATGACTTGGTGCGGGCATTGTGCAACAGCAATAGCTAAACACGAACTAGAATACAAAAACATAACAGATACATCACTCTTTGTAAAATTTCCAGTTAAAGGGAAAGAAAACACATTTCTTCTTATCTGGACAACAACACCTTGGACAATACCATTCAACCTTGCAGTCATGGTTAATCCAGAACTTGACTACTTAACTGTTGAAGTGCAAGACGGTGAAGAAAAAGGGCAGCATTGGATACTTGCCAAAGCACTTGCAGGGCCAGTCATGAACATGATTGCAGAACGAAAGTATAAAGTTGTTGAGGAATACAAGGGAGAAAAACTTGAAGGAATACAATACACTCACCCACTTGAAAAAGATATACCTTACCTCAAAGAAATTGCAAAAGACAAAACTGCCGCAAAAAAATTACATACTGTTCTCATGAGTAATGAGTATGTAACAACAACTGCAGGAACAGGACTAGTGCACTGCGCACCGGGGTGCGGAGCTGAAGACTATGAAGTAGGTCACCGCAATGGTCTTCCAGCGTTTAACAACATTAATGACCATGCTGTTTTCGAAAACATGGGTAAGTTTGACAAGCTTGTTGCTAAAAAAGATGACTTACAATTTGTAGAACATATTGAAGAATCAGGTTTTCTCCTTGGAAAAACAAAAATAGATCACGATTACCCACACTGTGACCGGTGTCACAAGCCAGTTGTCTTCAAAGCAACAAAGCAATGGTTCTTCAAAGTTGAAGACCTAAAAAAACAAATGATTGCAGAAAATAAGAAAATAGGTTGGGTACCTGAAGCAGCATTCAACGCGTTCAATTCATGGCTAGAAAACCTACGTGATAATTCTATAACAAAACAACGATACTGGGGAACAGCAATTCCAGTATGGCGATGTGAAAAAGAAGATTGTGAAAAATACGACGTGTTTGGATCTGTTGCAGAACTTGAAAAAGCAGCAAAAACAACAGTCAAAGACATGCATAAGCCTGCAATTGATGAGGTAACAGTACCTTGTGAGTGTGGCGGTACAAAAAAACGACTTCCTGACATTCTTGACGTTTGGGTAGATGCGGGTTCAGCATCATGGAACTGCCTTGACTATCCAGCAAGTGATAAGAATTTCAAACTCTGGCCTGCTGAATTCATTATGGAGGGTAAGGATCAAATACGTGGTTGGTTTAACTTGCTTATGGTTGGCTCAATCATAGCACTTGATAAGCCTTCATTCAAGAACTGTTACATGCATGGCTTTGTGCAAGATGCTCTCGGCAGAAAAATGTCAAAAAGCTTGGGCAATGTTATAAGTCCTTACGAAGTTATTGATGAGTATGGTGCAGACACATTCCGTTATTATAGTATAGGCGGGTGTCCCCCAGCAACAGACCTCAAATACAACTTTGAGGATATGAAACTAAAACACAAGAACCTCATGGTATTGTGGAACTTACACAAGTATGTGTTAGACATAAGTAGAACAATGGGTGTTTTGCCTTCTGACATTGACGAAAAGACAATGGCAAAAAGTGTTGAAGAGAAATACATGCTTTCCTATCTTAACAACACTTTAAAGAAATTAACACAAGCTCATGACACTTATGCACTCAATGAAATCCCTTGGCTTGTTGAAGGGCTCTTCCTAGAACTTTCACGAACATACATTCAACTTATCAGAGAAAAAACAGTGCTTGGTACTAATGAAGAAAAACAAGCAGTACTCTTTGTTTTATCAAAGACAATGCTTGAAACACTTAAACTATTTGCACCTGTTGCTCCCTTTATCAGTGAAGCAATGTATCAGAACATGCGACACGAATTCGGTGAAAAATGGTCACAACCTGACAGTATACATCATTGTGACTGGCCAAAGGTTGAAACAAAACTAATCGATGATACTTGTGAAGAACAAGTAACTACAACAAAAAATGTTATGCAAGCGATACTCCATTCACGAGAAAAAGCACAGCTTGGATTGAGGTGGCCTGTCAAAAGTGTTACTGTATCCGCAACAGACAAAAAAGTACGTGACGCTCTTGAAGCACTGCAAGATATTGTTAAAAATCATACCAACATAAAAGAACTCATTGTTGTCGAAAAATTGGAAGGAGCAAGTGCAAGTGTTAAAGGAGACTATGACAAAATACAACCAGACTTTGAAGACAAGTCAGCAGAAATCATAGCACAACTTTCAATTGACAGTCCTGAAACAATACTAGGTCACATTGACAAAGAAGGAAAGCATATTATCAAGATAAAAGGTGATGAATTTGCAATCACCAAAAAGCATCTTATCATTGAACGAGAAGCACCGCCTCACTTTGTAATTTCCGACTGCAAAGAAGGTGTTGTCTACTTGGATAAAACTAGAACTGACGAACTTGACGCAGAAGGTTTTGCACGGGAACTTATGCGCCGTATACAATCCCTACGAAAAAAAGCAGGCTTGGAAAAACGAGACTCTGTTACCATGTTTATTCAAACACGTGGTGACATGGCAGAACGGGTTGGTGTCTGGAAAAAACACATTGCAGAAAAAGTTGGAGCAACACAACTGAATATATCTAGTAATGAACCTGCAAACAAACATGAACATCACAGTCTTGAAAAAATTAAAGGCGAACAATTCGACGTATTCTTTGATGTTGTTTAGGTAAACTTTTTATAGTCAAAACACTCAAATTCTAAAAAAAAGGTTTTATAGTTACAAAAAAGGTGATAGGCACATGGTACAAGAACGATTTGATAGACGTATTTTCTTATTTGCGCTTGCTGTTGCAGCGGTCATGTTTTTTTCTGGAGCATTTGATTCTAGCGACCCAACAGGGCTTGTTGTCGAGGATAGTGCTTTTGAAGAAGCAGATGAAGGCAATGATATAACTGGTAATGCAGCAAAGCGGCGACGTCGTAGCAAGAGCGCTGCTAATCTCGCAATGCTTGGTGGTGGCAAAGGATTTAAGATACCCACAGGCAAAGTTGGTCCTCGTAAGAAAAAAGTTCTAAAAAGATGTAAAGTTGATAAGCACTGTTCTGAAAAGCAAGCATGTAGGTTTGGCTTGACCAAGCGTGTGTGTAAAAAGGTAAAAGGTAAGAGAAAGTGTACTCCTGCATCAAAGCGAAATTTTCTAAAAGCAGGAAAAAACGCAAAGCTTGCTTGCAGATCAAAATTAGGAAGAAATTATCCGTGTGAAAGATCCAGTCAATGTAGGTCTAAGTATGCATGTGTTAAAGGACGATGTAAAAGTGCGAAAGGTGTTGGAGGAGGCAAACTCAATATTAAAGTACCTAAATCTGTTCTTCTAGCACAACAAGCAGCGCGACAGACAAATGGTGCATGTAAAAAATTAGATCAGCGTGTTGTTATTAATAAAATCTCGCATAGGTGCGTAGATGTTAATGGCAAAAAACTTTGGAAAAAGCGTATTGGTGAAAAATGCGCTGCTGACAATGAATGCCGACCTGATAACAAGTGTGACAGTGGAAAGTGCCTTGGGCCTGCAGGATTTGAATGCTATTCTGACAAAGAGTGTGTTCAAGGACTAAGCTGTGCTATTGCAGAAGGTGCTAAGACTGGCAAGTGTGCTGTACCTGTTCAAGCTCCACCAGCTGAGGAAGAGGAGCCTGTAGCTGTGATTGCTTGTGAGGACCATGATGCTCATAAAGGCACTCTTGCACAGCAAGCACTTGAAAAGTCAAAAGTTACCTTTGGACCTAAGAAAACCTACGATGATAAATGTGATCATCGTCAAGGTCATGAAGACAAAGTACAAGAACGCATCTGTAGGAACAACATGGTTAGTTTCGATGTTTACGACTGCAACCAGATGGGTAAAACCTGTAAAGATGGTGCATGTGTAGAAAAAGAACAACCTGTAGTTGGACAAGCTGCAGAAAACTTTGAAGCACCCCCACCAGCAGAACAACAAGAACCTGTTGAAGCTGCAGAGCCTGAACCAGAACCTGCCCCTGCTTGTAGTGACACTGAAGAAGAAGCAGGTAATCTTGCTGAATATGGTAAAATATATACTGCACCTGCTGGTGTTACAACTGGAATGGGTGGTCAAGGCGGTCCTGTGGTCACATTAACCGATGAATGTTCTGACGCAAACACACTTCAAGAGTTCTATTGCACACGAAGTGTAGATGGGAATAGTTATGTGACTGATGAAGAAAGCCATGCATGTGGTGAAGGAAAAGTATGTGAAGCAGGTGCGTGCGTTGATGCGCCTGAACCTGAACCATTCTGCCGTGATGAAGGTCGCACTGTGGTAAATCTTACAGGTTCCTTCCTCAAACATCAATGTAAGTTTGGTATGAAATCATTCTTAACTTGTCAGGGGAATAATACTAATGAGAGATTGTCTAATTGCGAACATGGTTGTAATGCTGAAACAGGACTGTGTAATGGAGTATCACCAGCAGGCGCAGTAGTTGGTGTACAAGAAGGAACAGGAAGTACCAAGACAGCATTGCTGTTTGCACTTGCAATTGCAGCAGTTGGATTGTATTTCCATAGAACAAAAGATTAATTTCTTTTTTTTCTTACTTTTTCTTTTTACTTTTTCTACCTTAGCATTTTCATAAACTTTATAAAGACAAATGCCCATAAAGACGTAAAAGGTTTTAATTAATTCAAAAAAAGGTGATGGAAGCATGGATGATAGAGAATTTGTAAAATATACATTTCTAATTGTTGCTGCTGTTGCAGTTGTTGGACTTCTTAATTCTGGCAGTTCAATGACTGGAATGTTGTCATTGGAGAAGTTCACTGGCTTGCAAGCAAAAGAAAATTGTAAAGACTTATTTAGTGTTATGGACAAAGCATGTATTGATGCAAAGCCTACTGATGAGTGCTTAGCTTCGCGTAAAGCATTAGAAGCTGCTGGTTGTATTAAGCCGGCAACAAAATTGCCTAAGTTAGCTGTGGCTGATGCTGGCAGTAAAGAAGTTGTAAAGTCAGCAAAAACAAAAAAAGTCGCACCTCTAAAATATGAGAGATACCGAGGCGCTCCAGCAAAGAAACCTTCTTCCTACGCACGTGCAAAAGCTGCTCGAGCTCCAGCAAAGAAATTAGGAACAAAAGGGGAAAAGAAAGTTCGACCAAAAATTGGGAAAAACCCTGCATTTAAGTCAGCGTACAAAAAACCAACAAGTACCATGGGCACTGTAAAAGGTAAAGCTGTTCGACGTCAGGCTGCTAAAAAACCTGTTCGAAAGTACAGCAAAAGAACCTGTGATTCTGTGCATATGATGACTGCTAAGGTTTGTGACGAAAATAAAGCATCATTTAGCAAGGCAAAGTGCGAAGATCAAATGGCACACTACAATACTAAATGTGGTGGTGTAGCAGGTGCAAAGTCATTTGGTGAAGCTGCTGAAAAAGCTCCTGAAGCTAAAAAAGAAGAGAAAAAGGAAGCTGCATCAAGTGGTGCTTCTGGTCCATCTGGATCTCCTAGTGCTGATGCTCCTGAGCCTAAGAAAGAAGAAGCTGCTGCTGAAGAAAAAGAGGAAGCTGCTCCTGAAGCTGAAGAAGAATCTGAAGAAGCTGCTAATGCAACCGTGAGTGCTTCATCTCCTAATGCAACAGGTCCAACCGGTGCAGTAGTTGCTGCTGGAGAAGGAAGTGGTGACTTTAGCAATGCTCTCTTTGCAGTATTGATTGGTGTTGTTGGATTGTTCTTGTACTCTACAAGAAATCAACGAAACACTCGGCGACGTCGAAGACGACGCTAACTTTTTTTTCTTTTTCTATCTCTACTACAACAATATTAATAAACACTCTGAGCTTCCCTTTTCTTGGTGATGGAACTGGAAGAGTGGAAACCCCAACAAAATCAAGAGAATAAGGTTATTTCTAACGCTATAAAGCAGACTGAAAAAGCAGATATTAAGAAGTTTGGCAAGCTTGTTCCTACTCTTATTGAGAAAGGCATTGATAGTATTAATCTTTCTATGTTTGATGACAAAACAAAACAAGCACTCCTTAATGAAGTTGGGGATGAATGTCTCAGAAAAGGCAAGGTTAATGAGGCAGTCAAAGCATACTTGTTTGCAGGCAGTACTGATCGACTTGTTGCTATTGGGGAAAACTATGAAAACATGAGTATGTACAGCAATGCTATTGAAATGTACGTGCTTGGTAAAGCAAAAAATCACTTGGAAAAAATAGGTGACAAGTGTATTAAGGAAGCAAAATTTGCAGATGCAATCAAAGCGCTTCACCATTCAGGAAGCAAACAAAAGCTTGCGTTTGTCGGTGATGAATGCGTAAAGCGTGGTAAATGGGATTTTGCTCTCGAAATCTTTAGTATTCTTGGTGATAAAAAGAAACTGATTGAACTAGGTGATCAATGCAGTAAAAGCCCCTTGTATAGTTATGCTTCACGCGCGTATGAGCTTGCAGGGGACAAGGAAAAGTTAAGCACACTCGGTGATCAATGCCTTCGGGAAGGTCTTATAAAGACAGCCTATAAAATCTATGAAACTGCAGGCAATGCCACCATGGTGACGTTTATTCGCGAAAATTTCATGCAAGAAAAGCCTTCTGCCCCCTGATATGCTCTCTGCCAAATAAATCTTTATAAATGTCCTGCTGTTTGCACAAATATGTTTTTTAAAAGGCAAAGCAAAGTAGAAAAGCTCGGGAAATGCTTAGGGTTCTTGTTTAGTTTTTCTCTTTTTACCACTATCTTCCACTGGGTTTCAAGCCATTCTACTCATGCGCCCTCACTTATCCAAGCAGGTGTTATTACCTGCCTTATTATCTTATTTGGCTACTTACTCAAGGAGGTACTGGCATGAGCTTTTTCAAAGGTGTTAAACAAGGGATGAAATTCTTTGGTGAATGCATTAGCACAATCATAACCTCCACTCTCCTAGCACTAGTCTATATTTTTGGTGTGGGCTTTACAGCAATTCTTGCAAAGCTTCTGGGAAAGAAACTCTTGCCTAAACAATCAGGCACAACGTACTGGTCTGATACAACAATGGGAACAGAAGATAAAGAACATTATCATCGTCAATTTTGAGGTTACACATGTACATATTAGGATTAAGCTGTTATTATCATGACTCATCAGCAGCACTGCTGAAGGATGGCGTTATAGTAGCTGCAGCTGAAGAAGAAAGATTCACACGAAAAAAACATGATAATTCCTTTCCAACTAATGCCATCCAGTACTGCCTAGAAAGCCAAGGCATTTCTATGAAGCAAGTTGCTCATGTTGCCTTCTACGAAAAACCATTCCTCAAATTTGAGCGTGTTTTGTTTCAAAACATTGCACTGTTTCCACGAGGTCTCCGAACATTTGTACGAGCACTTCCTGCTTGGACACAAGACAAACTTCGCATTCCAAAAAAACTAAAAAAATTAGGGTACAAAGATGACATTTTCTTTATTGAACACCATCTTGCCCATGCAGCTAGCTCGTTTCTTGTAAGCCCCTTCAAAAAAGCAGCAATTGTCACGATTGATGGAGTGGGAGAATGGACAACTACAGCATGGGGGGTTGGAGAAGAAAACAAAATACATCTTACTAAAGAAATTCGTTTTCCTCACTCACTTGGCTTGCTTTACTCAACAATCACAGCATTTCTCGGATTTAAAGTAAATAACTCAGAATACAAAGTTATGGGGCTCTCACCATATGGTGTTATGGACAAGCATAAAAATCCTTACTATGAAAAAATCAAGAAGCTTATCGACGTCAAAAAAGATGGAAGCTTTGCACTGGACCTTTCTTATTTCAGTTATCAACACAGTGACAAGATGCCATCAAAGAAAATGTCCAAGCTTTTAGGTCCTATGCGAAAATCAGAACAACCACTCATCCAGCGTCATAAAGATATTGCAGCTGCGCTTCAGCTTGTAACAGAAGAAACTATTGTTTCAATCCTTAATCATGTCCATGCACAGACAAAGTGTGATTCAGTTGTACTTGGGGGTGGCTGCGCATTAAATAGTGTAAGTAATGGAAAACTATTGAGTAAAACACCTTTCAAGAAAATCTGGGTTCAGCCCAATGCAAGTGATGGAGGGACAAGTATTGGCGCTGCAAGTTATGCTTATCATTCTATTCTTAACAAGAAAAGAAACTATACACAAACCAATGCCTATCTTGGCCCAGGCTTTTCAAGCAAAGAAGTTAAAGAGTTTCTTGACAAGCATGAACTTGCTTACACTGAATTCAAAGACAAAAAAGAGCTTGTACAAAAAACAGCAGAACTCCTCAATCAAGATAATGTTATTGGTTGGTTCCAAGGACGCATGGAATGGGGACCACGGGCACTTGGAGCGCGAAGTATTTTATCCAATCCTTGCAATCCCAACATGCAAGATATCCTTAACCTTAAAGTTAAACATCGGGAAAAGTTCCGTCCTTTTGCTCCAGTAGTGTGCGAGGATGACGCACAAACCTACTTTGAATGTGACAAGCCAGTGCCAGAGCCAACAGACTACATGCTCATGGTATACCCTGTTAAAAAGAAATGGCATGCTCGTATACCTTCAGTAACACATGTTGATGGTTCAGGTAGGCTTCAATCTATTCGGCGCAGTCAAAATCAAGACTATTATGACCTTATCAAAGCATTTGGGAAACTATCAGGTGTACCTATCCTTATTAACACCTCATTTAATATTCGTGGTGAGCCTATTGTGTGTACACCGTATGACGCCTATAAATGCATGATGGGGACAGGTATTGACTATCTTATTATTGAGAATTTTCTTGTCAAACGATCTGATAACATGCAACATGCATGGGATAGTGAAAAAGTTGCTAAGGATTAGGCAGGAGCCCCATTTTTTCAAATTGTTGCGCAACATGCTTAGCAGACACTCTTGTTCCAAGAGGGGACCAATGTGGGTCAGTTCTCCAATGGAATTTTTCTTGGTTTTCTAATGCTGTCTCTGTTAAATCAATATAATGAATGCTGTTATGATCTGTGAAACTCTCCAATAAATAATGGGCATCCCATGGTTTAACTATGATCCCTTTTCTTACTCTATCAGCGTATACTCTTTTTCCTATAATGACATCTCTGCTTTCTTGTTTGATTTGGTGAGGGCTGGGGATATTTATGATGACAAATTCTGCGTTGTTTTCATTAACAGCGTTGTTGAAAAGTATAACTGTGTTGGTGAATGCGTCGAAAGACAAGTTAAATGCAGGGTCTGTTTCCAGGCGTGTACGTAACAATGCTTCTTGGGTCAAGCTTACTTTGTCAAGTATCTGTTTGAACTCTTTTTCTTTATCTTGTTCTTTTCTTTGTAGTGTATTAAAAAATAGTGTGAAAAAGTGTGATCTCTTACGCAGCCACTGCTCTAGTTGAGGTGGTAGTGGAGGAAGGTCTTTGTTATAATCATTCTTGTACGACTTAAAATAAGATGGGTTCTTGGTATGTTCTTTGATATAGTTTACCACATCATCAGCTCGGTGGATCTTAATATGTTCTTTGTACTTTTCAAAAAGAGGTCTGGGATACTTTTTTGCTGAGCTAATTTGGATGTCATTGAGGTCATTCTGGTAAAACAAGTAGATAACTAGGTCACCATTGTACTTGCTTCCTTCGTGTTTAAATGCAAGAAAATGTTGCAGTGTGCTATAACCAGTCACACCAAAAGGATAATCTCTCTGTTTTGTTGTAGTTAAATTGTTTGTCAGTGAGCATGCCTTTACTGTTTGTCTTAATGTGTATGCGTTCATTGGTATCGGGTTGGTAGGTGCATCCTCTCCAGTATGGTTTTGTTTTCCATCCAAGAATCTCATCTGAAATAATCATTGGCCTTGGCCAGTCAGGATGACTCTTATCGCATTCATCCCAAAGTGCTTGTGGAGCAACAAGTCGAACACTTACTTCAGCAAGTAGCACACATACTAGCAGGGTTGTAATGCAAACAAGAATGTTCTTTTTCCACTTTCTCATGCTGTTGGGAGCATTGCTTTTTTTATAAATGTGATTCTCTCAAACCACAACCTTAATAAACCACTCTCTGTTGAATCGCCTCATGGCACGATCATTACTTCGAGAAGTCTGGGACTTTCTTAGAGTACGAAAAGTCTGGTGGCTCACACCTATAATTCTTATGATTCTCCTAGTTGGAGCACTTATTATCATGAGCCAAAGCACAGTGGTATCATCAATTGTGTACCCACTTATTTGAGGGGAGGTTCATTCTTTCAATTCTGTTATTCCATCTTCTTACCAAATGTTATCCAATATCCTCCTTCATGGTGGGTTTTCCAAATCCAATATGCTTGTTTATAGAGTCTTATTAGGCAATTGGGGTACTTCTGGTTTGTAGTATTCCATACTC
Source organism: uncultured Methanosarcinales archaeon (assembly GCA_964343705.1). Lineage (GTDB taxonomy): Archaea > Nanobdellota > Nanobdellia > Woesearchaeales > UBA12501 > JAUSFM01. Next base: position 142,032 of record CAYFJX010000004.1, read on the forward strand.
CTGTGATTTCTAATTCACTCTGATCAAAAGGTGTGGAAGTAGGTACTGTCTGATGATAAGTAATCTTATTTTTTTTAAACCACTCTAGGACCTCCCCTATTGTATGTACTGTTTCATGGGGGTGTAAATACTGATCATTCCACCACCCTCTTTTTCTTTCTTTGTCTCCAAGCTCTCCAATCTGCATTCTTATAAACCAGTCTTTTATTCTGTCATTATTTCTAAAAATTGTCTTCGCTAAAAATTTTCGTATTTTGAGAGGGATTCTTCCAAATTTATTGTATAAACCAACAACAATATGTCCTTCAGGTTTAAGCAACTTTAAAATATTTTCAAATCCTTTGTAAGCATCTCCTGTGTGGTGTAACACACCCAGGCATAAAACATAATCAAATTTCATCCCAATGTCCTCGATTTGTTTTACGTCTAATATATCAACTTTTTTTAGGTGCCATGAGGTAAGATCTAATTTTTCTTTTAATTGTTTCGCTTTATTTAACGACGAATCCGAGAAATCAATACCCCACACACAGTTTCTTCTTAAAGATAAAAATGCACTTAATTGTCCTGTTCCTGTACCTACATCTATAACAGTGGCATCTGTAGGTATGCTTCTATCCAAAATTTTGGCAAAAGGATACACAGAGGTTTCCAAATCTTCTTTGAAATTAAACCTGTCTATCTCATAATCTGGAAAGGGAGTCTGATTATAAAAATCCTTGACTTTTTTACTTATTCCAGAGTTATGTAGAGCGTTCATTGATCTATTTTTTTATGGTTAGCTGGTTCATCTGAAAAGTATTTTTTCTTTAATTCATTAGCTATATGTTTTGTTGAGACTGCAACACCTTTCGGAGTCCAATGAGGATCTATTTTCCAGTAAAACTCTTTTTCATTTTTTAGTGCAGTTTCAGTTAGTTCAATATAATTTATCTGGTTAGCCTCTGTGAAAACGCTTAAGAAATAGTTCCTTTTTTCTTGCTTTGTCAAAATTTCAGGTTTAATCTTAACAAGAGATACAATATCTTTCGGCAGTCTGGTCTTTTCTCCTTTCTGTACTTTTTGTGCCTCTTTCTTGAGTATTTCATGATATTTTCTTTTTACTTGATAGATACTTGGGACATTTACAACGACAAAACTGCTGTTTCTTTTAGAAACTTTTTCATTAAAAACACTTAAAACATGGTAAAAATGGTTAACAGATGTACTAAAATGGTGGTCATTTTTCATGCGGTTATGAAATAAGGAAGGGTTTGTGGGACTTAATTTTTCTATAAGTCGTTTAGGACTTAAATTTTCAGGCTTGATTCTTAGTTTTTGATCAATAAAATTAAGGAAGTGGGATTTTGCCATTAGCCATTCTTTATATTTAGGGAGTGTTATCCTTTTTTTATTATAGTCATTTTTGTATAGTAAGTATAACCTTTCATTTCCAGTTCTTTTTCTGTTTATTTCTGCTACTTGTTCAGCTGTGAAAATATCAAGCGTATTGTTTTTTACCTTCATCAATGGTTTAGGATATTTAGTTCCAGTGGTTCCAAATATGTCTGACAAATCATTTTGGGACACAAGATAGATGACAACATCAGCATTATATTTGTATCCCTTTTCTTCATAAGAAAGAAAGTGTTGTGTTAGTGTGTAACCATCCCCCGCAAAGGCGAGAACTTCAACTGGTTGTTTTATCTGAGATTCAAGCGCTTCTTTGAGCTGTACTTGAACTGTGTTTTCATAAGAGTATTCTGCTCCCCACAGCAGTGAATCACCAAAGACAAGAATTCTGAATGTGTTGTCTGGCTTTTTCATAGTAAATTCTTCTGTACTACGTAGACCTATGCTGTTAGTTGTGATGTTTATTTTTTTAGCAGTGTCGGGTTGATACAAACATCCTGTCCAATTAGCTCGTATTTTCCAACCAAGGGTCTCATCTGAGAGTATCATGGGCCTTGGCCAATCAGGGTGGTGCTTATTGCATTCATCATACAGTGGCTGAGGATTAAAAAGTTGAAAACTGCTTTCAAGAAGGGTTATGAATATGAGAATGGTTATTAGTGAAAAGACTATTTTCTTGCTCAGTTTTAATTCTTGCACTTTTCTCCCCAGACATATTTCCTAAGTCAGTAGTTGTTGCTTTTTTTGTAGAATAACAAACTTAATAAAGTTTTCCTTGCTCTTAATTAAAAAATGGGGAGTGATCCAATTTTACGGGAGTTTTGGCTTTTTATTAAAACAAAAAAGCTTTGGTGGCTGGCACCTATAATTATCATGCTGATTGTTGTTAGTGTTGTTATTATAGTTGGGCAGAGTACGTCCACTTCACCATTTATTTACGCACTCATTTGAAGGTCTAGGTCTACTTAACCCTTAACATTGCCAATTGGTTTTAGAAATACAACTTTCTTTGAAACACCACTACCATGCATTGTTTCAATAACGTCATTAATATCTTTGTACGCAAGACCTGCTTCTTCTGCAAGTCCCTGCATAGAAATTGCTTTAACATAGATTCCTTTGCCTTCCATGTCTTTTTGTAGTTGGTCACCACGAACCATTCGCTTAGCCTTTGCTCGGGACATGGTTCGTCCTGCACCATGACAGGTACTTCCAAATGTTTCAAGCTCAGCTTTTTTTGTTCCAACAAGAATGTATGACCCTGTTTCCATGCTGCCACCAATAAGAACTGGTTGGCCAACCTCTCTGTAGGTTTCAGGAATTTCAGGGTGTCCAGGACCAAAACATCGTGTTGCCCCCTTTCGATGGACAAGAACTTTTACTTTTTCCCCGTCAACATCATGTTCTTCAATTTTAGCAATATTGTGGGCAACGTCATACACAAGACGCATATCAAGCTCTTTTGCTGTTTTACCAAATACTTCTTCAAAACATTCACGAACACGATGCATAATTACCTGCCTGTTGTTGAAAGCAAGGTTTGCAGCACACGCCATTGCCTTGTAATAATCCTGTCCTTCAGGACTGCTAAACGGAGCACAAGCAAGTTCTTTATCATACACATCAATATTATATTTTTTCATAGCTTCACTAAATACTTTAAGGTAGTCTGTTGCAACCTGGTGGCCAAAACCACGACTACCACAGTGAATCATCACACAAATCTGCTTTTCTTTGGTAATACCAAAAGCCTCAGCAGCTTTGTTATCGTAAATCTCATCAACGTACTGGATCTCAAGATAATGATTACCACTACCAAGCGTTCCAATCTGCTTAAACCCGCGAGCTATTGCTTTTTCACTTACCTTGCTTGCGTCTGCTTGTTTAATACAGCCATTTTCTTCTGTGCGATCAAGATCTTCTTCCCACCCATAGCCTTGCTCAACTGCCCATGCAGCACCGCGGGTGATAAGATCTTTGAATTCTTCAGTTGTTGGCTTGACAAAACCTTTACAACCAACACCTGCAGGTACACGTTTGAAAAGAAGATTAACAAGTTCTTTGATTTTTGGTTCAACCTCAGAAAGGGTTAAATTTGTTTTAATAACACGCACGCCACAGTTGATGTCAAAACCAATTCCACCTGGGCTAATAATGCCTTTGTCAAGATCACAAGCAATTACACCACCAATAGGGAAGCCATAGCCCCAGTGCCCATCAGCCATGCAATAGGCAGCCTTTACTAGGCCAGGCATGCATGCAATATTAGTTACTTGGTCAAATACGCCAGCGTCCATCTGGTCAAGAAGCTTTTTTGTTGCAAAGACACGGGCTGGAACCTGCATGCCTTTTTTGTAGCTAGTTGGAAGTTCCCAACAAAAATCACTCATTTGCTTGATTTCTTCAGGAGGACCAGCTGGCCTATCTCGTAAATTTGGTTTAGGTGGTTTATCTGCCATTTTTCCATTGTGAAGGCCTCTCTCTTTTAAATCTTCCTACAATTTAGACCAAAAACTTTATTAAGCTTCTGACTTTGTATATTTTTGTGATAGATCTATGAAACCAGCATTTTGGATTGTAAAACTTATCATTTTTATCATTATCCTATTTTTGATTCGTCGATGGATCCACCAGTGGGCATCAGGCATCAAGTCACGCATGCTGGGTCGCAAGCCACGAAAACTGAGTCCAAAAGAACTATCAAAAAAGTATTCTCATGCTCATGATCCAATCTATATCAAAAAGCGAAATCTTGAAGATAAGCTCCTTCCTAAACTTGGTGCTAAAAAAACTGAAAAAGCACTCAAAAAGATTATTAAGAAAAAACGAAGAAAGATAAAAAAATGAGAAAGCTACTTTTATTTGCAGTGCTGGTAATGCTTGTCTTACTTGTTGGCTGTGCAAAAGTAACACCGCCTGAACCTGCTCCAGAACCAGAGGTAGTTGCAGAACCTATTGTTGAAGAAGTTCCAGAACCTGAGCCTGAAGAGGTTCCTGAGCCTGAACTAGAAGAAGAACCAGTAGCAGAGCCAGAAAATGAACTCAAACAATATGAAGACCCAGACGAAGGTATTTTTGTGATTGGAGATGGTGAACCAAAAGAGTATTTTACTTTTGAAAAACTGAAATTGCGAAGAAACAGTAGGGATAAAGTTCAAGTAAAGACTATTAGTTTTGTTTTCCGTAACTTAGAAGACAAGCCAATAACACCAGTTGTTCGAGCAACATTCAGAGGTGCTTGGAAAAAAGGAGTTCGAAGTACCGTGGAACAAGACTTTCCTCTTGGAGAACTCAAGCCAGGTATGAAATATGTAAAGACCTTTCCAGTGAGTGTGTATTATCACCTTATTGAGAACCAGAAAAAGATCACTCTCAAGTTTCGTAAAAAATATGAAACACCACGAACATGGTATGGTGAAACAGAGCACAAGTTTGTGCCTAAGGATGAGCTTGATTCACTTGAGATTGGTTGGGTGTAAATGGAAGTTTAAGTTGGTGTTTGTTTGCCTGCTCAATTCCTCTAATGTTCACTGCCCGATATTCTACAATTCCTTCTAAGGTGACACATGCACCAAAGCGATCATCTATTATTTTCACAATTTCCATTTTTGCTTTACACAATGCCTGCTTGTCGTCAATCGCGGTAAGATGTCTTTCAACTGTTTCTGTATAAAGATGGGGGACCGTGCTTCCTATGTCATAGGCATTTACACGGTATCTTGCCAAGTAAGATTTCATATTGTTATGACAAAGATGCTTATATAATTAGTTGTATCTCAAAAAAGTTTGAGATGGCCATTTAAATATAAAAAATATTTCCTTGCGCCCATGCAGAACCCATTAACACTTTATTATGGTTCCATGGGGAGTGGGAAATCCTCAAAGATGGTTGAATCTGTTACTGACTCAACAATTATTCTTGTTCCTGACTTAGTACTTAATACATTTGATCCGCACAGAAAATCAGACTATGTTAGACTTCATGACGCTCCTCCTTATTCCAACCATGTTCATGCTTTTGACGTTAATAATCCAGAAACAATTCTTACAATAGTGGCACGTGAGGCCAAGAAACGTGATATAAATGATGCGCGTATCGATGAAGTACAATTTCTTCCCCTGCAGTTTATCAATACCTTGCAAAAGCTAAAAAATCAAGCTGCTTGGATATCATTAGGTGGCCTCCTTTTAGACACAGAATTACAACACTTTCCCACAACACGAGATCTTTTTGATATTGTAGACGCACATGTCTTGCTGAGGGGTACGTGTGATTACCTAAACTGCAAAATACCCTCAAGATATATTTACGCAAAATTCCAAAAAAAAGAAAAAGTCAGGGTGGGAGGCATGGACTTATATGGTTCCTCTTGTCCCACTCACTTGAATAAATTCAGAAGAAGATATAATAATTCTAGGTTGCCTGATGATTTGGTTCATCGAATGAAACACCCACTCAAACATATAAATGATCAGGTTGATTTGATCCTAGAAAGAGGCAAGACTGAAATAACAGAGGAAGGAATAGAAACAAGTTTTATTGGGGTCGTGGGATCTCATGTTGTTCAATTTGAGAGACTTACCCGTCTTGGGGAAGTTGTATGGCGTCAAGTTTTTTATGATTTAAAAGAAATTTACAGGTTTGATGAGGGTAGAGTTGATGTGTATTCTAGTGGGATGACTGAAAAAGCCATTGCACTTGCAAAAGCACGGCAAGAGTGCAAATGGTAATATTATATCAAACCATTTTGAGATTTTAAGTAATAAACAAGCTCTTCTCTCTCATTTCTCAGAACATACATGGAGGTTTAAACTATGGTAAATGCAGTTGGAAATGACGAAATTGAAGAGGGAGAGTGTGAAGCTACTGTTGTCGTAACTCCTCAAGATTTTTTTGGAAATAGTAATTTTGAAGAAGGTGACTGGGCACAAAATACTGACCGTCCAGATCATATTGGTGGCACAGCAGACTGGGCAGTATATCCAACACGACACTTCAGTCCTTCCCAAGAGAATTTAGGTATAATGCTAGATACAGCTGCAAGGTATGGGGTCACACTAGGCAGAAATGATAAACAAGTATCTTTTCTTGATGATTTTCTGAGTGGTAATCTTAAGATTGCAGATATTGGGGACTTCGACGCTTCAACAAAGCCAGTTCCACTTTCTGCTTTGCCGTATTGGTGGTTTGTTAAATCAGAAAAAGATGAAGTTGGAATAGTTAAATCAGCTAAAACTCTGCGTTTAACAGACCATGAATCTTTTGCACGATTACAAGCAGCTTCTGGAGCCTTAAAGACAGCAGTACTTAATGCACATCAAAAGATTGGTGTTCTTGACCGGATTATCATAAAATATGAACTTAAAGTTGGGGAAGATACAGAAGGGGAACCTATTTATGTTCCTGCTGACTTTCGAGCTGACAGAATATACCACTTGAGTATGAAAGGTTCTGTGCTTGATGTCTCTAAGCCCACTTATATTACCACTGTTGAATGTGAGTTAGCTGCTGAAGGAGCAGATCTTGATGCGCTAAAGAGAGGTATGACACAGATTTATAAAACTCTTGGTGATCAGGGGGGATTGAAAACAAGCTTGCGATTTGGAAGGTATGCACTGTCAGATAGTCCTAGGGAGGATTTGCAAGAAGACTTGCAAGCAATACATCCAGGTCTATCAGACACTGATATGGATGACTTGTATGACCGAATGCAAACTGTTGGAAGCCAGGCTTGGGATTCCTATGGTGCGAATCCAGATTCAGTCAACCAACAAGTTCAACCTGCTGAAAGGAAGAGAATGGCTGAATTGCAACAAGTACAAAGGAGATTTTAAGGGAAGTCCGATCATCTTGGAGCAAAAGTTCCAAGAGGTCTGTATCTCATCTTTGGGATGAAATACTTTTTCCTTCCTTTTCCTTGTGAAAGCCTCCAGTACTTCCTGAACTCACACAATGCCCCTTCAATATTGATGAATGAAAGAAAAGGGTAAGGAGAAACAGCACATCTATACGCAATATCTCGCCAAGATAGCTTTTCATTAATTGTTTTGTGAATAGTTGGCAGGACTTCCTCTTGTTTTTTATGGAGATGCCTCAGCTTTTTCTCTAGCTCTTTTTCAGAGAGTTTTCCAAATAATATTTCTAATCCCCACTTTGCTCCAGGCCCAATAAAAACAAAGTCGTTTTCAGTCCATTCTTGCTTAAACCAATGAAAATAATGCAGGTCAGTCAATATTTCACAAGCTAAAAATGGACCAATCATTGGAATTTTAGTTAGATGGGAAAGAGAGTCCTCTGGTGTAGTACTTTTATCAAGATCTTTTAATAACTTTTCAAGGTTTAACGCAGCAAGGTTATTCATTATATTTACATGCTTTACCCCTCTTCCCCCTGACGAAATCAAATATGCATTATTAAAGATTGGTCGTCTTTGTTTAAGCAAAGTGAGTTTTCTTATGAGTTTATTCTTTAACTCTTGGTCTAATTGAGAGAAAGGGGAAATGTTAAGATCTTCGTATAAATAGTTGAGATTAAAGAAACGAAAAAAGATCGTGTTTAATAGCAGTTTCTTTCTTTCAGAAATTCCCCCTAGTTTTCTAACAATGTACATAGTACACTTGTCCAGTTCTCTATACATATTGATAATCTTGTAAGTTTTTAGAACATGATCTGTTGTCCATGGTGGGGGTTCTTTTAGTACAAAACGCTTGTACCAAACTAATTGGCGTTTGTACACAAAGGTAAAAAAATCATCCTCAGTTGGCATACCCTTCTTTGGAATAAGGTCACATATTAATTAGTGACTCAAATCAGTTTGAGATAGGAATTTATAAAGTATCTTAGTGATCTTTTTTTGATATGCGACAGAATGATATTCAAGAAAAGTTATGTGGCTTGTTGGCTTTTTTTGAAAAAGCAGGAAAATTAAAAAAAACAGAACGGTTTACAGCAACATTAAGAGCTAATAGGGAGTCTACAGCAGAACATTCTTGGAGGCTTTCTTTGATGGTTCTCTTGATAGCGCATGATCTTAAGCTTGATCTTGATATCGCTCACGCAGTGAATATTGCAATCATACATGATCTTGCGGAGTCGGTAACAGGGGATATTGACGCTTATGATATGATGCAAGGCATTATGACTCAAAAGCAGAAGAATATAAACGAAAAAAAAGCATTACAACAATTAACAAAAGGATTTTCATTTGGCTCAAAAATAACATCTCTTTGGCAAGAATACCTTGAACAAAAAAGTCCAGAAGCACGATTTGTTAAAGCTCTTGATAAGATTGAATCCTTTTTATACCTTGCTGAACAAGGTCCAATGATGTACGCTCAGCCTGAATTTCATGCAAACTACGCTGATGCTGCAGTAAACAACTTTCCTCAGCTGTCTGCCATGCTAAATCTTGTGAAGAAAAAGATTAAGAGAAAATTTTGCAAAGGAGAAATTGTTTGGAAAGAATGAGATTATCCAAAACGTTTAAATACGTTTGCTTATCACCTCTTTTATAAAATGAAGATTGAACACGATCAGCAGCGAATTTTAAAAATCTTGATGCACAATCCCTTAAAGACTTTTAACCAGTTGTGGGATAAGGAAGGAAGGAGTAATAAATTTGCTTATCATCTCAGAGTACTTGAAGACAGAGGTCTTGTTGAGAAAACTGAAGCTGGTCCTTACCAACTTACAGCAAAAGGAAAGCAACATGTAACCTATCTTGAGGGGGAGACTGGAAAAAAAGTAAAATTTCCTGTGTTGGCAGTTATCCCCATTGTATATGACGAGAAAACAAAAAAGTTTCTTATGATCCACAGAAAAAAAGAGCCGTTCCACGGCTATTTAGGATTCCCAGGGGGGAAACTAAATTTTTCTCAGTATATCTTTGAGTGTGCCAAAGAGAAACTGTTACAGGAAACTGGTTTGGAATGTGATTTTGAGTTCAAAGGAATTTTTTCATCTAAAACATTTGAAAATGATACACTTGCTTATAATCATCAACTCTTTATTATCAAGGCAACAAATCCTAAGGGCAAGCTAATTCCTGAAACACGGGAAGGTAAAAACATCTGGCTAACCCGAGAGGAAGCACTGCAACAGAAAATACTACCTAACATTCCTCATCTTATCGATGTTATTCAATGTGAGGGTTTTAAGTGGGTTGAAGCAGATCGGCTTAAGAAAGATGGGACTTTTACAGATATGAACGTATTAAGGGATATTACACTTTAATTCTCCAAAAGGCTTAAATACTATGACTCCACTCCTTTTTATAAGGGATTTCTAATTTGGGATTTGGTGATATCATGGCCAAGAAAGGTAAGAAAGGCAAATCTGGTAAGAAACTGAGTGCTAAAGCAAAAGCTAATCAACAACGAGCAGTAGAGCGAGCAGCAGCAAAAGCACGACAAGCAGAGCTCGAAGCAAATCCAACACTAGGCATGCGATTGAGTAAATGGTACAAAGGCAATACACTCACAGCATGGATGGCTGCAGGTGTTATTGCGCTTGCAACTGGTACTGCTTACCTTATGAACAAAGATCCTGTTCAACCTCCAGCTGTACCTGTTTTCACTCCCGAAATTCCAGCAAAGAATGTTGATTTTGATGTGCTGCCAAGTGGGATAAATAATGCTCAGCTTGAAGATCTTCTTGCATCATATGCTAATCGTCCTTATGATTCTCTTCCTTTTGAACGATCTCAAACAACCTTAAACCAAACTAAAGCAAGAATGGACAAATATGAAAGAGAAACAGGTCACAAACTTCCACCTTTGATTGTTCTTCTTCAAGGGGCAGTAGATGGTGCAAGTTATCAATTATATGCTGATCCGTCTGCTCATAGGGGATTGGAAGGACTCAAAGACAAAAAACCTTTTTTCTTGTTTGTAAAGGGGGCTATTGACAATGCAGTCGGAAAAAACAGAGGTGTGTTCAAAGGCCCTGCAAAAAAGTATGTTTTTCTTATGAAATACCATCCTTCTTATGGTGGCACTCTTAGCACTGCATTGGCAGCAAATAATGTAATTGAAATGAACGCAAAGAAATGGGTGGAGTGGTATCTTCGTAATAATGATACTGATCATGACTTTTTACATGCATCTCTTGAACATGAGGTGTATCATGTTAATGAATTCGTGGTTTCAGCGTTTCATTCAGGTGACACTACTACAACTGCTACCTACAGGCCAAAGTTTTGGCGTGAGTTCACAGCTATCTTTGCAGAAGTGGATGGTTTTGGGTACGCAAATGGTTTGAATCAAAAACAGGTTCAAAAACATACAGACTGGTCATTTAGCAGAATGATGGATGAAGGTAGGAAACTTTCTAGAGATATGTCAACGTCAACTGATAATGATGATCATGATTATCAAGGAACTCGTGTTCTTGCTTCGTATGCTGCAGGAGTTGTATTCAAAAGTCTTGGAACGCAAGAACGCTTTGGTGTATATGTTGCAGCACTATTACATGAAGACATTAGATCTCCTGAAGAATTTGATAAGCTTAATGAACGTTTTGATATCAGAACAAGTACAGGCACGTTGACGTATGATCAAGTTTTTCAAGCTAGTCAAGCCCTTCTTTCTCAATAATACCACACTCTTTAACCACATACACACCAGTACACTCATTCTCCATAACTATATCAGCATCTGTAATCTCAAGCTTTTTCTTAAAACATGGCCCATCAATCATAAGTGTCTCGAACTCACCGCCTTCACCAGCGACATTCAATCCATTTTTTTCACGAAGCACCACTAGCTCAGCAAGTGCTTTCTCGTCAATTTCTCTTCCTAACCATTTTTCACCAAGTCCTTCAGCAGCAACTTTAGTGATTACAAACGAGAATCCTTTTCCAATAATTTCTTGCATTTCTGTTTCTTGATCCTTATGCCACAAGGGCGAGAAGATCATTAAGCCAAGTTCGTCACAAACACGTTCAACACGGTCACGCTGATAATTAGAAAACAGCGCTCCAGTCACTACACCCTGCACTCCATGTTCTTGTTTTGCTTTTTCAAGTGCAGCTCGCATGTCATCAAGCTCATGCTCTTTTTCACCAGCTGTTTCTTGTTCAATAAGTGGAATGCCTAATGCTTCAGCTTGTTTTTCAACTAGGTGAATGTTTGGTGTGTGAAACATGAATGAGTCCTCATTTGCACTCTTTAATGTTACCAGGCATGCAATGTCATAGTTTTGTTGTTGCATAATATGAAGAGCGTAACAACTATCTTTTCCACCACTAAAAAGCACAGCAAGCTTCTTGTTTAAGTGTGGTAAAAATTGAGCCAAGTATTTACTCTTGTTTTTTCCTTCTTGTTTTGCAAGCTTTCCTAATGCTCGGTCAAACTTGCTGCCATATTGTGCAGCCTGTTTTTTCCTGAATGCAAATTCTTTTTGTAGGCCAAGCTGCTTAGCAACAAGGCGAAGGATGTATTTTTTTACTGATACACCATCAACATCTTTAATTTTATGTTCTTCTGCAATTTTCAAGCAATACTCTACTAAGTCTTTGTCAAGAAATGGCAAGCGTAATTCAATGGTGTTAGCCATAGTTACAACATCATCTCTATACAGGTCGCGCTCGTACATTTTCCTCAGGCCAAACAAGCATTCTTTGTTGAGACTTTGCGCTTTTGCATGGCGCTCGTAGCCACCAAAGATTTCTTCACTTCCCAGGCCAGAGAAGAGTACTCGCACATCATCTTTCTTTGCTTGTTCAGCTGCAAGGAAAAAGGGTAAGGCAACTCCAACTTTAACTACATTGGTTGACTCAATAATGGGCACAATTTTCTTGATGTATTCAGGGACATCTTTCATTCCTACAGTGATAACTTTGAGTGGCAGGTCAAGTGCTTCAGCAATTTTTTTTGCATGTACAAGATCTTGTGCAGGTTCCATGCCCTCTTCTTCCAATGCTGCAGTGTAACATACAAAGTCCTTGCCAAGTTTTTTACAGAGAAATGCAAGTAGTGTTGAGTCAATACCTCCTGAGAATAGTATGCCAAACTTTTGTTGCGGCAATCTTTTTTGCAGGGCACTTTCAAGCAAGTGTTCGACTTTGTCTTTGATTTCTTGCTCTGTGTGGGTGTGGACTGGCTCGTGAGCAAAAAAAGGTTTTGCCTTCATGGCTAGTTCTTTGCTTTCTTTGAAGTATGTGAATATGTGTCTTGGATTTACTTCCAGTGGTTCAAGGCCTATTGCGCGTAAACACTTTTTTTCTGAAGCAATAACTAGTCCGTGTTCGCTGTTGTTGTAGAACAATGGCTTTACTCCAATAAGGTCACGCGTAAACACAACTTGTTTACTATTTGCATACGCAAACGCGTACACACCATCAAGTTCATCAAGACAGTTTTGTATATCTTCTTCACCTTGATATTGAAGTACATTAAACAATACTTCACTATCATTTGAGCCGCAGGCATGATACATTTCATTGAGCATGCGCCAATTGTAGATTTCACCATTAAAGATCATTGCTCGTGTGTCGTTAGTTAGTGGTTGAGGACAATGGCCAACAAGTGCGTGTAGGTTGTGTATCATAAGATTGGTGTGCTCACTGCTTTCTTTGAGTTTTGCAATGAACTCTTCTTGATTATCAGAATGAAACCCATCTGGCTCAGCGTTGCTTACAAAACCAAACCCATCCTGTCCACGATACGTTACTTTTTCAAAAGCTGCGACTACATCACTTGTTTTCCAAGTTCCAAAAAAGCCAAGTATACCACACATATGAGAAAAGAAAAAGAGGGGGTTTAAAAGCCTTTCTTACATAAGCTATGTCCCAAACAAAGCATTTTTGTGCAGGAGGGGTGGCACTGCGAAGGAAAACGCTCGCATCCGCTCGCGGAATTTCAGGAAAATGACTTGCATGAATCAGTCATTTTCCTAATAAACTTCAAGGCAGTGCCACCCCTCAGAAAGACTATTTGGGACATATCTCACACAATAAACAATAAGGCTACACCAGCAACAATAAGCATGCCTCCGAGGTATTGTATCGGTTTGAGTCGTTCTTTAAACATCCACGCTGCGAGGAGTCCTGCTAAGAAGGGGCTGGTGCTATTGATGGGCATAACAATACTTACAGGAGCAATGTTTATGCCAAGGGTGTAGAACATGGTTCCTGCTCCGACAATCACTCCAAGTGTGGTGATTAAACCAAGAACTGCTTGTTTCTTTTTTTGCAGAGCATGTTTCATTTCATTAAGATCTTGTTTTTTCATAAGTGTTGCCACGCCAATTACAACTCCACTTTCAATCATGACTGCTGTAAATAATGGTCCAAGTGCAACAACAAAGTATTTCCATACAAAAAACAAAAACCCCCATAAGCCTGCAGCAATAAGTGCGTATGATGCACCTGCGTATATATTACCATTTCTGATAAAATCTTTTGGGTTTATAGAAGATAGAATAATTCCCGCGATGATCATCCCAACCAACAGGGTTTGCAATGAACTAAGACGTTCACCAAGAAAAATAAAAGATAAAATCAAAGTAACAAGCACAGAGCTTTTTGAAAGAGGTGACACCACACCAACCTTTCCAACTTCTAGTGCTTTGTAAAACATGTAAATGGGAACTGCACCAAGTAATCCAACAAAAATCATACCAATAAAATGTGGCAAGGAAAACATGTATGGCAGTGGTAGCGTAAACAAAGCAATAACAAGAATAACAACAGAGAGTATCCCTCTGTAAAAAAGAATGTTTTTTCGACCAAGATATTGTAAGGCCTTTTTGCTGAGTACTTCACCTACTGCAAAACAGGTCATTGTAAGTAAACCAAAAAGAATGCCTAATACATGGGCTGATGCCATCTACTCAGCGTGCTTTTCTTCCCATTTTTCAAGACAATGCTGGGAACAGAATCGGTGAAGTTCTTCTTCTCCTTCTTCAACTGTTTTTTTCTCAAGTGTGTTTTTTTCAGTGAGCATGTCACCACATCCTGCACACTTTCCTAGCTGACCATCCATGCGGGCGCCTTCCATAAAGCCGCCTTCCCATGGTTCCATTTCATCGTCTTCAACCATCTTTGCAGCGCCTTGTTCTGAGTAGACGTTGGGATCATCGTTTGGTTGCATATCTTCGTCTGGCATAAGGCCTATTTTTGGTTTGGTAATTTAAATAGTTTGTTGTTTTAGAAAGGTGGTTTTATTTAGGGATAAAAAGAAAATGTATCTGAGAACTAATTGTATATGTTTCCACCTAGAAAAAAGAAACAACGGCTCCCATCGAGAGAAGGACTAATGTTGGGGGGGGGTGGTTGAGAAGTTAGGCTTCTTCAAGGAGCCGTTGTGTGGGATTATCACCTTTTTTTTAATCACCTTTTTTCCATGCCTTTTTTCATATTTTTTTGTGGAGTTCTGCATTCCACATGACCCCTACCTTTTGTAGGGCTCGGCTGAACCTGTCTGAAATTCGGTATCGTTTTTTGTACATGTCGTAATCAATCATGCCCATTGCTTTCATTGGTGTGAGGATGCGATCATAAAATTGTCGTTTGTTATACGATATTTTTTCGCTTGTCTTTTTCTTAACTGGTCCTCGTTCCTCTTCTACCTCAATGAGAGTTCCTTCGTGTAGTCGATTTGCAAAGAGTGACATCTCTGTCTTGCCCATCTCTCCATCATGAGCCTTCATCTCTTCAAACAGCAGCCTTCCAACCTTCACTTGCTGCTCTGTTGCAAACACCACCTCGAATACGTCCTTGGGTATGTTGTATTGGTCAAACAGTATGACCATGATTTCACCATAGGTGTATATAAAACATAACTAGTATATAAATATTGTTATTTTTTGGCGTATTTTGGGTATTGGTGTGGGAATTTGTATATTAAACTTTATATATCTTTTCTACCTACTCTTTTTTTTATGGTTTTCCAGGTTCGTGCTGAAGTAGATTCTCACCGTATGCTGAAAAAGCAAACGCCAGGTGGTAGTCCAGGCCTTGTCAATGTAAAGGTCTATGCAGTTTCTCTTACAGCTGATTTTGCTTATTTACACGACCTAGAACGCATTGCTGTCTATGACCCTGATGATCAACTTGTCTACTTTGGACGATTGACTGATAATGAAGATAAGATAGATCATGACTTGCTTAATTCTCTTGCACAATGTGTACCACGCAAAGATCCTTACTCTCACTTAGAACAATTCACTGAAGCAAAAGCAGGGGTTTTCTGGGTGACACCTGCATGTGGAACAATCACGCTCGAAGCTAAAATTGCGTATTCTAAACCATCACCAGTGAAACCTGGGGAAGAACAACTTATGAATTAGGAGTTCAATAAACATTACGCTCAGAAAAGAACTCTTCAATCTCACCAACATAATCCCTGGCAAGCCTCACACCGTAATCTTCAGGAAAACATCGCTTGTACCTGGGCCACACGTACCGCTCGTCAAGAAATACAATCACACCACGATCTGTCTTAGAACGAATACAACGACCAGCACCTTGCAAGCATTTGATAAACGCAGGGAAGATATAACCATAATCCCACCCTCGACCAAACTTAGTATCGTAATATGAAATCAACTCCTTGATTTCAAGACTAGGATTAGTCAAAGGCAAGCCAACCACTACAACACACTTCAGTAAATCTCCTGGAAGGTCAACACCCTCTGCAAAATTACCACTCACTACCCCGAGTAACACAGCACCTTGTTTGTTGTACTGCTTAAAGCGCTCAAGCATTTCTGTTTTTTCTTGCTTAGTCATACCAGGTGCCTCCTGGAAAATTGTCTTATTACAATCAGTGCTAAAATACTGGTACACTTTGTTTCGTAAATCATAACTCGGGAAAAAAATTGCGCTATTACCTGGCACAGCATTTGCAACACGAGCACATACTTGTGCAATCTTCTGAAACTGCAACTCATTACGCTGAGAATATTTAGTTGTAGTCTCAGGAATAACAAGCGACAATCGGTTATCGGTAAAAAACGGATCTTCAAACACTTTCTCTGTTGTACTCTCCTCAGGAAAACCAAGTAAATCTTTGTACATGTTTGTTGGCTGTAAGGTACCGCTCATAATAATGCTTGCATGGCAGGTTTCAAAAACAGGCCGGCTCATAATGGAAGGGTCAAGACACCTGTTTGTCACAGTGAGTATTTCATCTTGCTTTCCACGCCGAGCTGAAAACATACGCGTAAAGCCAGTATCTCTGCTAAGACTCCATGCCTCCAAGAACCTTCCTATAGAACCAATAAATGATCGTTTTTGTGCTGTACGAATAGCATCACCAAGTGTGTTGTAATCCTCTACCATTGCATCAATGTCTCGTATTTTTTTTACTTTTTCAATAAAATCATTTTTTGTAATAAGCAACTCATTACTACCAAAGCCCTGCTTGCTATGCAAGCTCTGAGCATAGTTTAAGAAAATACCTTGTATGCGAGCAAGCTCTTCAATCGCGCGAGTATACCCATACTGTTTTGCTTCTTTGATGGCATTCTTCAGCATGATGCTACTCAAGTTTTCAGTCATAGTATTTCTAATTCGTTCAGGAAGATTATGGCCCTCATCAATGATAATAATGCAGTTCTCAAGTTCCCTCCTTGTTTTTCCCAAGAAACTATCTCGGATTGTTGGATGGAACATGTATGAATAATCAGCAATCACTACTTTTGCACTCTTTGCCATTTCAATGGTGATTTCGTACGGGCATACTTTTTCCTCTTTACATGCTTCAACAATTACCTCAACATGCGTTGGTCCAATTGCTTTTATTTCCCCCAAGGCTTTTTCTCCTTGTGGTGAGAGTTTAAATCCATTGGTACCACCACGGCAATTTGCATAAAACTCGCAGGTATTTTCTTCTCTTACTTTTTTACAGTATTCAGAAAATTCACTGCTGTATAATAACTGTGCACCTGGTTGAGCACACATGTGTTTCTTGCCAATGATATCACACACAGTGAACTTGGTGCCATACTTGCTCTTTATTTGCTTGAGCGTGTTAATCGCAATCTGGTGCTGGGTATGTCGCGATGTTAGGAAGAATATAGTGAGGTCTTTGTTATGCTCTTTTTTCTGTTGCAGAACATAGCTTAACGCTGGAGCAAGTGTTGCTGCTGTTTTTCCTAGGCCAGTTGGCGCATGCACAATCAAGTGTTCCTTTTTCTTCAGTGTTGCTTGAACTGACTTAATGAGTTCTCGTTGCTCTTCCCTTACAGACTCATGGGGGAAAAGCAGTTCTTCAGTGTTCATCTCTTTTTCTGTTTCCATATTGCCTCTATTCATTCTTGCTTTTTATTGCCATATAAAAATATTTATAAAGACAAACGCCTAGGTTGAAATCATGGCAAAGAAAAAGGCAAAGCCCACAAAAAAACCAGCTAAAAAGAAGAAGGTGAGCTATACAAAACCACCTAAGCCACCAAAACCACAAGCTAAAATTATGGGAAGAGTGTATGGTGTTCTTGGCATTGTTAGTGCAGCAGTTTGCCTCTTATTTTTTCCACTCTTATTTGGTATTCTTGCAGTGTTTCTCGGCGTCAAAGCCTGGAGACTTGGGTCTCATAAGCTCGGTCCTACTGCCATTGTCTTGGGCCTTTTTATGACGATTCTTGGGGCTGCCCAGCTTATATCTGTGCTTACTTCCACCGGTGTTTTGTGATGGTTGAGTGGGTTTATAAACCAATTCTAGCCAAAAACTAAACATTTAAAAACAACCTCTGAATCCTCTAGAAGTAAATATATACAATAAAAATATATACTTATTTTTGATTACAATGTAAGTATACGTATTTGGCATATTGGGGGTAACAACCATGAAGAATAACGAAATTTTCAATGTATTTTTTCGGGAAAAACCAGCTATGATGTTAGTTGGATTAAAGAATGCCAAAAACGAGGTGTATGCTTCTTCATTAGCAAAACAGATCGACTGTACATATTCGCATGTCGTAAAAATTCTTCAACACATGGAGACATCAGGACTTATCCAGTTTGACAAGCAAGGGCGATTAAAGCTTTTGAGTCTTACCAGAAAAGGTCAGGATGTAGCGGATAATATTGACAAAATTCGATTACTGATTAATTAGGCCATCTGGTCTTTTTTTATTTTCTTTTTCTTTGAGTCTTACCACCTATCTGTTGGTACGTCTCTATATTCTAGAACTTCTTTTAGAACTCGTAAATGTAAATTTCTGCTCACACGTTCAGCTTCGTGGGGATCAATGCCAGTATCCATATAGGGTACACGTCGCACATTGGTGCCAAGAGAACGAACAGCATTATTAATTGCAGCGCTTTTTGGTCTCCGAGCAAGTTCATATGCTTGATCAAAAGAAGGACTTTGATCAACTAATGCAATTGTTTTTTCTGGCAAAGTTCCATCTGCTGGGAATAGTGCTTCCAGCTGGTCTCTTGGTTCTGGTCCATGTCTCATTAAAGCTTTGCCTGCATCACGAACACGTCTTGTAAGTTTGTGACCAAAACCAGGATCATGTTCTTCATATCCATAAGGATCAGGTTCATGCTTAGCATATCCACCTTTTCTGTGTCCTCTTCCCTGTTCATTAACAAATCGCCTAACTTCATATGCCATAACAATAGCACAATCTTCGCGGAGTTCACTATGACCTCCCATAATGCCCAGGTTTACTGCTTGTGCATGGGATAGGGCAGAACCAGGTCGAGGTGGATGAAACGGAAGATTATCAAAATATATTGCTCTTTGTTCACGAGTATGAAATAACTGACCTTGATTAAAACCTAACTCTTCCCATGCAACAGCATCAAAAAATGCCATGTCAATAGTGAATCCAATGGCTTCACATCTGCTTTTAAGTGCAGCTGGATCATCTCGTGGCATCATCTTATCTTGACGCTCATCATCCCAGGGGTTCCAATCATCATCCATAGAATCAATGCCAATCAGGTTCTATTTAAACCTTTGGCCAAGTCTTTTATACTGGTATTTTAGAATAATGCTTGTCCTATGCTCAAGCCATATCCTCTCATCAGTTCTTTGACTTCATCAAGTGACTTGCGTCCAAAATTCTTTTTTTTTAATAAGTCAGCTTCAGTCATCTTCTGTAAGTCAGCAAGTGTGTGTGCTCCTGCTCGCTCGAGAGCATTTATTGATCGGGGAGTTAGATCTTCTTCTCCAACATAAATCAGTTCTGGTCGTATGCTTCCAGGTGTTCGTGCTTTTGCACGTTCTATTTCCAATGCTTCAATCTCATCGTCAGTATACCATCCACTGACTAAGCGCACTCTCCTCATGCTTGTAAGTCTGCCTAGTCCTTCGCGCTTGAACATGCCTACTCGACTGTCTGAAAGCTCCAATTCTCGCGCAATTGCAGCCTGTGTCACTGGCTCTGCTTCAGAACCATCTTCTCTAATACCATACACGCGCCGTAATGTTTCTGCTCTACGTGGAGGTAATGTTGTCATGGCATCAAGAAGCACTGCTTTCTTTTTTTCTGTTGCAGCAAGTGCTCCTTGTTCTAGTCGTTCATCAACACGCTCGTCATACCTAACTATAACACTAACCATGTCATGTCCTTTTCCGTACGCTTGTTCAAGTACATCCAAAAAAGGATGATGAGTGATGCCTGGTTTTTCTTTTCCCCATATTTTTCTGAGGACGCGAGTTTGTAAATCTCTAAAAATACGCTCGTAATTATTTGTAGGTTCAAGTCGTTCTTGATCTTGCGCAGTTCTTGAATTTTTCAATGCTGGAGCAAAAACATATTTTCTTACTGTATCATATAAATCACGTGATTGTACTGAGAAAGGTCTAATACTTCCACTTTGAAGAGCGTGTAATTGTACTGTTTCGTCTTTAAGTCGTCCTTCACACGCAAGCGCAAGGTGTATTGCATTGTCTAAGCTGCTTCCTTGCTTTGCTCGTTCATAGTATTGCTTGATTAATGGATCGTCTTGCTCTGCTAGTTCACGAGCTATTTCTTTTAATCCAATAGACTGGCCCCACCCTCTTGCTATTTTATCTTGAGGGATTCCACACAGGTATTCAAGTGCTACTTGTCTGTCTAGGAGTGATCTGCTTTGTCTTGGTTGAGATGTACCTGGTGTGTATGCTGGCATGGTTCAAGGTATTTTTGAGTTAGTATTTAAGTGTTGTCATGAGTATGGGTGTGTCCCGAATCTTGCTTTTTGTGCAGGAGGGATAGCACTGCGAAGGTTAACGCTCGCATCCGCTCGCTGATTCTACGTCGGCACCCCTGCATAAATCGGGGTGCCTCCGAACAGACTTCAAGGCAGTGCTATCCCTCAGAAAGACTCTCGGGACATACCCCATGAGTATATTTAAATATGATCTGTCTATTCTTGGGAATATGAAGATAACATGCATCGGTGTTGGAGCAGCCTGGGACGGTGAGTTTCCTAACAACAGCCACATTGTAGAATCAGTAACAGGCACTCGTATGCTGCTTGACATTGGCTACTCAATTCCACGAGCATTGTGGCAGTACAATCTTGACCCTGAGTTTCTTGATGCAATCTACATTAGTCACCCACATGCAGACCATTACTTTGGTCTTCCTGCGTTTCTTGGAAACTTACAGCGTGACAAGCGAAAAAAAGCATTGACAATTATTTGCCCTAAGGGGATGAAAGAAAAAATCCATCAACTTATTGAACTTGGATATTCTGGCTATTACAAAAAATTAACATCAGGAGAAAGTTTTCCTCTTGACTTTATTGAAGTTGAAGCAGGCAATGAAATAAGTTTTCATGAACTGAAGCTGAGCTTTGCGCCAACAATTCATGGTGTGCCTAATCTTGCAGTACGTATTGAGGCAGATGGGAAAATTCTTTGCTATGGTGGGGATGGTATGTTCACGCCTGCGTCAGAAGCATTGTTCAAAGATTGTGATCTTCTTATCCATGAAGGCTATGCATGGGAAGACGAAGTGCAAGGCCATGTTTCCATACGTAAAACAATTGCAATGGCACAACGGGCAGGTGTGAAAAAGCTTGCCATCACACACGTTAATCGAAACTATAGAAACAAAGAAGCAGATCTTGTTAAGGAAAAACTGCGTGAAGTTGAGCTAGACGTTCTAATCCCCAAACCACTTGATACATTTGAATTGTGATGTTCTATGACTGAAATAACTCGATCTGAATTAGCAAGCTTGATTGGAGAAGTCAATGGTATTGTTGTAGCACACAACATGCATCATCCTGAATATGCTTTGAGGACTCTTTCGGAGAAAGGTGCTGTAGTTGTTGCAGGGAGCCAGGAAGTTGAGCAATGGACTGGATTGGATATGGCACTTACTACAGCACTATACCACCGAGAAGCTGACATGGTGTATTTTATTCAGGATGAGTTTAGCGAGGCGCTTCGCAAAGCAGACCATGCAAAAAGTTGTTTGATTGTGCAAAGTCCTTGAGTCCTTATTTTGTTGAAACTGGTGATTGTGACACTCCTGAGTTAGCTACACTTTTTGTTATGAGTTCACTCTCTTTAGGGTCAACTGCAGTGTATGGATCGCTTTGTGGCAGGTTTAAAAGCTTTCAATTCTATGATGATTTTTTTGGTGAGTACCTTAATGGTCGTGTTGCCGCAAGAGTTGCTGAGGCATTAGGTAGTGAGGAACCAGATGTAAATGCATTGTACTTTGTTCTGGGCCAGTTTGAGGGGCAGATGCGATATTTGGATAATCTTCTGCAATTATATGAGAGAACTCTGAGTACTGATGTTGCCTAAAACTTCAAGAATTGCATAATTTTAATCTTTATATCGATGTCCTATAACTATCTTCTCAAGATATATCTCTTTCTTTTCCTCATTATATGAAAAAATAATGCGTACTTTTCCAAGTCGTAGTCTGCAACTCCCTTTCAGTTCATAATGTAATTGCTTATATCTTGTTGGATCTTCAGCTGCATCTTCAATTTTCTTCTTAGTTTGCTGCTGTAACTGTTTGTCAAGCTTCTTGAAATCTTTAGAAAACTGTTTAGTGGGAAGGATCTTATAATGCATTCCAATCATCAAAATCTCTTTTTTTAATTTCGTCTTTTGCCTTATTGTAAGAATCCATAAATTCTGCATCACTCATTAACTGAATAGATTCAACAATAGTATCAAACTCTTCTTTTACCTTAACAAGGTCAGCTATTGCTTTTTTGTTTACTTGTACTGTTTCAGGTGCCATGTGTTTAGAATGATTTTGAACTATATAAATCTTACTCTAAAACTTCAAGAACTGCATAATAGCACCAACATCATCTTCTGCAACAACAAACATGGTGTCAGTCCAGCAAGAAAGTGTTTCGTAAATATTGATGCCATTCTCAGCAAACAATGAACACAAGTACGCATTTACTCCAGGTGTGTTCTCAAGCTTTTGTGGACTTTTAAGATTAATAAGTGCACAGTTCTTTGTTATTTTCATGATGTCATGTTCAAATAGCTTATTGATGTCATCAAGATACTTCTCAGAAACAATAATAGTGATAACACTGGTGCCTTCAATGGCGTAGAAAGTGTCAGCCTTTGCTCTAATTTTCTTTTGAATTTGTTGCAGGTGGTCAATATAGATTTGTTTGTCAACAATTGCAACAAGGATTTTGTTCTTTATTGCAAGCTCACTGTTCTTAAGCAATGAGATTATTTGTTTTTCCTGCACTTTCTCCTTCTTGAGCTTCTCAGAAAAACGTCTACATGCGATCAAAATAGCTTCCATACTTGTCTTTTTCTCTATGCCTAACTCCTTTGCAATTTTTCGAGAGAGTTTTGAGTAATTAATCACACCATTTTTCAAACAATCCTTGATACTTGGATGTTCTTTGATGTATTTCTCTGTCAACTGGGTAGTTGTTGGCATATCATCTTTTTTGCTTTTCATTTTTTTAAATGTTGTGCTTAATTGTTTTATTTAGAACAAATGTGTTTGGTGTGTTTAGCGTGCTGTAGCCAGGTCTGATTTGTACTCTTTTTCAATTTTCTTTGTCCAAGGCTCTTTGCAAATGCTTCTGATGAGCTTCTCTTCCCCAACTAAGAATTCATCAGATACCAAACCATCAAAAACTGAGTGCAGGGTTTCATGCAAAACAATCTTGCTGAACTGGTTAATGAACTTCTGCTCTGTTTTTACATGCTTGAAGATTTTTTCTATGTTGATGGTAATGCTACCTTCTTCATAAAAGCCAAAGTCTTCATCTTTTGCATACTTCACTTTTCCTGCTTTGCGTGGGCTTATCACCAACTGCATCATTTTTTTTGATTTTTTCATACTCTTTAGTATGACGCGGCTGTTTATATGCCTATGGACCCATACAAAACAAAATAAACAATATTGTTCGAAATGGAACAATCAAATAAAACAACATTTCTTGATCTCGTTTCAAACAGGTCACCAAAGATATCAATCAGTTTTTTCTTATTGGGTTTGGTGATGCTTATGGCAAAAATATCAAAATCTCAAAAAAAACTTAAAGCAATTATCGACGGCGAAAAGGGCGTTGATGTACTATTCACAACAAATGCAAAGAAACCTGTGTGCAATAGTTCCTGTAATGGGTGTTATTACTTTGCACAGTACAACAATGGATTTGAACCTATTTCATCTGAAGATGTTCCTTTTACGCTTCAACTTCTTAAAGAGCAAGGGTTCACAAATCCATTTCTTATCACTAGCGAGCTTCTGCTTGCTGATAACTGGGATGAACTTGTCAAACAAGCAGGTTATAAACATCTCAACACTAATGGTAAACAAATTGCTCTGGGAAAACATAGACTTCTCGAATTTATTGAATGGGCGGGAATTGAACAAATTGTGATTACTGCAAACATCCCTCATTTACATGATGGGCTTAATTTAACTGCTGCGCAGTATGTTGAATCTGCTTTTGGGACTATTCAAAATTATCATAAGAAGTTTGGTAAAAAATTTTCAACAGGTGCAACTGTTATTGTTACATCTGATAACTACAAAAAAATTCAAGAGATGGCAACACATGTCAAAGAAGTATACCAAGCTGATTTTGTTAAGTTTCTTTGTTACCTCCCTCTTGAAGGGGGTGTTACTCATTTAATGCCTTCGCTTGTTCAAGTGAGTGCTATTGTCGAGCAAATCAATGAACTACGTGAGCAATACGACCCTGGTGAATTTTATGTGCAAAGGAGTGGTACTCTTGGTACACAACAACTTTCCTCTAAAAAAGCAAATGGTCTATGTCCAGCAGGAGATGGCATGGTTTCTATAAAATCAATGCAAGATGGGGCACCTGTTGTCCCCTGTATCTTTGTTCCTGAGTATGTTATTGGAATAACTAAATGGGGAAAAATTGTACTTGAAGAAGAAAAACTGGGGTCTTTTCTTGAAGTGAAGCAAGATGCTTTGTCTGCAGGTTATTGTCCTGCACATTATTTGCTTACCAACCCTGGTTGTTCGAAATAGAACAAAACTGTTTGGAATGTTCTATACTAGTCACTAGCCTTATATAATTCGCTGTGACTCTTTCTAATATGGTAAAAATGCCACCAACATCGTTAGTGTTTGAATCACACGCCTCATTTGACACAGTGGATCAACAAGCTTTTGCAGAGCTCATTAAAGATGGCTTTGGCAAGCAGCTTGTTCCAGGCTATTTTGAGCAAGCACATCCACTTGGAATATATTTAGCTGTAGAACCAGGAGCTGAACGCTATGTGGGTGGTGCTGTTGTAGAACCAATTCCAACCTTGCCTAGTGTACAATATCTTGACAAGCTTGTTGTTGCACAAGATAAACAAGGAAATGGTGTGGGCAGTACTCTCATGGCAATGGTGAAGGATCATCATGCCCGATTTGTCTGGCGTGCTGATCCAGAAAATCCTTGTAATCCATTTTATCAAAAGCTAAATCCTTTACGCTCAAAAGAGGAAGGATGGTTTGTGTACAATAGTTGGAACATTGGATTATGGGATATGTTTACAGCACGTGAATACGCTGCATCAAAACCACAAACATTGGAGGAATTATAATGACAGAAATAACAGAAAACAAAAAAGTAGTGCTTGCCTACAGTGGCGGATTAGACACCAGCATAATTCTGAAATGGTTGGTGAACCAAGGCTATGATGTTATTGCTTACATTGCTGACGTTGGCCAGCAAGAAGATTTTAATGCTGCAAAAGAAAAAGCCCTTGCACTTGGTGCAAGCAAAGTATTCATTGAAGACCTCAAAAAAGAATTTGTAACAGACTTTATATTTCCTGCATTCAAAGCAAACGCCCTCTATGAGGGACGATATCTTCTTGGCACGAGCCTGGCACGTCCAATCATTGCAAAAAAACAAATTGAAATCGCAAATGCTGAAGGTGCAGCCTATGTTTCACACGGTGCAACAGGTAAAGGTAATGACCAAGTACGATTTGAACTTGCCTACTACGCACTTAATCCAAAAATAAAAGTCCTTGCACCATGGAAAATGCAATCTTTCCTTGATGCGTTTAAAGGACGGCCAGACATGATTGCCTACGCAGAAAAATATAACATCCCAATCAAAGCAACAACAGAAAAGTCATACAGTGAAGATGAAAATCTTCTTCACATTAGTCACGAGTCTGGCATACTTGAAGATCCCAATGCTCCAGCACCAGATCATGTGTACTCACTTACCACTGCCCCAGAGAATGCACCCGAACAAGCAGAGCATATTGTTATCACGTTCAAAGATGGTTTACCTGTCAAAGTCGAGAATTGCGTCGACGGAACCGTAAAAACAGACCCGCTGGAATTATTTATGTACCTCAATGAATTAGGAAGTAAGCACGGCATTGGCAGACTTGACATGGTTGAAAACAGATTTGTTGGCATAAAATCAAGAGGGATTTATGAAACACCTGGCGGTGCCATCCTTCACCAGGCACACCTTGATATAGAGGGCATTGCAATGGACCGTGAAGTAATGAGGCTCAGGGATATGCTTGCAGCAAAACTGTCGGAAATAATTTACAATGGTTTCTGGTTTAGTCCAGAAATGGATTTCCTTATGGCAGCCATTGACAAAAGCCAGGAACTTATTGATGGCACAGTCAAACTAAAACTGTATAAAGGAGTTGCGTATCCTATTGCAAGGGAGTCAACAACTAGTTTGTACAACAAAGACCTTTCAAGCATGGATATCGAAGGTGGCTTTGACCAAAAAGACTCAACAGGATTCATTAAGATCAATGCCATCAGGCTCATGGCACACCATGCATTCATAGAACAGAAAAAATGAAACTCTGGCAAAAAGGTATTACACTGGATAAAGCAATAGAAGCATTTACTGTAGGTAATGATCCTCAGTTAGATATGAAACTAGTAAAGTATGATTGCATTGCAAGCCAAGCACATGCAAATATGCTTTGCAAAATTGGTATTCTGACAAAGGATGAATGTGCTCAACTTGTTGACGCCTTGAAAACAATTATTGACCTTCAAGCAAGTGGGCATTTTAGCATTGCACAATCAGATGAAGATTGCCACACAGCCATTGAAAACTATCTTGTTGACAAACTTGGCGATGTTGGCAAGAAGATTCACACTGCACGTTCACGTAATGATCAGGTACTAGCTGCACTGCGTCTCTATTACAAAGCAGAAATCAAAAACACTTTTGAGTTGCTTGATGCGTTTTGCCAAACCTTTACCTCATTCCAAGAAAAGCATGGCGCAGTTGCACTACCTGGTTTTACCCATACACGAAAAGCAATGCCCTCCAGCATTGCAATGTGGTCTGCAGGATTTATAGCTTCAATGCAGGACAACAAGAAACTGCTAGAGTGTGTTCTTGAACTTGTAGATCAATCACCACTAGGTTCAGGTGCAGGCTATGGGGTCCCACTCAATGTTGACAAGGAGATGGTTGCAAAAGAGCTTGGTTTTACAAAAGTGCAAGAAACAACCTATGTACAAAACAGCAGAGGAAAATTTGAATCAAGCATTGTGCATGCATTTACACAGATTATGTTTGACCTCAACAAACTTGCAACTGACTTAATCATGTTTAGCATGCCAAGTTTTGGATTTTTCCAGTTGCCGCCAGAGTTGTGTACTGGAAGTTCTATTATGCCACAAAAAAAGAATCCAGATGTGCTTGAGCTTGTACGCGGAAAGTATCACACTGTTTGTGCTTGCGAGTTTGAAGTAAAAGGCATTACTGGAAACATCATTTCTGGTTACCACCGGGATATGCAACTAATCAAAGAGCCAACCATGAAAGGAATAGAAACAACACAAGCGTGTCTTGGAATTATGAAGGTAGTTGTTGAAAAACTTGGTGTGGATGCACAAGCATGCAAGGCTGCAATGACGCCAGAACTGTTTGCAACAGAAAAAGCCTATGAGCTTGTCAAAAAAGGCATGCCGTTCCGTGATGCGTATAAAGAAGTGGGTAAAGAGTTTGAGTAGGTTTTAAGACGGTATAGGAATCTGACTTTTGGTAGTTGGTGAAAGTTTAGCAAAGTAATCAAAAACAAATGGTATTTTTAACTGCACGGATTAACTATCATTTAATCCGCGCCTGTGGCGCGGTGAGAACCGTGCAATATTAAATATGATGAAAAAGTCTGGGCTTGTATTTGTCTTACCTGCTCATATTTTTGCAGCCCAGACTAAACCAATTTTCCTAAGATTCTAAGTCTTCATGCTTGTGGTAGTTTAGTTTCAACCCAGGGTTGCTGTTGCTGAGCAGCTGATATTGTCCTTTGATGAGCTAACACTTCAAGAAGTGTGTAACAATCGCCGTCAGACCGTTCTTCTAGTTCACCTATTCGTTCTCCAAAATAGTGTCTATGTTCCTGAGTAAATCTTCTAAATCCAGGTACATCAATAGGGGAAATATATTCATTAATTGCATCCCTGTACTGAGGAAATTCTTCTTCAAACCTGTGTCGTGCATCTCTTCCAGAAACCCTCAAGAGTACATCCTCCTCGTCATCAGCTAGAACGCTTTCCATGCCTTGCCTAAAATAAGGTGGCAAGGCTATAAGCATCAGTAGTTCATCTGATTCTGGGGTGCCACTTTGCATACTCATGAGAATTTTGAACTAACTTATAAACCTATCTCTTCTCTAGGCTAATATGAAACCCTTTGGTTTTTATAGAAAGTTATAAGTAGTAGTTCTCG
>CAYFJX010000005.1:0-58886 GCA_964343705.1 uncultured Methanosarcinales archaeon
ACATATTAACCACCACAGTGGTTAATGTACTGTGTAGTTAAAACGGGATACTACAATGGCTCCTTAGTGGGATAACATTTTTATAGTATCTTTACATTTCATTTTTCGGAGGGTGACTCACTATGACAGATGCAACAGATCAAAAACATGAACCCATTATGAAGCAAGGCATTGATTTCTCAGAAACAGGATTACGAGCACGTTTACAAGCAACCATCAAAGACTTAGTTGAGGATACAGCAACTGCTCGGTCAGATGAAGAAAAAGCAGACATTGATGGGCTGCAAAGCGCTTTTGAAAAAAGTTGTATTGAAGATATAACGTCTCATATTGCAACCTCTGCCTATGCAGAACGTGTACTCACAGGATTCTTTGCAGAATTCCCTGGTGGGGCAGCAGTTAGTGAGGGTGTTTTGAAACATCGAACAGGAACTGACGCAGATAAAGATGGTGTCTTTGGAAAAGTAGTTGGACTTGTGGGGTATGTTGTTAAGGATGCCCAATGGTATGTTGTTAATGATGCCCAATCATTCGAACTCCTTACGTATGTTGCAGATGCCTTAGCTGCTGACAAGGAATTTCTTTCTCACAAACTAGAGTCTTTTGATGCGCTTGTTGGTATGTTTGAAGGTGAAGAATATGATATTGCCTGTTTTAAAGCTGTTAATGATATGGTGGATCACTACAAGCCAAGTGAGGATTCATTTTTTGCTGCAGGTGCTGTTGTAAACCAAGTAATTGGTGTGATTCAAGATCCTAGTGCT
Source organism: uncultured Methanosarcinales archaeon (assembly GCA_964343705.1). Lineage (GTDB taxonomy): Archaea > Nanobdellota > Nanobdellia > Woesearchaeales > UBA12501 > JAUSFM01. Next base: position 765 of record CAYFJX010000005.1, read on the forward strand.
GTTATGACAGCTGTACAAGCATGCATGCTGCCAAGTTTCCAAAAACAATTAGAAAGTATGGATAAAAAAGATGCACTAACCATAATCAAAGACACTATAACTATCCTTGACTTTTCCAGTCCTTCAGCTGAGCAGAAGCTCGAAGCTCTTGATCAGGTTAGTGGTAAATATGAAGGAAAAGAATTTGCCAATGCGCTTGCAGTACTGGCAGATATGTATACTTACAATTATGTGAAGAAGGTTAGAAAAGTTGACAGTCTTACTGCAGAAATAGCTGCAATGGATAAACACTACGATACAAAAGTAGGTACGGAAGTGCTTAATACTGTTCATTATACTAGGAGTAACCATGGGTATGAAAGTGCACGCAGGCTTGTTGCTGTGCTTGGTCGAGAAGACGTTGCTGCACAGCTCAAAGCACAATCAAAAAAGACACGTACCAATATATTGTATGAAGCAAGATGCAATGGGCCAACGGTACAAGAAGACACACTTGCTGCCATTATCGGACTGGGTGTGTACAATGGGAAAGCACTTGATCAGTTCTTGGACACTGTTTTTGATGAAGGAGAGGATGAAAAAGAAATTCATGCAATGGCTACTGCACTTGCACAACAAGAAGTGCAAGATGATCTAAAAAAGTATTCTAAGGATGCGCGGACAGCAGTGATTGGAACATATGCTGGCCTGGTTGCTTCTTCTGGTAAGAACAAAGATCAAGCAGTGCGTGATTTCCACGAAGTGCTTGAAGCCTATCCAAATTCTCACGCATACAACATTGCTGTTGTGTTTAGAGACGCAGCAAGCAACTTTGGTTCATCTCAAGATATTAGTAAGAAGGTTGCTGAACTTAAGGGTGTTTTAACAAGCGATGGAGTCAAAGATCATGTTAGTGCAATGGGTGACTCTGAACGTGACAGTGCGTACACTTTGTTCGCGGCGATTGCATCACGGCAAGCAGTAAATAAAACAGAAAAAGGAATGTTTGTAAGAACAGCTGAAGTGGTTGGCAGTATTGATCCTGCTAAACTCGACAAAGCTACTCAAAAACTTCCAGATAGTGTTGCTAAGCCGCGAGAATACACTCGGCAACTTGAAAAGTATGCAGCGTGATAAGGGGTACTGTTTTCTAATGCAGCTACAGGAGAAGGCGATGCTCATGAACGAGTTACCACAGTTATAGAAGCACTTTTGAATGAAGATATTGCAAGGGCTATTTGCGTTGATGAAAACAGGACCTTGCGCAATGTCTTCAGCTCACTTTCTGGCACTAATTATCTTAATGAGCATAGTCTTATTGGGGCAGGTAAAGGGTATGTTGCTCCTCAACCCTCTCCTTCACAGCCAGCACAATAGAATCATTTATTCTCTCGCAACACAATATCAGTTCTGGTTCTCTTTACACCTTCAACCATTTGAATTTTTTCAAGAAGTATGGTGTCAAATTCATGAATGTCTTTTGCACGCACGAGCATGACAATACTTGCCTGCCCTGTTACATTGTCTGCACGTTCAACAAAGTCAAACTTTCGCAGGTCTTTAGAAAGGCTGTGGAGATTTTTCTTATGGTCTTTTAATCGCTCAAGGTCAGTTTCTACATGGACATAGGCAAGAAAGTTTCTGTCTATTTTTTGACTGTTAAGTTTGACTGTGAACTTCTCAATCACACCATCAGCCTTGAGTTTCTTGATGCGATTATGGACAGTGGTGATGGGTAGCCTGGTTTTCTTTGCAATCTTTCTGGTGGGCCAGTCACTGTTTTCTTTCAGTACGTCCAGGATCTGCCAGTCTTTGTCATCCAATTTATATGTCATAATGGAACATATGTTCCATTTACTATGTAAATGTTTGTATTTATAGTGCTTTTTTCCACTATTTCTGGGGTAGGCTTAAGAACTTTGTTTACCACCTTATCTTTGGTGAGAATAATGGATGAATTACAAACACCTTATGCAAAACAAGATGGTGAACACATTGGGTATGCTACAACAGTTCCAAACAATACATATACAGACAGGCAAAAAGTAGAAGGCCTTGATTTTCTTAACTCACCAGATGAGCAAGTAGAACTGAGTGCACTAGAAAAAGGCCTCTTAGGAATCGGTGTCCTAGGATTTGTGGCAGCTCTAGCTGCACCAGCTCTTGCTTTTGGATATGGAGCAGCAAGTGCATTTACAGGTACACCCCTGGGTGCATTAAGTGGGGGAACTGAAGCAGTACTAATATTTCCTACAGCACTTACAGGAGCATATAGTGCAGCAACAATGGGGCGTGACATTCCCTCTGGGGAAAAAGCTCTTAACATTGCTCTCTTTGCTAAAGCAATGGCACTTGATAACGTTGTTGGCTATGCAGCAGGCTATGCAGCTGGGACCGTTGGGCAGCTGGTGTTAGGATAACCGCAAGGCTATTAAACAAGCTCTGTTTACCACTCTTTATGTTACCTCCTGACCTACTGCACTATTTTGCTCAAGGACTTCATGTAGTGGTTTCTGTACCAACAAAATCCTTACATGACATGTGGGGTGTTGATAAAGAACTCATACGGTCTGGCTTGAATCATTTAGGCTTGTCTTTAGATGGTAACCTACCAACTAATGACGCAGCATTGGCTATTGTTGCAGAGCATCAAGGTAAGTGGGAAAAACCACCTGCACCAGTTACGCTCTCCCCTGATTATCTTGAAGATCGTCTTGCAGTTCTTGTACCTCTTGTTGAAAAAGCAGCAGGAACATCTTTTGATGAGGCGCCTACTATTGATGTTTTGTCACTTACAGAGTACCTACCACGAATAAATGAGATCAGTAAAATGCTTGATGACCTTGTAGGTATGCCTTCAAAAGAAATGTTGTCAGCACCAGGATCACTTTTTTCACCTTACACAAACACAATTATTGTTCCAAGTACCTTCATCGTACGCTATTCTCCAGATTTTGGCCATAACGATGTACACCAAGGTGTTCGTGAGCGAGCTTTTCCTTGGGATGCTGATCATTTTGACTATGTTCTTGTGTCTCAATTGGCAAGGGGTTTGTACCGGCAAGTACGGGGAGAATCAGGAGAGGGTTATGTTAAGGCTATGCGAACACTCGGACCTATTCATTCTAAAGCAACAAGTTTTGTCAATAGTGTTTTTGAACAGAGAGTTAGTGAGAAAGTCGCATCTGACTTGCCGAGCATTACTAGGGCTGTCTTATGTGACAAAATGCTTACTGTGTGGTCTTCACAATTACACCAGAGAGCGTATTTAGCAATACATACACTTGAAGATCATAAACCCTTATATGCAATTGTATGTGCTGATTTTATTTTTGGCAAACCAAGAGCATCACCAGGAGTTAGCTTTCAAAGAAATCATCCAAACCATGTTGAGAATCTTGTGACATACCAGAAATCTCTTAATCCAAATTAAACCCTGCTTTCTCAATCATCATAGAACGACAACATTAGATAGGTACTATTTTGGGGAACAAACGTTGCTGGATCAAAGAATGATTTGTGGGTTTCCTTATCAGCTTCTAATGCATCAGCAGTGAATGCAAATAATTCTTTTTTTACATATCCTCTTCCCATTTGCAGGTCAAGTGACATTCCCCAAAACCTATAACTTCCTGTAATTGTAAGCATTGCTCCAACTTGGAAATCAAACTCAACGTTATAGGTGACTTTGTCCTCATTCGGGGCAATTTTATCTAATAACATGGCAATGCCAAATAACCAAGCAATTTCTACTTTTGCACCTATGATTTCATCAGCACCACCAAACAAAAAACTTCTGCTTTCGTACTCTGCAAGAAATCTTTGAATATCTCCTTCTCCTTTTATTTCAAATCCATCAATAAGTTTTAATGACTCATCGGGTTTTGGTTCATTCATTTGATGAAATCTAAACCCATGTTTACATCCAATATTAAGATATGTCAGCGTTGGGTATACTACTCTTCCTCTTCGTGTTACACCTACACCTGCGGATTTATCACACTTTTTTAAGTAATCTTTACTTTCTGCAAACGGGTCTTTTTTTTCTTTTTGAGGGTAGGCATGGCTGTTTAGTGTATTATCCAAATCCATAACACTTGGATCTAAGGGATACAATTCCTGCGGTGCAGAAAAGGCAGGGGTAGAAAATTGTAATGCTAGAGCTGCCGCCAGTGCACATAAGCTTTTCCTTACCATGGATTGGGTAAGTGCTTGAACTATAAATATTTAGTGTATTAGGTCATAACTAACTTTTTAAATCTCCAAGATCTTCAGGTTTTATGCAAGTACACTGTTCTATTTGTCGGAAAATGCACTTTTACCGAGATCCATGTCCACTACTTTTTTCATTGGCAAAAAAGAAAGAGTTCAATCAAAAAGCAAAGCAAGACTATTTTGGTGCAGCTCCTAATGTGTTTGTTGGCAGGTTTGGCTATCCAAAAGTCAATGTGGGCATACTAAACACAGAGGAGTACAACAACAATGATGCACCGTTGGTCTGGAGCAAAGGTGAACACACCATTAATGACATTTTAGGTCTTCGACTTTCACTTATCAACTCAAATTTCAAAACATCTATTAAATCTTTTAATGATCGTTTTTTACAAACAACCCAAGAAGTTTCACTTGCACGCAAACCTGTTGATGTAGAAATAAACTTAACAAAAAAACCACATTTTCAAACAGGATCAATTACTAAAGTTGCACGGCCACATGGTCCAACAATCAAACTGAAGAAAGCACGCATTACAGAAAATCCAAAAGTACCAACAAAAGTTGATAAGGTGGTATCAGACACAGACTTCAAAGCAGCAGGAGCACTCACCACACTTTTTTCGCGTGGCTTTGATGAACACTATTTAACAAAACTATTAAGTGCAGGAAATCTTGGTGTTAAAACACAACGAAAACTTGTACCAACAAGATTTTCTATAACCGCTGTGGATAGTACTCTAAGCAAAAACTACACAACTACAATACAAGATTATCCAGAAACTGGTTTTTTATTATTTTTTGGTAATTATTTTGGTAATTATTACTTTTTCTTGTTTTTTCCAGGAGTCTGGTCTTATGAACTATTTGAATCATACACACCTTTCTATGGTAAAACAAATTTTAAATATACAACTGATTATGAAGGCTATAAAGGAAGAAAATACTATGCTGAGAACTGCGCAGGAGGTTATTACTCGGTACGCTTGGCTATTGGTGAAAAACTCATGAAAATGAAACGACGTGCTTCTGTTTTAGCTTTACGTTTTATAACAAACGAATATACTGCTCACCTAGGCGTGTGGGTTACGCGTGAGGCTTCTCGCAAGGCTTTTAATGCTAAGCCTATTGAATTTTCTTCTAAGGAAGAATTATTAAGCTACACAAAGAGTTTTATCAAAGATAAATTTGGTATTGATCCTGACTTTATTCTTAAGAGTAGTAAACTATTGAATGAAATGAACATTCAGATGAGGCTTCAGAATTTTTTCACATAACCTCCTTTTTTTCGGAATTTTTTCAGATTAGTCGGAAATTCTCACAGGACACTGGACATTTGCGGACCCAAAACTTATATAGCTCGAAAACCTTACGGAAACTAGTGAAAAAGAGGCACGCAAAACCCTTAACAAAAAGCTTTCCCCCAATGGGGTCGGCTAACACCTAAAACTTTTTTGTGGGTTTTGCTCATTGACCTCTTTTTCTTACAATAACTCCACTTTTTAACAAGCGAAAAAAGTGGAGGTGATACCTATGAATGAAAGAATTGATTTATTCAAGCTGCATGATTCTAGAAATGATTTCCTTTTAAGGAATTATGTTATGGCTAAAGGAATAGAACTAAAGAGCGAATTAGCTAACCTTCTTTGCCACTTTAATAAAACTGATTTAGTAAAAACTCTAATGAGAAGATTTTGCATTTCTATTGCTTCTGCCGAAAGACTTGTATATTTAAAAAGAGATTGGTTTCCTCTATGTTACATTGAATTCTTACTTCAATTAAGTAATAAGATGAATCTAAAGTATGAAATCCAGGACAAAATTGAGTATCTCAAGGCAAATCAACCTCCGGAGAGGATATACAAAGCTGTTAAATTTCTTTCCCCTAAGTTGTGTAAACTTATCGGTGCACATACTGCGGATGGTACTCTTGCGAAAGGTGGTTTAATTCGAATTACAGATGGATATGAGAAAAATATTGATGTACTAAAATCTTGGGTCGATTCTCTTTTTGATATCAATGCCAAAAAGATAAAGATCAAAAAATCTTCCTGTGAGTATGGTGTTGAATTCAGAAGTAAAATTATTGGTAGGTATCTGAATAGGATATTTGATTTTCCTTATGGTTGTAAGCAATATACTACTAGAGAGCCAGCTATAATAAAAGACAGTACTTTGGAAAATCGAAAGGCTTTTGCTTTAGGTGCCCTTACCTTTGAGGCGGGAGTAGGAATAAAACATCAAATAGAACTTTGTGTAGTGAGTAAGAATTTTAGGGATGATATAAGTGAAATACTAAACTTATCTGATGTAAAACATGCTTGTCAAATAAAAAAAAGTGGGGGTTACTGGCGATTATGGAGTCGTACACTTACTAAAGAGCAAGCGAGTACTTGGATGAACTTTTTTGCTAAAGAAACAGAAAAGTGGTTCCTTCTTAAAAATTGCGTTGAAGGATTTCAAAGGCCTGTGACTTCTTTTGAAGAAGCAAGTCATATTCTTGCTGAGACCTACCCTACAAAATCAGCAAGTAAAGTATGTCTGCAAGATATTCTTGAGATCATAAAAGAAACTGATGAAGTTTATCGTTACCAACTTGTGAAATTATTATGCGAAAAGAAAAATATTGATTCTTATGGTGGAAAATGGGCGCATTCATTAAAACACTATTTAGATATACTTAAAATGGCAAATATTATTTCAGTTGAAAAGAGAAAATTTGGGAGAAAGAAATCTTGGGGTTCAATTGTTAGAGAAGTTTACATTTTTAATAATGATATTTCTGAGTGGCGAATGCCTGTTGTTTCTGTTTAACATTTTTCTACACAAAAAAAATTGTTTTCATTTGTGCAAAATAAATAAACTTTATATATGAAAACGTATTCCCCCTTTTTACAGAAAAAAGGTGATGGTGATGGAAGAAGAGGGTAGGATAGTAACAGTTGAAACTAAACGCGTAAACGGCGTAAAAATGTATTCTGGTGAATTAATCCCTTTACATAATTTTCACCCGATGATGACATACTCGTTAACAGGCTCTGCAGTTAAATCAATTGGTATGACGCCGAAAGAACGACGTTTAGTTAAGTACAAGAAAGTGTCAAATAAGAAAGCAAAAGTTATTGACATTCTAAAATAATTTAGTTTACTTTATTGATTAGACTTTTCAGTACAGTCGGCACTACAGAAATATTCTTCTCCGTCTGATGGCACGCCAAAGTACAAAAAATCTTTGGCACACTCATTGCATTTTACTACTCTTTGTCCAAGAAGGTTCATGTTAATCAACCCTTCCCCCTTTTTTCTACGTCTATTTCTTTTCTGTTTCTCAAACTTTTCAGCACTACAAGCAATAGACCTTAGTAGATATTAGATGAATAAAGTAAGGCATTTCTACTATATAAATGTTATGTATAATCGAATGGACACTACACTATGCGTCCTTAAGTTCTTTGAGAAACCGCTCAGTGGTCTTTATAACATGCTCAGGTTGCGTCTTGTAAATTTCAGTGAGTTTGAGAAGCAGTTCTTTATCACTACCTTTGATTGTTTCTGTGCTTTCCAAGACTTTGTCTACTTGCTTTTTCTTTTTAACAGCTTTTTTCCATTTGGTGAACAGTTCTTGTGCACGTCCTGGAAGCTGGTTGATATCACATTTCAAAAGCTTAGCTGTTGCAGCAAGTATGTCATGTTCGCCTTTTTCTTCTTGTTCAGCAGCGTCTCCAGCAGTGTAGGTTAAACGAACAACACCATCCTGTACTTTGTTTGCCTTAAGAATTTTAATCTTTTGCACATCGCCTGTGTTAGTTAAGTGTGTTCCACCGCAGCACTCCACATCAATTTCTGGAATGTTAACAATCCTTAATTCCTTGCCTGGTACTGCACCGCCTTGGTAGATGGTCATGCCAAATTCTTTTTCAGCAGCACCACGTTCCATAAAAGAAAGATTCATCTTAATTTTTTGCTTTACAATCTTGTTTGCACGTTCTTCTATTTTCTTAAGTTCTTCCTCATTGACTGGCTGATAATGGGTGAGGTCAATGTGTGCTTTTTCTATTGTTTTTTTTGCACCAGCTTGATTAATATGACTTCCAAGTACGTCACGCGCAGCAGAAGCAACTATGTGCGTTGCAGTGTGGTGTTGTGCAAGCTGCTTTCTTCGGGTAAGATTTATTTTTCCTGCAATCTTGTCACCAACTTTGAACTTTTTTGGTGGCTTGTCAAGAATGTGTACAATCACACCACCTTGCTTAAACACATCAACAAGTTTTTCACCACTTAGTTCGCCAACATCATGGATTTGCCCACCAGAGGTTGGGTAAAAAAGTGTTTCATCTAAGATGACTTTGTTTTCAATGATTTTGAGTACCTTTGCTTTAAAATCAACTTTTTTCCAATTTTCAAAATAACCTGCCTTTGTTGCAGGCATGTCATCAAGGTTAAGTTTTTCTTTTTTCTTGGTTGCATGTACCTGTTCTTGTTGTTCATGCCGCTCTGCAACCATACCATAGAAATTGTCTGGTACAGTTACGTCAATCTTAACTTTCTTTGCTTCTTGTTTTACAAGTTCTGGAGCAATTCCATTGGAATCATACAATTCAAGCAGCTTTTTTTCTGTTATTTTTTCTTTTTTCTCTACAATCCCCTTGATGATTGATGCTGTTTTTTGTTTAGTGTTCTCATACTTGTTTTTCTCCACATCAAGAATGCGTTGTACATTGTCAAGATGCTCACTTACTTCAGGAAAGAGAGGTTTTAGATAGGCTGCATGCCATTCACACACAGCAGGTAAATCAACATTCCATTCATACTTGTCAATAAAGCTGAGTGCACGTCTTAAAAGGACTCGTAGATTGTAGCCGCCACCAACATTTGAAGGTAGTGCTCCATCACTCAAAGCAAACAACAATGCTCGTGAGTGTTCTCCTATAGAGAACACACCAGCAAGAGGTTCTATTTTTGCACGTAACTCCCCTGGTGAAATGCCAACTTTTTTTGCTACAAAATTCCATGTTTTGTTAATATCATCAACTTCATCAACATTAAGATAGGATGAGTACGGAAGAAACTTTTGAATAAGGGCTTTTTCTTTTTTGGTTGTATCAATACCTGTTGCACTAAAAAGTTTTTTACATACTGTTGGGAAGGTTGTTTCATAACTAGTAGCAGTACCTTGTGTAAACCATGCATTACGTTCATGTCCCATTCCCATGTCAAGTACTCGTAGTGGTAGGGGTTTTGCTCCTTTAGGTGTTTGCTCATACAACATGTAGACTTGATTGCCAAGTTCAAGACCGCGACTAAAATATTCCATGCAGGGTCCGAAGTTTCCTCCTCCAGCCCATGCATCTTCATGGAAAGTAATCTCTTTGTTTGGTAATCCAAGACCTTTGGTTAACCACATGTGGATATCTTTAAAGTACTGTCCTTGATCCCATTCTTTTTCTTCTACAAACGCGTGCTGGCCAATCATAACAAAACCACTATAATGTGCGCCAGTAATGCCCACGTTGTCAATGTCATTAAATCGCAGGCAGAATTGTGGAACCACAAGTTTTTTTGCAGGGGGTGCTACAGCACCAGAAACTACGTATGGTTGAAAATCATAAATTGACGCTTGTACAAATTCAGTGTCATCACGCCAGCGCGCAACAACAGGGTACCGGTCAATAGGTGTGTAGCCTTGTTTCTTAAACAGCTTTGCAAATTCTTTCCACACACCAACATAATCTAGTTTCTTTTTTGCAGGACTCTTACCAAAAAAGCTAAACCCGCCAGCGCATGCAGGGTCACCACACACTTTTTGGTCAGCGTTGACTGTCCAGAATTGTGTGCCACACTTGCACTTTCTTCGTTCAAAGCCAGCATCTTTTAGAACGCTTGTTGCGTAATACGTGTCAGGATCTTTAGATGCTTTTTTCTTGAATTCAGCCTTAATCTGCTTCGTGGTTTGCATGGTCCGAGAAGGTTAGAATTGATTTAAAAAGTTAGTGTTAAAGAAGAAGAAAAAAAAGAAAAAACTTAGCGGTACACTAAGCATAGCAGATACGCACCAGCAGCAAGGTATACCAAGCCAAGTAGTATCATTCGCTGATCTTTCATGTGAAGCACTGACTTTGCCATCTCAATGTAATGCTTTGGCACAAGGAGCAATAACAAACAGCCTAGTAAGATCATCGATGCAATGATGGTGACCAACAGAGTTAAAATCTCTACTTCTCGCGCTACAATTTTTAAGATTGCAAAAGAGATTACCGCCCATGCAATTGCAATGTACATAAGATAATTATCTGTTCGCTTAAACATTTCCTTGCCCATTTTCTTGGCATGTTTAGGCACCATAAGAAATAACCCCTTAAGCACAAGTACTGCGCCAAAGAGCACACCTAAAAGTTGTATTGGTTCCATCTAATCACCTTTTGGTTTTTTATGGTGTGTAGTGGGTGATCTTGTTTTAAAAATGTAGTGGTGATCTAACCTAGAACCTTTATCAAAAGTAGACTTGGCTCTTTTTATGAAAATGTTGCTTGTTGGTTACCTTGCATATCTAAGAATTCCAAATTCCATGCAAGTGCAAATCTGATAAGGGGAACATCACCATATGGGTCATCTTCACTAGTACCATATGATCGTATTGAATGGAGATATTCATCTTTTGTTCTCTTAATTGCTTCCCTAACTGTGCTTCCTAATACTAATGAACTTATTAAAGCATGGCAGGCACGTTTAAATGGCAAGGCATTTTTGTCTTTTTGCGGGGTTCCCATACGTGAGGTGTCTCTAATAACCATGAACCTTGCTTTATACCCAATATAAGTTTTTATTCCTTGTTTAATCGCCAAGGGACCAAGTTCTTCGAGTGAATTACAGGCTAATGCATATACAATTGCACCTTCTGCCAAATTAATGTTTTTTTCATCTAGAATTACCTCGTCTTTATGGCCTGTTACAAATCGCTTATTTCCATGTCCATTAAGAAAAATCAAACCAGGTTTCTCTTTTTTTAATGCTTTCTCAAGGAAAGTTCTTGTTGCTTTACGTTCTTTGAGGTCTGTTATGTGGATATCTTTCATTTCACGTGCTGTTTTAATAATACCTTTCGCAAAATCATAAAGGTAAGATGTTGGCACATCATGTCTCGGCAGTGTTGTTAGAAAATTCTTAACCATTCTTATTTTACTCCAGAAGCAAGATGGCGTAGCATACTTATTTGAACCTGCACTACTTTTTTACCAAATTCATCTCCTCTTTCAACATGGTCTATAATCTCCTTGACACTAACTTCTCTTGCCCCTCCTAACATAATCTTGGCATCTGGACTCAGTGTTTTGAATCTAGCAAGTACAAGTTGTCTTTGTTCTTCTTCTATGTTAAGGTCTGATTTTTTCATAGTATTCCCAAAGCCTCAAGTTTTTTAATTATTTTCTTACCAAGGGAGGTATTATTTTCAATCTCTTGATAAGCTGCATTCCATGAGTAGGTTTTACCTTCAACTACAGCTATGACCTGAAATCTCTCTGGTTCAGGTAAATTTGCATAAATTTTGAAAAAGATTTCTCTAGTCATAGTGCTGTCTCAAACTCTTTTAAGTTATACACCTATTTCAATGTTTCGTTATTCAACAGGTTCAGGAAGCATAGCCTTATCCTCACCAAGAACGTGTCTTATTGCCAACTGTTCAAGAATGTGGATACCTTCATAACGAGGTTGCTCTGTGATGTAATTGTGTATTTCTTCTGCTTGTCCTTCACTGCAAAGCATTTTTACGAGTTCCTTCTCACGTAGGTCAGGACGTTTTTCATGAATGCCTAACTCAGCATACACGTGTTCAAAGCTAGGGTCAGGTTTGTAAGCTTGCATTTCTTCTTGGGTCCATGGTTTGTTGGCGTAGTTGCTTTCGTGAGTGGTGTTGCGTTTCGTAGAATGTATTAATGCTACTCCTGCAGCAGCACCTATTATCGTTGTCAAGGTTGCTGCAGCAACGGTGCTTGATGTGGGAAAGGGATGATTCGCTATTATCGCAGCTATTTTTGAGGCTGCTACTGTCGCACCGCCGAAGCTTAATCCCCCGCCTATTGCTCCAGTAATATAATTACCTTCAATCCAATCAGCAGCCCTTTTGTACCATGGCTTTTTTGGTTCTGTTTCAATTACTTCTTCAAGTTGACGTTCACCATTTGACATACGCAATCCTGAGTATGCTAAGGCTCCAGAAACAAGACTTGCTCCACCACTTGCTGCAAGAGCAGCTGCTTTACTTAGGCCAAGAGAATCCCCTGTCCAAACCAATGTTGCAGCTCCAACAGCCAATCCAATAAATGCACCAGCTCCAACTAAAGCTTGGTGTTCAATCTTGCTAATCTTGTAACTTTTTACATAATCAGCTGCTCGCTTGAGCCAGGGAACTGACGCACCTAGAGCACATGATGCTAGGTAGGTGTATAAAACATTTTTATTATTAAACGTGTAATGTAAAAAATCTAAACCTACTACCTGGGTGTAGGCGATTACTCCTGCAGTGGCAGCTACAAGACCAGCAATTCCTCCTGTCAAGCTTGAAGTAATACCTAACTGAACCTCTATCTTTTTTCTTAGTCTTTCATTTTCTGCAAGTAGTGTTTTCCCTTCTAGTGTTTGCATTAAGCTTTCTTTGTCATGGCCTGCAATCACTGTTCCGTGCATTAAGTTTACAATTGACTCATTACCTTTTTTCTTGGCATATTTTTGTATGCGTTTAAGCTCTTTTTTATCCAGATCAAGCGCATCTGCTAAAGCTCGTGCCATAAGATGGCCAGGCACTGCCATGTGATCAGGAACAGAATAGTTTGTTTCCAGAATCTCAGCTACTGTTTCATCAACTATATCCCAAGTTCTTTCCTCTTCCCATGGTTTGAAGATAGCATACTTAGGTTTGTCTTTTAATTGCTTGAATGGTCGTGCTGCAAGTGAAAATCCTCGCCATAACCCATACGACACTCCAGCAGCGATCCATTCATATAAATCAGCGCCTTTGTTAAATCCTTCTACAGTGCCACCATAACGTTCTGCAAACTTTCTTGTTGTAATAAAATGCTCCCATGTACTTTTCTTTTGGTCATACTCACCATTCCTCCACGCTTCCAAATCATCAGCCAACTTCGCCATATCATCATGTCGTTTATCAAGCGCAGCATGGGTTCCCTTTTTCACAATCTCAACTAATTGTTCATCAATGTGCTCAAGTCCTTCACAGGTAAGTTCAGGTACGCCTGTGCTTCTATTCAACTTTGTGTAAGGATGATTGCCTGTTAGCATAAACGCAAGTGTTGCTGTAAGAGAATACGCATCTGATTGGGGTGTTACTTCACCATGCACAACTTCAGGTGCAGTGTACCCATCTGTTACCCATGTTCGTGTTACTGTTCCTGAGTCTTTTGTTCTTTGTCGTGTAATACCAAAGTCAACAACACCTAATCGTTCTCCTGCAACACGAATGTTTCTTGGATTAATATCACGATGTACTAATTTCCTGCCATAAAATTCATATTGTGAATCAGTGTGAAACTCGTGAAACGCTCGAGCCAGTGTTATTGCTCGATCAACTGCTTGTTCTTTTGTTACAACGACAATGTCTGGATTGTTTCTTTCCTCTTCCAGATTCATTTCTGGAACATACTGTTGCACGAGTCGAACATGTACTGCGTCATCTTCACCTTCACTATCAATAAGATTAGCAATAAGAACATCATTAATTTCAGGAGGAAATGAGCTGGTGATTTCTCTGTGTCTCTTTAACTCTGCCCACTCCCTGTCCTGTTTAATTTCAACTTTTTTTACAGCAACAACAATTCCTTGTTCATCTGTTGCCCAGTACACAACACCCTGGCCACCTTTGCCAATTTCACCTTGAATAATGTACTTTCCTTTCTTTCCCCTGACAATGCGTTCAAGATCATCAGGAAGGTTTCCTTGCACCAGTTCTGGGTATGCAGGTGCATCAGCAAAACCAGTTTTCTCTTGTTTTCGTGATTCTGCCAGTGCTTTGTCTATTTCTCCAATCAGTCTCAATGGGCCGCCATCCATGCAATGAGAATATAATGCTTCTTTTTAACGATTCTCCCCCTTACTTATAAAGAAAACTTTAATAACTCCAAACCATTCTCTAATTATATGGATCGCGTAACAGCATGTATGATTTGTAAAAGTGGCGTTGGTAAACTCTCTTGTTCTATGTGTGGCTCTATTGCTTGCCAGCAGTGCTTTGACATAAAAAAGAATCTTTGTATGAGCTGTGGCAAGGGCAAACAAGCGGGTGTGTCCTAGGTCTAGCTTTTTTGTGCAGGAGGGATGACGCTGCGGAGCATAACGCTCGCCTCCGCTCGCGGATTTTACGTCGGAGCACCTGCATGAATCGGTGCTCCTCCAAAAAGGACTCCAAGGCAGCGTCACCCCTCAGAAAGACATTCGGGACACACTCCAAACAAGCATAATACTTAAGTATTACTTACTATTCTTTGGGTTTGTGAAACTAATATACGCAACGTGGGATTTTGATGAAGCTCTTGCACGTGAAATCATAGAACGCATGCATGTTATTGAACCTTTGTCCGAAGTATTTGACACATTAGAACGCAAGGTTGATTTCACTGTTCCAGATGAAACAGATATAGTAACTGCAGGGACGAGCCCTGCTGACTTAACAAGGTACAGTGATGTTAGGATTTCTGCTGACAAAAACGCTATTGATCTTGCAACTGGACGCTTGGTGGTGCTTACGAGTAATCGTTTTTATTCAAGTGCAATTAGTCCAATCACTATCATTGCTATATTGTCAAAGGCAGCTTTTGTTCCTGGTATGACTTTTATGGATGAAGGAGTAAGTTTTGTTCGACCATTTAATTTTGTACCTGGCACTGAACATGTTCTTGATTCTGGGTATGGTGTGGAACTTGTTGCTGCACAACTTGGTGTTTCACTTCGTCGTGATCCAGAAAACAAAGGGTGCCCTCTCGAAAAATGTTACTTTAACACACAACTAATGCCTGTTCAAGGTGTGGGGATGCTACCTCCTCAAGGAAGAGACCACTACTGTGATACACACAAACAAGCAATACTAACAGCAGTGGCAACCTACCAGTAAGATCAAGCTGCTGCTCCTCAACAAGGCCCATCACACTAACCCTTTTTCTCTTAAACCTCGTGCAATGGTTTTAGCAGACATTGCAACTCCATGCGGGTTCCAGTGATTGTCAAACGTGTCATAGAATGTGTTTTGGTGTTGCATTGCTGTGCTTGTCAGGTCAATAAATGTCACATTAATTTCTGTGGTCGTTGCTTCCATAAACCAATTCTTATCTAGGTTCATAAAATTTCTTTTTCGCTCTTCACTCCATGAGTCAAGTGGTTCCACAAAACGTTTTCTAAACTTTTGTTGGGACTGATACACACTGGGAATGTTTACCATCACAAAGGATGCATTATTTGATTCAACATCTTGCTTGAACATTCTAAGAAGTATCTTAGCATGTCTTAAATATTGGCCATACTCAAAGTCATCCAGGTATACTTTATTTGCCAGCTCTTTTTCAAGCAGGTTTAGTTTGTACAACAGACGGTTAAATTCTGCAACTTTATTCGTATCTCTATTTTTTTGTTTCTTAAGTGCTTGTTTTGCAAACACATAGAAGTGAGACCATGATCGCATAAAAGCATCTGGAGGTACTTTGATGGTTTTGTTGTTGTCCTTGAGGTACATACCATGGTCTCTTCCTAATCGTTGTTTGCTTTCTTTGGCAATTTCATCTGCAGTTCTCTTAGCTAACTTTTGATTGTGATCTGTGTAGATGATTGGCCGAGGATACAATCGCATATCTGCTTTAAACTGTTCAGTTATATCATTCTGGTAAAAAAGATACATAACAATGTCGGCTTCATACTGTTGACCAGTGTTGTTGTAACTCAAGTACACTTGTTGCATGCCATACGAGCCAACACCAAATGGAATGACTTCTATTTTCTTATCACCCACTCCACGCTTTTCCAATTCTTTTTTAAGTTGCACAGCAATGGTCTGGTGCTCATGCAGTTCCTCCCCCCACACAAACGAGTCTCCAAACAACAAAACCCGAAACGTGTCATCTGGTTTTTTGTACTCGTACTCTATTTTCCCACGTAGGCCCTTGCTATTAGTCTCAATCATTATTTTTTCATGCGTGTCTGGCTGGTACACACACCAGGAACCACTGGCTTTGGGAGTATGGCCTAAGAGCGTGTCTGAGATAATCATTGGCCGCGGCCAGTCAGGGTGATTTCGGTCACATTCATCAAACAGTGCTTGGGGTGCAACCACTCGAAAACCAACCTCTACCAAGAGAAGACATACTATGATAGATATGAGCAACACCCCTAGATTCCTATACACCTGTTTCATCACCTAGGCAATCTCAAGGGTTTATAAAACGTTTATGTTCAGGCCCTCTAACTTCCTTTATAAATGAAAATTGCTCAAACCACCACCTTTATATACTACTTCTTGTTCTGTAGCATTCGAGAGAGAAAGAAAGACGAGACAAAATGGCTACAAAAGGCATAAAGGGGCTTGCACCAAGCCTGAGAGAGAAAAAAAGATACGTGGTGTTTGAAGTTCTATCTGAGAAATCAATTAGTGACCGAACTGCAATAAACAAAGCTATTATTGGCTCATTTCTCCAAATGCATGGTGAAGCAACTCTTGCAAAAGCAGGCCTACTTACCTTGCCTGACTTTGATGAGAAAACGCAACGTGTCATTATGCGTACAAGTACTAAAACCGTTAACGATCTTTCAACAGCAGCAATGCTTGTCAAAGAAATCAATAAACAAAAAGTAATAATTCAGACAGTGGGAGTCTCAGGTGTCTTGAAAAAAGTAAGAGCCTGTCTTGCACGGTAGTGAGGTGTTTATATGCAACCAATGAGTCATCAAGTAATGGGATATGATCGGGCAATCACCATGTTCAGTCCTGACGGACGATTGCTTCAAGTAGAATATGCAAAGAAAACAGTAAAACAAGGTTCAACAGCTATTGGAATGGTTTGTTCAGATGGTGTTGTACTCATAACTGACAAGCGCATTGTTGATCCGCTTGTTGTAGCAGATTCTGTTGAAAAAATATTCAAAATTGACGAACACATCGCAGCAACAGCATCAGGGATTCTTTCTGATGCGCGAGTACTTGTTGAGCGAGCACAAGTTCGAGCACAACAACACCATGTTTCATATGATGGTCCTACTGATGTACTTTCCATTGTCAAAGACATTTGTGATCTCAAACAAATTTGTACCCAATCAGGTGGTCTACGACCATTTGGTGTAAGCCTCCTTGTGGCGGGAGTTGACTCTTCAGGTCCGCTCTTGTTTGAAACAGATCCAACAGGTATCTTTTTCCAATACCGCGCAGCAGTTATTGGAGAGGGAGATGGTGAAATAGAAAAGATACTACAAAAAGAGCACAAATCTGACATGAACATGGAAGCAGCACTAAAGCTTGGTCTGAAAGCTCTTTCAAAAGTTATTGAAGGTATTACACTTGAACGCATTGATTGTGCGTGTATACCTAACAATACAAGGAAACTAAACAAACTTCCAAAAGCAAAAATTGACAAAATCTTCAAGGAAGTAAAAAAGAAATAAGTGAAACAAATGAGCAGAATCGGTTCACAAACAATGGATAAAGAACGAGTGTCTTTTAACCTAGCTCGGCTTAGAAAAGGTGGGAAAAAATTTGAAGTTGCCATTGACGCTGACAAAGCAATTGAGTTCAAAAAAGGAAACAGTGTTGATATACAAGACGTTGTTAAAAGTGATAAAATCTTTGCTGACGTCAAAAAAGGGCTACTTGCAGAAGAAACCTCACTTAACGAGTTGTTTAAAACAGCAGACACACTTGCCATCGCCAAGACAATAGTGCAAGAAGGTGAAATCCAGTTTACTGAAGAGTACCGGCGAAAACTCAGAGAAGAGAAACGTAATAGACTTGTTACAATCATTTGCAGAAACGCGATTGATCCCAAGACAAAGTTGCCACATCCACCGCAGCGTATTGAAAACGCACTAGATGAGGCGCGAATAACACTTGATGATTTCAAATCTGCAGAGGAACAATTGGATGATGTTATGAAAAAACTTCAACCGATTCTTCCTATCAAAATCGCAATCAAAAAAATTGAAGTTACCATTCCTGCAACATATGCAGCAAAAGCCTATAGTGCAATTGCACCTTTTGGCAAACCACAAAAAGAAGCTTGGAATAATGATGGCAGCTACACATGTACTGTTGACATTCCAGCTGGCTTAGAAGCAGACTTTTATGACAAGCTTAATAGTCTGACACATGGTGGGCTTCAAGCAAAGGTATTAGAAGACTAAACCAAGAAATGGTGAAACTAAATGACAAAAGATACAGAAAAACCAAAGAAGACAGAAAAGAAAGCACCTGCTAAGAAAGCAGCTCCTGCTAAAAAAGAAACAAAAGAAATTAAGGAAACAAAAGGAACCAAAGAGACCAAGGGTACCAAAGAAACTAAGGATCAACTATTTGTTGCTGATAAAGAAATCGTGGTACCTGGTTCAATTATGGCAACAGGCATGAGTTACTTGCCTTCGCAAGGAACATACCGTCAAGGTGAACATATTCGATGTGGTCGCCTTGGAATGGTCAAGATTGAAGGTACTGTGCTAAAAATAATTCCAATTTCAGGAGTATATCTCCCGAAAAGTGGAGATGTAATTATTGCACAGGTTATTGACGTTCTCATGAGTGGATGGAAACTAAATATCAACTCTGCATACCCTGCAGTGCTTCCATTAAAGGACGCAACATCCTCGTTTATTGAGAAAGGAGATGACCTCACTAAATATTATGCACTTGGTGATTATATGGTAACTCGAATTACTAATGTTACCAGCCAGAAACTTATTGATGTTTCCATGAAAGGCCCTGGCCTTAGGAAACTAAGTGGTGGAAGAATCATCAAAGTAAACGCTTCAAAAGTGCCTCGCATCATCGGCAAACAAGGATCAATGGTTTCTTTGATAAAAGAAAGCACTGATTGTAAACTTGTTGTTGGACAAAATGGTTGTGTATGGCTTGAAGGAGAGCCTGACAGAGAAAACATTACTGTCGAAGCAATCAGAATGATAGAAAAGGACGCACACCTTCCAGGAATGACTGATAGAATAAAAAAATTCCTTGAAGAGAAGCTTGGCATTACTATTGACATGGAAAAAATAATGGAGAAAGCGCAAGCAGAATTCCAGGAACGACGCCAATTTGACAGGTCAGACAGACATGGTGGCGGACACGGCGGCGGATTCAGAGGTGGCGGTCACCGTAGAGGCCCACCAAGACACGGTGGAGGACACGGTGGGAGACCACGATTCAGACGACCAAACCAAAGCCCTGGCTTTAGGCGACGGACATAGGTGAAAAAAAATGGCATATACAAAACGATTCGACGGACGAAAATCATTTTCCGACACAAGGGAAATTGAAGCAAAAGCAGGCGTGATCAAACAAGCAGATGGTTCAGCATTCTTTCGTATTGGAAAGACTGCTGCTTACGCTGCAGTGTACGGACCACGCGAACTGCACCCAAAATTTTTACAAGATCCTAAAAAAGGATTATTGAGGTGTCATTATAACATGATGCCTTTTTCAGGTTCAGGAGACCGTATCAGACCAGGTCCAAGCAGGAGATCACGAGAAATCTCTCTTGTAACAAAATCAGCACTTGGTCCAGTACTTGACTTAACTGACTACCCTAATGCGGTTGTTGATGTCTTTATTGAATTCCCTCAAACTGATGCAGGAAGTAGGTGTGCAGGAATCTGTGCAGCATCCATTGCTCTTGCTGACGCAGGAATTCCAATGAAAGATATGGTTTCAGCAGTGAGTGTAGGACGAGTTGATGACAAAATACTTGTTGACCTAGACTACAGTGAAGAAGCATATGAGGATGGCCCTGTTGCGGACGTTCCAATTGCTGTTATTCCAAGCACAGGTGAAATTACCTTGCTTCAAATGGACGGTGAAATTGACAAGAAGCAGTTGCTCGAAGGACTCAGAATGGGAACAGAAGCAGCATTGAAAATCAACGAAGTACAACGAAAAGCTTTGCAAGATAGGTATAACCAAGAAACCAGCAAGGCTAAGAAGAAGTAATAAGGTGACAAAATGAACGAAAGTCTAAAACAACATTTAATCACATGCCTTGAAAAACAAACTCGCTTTGACGGACGTAAACTTGATGAGTTCCGTGAAGTGAAAGTTGAAAAAGGTGTATCATGTAATGCAGAAGGATCAGCACGAGTAAAAATTGGTAACACAGAAGTTGTTGCTGGTGTCAAACTGATCGTAGACAAACCCTACCCTGACACTCCTGATCAAGGAAGTCTTATGGTAAATGCAGAGTTCCTGCCACTTTCCTCAAAGGAATTTGAAACTGGACCTCCAGGTATACGAGCAATTGAAACATCACGTGTTATTGATCGAGGAATTCGAGAAGCTAAAGCAATTGATGTTAAAAAGCTATGTATTGAAGTTGGCGAGAAGATCTGGTTAGTATCAATAGATATTTGCACTCTTAATGACGAGGGAAATATTCTTGACGCTGGTGGACTTGCAGCTCTTGCAGCACTTCAAGACGCTCGCTTCCCTTCATATGATGGTACTGAACTGGATTACAAGAAAAAAACAGATAAGAAATTGCCATTTAACAAGTTTCCTTTGTTGGTTACTGTTTACAAAATTGGCTCATGTTTGCTTGTTGATCCATCTCCTGAAGAGGAAAAAAGTGCTGATGCACGATTGACAGTTACCACAATGAAAGATGGTACTATCTGTGCATTACAAAAAGGTGGAGACACACCACTTACAACCGATGAAATTGGTGGGATGGTTGACCTTGCACTTGATAAAGCAAAAGAACTACGGAAACTCTTTGCGTAGGTGACTCTCATGGCTGAACAAAAATATACCAAATATGAGAAAGCACGAATGATTGGTGCTCGCGCATTACAAATCTCAATGGGCGCTCCATCAACAATAAAGCTTTCAAAAAAGGATCTTGAATCCATTAAATACAATCCTTTAGAGATTGCTAAAATGGAATTTGAGAAGAAATCTCTTCCTGTAATGATTCGGCGACCAAGACCTGGAAAAAAACGCCATCAAAAGAAAACAAAGGAAGAGACCAAGAAGAAGGAATAAATTTACTTTTTTTTCTTACTTTTTTCCTTATGATTTCTACAGGCACACAAACTTTATAAGCACTGCTTTAATATTTTTTCCATGGCAAAGTCAAAAAAGCACAAGAATGTGTTAAAGAATGTGCTTGTTGTAGTACTTGCATTAATTATTAGTTTGGCAGTTCTTGAGGTTGGTTTTCGTTTATTTAAGCCTCAACCCTTATGGGATGAGTGCCATCGAAATCATCCAGACTACGGCTTGCCAATGTTTGATAGTCATTCTCTTCTTGGATGGGATCTTAAAACAAACAGTACTTGGTGTGTGTACCAGCCAGATACTGCACAGAAAATAATCCTTGAGACAAACAGTCTTGGTCTGAGAGGGACACAAGAGTATAGTAAAGAAAAGGCAGATGACACGTTTCGGGTTTTGTTGTTTGGAGACTCATTTGTATGGGGAGAAGAACTTCACTATAAACAAACCTTTGGTGAGCAGCTTCGGAAACAGCTTGAGAAAAAACTAGGGGTGACTGTTGAAGTCATACCATTTGGTGTATCAGCGTATGGTACTACGCAAAGTTTCCTCACCTACATGAATAAAGGACGTGAATTTGAAGCAGATCTTGTTATGTATCTTTTTTACCAGAACGATCTTACTGACTCATTCAAAGAAGATCCAGACTTGTATCCCACACCTCTTATTATTTTTGAACCAGGAAAAGTAAATATTGTGCCTGCGGATGTTGTTGCTAAAGACCGACGGAATGTTACAGGCAATGCGTCATACTTTGCCAGGTACAATTATGACATTGCAAACGTGAATGTTCCATCTCCTGTCAAACAAGTACTGTTGAGTAACTCTCACTTTTTCACCTTTGCTGATACAGCTTTTTCAAAAAGTAGACGAGCACAAAAGCAAAAAGACAGTGATACTGTTCGTTTGATTAAGAAAACTTGGACAACTAATCTTGAACTATTCAAATGGGTACAATCCACTGATCCAGATCTTTTCAGGTATGGGAAGAATCTGGTACAACTTATTGACATGTTTTCTGTTGAAGTTAGGAATGATGGGAAACAGTTTGTTCTTGTTAATATTCCAAGTGAGTACCAAGTACGAGACAAGTTTCTTGATAAGGTTGCTAAAGATTCAAGTTGGGACAATGACGTTGATGAGGATAGCAAAAACTATGTGTTAAATACATTGGCTAAAATGAAGAATATTCCTTACATTGACTTAACAGGTGTTGCCTACAAGGAACCCAGGTTCTACTTCAAAACTGATCAGCATTGGTCTCCAGTAGGAGCTCGTTTGTCAGCAAAGTACGTTGCTGCGCATGTTGGAACAAAGAAGTAGCTGTGATACCACAGGACAAACTTTATAAACAAAATTAGCTTTGTTTCTTGTATGAAAGTCTTTCAATCAAAAAGAGGTGTGTCACCACTTATTGCAACTGTTATTCTTATTGCCTTTGCTATTGGTATTGGTGCGGTTCTCATGAGTTGGAGCAGTACTGCAGTTGTGGCAGAGCATACAGACGCTGCACTACCAGCAGAATGCACACCATACATTATGGCTACGTGTTTTCCCAACCCGCCTGCAGCAACAACGTTGACTGTTTCTGAATCAACTATTACTTAGTTTCACTGAAGAAAGATGCGAAGACGGATAAAACATTCTCTATCAATAAGCATGTGTATGAGATGTTGTTGGGGATAAGAAATTAATTACACCACATCTAAAACTTGAAATTGTTTTTTCTATTCTGTCCCTGTTGTAAACAGTGGTTGAGTAAAATATGTCACCAATCTATCTCTTAGAGGTTCAAATGCAGTTGTTAAATCTGTTAAAACTCGTTGCTGACCAGTACGAACATGTTCCGCCAATAATTCTCCCTTTCCCTCAGCAAAGCTTCCAGCTTCTGCAAGATGTCGTCCATAATCAGCACCTTCACCAGTTCCTCTAAATGCAGTACTAAAAGCATCAGAAGCTCCTCTCAATTTTTCCAACAAACCTTCAGCAACTTTTCCCTGATGAGCTAAATTAGCAAATTCTGTAAAACTTCCTTCTTTGCTTCTTATTACATCAACAACAGCTTTGTATAATTCAACTGCCTCTTCAATATCTTGATAAACAGGACTTACAGGATGCATGATAAGAGAAGCACGAGTAAATCCATCATCTTCTGATCTATTATTACCGTAACTGAAAACACCTTTTTTCCACTGAGCATCAAATCCTTCGAATTCTGGCCGTGCATCTAATACTTCTTGTAACTTTCCATCAAGAATAACCTTCAATAGTTGTTCTCTCGTCATTGAATCAACAGGAATAGGTAAAACATCAACACTTTCTATTTTAACACTCAAACCACAGCCAGCTAAACCATCTCTTACAGGGTCAGTTTGGTAATGATCCCAAAATTGGACGTGAGCATAAGCAACAGTAACATCCCCTCTTGAAGTATCAATAATATCTCCATCATGGCATCGATATCCACTTTGTGGTCTGAAACCCCCCTCAAAAACTTTTCCAAAAAGATCTGGTAATAAGCCTGCCAAAAGTGCTTCTGCAAGTGGATCAACATCATTCTGATTACGAATTCCCTTAGCTTGAAGAAAATCTCTAACTTTGGTGGGGTCTTTGTATTTTACTCTCCACGAATTAGCGTGATGATCAACCCCTCCCTGTGGACGGCCTCCAAACCCCCCTTCACTAGGGATAATATTCGCTTCAACTGGTAAATTTAACATAATTCAACTGATAATAGCCCTTACTTTTTATATTTATTTGTGCTGAGGAAGATATTTTTTGATTCTACAAAATATACATTCCACTAGGTGAAAATTAGGGATACTCCTATATATCCCCTTACAAACATGACCTTGCTTACATTTGAATTTCTGAACAAAAGCATTTATAAATCTGTTTAGTATTTTACCTACACATGGTACAAATTGCCATTGACATAACCAAGGGCCTTGAAGAAAACGCTTCACTCTATTTTGAAAAAGCCAAAAAAGCAAAGAAAAAATTAGAGGGTGCAAAAGAAGCACTTGAACGAGCACAAGCTAAACTAAAAGATCTTGTTGAAAAAGAACTTAAGGATGAATATGATCAAGAAGCTATTGCAGCAGAGAAAGAAGCACAAGCGGAAAGAGCAAAACCGCAATGGTATGAAAAGTTCAGATGGTTTATGACTAGTGAAGGAATGCTTGTTGTTGGTGGACGTGACGCAACCAGTAATGAGATTGTCATAAAAAAACATGCTGACAAAAATGATGTGGTGTTTCACACTGACATGGCAGGATCACCCTTCTTTGTAATAAAAACAAAAGGTGAAACTCCAAGTGAAGCTTGTTTAAATGAAGTTGCGAATGCAGTGTTTACCTTTTCCCGTGCACTTAAGCTGGGATTAAGTACAGCTAACGTGTTTTGGGTCAAACCTGATCAAGTAACAAAACAAGCACAACCTGGCGAGTTTCTTCCTAAAGGTGCGTTTATGATCCGTGGTAAAACTAATTATTTATTTCCTAGTTTTGACTTGGCTATTGGTGTGACTGAAGAAGGTCGTATCATGGCAGGGCCTAAAGCAGGAGTTACCAAACATTGTGAGAAAGTTCTAGTTCTTGAACAAGCTGACAAGGTAAAAGTGTCTGACACTGCAAAGAAGATCAAGGCTGAACTTGGTGGCGACTTGGATACTATTATTCGTGCATTGCCTAGTGCAGGTGTACGGATTAAGAAGGAAAGGCGTTGAAAGAACAAGCTTTTTAAACTAACTTCTTTCTCTTTAAGTTTGACCAGGCCCATGCGAGGGTATTCAACAAGCAAAGGTTTGCTGAACCTCAGAGCAAAGCCTGGTCAAATGCGCAGGACTTAAGATCTCGAAGGAATCGCCTGTTATGCAGGTCCACATCCTTTTATAGGATATCCTGTTCCTTAGTGGATTCGGGGGTTCGAATCCCCTCCCTCGCATTCTTTTTTTTTACTATGGTTCTATGTACTGATGTCTTGTTTAGATTAACTATTTTGCCTATTTCTCTTACGGTCAAACCTTTTTTATGTAAAGAGATGATTCTTTTACTATCAATAAATGGTTTTCTGTTATATCTTGTTTTTTCTAAAACCTCATGTGTCTTTCTTAAGTGATTTATTTTATCTTTATTTGCTCTGAATCCGATGTTTCTGCAAAATCTGATGATATTCTCTTTGTTCCTATTGATACAAAAATACAACTCTTTTGTTTTCTGACCTTTTTTGCACGCCAGTTTAGCAGATACTGGACTGCATTTGACATTAAAAATCTCAATTAAATATTTTATTTGGTTCAAGAATTTTCTTAGATTATCAGCTAACTTTTCTTCCTTTGCCATTTTTAATTTAGGTTTTATTGAGTAAGTATTTTTTTCTATTTTTATTGTTGACAATTCATCCTCAAGTATGCCTTTTAGGAACATTTTGCTACATTTTTTTGATTCAATAATCCATTGCGGGACTAAAAATGGTTGCTTTGTTTTGTTTCCTTTTGGAGCTCCAAGCGAATACAAGATCCTTCCTAGCATTGCATCATTTACAGATAAGACAAAACAAGTACCCAAAGATTCTTTGAACCTTATAGAAAATTTTTGCATATCTAGTCTGAAAGCTCGTGAAATGATTATTCTTAAATTTTCTATTTCTTTTTTTTGACCAGCAAAAGTAGGGATAAATCTTTCAGGGAGATGACCATCGCCCATTGATTTTCCAATCAAATAAGCACATTCTGCAGCAAATTTAGAGTCTTTTTTTATGGGTAGCCAGTTTCTCCCTCTAAGAGCACATTCTTGTTTTTTTGGGATGTTATTGATGTAAGTATCAGAAAATTTTTCAATATCCAGAATAACCCCTCTCGTTTTCATGTTAGGATTTATTAAAAATATTGTCTCCTATTTAAGTTTGTTGGAAAGTCGATTAAAACTTTTCGTCGACAAAATCGGAAAATTTTCGATTTGAATTTACATAGATTGTACCAGTGGGCTAAGTCTTAAATACCCCTTCATTTCCCTCACTAGCATGACAAAGAAAATGTCTGTAGATGAAAGCTTGCTTTTTGGTCTGGATAGAAGACAGCTGCTTGTTGGTACAGCAGCATGGGCTGGACTAGTATTTTCAGCAGGAGCACTTTGGCCTCTAATACGTCCAAAGCCTACTCTGGATGAACAAATACACCAGGATTTGATTGACACCTACGAAAGTATTATGGAAGGTCCTGTTCCTGCACATGTCACTCCTGACTATAAACGCACTGCATCAGAGGTTCTAGTTCAGTTTGATGATTTCAGACGATTTAATCAAGCCCTTGGACCGTTTGGTCACAGGAGGGTTGAGGAACTTGTTGAAATTCTTCATGCTCTTCCTGATTACACCCGGTTTCATGTTATTGTTAACAAGGGTTCTGAAGCATACACTCAAGAATTTTTTTCAGCTCATCCTGCGCTTGCAGACAGTGGTCAACCTGATGAGTTCTCAGACACAGGAGTTAACAGAACTGCACGTAACCACTTTCAAGCAAGAGGTTATGACGTGAAACAAGTTCATGATTACTTTTACACCAGCGACGCTGGCTTGCATTGCTTTTTGAATGTGCTCTCTTAGAACATCAACTACTTCCCTGCTCATGTGAGATGAGCTTTTCGTCAGGTTTTAATTCACCAACACCTTCTCTAGGGGTTTCTTCTCCTTCAAGAAATTCTTCTGCTTCTTCCATTGCTTTCTTTGCTTCAAGCCGGTGTTGGTAGACCATCATGCTGGAACGAAGCTTGTTTGCCAAGTCACTTGCGTCACTCACTACTGTTCCTGCCAAGCTTGGCCTGTCCAGTTTGTACACATACTTGTCAATCATTTTTCGGATAAGGGCAAACTTAGGTCGTGACTCCCACCTGTGTTTAATGTGAGTCATAAGAAAGCCATTAAATACAATTTCTACATCGCCTTCGTTGAGATCCATGATTTTTCCATCGATATCTTCTTCAATGTCTGTCATGTGTAATCCAGACAAGCTGATGTCAATAACAGAAACATGTAGCTGGGTGATTTTTCTGTGGAGTTGAAATGTTACTGATGAACTTTTTCCGGTCTTGGAAAGTTTATGTTTTTGGTTTACAACTTCTTTGTAATAGCCTTTTTGATTACACCATGTTTCCACTAGCTCAAGTAATTCTTTGAACTTAAAAACTCCGCTGTATGTTACAATCATACGATCTACATAGATCTCCCGCTCCATATCTGCAAGTAGTTCTCGCTTGATGTAATCTTCTCGTTCAGGTACAAAGTCTGGTTCCGTGGTTTTCATGTTTCTATTTTTCGTTGGGTTGTGTTTAAATAACTACTGAAGGTGTAATAAATGTCATTTGCATGGTCAATGACCATATTTGTGTATTTTTTTGTTATATACCAATTGAAGTATCTGTCAAAAATATCACGTAGGAACTGCAGCATAGGTGTTCGCTCCCATAAGCTCTCATAGTCAACAATGAGGTATCCTGTTACTTTAATATTAATTGATCCATGGTGCATGCGTCGTTTTTCTCCTCTGATTTGTACTTCAACTTCTTTGAGATGTTCTACTATCATTTCAACTTTTATGATTGACTTGTGGTAATCAGTGAGTTTTTTCCATGGTTGAAACTCAAAGTCAAGTTGTTTACCTGTTGGACTTGTTATCTCACTGCTTCGTTTTTCCCATTTATCATAAAACTTGTCACGCTGCCAAAAATCTAGTATCCGAAACAGCTCTCTAAAATTAAAAAAACCTTCGTAACTGATTTTTTTAATGATGAGTTTTTGTTTCTCTCCCATTTTTACCACATATCATCAAAGATGTCACTGTGGGCTTCCATGTCAAGGAATTGTTTGACACGCTGCTGGAGTTTTTGGACATTATACCACAGTTTATCACCATACACTGTTTTGATATCTTCTCTTAGTAAAAAGTAATTGTAGAATGTTCGCCACATTCTTTTGACACGAGAATCTTCCCATTGGCCAAGGTAGTCAAGTTCAACAGCTCCCCTAATATCCATAAGCATCCGCGCCCGGGTTAAACGTTTTTTCTTGCCGTTTTTGATAACTTCAACTTCATTAATATCCCATAAGTGTGTAAATACATGGACCTTATTTTGCACATACTCGTTTAGCGGACGTTCGCAGACCCATGTAATTTCAATCTCATTTCCTAAGGGTTTGGTTTTCTCTTTGTATCGCTTTTCAAAGAAGGTATATTTTCGCTCGTCGCACCATGCTCGCATAACACGGTACAAGCCATCAAAGTCAAATGCTCCTTTGTACCGTATCCTCACTGGGGCTATTGACCCTATATCTACTACCACTCTTTCTTTTCACCTTTCTATAGATAACACTATCTGGGTCAATTTGGGGGGAGCGACATTTATAAAGTTATTGTATGGGTAAAAGAAAGATAAAACAAAAGAAAAATGGAAATAAAAAATCTAGTAGGTCACTAGAATCTCAACATCTTTGCCAAAGATTCGCTTAAGATCCTCAAAAATAGGCTGTTTGATAAATGCTTTTGGAGGGATCTCAATCTTAGCAAGGTGCTTTTCAAACTCTTCCAAGGTTGTTTTTTCAGGAGCACCTATGCTACCATCATCTTTGATTGCAGCTTTGCTCATTTCACGTTCCTCATGGTCAAGATCATGGATAATGAATGCAATGTCTCCTAAGAGGATTACTTCTCCATATCGTTCACCATGTTTGACTCTGATCTTGGTTTTTTCAAGTTCTCGGCCACGCTTACGTTGCAGGTGTTCAATCATGAACTTGATAAAGCTGCCTGATTCTTTCTTAACCTTTTCAATCTCTGCTTTGTTAAGTTTGCCTGCATCATAGTCTTTCTTTGCTTTGACAATGCTGTCAAGGATACGTACAAACTTCTGAGGGATTTTACCTCGGTGAACCATCTCGCTCTCAAAAACAGTGATCATTTCACTGTCTTTGACACGTTCAATACCTTCAAGTCGAAGAATGTCTCGGATTATTGTCACAACACTTTCATAGGTGTGTACCATGCTTTCTTCTTCTTTCATCTTTTCAATCTGGGTAAAGAGTCGCTTGATTCGTTTCAAGTAGCTTTCTGCATCATTAAGTAGCTGGTCAACTTCTTTTCCAGTGACTTCTTTCTTAGTGCCATGTTCCAGGTCTTTTCGTACTTGGATGACATTTTGAAGTGTTTTAATGAATTTATCTTCAAGCAGTTTTTCTTTTTTCACAAAGATTTCTCTCATTAATTCAGGAGTTTCCTTTGGTGTGGGTGGTGGAACTCCATACATCATCAGAGCTGCTTGGCTTGGAGTGAGCAGTGCATAGAATGTGTCTTCCATTCCAATATCCCGCAACTTAAGCTTGCTTCGCTTAAGCATTTGTTCTCCTGAGCTCATGTACATGTCAATTGCTTCCATTGATGGCTTGATTTTTCCCATACGAAGCAATTGTTTCCATGGCATGAAGATTCCACGGTCGTAAAATGGTACACCATCTCGAAGGAAGGTGAAAATAATGGGGTTTGCTTCTTTGATAGAATCCCAAAAGTCAGTCAAGATGTATACTTGGATGTTAATCTTGTTTCTGATGCCTGTGATTTCACCAGCTTCAATGCCCATTCCAATAATAATTGCTCGTAGCTTGTCTTTAAGTTCGGCTCGAGTCATTTTCTTGACGTCGGTGTCATCAATAACAACAAAGACATCAATGTCTGAGTCCTTTGTTGCTCGTCCTTGAACAAGTGATCCTGCAAGAACATAACTTACAATGTACTTTTCGAATTTTTTCAGAACCATCTTTTTGTGGATCTGTGCAATTTTAATAGCTGCAAGCATTCCTTTATCAAAAACAGGAGCACCCATGGAGATAAGGTCTACCATGTCATCTTTACCGTCATAACAGGATTGCCATACTTCAGAAAGAATAATTGTTTGTGGCACAATATTTTTGTTAATTTCTTGTGCAATCTTTTTAATAATCACGCCCAGCTTGTCTTTTAACTCAAATTTTGGCATACGCTTACTATCTGAATCATCAACCAGGACAATAATGCTTACCAGGTCTTTATCTTTTGCGTCTTTTGGGGGTGGTAGAAGAGAAATCCCCATGATGTACTTGTCAAATTTTTCCATCACTTGTTTCTTAAACTTTTCAAGTTGTTCTTTTATTTTCTTAAGTTTTTCTTGAACATCTTTAGGAAGATTCTTGGTCATTTCTTTAAGTGACTTTTCATCCATTGGCATGCCTGGTCGCATAGCCATGGGAACTGGTCCGCCAGGAGTACCTGCTGGAGCTCCCTGAACTACTTCTATTTTTTGTGCTTTTTTTGATGGTGCTTTTGCTTTCTTTTTCTTTGCCATAGTGTTTCCACCCCTTCAGTGATTAGTTGTCTTAAATCGTGCTTTGTGAATGTTTTAAAAAGTCACTAATGCCTTTATAAAGAAAATAGGTATTTAAACACTTATATTCTGGAGTATATATGTCTGGGACAAAAAAGTCATGTGATCTGTGGGATGTGAACTAACTTAATCGTTCCTCAAAATCATCACGAAGTGACTGCATCTCTTTTTCTCGTGTTTTCCAATCAACGTCCTTAAGCACGCCAAAGAATTTCACGAGTTTTTCATTGTTTTTTATCATTTTGGTATGACTCTTGTTTGGGATAAGCCTCTAAAATCATTATCTGCAGTTACAAGCTCTGCATTTACAGATTGCGCTGATGCGTAGATGAGGGCATCAACTGTGTGAAGTTCTTTTTCTATTGCATATTTGACTGCTTGGTTTATAATAGTTTCATCCAGGTTAACAATGATTGCTCTTCTTTTCATGAACTCAAGTGTTTTATTTGTCTTGTCTTCAGGTCGTTTATCTCGTCGGCATTTTTGATGTACTTCAAAAAGTGAGAGGATGGAGGTAAAAAGAATGCCTTTCTCTTCTATGGTTGTACTGGCTTCTTCATTTGCTTCGAGGAAATGGGCTATCCAAATAGAAGAATCAATAAATTGCATGCTAAAACCTATCTGTTTTATCTCTAAGATCTTTCATGACATCTTTCATGGTCCCTTTGCCTAAGATTCCGCGGAATTGTTTAGCATAATCTCCGAGGTGCATCATCTTTCTAATGGCCTCATCATATGTTTTCAGGTGCAGTTGTTCCTTGTAGCGCTTTAACAGTTCTGCTGTCTCATCTTGGATTTGAATTGTGGTTGTCATAAAGGCTATAAGGCTATAGTACTATATAAATTTTGTGTTGGGAAAGGTATTTAAGTAAGGTAACGCTCTTTTTTTGTATGAGATCGCTTATGGTAACAACAGCATTGATTGCTAGTTTGATAGGTTGTAGCACTGTTTCACCGCCTGTGCCACCTCCACTTGTTTCATCTCCGTTGGTGGCAGCAGAGCATGAAGCACCTCCAGACTATGGATGTAAACGGCATGGGCATGGCAACCTTGCGTCAATGGCTGAGATTCCTGTTCCTTCAGGTGTTATTCAGTACATCCAGCAGAGAAGTCTTATGGGGAAAAAATCTCCTTTTTCGTCTGCAACTATTGATTTTAGGGGGCGGGAAGTGGTTTTATTATATAGTTCTGATACGCCGCGCACTTTAGACGTGTATCATGGTGAATTTGCAATGCAAGTATTAGGTCCAGGTCCTGGTTCTCAGCTATTAACACTGTGTATTAAAGGGGAATATTCAACTGGATTGGATGCACCTGACTTACCTAAAAATAAGGCTCTTGAGCAAGAAGCAAAGTTCTATTTAGAAGATTTGTTTGAGTATATTGTGACTCAATAGAATTCAAAATCGCTTTTGTTTAGGTCGTTTAGGCCTATTACCTCGCTTCTCAACCCGTTTTTTCTCAGAAAGACTTCTACGGTCATTACGCCATAAAGGTCGCCAATGTTCGAACTGTTGCTCGTTTTCCCGAATAGCTTGCTTGTCCATTTCAGGGGGTTTGATAGAATTAATTTGCTTAATTCGATCTTCTACAGAAACCTTGGCAGTGTACTTCTTGACCTTAGTCTTTTTCTCTCCTTTTTTCTTTTTCTTACCCATGATTATGCAGAAATTAGTTCCTGGTATATAAATGTTACTGGCGTGATCAGGCTCCTAAGGTTCTTTGAAATGCGGAATCATCATGTCGGCGGCGTTGCCAGGCTAGGTGGTCAGTGTATGTTTGCGCTGCTGCATTGTCTAGTGGAGTATTCCTCACTACCCTGCTGGTAACTGTTCTAACTGCAAATGGATTCCTGAGAGTTTTACTAAGATCTTCATGGTCAGGACTTACTGCAAGATCATAGAGTTTTTGTAACTCTTCTGATACTCGCATCACATCTTCAGTGCGTTCAGCAGGTGTATCACGTTTGCAAGCAGCGTAGATAAGTGCATGTCGCACATCCACCATTGCATTCATACGGTCTGGATAGTCTCCCTTTAATTGTAAATATTTAGAAAGTGTGGCACCTGCAGCTTTTGTAGCTTCAGGGGATTCTGTGTACACAGCAATATCAAGCAATGGTCCAACAGTTTCGTGGTCATTTGTTCCAGGGTTGAATTTACTATACACGCGAAGTCTTTCATTACCTTCTGCTGTTAGAATTGGGGCAATTATTTCCAGTCCTTTTGCCATTCGCAATGCCATGTCAGTATTATTATTTTTAAGAACAGCGTTAACTAAGATTAACGTAGCTTTTCTTTCATACTCCTCGCCAAGTTCTTTATACACGCCAAGGGTTTGCTGTACTGTCTCATTGTCTAAAAAACCAGTTAACATGTTCATTGCAGCGGTAACCTCAGCTGATTTTCTTGTTCGTAATGCTAAATATTCTATTCCTGCAGCAAGTAGTTCTCCTCTTTTTTGGTTTTCACCCATAAGTGTCTGTGCAATACCCTCGAGAAGTTCTCCTCCTTTAGGAACATACGCTATTGCTCCAAGTGCAGCAAGTCGTTGTTGACTATCTCCTTCGATAAGTTCTGGTGAATCTTTAAGCAGCTTACGCATGGATACTCGTCCAAGACCTTCTGCAATTTTACGAACTTCGGTTGCATCACGTGCACCTGTAGCTGCCAAAGAAATTGCTTTAGCAATAGGAACAGAAAGATTTTCTCGGTATTTTTGTAATGTTTGAGCAGTATACTTTACAGCGTCTTCATCTTTTTCTTCTTTTACAAGACGCACTGTATCACCCAAAGTACGCGCACCTTGTTCCATTTCATCTACTGATTCTGCGCGACTTAATAAGTTAAGTGTTTCATTAAGTAAATGTGGTGTGGAAATCATTGAGGCAATGGTTAAAGCAACTATTCCTGTTGCACCCTTTGATGCAACACTGCGATCAAATAAATCTGCAACATAACTCACTGCTGAAACTCCTTCACTTGAAGAACCATAGTTTGTTGCTGTCTTAAACAAAGCCCAATCAACTAATTCAGGTGCAGTATATGAAGGACCTTTTGGCATAGTTGCAGCAACACCAGTGTGATCTTTTGCTGGAAGTGCATCATGTACTTTATTACGTCGATCAACGATTTCTGCAGCTGTTTCCTCATCAAACCATTGCCCAGCAACTTCTGCAAAATAGTTTGGATTCTTAACTAGTACATCCATATCATGAAGATCTGGATCTCTTAATTGTGATTTTAAATGGTCATCCTCATGCTCAACAGCAATGTTTTCTAATACGTTCCCAAGATTCTTACGTTGTGCCATAGAAGGGGGTAAGAGAACATCATATAAAAATATTGTTACTTTGAGAGTCCTGCTTTATATAGCTCAGAGAAAGGAATATTTAAAAAGATCACTTGGCATTAAGTGGTCATGGGAAAAATTTCAGATGTCTTGGCAAAGTTTCGTTCTAAAGATGATAAAGCCCTAGGTGGTCATGCAGCTGAGGCAGCAAAGCACAGAAAGGCACTTGAAAAGGAAACTGCTCGAGAAAAAAAGAGGCAAGAAAAGCAGCGAATAAAAGATGAGAAAAAACGTGCTAAAGAAGAAAAGAAAAAAGCCAAAGAGTTAGAAAAAGCAAAAAAAGCAGTTGCTAAGAAAACAGGCAAGAAAGTAAAAGATGTCACACCAGAAGATCTATATGGTGAAGTGCCTGAAGAAGTCAAGGATGAAGTGTACGAAGATGAGGATATGCCATCAAGTTCTATCAAAGGGAAGATTTTCAAAAACTACAAGCCTTTGGGGTCTGCTCCCAAGCCACATGGTGATGAGGAAGCTCCTCATGTAGAAGCTCCCCGTAAAAAAGACATTAAAGAATTAAGTAAACTCTTTGATTCTAAGTTTAAGGTTGAAAAGAAAAAAGAAGAACCAAAAAAAGAAAAGAAATCAAGCAAAAAGGAAAAGAAAAAAGTCAAAGAGGTAAAAAAAGTTTCAAAACACACAGGACGGAAAAAAGTCACCAAGAAATTGATACGTAAAACACCCTCAAAGTTGAAAGCGCCTCCTATTCCTCCTGCAGAGAAAGTTGATCCACGCTATGTAAAAGAGCATGAGCGGGAGAAGACAAAAGAGCAAAGGAAAGAGGAAGTGCATGCAGGGCAAGAAGAAAAGAAACAAGCAGAAGCAAATGCAGAACAACAAGCCGCTGTTCCTGTAAAAAAATCAAAAAAAGAACATCTCAAAACAGGCTTCTGGATAGCACTAGGTATTGTTGGCTTTATGGTCTTACTAGCGATTATCTTTATTGTTGCAGTACTGGCCATTGACTTCTTCACTGGGGTTCCAGTAATGCAGAATGGGACATTAGTGTTGCCTTAGAAAAATTAATAAACAACAGATCTCTTATTTCTCACATGAGTGATCACAAACCTATGTTTCCAAACTTTGATATTAAGCATATTATCTTTCTCATAGTTATTCTTATTCTTGTAATAGCAGCGGCAGCAGCTGTGGTGTATTCAACAAAAAAGTATGTTGCACTGGGTCATGGCTACAATGAAAAAGTCAAAGAGCTTGGAGACAAGGATGCAAGCATTGCTGGCTTGCAAAAACAAGTTGATGATCAAAAAGCAGAGATTGAAAAACTTAAAGGTGAGCAAGCAGGTGAAGGAGCAGCACAAATCTTACTGCGGCAAAAAAACAAAGAACTCGAAGAACTACAAGCACAACATGATGCTGCACAAAAAGAACTTACTTCACTGAAAGACTATTCACGTTGTGATGCACTGCTCACAGAATACAAAGAAGAATACAACACTGCAATGGATGCACTTTTTACAAAAACAAAAGATGTGTGTGGGGAACTGTACTTTGGTGGAGCAACCTATGATACTCGAAAACAATTAAAGAACATGCTTGACGCAGAAATAAAGCTCGATGAGTACAAGGCAGGTGTACAAGCGCCGGTTACTAACTAAACATCTTCTCAACCAGATCGGTGGTATACAAGATCATGGCATGTGCCTGGCTCTTTGTGGGATTAAATGGCTGCTGTTTCTTATGAACTGAAGAAATGCGAACTTGGTTAATCAAATGAATTTGCTGGGTCACAGCTGGCGCAAATTGCACTTCTTTGTCTCGTAGCTTTGCAACAAGATTTCCTAATCCAATGCCTGGCTGGGTCTCAAGAATGTCTTTGCCAGTGACTTCATAATATTTTCTATGCAAGGCAATTTCTAAAATCCTTCCACACATCACTGTGGCGCTTCGGTAGCATCCTGCATCAAAACATTTGAGTAATTCTTTGATGTCAGCAATCATTTCATCACGGATGTCATCTGGTAGTTGAGGTAAGACAATGTTGAGTGGTTTTACTCCTGGTTTTTCTCGTAGTTGGTCACCTAAATTTTTCATTTCAGCAAGGACAATGGCCATTCGTTCGTACTGTGTTGGAGGTTGATGGATCTCGCGAACTTTTTCCATCTCACGCAACCGCAAAACAAGCTCTGCAACCTCTCGGTTTTGTTCACCAGCTGCATTCCCTAGTTGCCAAAGAGCACTACGTAATTCTTTGTAGGCTGTTTCAACTGCTTCTTTGTAATAATTCGCTTTTTTTGTTTTGTAATCATAGAAGTTCTTGACTGAGTGGGTGCTGGTGACAACCTGCTGGCCAGTAACATACTTGTTTGCGCCACGCAATGCTTCATGTAATTTGTCGAGTTTTGATTTGAACTGTGCTATTGCCATTGTTATGGCTTTACACGCCAATAATAAAAAGATTGTGGGCCTGGAAAAATAACTATTGTTTAGTGGTTATAAACGGAAAGGCTTAAATATCATGACTTTATCCTTAGGGGTATGAATATAGTAAAGACAGCTTCTAGTATGATTATGGCAGCTGGTAAGATCTATACTGGTGGGCCACAACCCAAGGTACAAAAACAAGCAACAGCAGAGAGTGTAGCTAAAAAAGCAAAAGCAGCAGGTGTTGTTGTATCAATAATGAACATTGGGGGTGCAAGTCAGTATGGTGCAGAACAAATGATGCATGTTGCTACAGAAACAGGTGGGTTCTACTTTATTGCACGGGGATCAATATAATGTCTGGTCGGTATTTGTAGTTCTCTACAGGACAAATGTTTAAATAGTATTTCTGCTTACTCTTTTGCATGGGGATTGAGGCTTTGCTTGCTGGGGGGAATGTATGGACTGATGAGAAAAGAGCATTCTTTGGAGAGTATCTTCCAGGAGTTGAAATTGCTCCATCTGTTTTAGGTGAGTCAGATAAAATAACACCATTGGGCCTGTACGCGCTTTCGTTTATTCGTGAAGTTCGTCTTGCAGGTGGCGATGAAACAGTTGATACAGACTTTTTACCATCTTTTTCTGGGTATGCCTCGCTTATTGGGAAGAATGGTTTGGATCCTTTTTTAGAATTTTATCTCAAGGACGCTTGGGAGATGTTGGAGGAACGTGCAGGTACTAATGCTGCAGTAGTCTTACATAATTTTCCTGATATTGTTAGAACATTTACTAAGCGGCGAAGTCTCCATCAAGAGGATCTTACTGAGTACATTGCAAAATGGGGAAAACTGGTCTTGCAGTTACTTCATGGTGTACGGTCTGGCGAAATTGAAAAAAAAGAGTTTGACTGTATTGCTGTACCAACTAACAAGTTTGAAGAACTTTTTCAATTTTATACAGCTCATGGAGGCGAGCTTCTTGATCGTCTTTTACGTACAACCTTGGATCATGCTGGGGAAGATCCAAAACTTGCAGTACAATATTATGCTGCTTCAAAGGCTGTGAGTCAAACTCTTGACGAATGGGGGATGTCTGAAAATTTTCCTGGATGGTTTGCTCACATTAATCAGATGCTTGGTCAGGATACAGAAAACCATGCCAAGAAATATCCATTGGATGTGAGTGCTTATTTACTTTCCTATTGGGACATGGTCAAAGTCTTGTCAGAAAAACCAGCGACAAGTAGGCATGTATCAAAAAAATTTGTTAATGATGCAGGTCAAGCATTTGCACAAGCATTTGTGACCTTGCAGGATCATGGGCATACAGGTCTTGAATTCTTGTATGAAGCTTTTGTAACAGGGCTTGGTCTTGCAACAGAGTTCCCCTATCATGTTGGTTGGTTTTTAGGCCAAGCTCCAAGTGCTACCAAGCATGGTGTGGATCTGCAAAAATTGGCAGAGTTATACCCTGCAATGGCAGAGGCAAACAATGAATGGGACTATGAAATTGTTGGCCCTCTTATTATGGGGGATGCACCTGACCATGAAAAAACAAAAGTGTTGTTTATTTACAATGCTATCAAACATAAAACAGATCATAGTGTATCACCTCCTGAGGCAACAACAAAATGGTTGTGGTGGGCACGAGGTGTTGCTGAAAGAAAAGTAAAAAGAAAATTTGGACTATCAAGTGTCCCGAGACTATCAATACGACGTCTTGCACAGTTATGTGAATTACAATATGTAAGGGGGAATGAGGCACCTGACAAGTATGCAGAAGTTAGTGCAATAAAAGATATTCTAGAAGATAAAGTGGAGAAATTATTTCCATTGGGTAAGGTGTATAAGCAACGACCGTTTCCTGATCCACTGCCATGGTATACTTCTCTTGTTTTTAGAACACAGCATGGAACAATTGATGACTTGTTTGATAACAGGACTACTTTTTGTTGTACTTTACACCCTACGGGAAAGTATAAGTATGCTGCAGCATTGCAAGTTGTTGATCCGGCAATGGCATTGGTAGTTGCAGAACCAAGGGGAAAAGAATCTTTTCAGGATCCTATTGGTGTTGCCTATGCTTTTTTTGCATTTGATTCAAAAAATGCAAAATACTTAGTTGTTGATGGTGTAGAAGGGTTTGGTCTTCCTGAAGGGTGGGAGTCTGATTATTTTGATGTTCTGCGCGCACTTGCTTTGGATACTGGTTGTAGATACATGCATGTGAATAAAAAGGTCCATAATAGTAGTGCAAAGACATTTGTGAAGTATGTTGGTAAGAAAGGTGGTGTGAAACAAAAAGTGTTTTTATCAAAAATTGGAGGAAACAAGAAAATTTCGGAGTATGGTGCAAAATATCAATTCCTGGAATCATTTCCTAAAGCAAAAGATATTCCAGAAGAAGCAGATGTCTATGAAGGTTGGTCATACACACATGGCCGTGTTGAGGGGTACACGTTTGAAATAAGACCAAAGAAACGAGAAATACAAGAGGCGCTTAAACCTATCCAGGATAAAGCAGAACACGAGGAGATTTATACACCTTTCCAGCGCTTTATTAGACTATTACTACGTCGCTAGCGTTTTTTCTTTGCAGCTTTCCAGGGGTATGGACATTATAAATTTGGTGGTAGGGTATGTACTGGGAAGCACAGGAGTTATAGCACGCAACCCTTAAATAGCATTTCTTTTCTTTTTCTTGTATGGCGTTAGAAACATTACTCCTGCCACGAGCTCGTGTGTGGACTGATGAGAAAAAAGCATTGGCTTTTAAGATGGGTTTTCCTAGGCGATACAAGGCGCATCTGGATGCTAGGGCAATGCTTAGTCTAACTCCTCTTGATGTGTATGGTATTCTTCTTTTGCAACAGGTTGCTCGGCGTGCAAATCCTGAAGCAATTCCTCTTCTCCGAGAAGACATGGAAGAAAATATAGAAAGGATTGAAAAAATAGGGATTGGATGTTATCTTCAGGAATTTGGAGGAAAAGATGATTCTGTTTTTAGGCAACAGTTTGGCTATGTGGTGTACCAGGTAGCAAAAAATGCAGGCGAAGTTATACTGCATAATTATAAAACTCAACCAGAAGTAATCAAAGCATGGGCAGAACTTACCAAAAACCTTGTTCGTAAAGATCGTACAGCAACGATTGGATTTCTTGCGCTTGATTATGAACCAATGGAAAAAATGGGTTTTTACCATGCAGACTATGTTGTTGAATTTCTACAGTGGACTCGGAATTTTGTAAAGAGTGATCCTGACTTTGCAGTTTCTTTCTACCAGACGTTCCCTGGCATTTCAAAAACTCTGACTACTCATGGGTTTCCAGCAGGTGGAAGGGCATGGATGGAGGAAGTGAAGAAACTACACGCTACTGATCCTCTTCAAGCAAAGCAGTTTATGAGGGAGTCAAGAGATTTTCTTTACAACTACACTCGGATTGTAAATCCATTTCATACTAAATGGAATAATGGAGAACGTGTTTCACAAAAAATGGCAAATCATGTTGTTGAAGAACTTGCAGATCTTACACTTCCAGAAAAACCATTTGCACGCTTTAACGGATTTATGGATGCTGCACAAGCAGCTTCTGCACTTCTTGAAAAAAAACGTATGTACCTCGGCCCTTTTTTGAGGGAAGCACCTTCAGCAGCTTTTTCAGGGACTGATCTCGCTAAGTTAGTGCCTCTTTATGATAGGATAGTTTTTCTTGAAAGACCTATATCATATTCCACTCTGCAGAGAGTTATTAACTCGGATGCTGACGATGAGTTACGATTTGAAATCATGGCTTTGCAACAAGCACTTCATAAAAAACAAGAACGTACTGGTTGGTTAAAAGTAACTGAGGAGGATAGAGACCTTGCGCGAAAAACTGTTGGGTGGATGGTGGAACGACGTTTTGGCGTTCCTGTAGATCATGTTCCTTCGCTTACTCTTGCGCGTGTTCTTTGCATGGAATTAGGCAAGAGTTTTGATCAAGCCCGAGCAGTGACAGACATTCTTGCTGGCAATGTTGAAAAACCATTTCCAACTGGAAAAGTATTGTTGACAAAGAAATATATTCATGGCAGTCGACCTTTTACACGATTACAGTATGAAACACAGCAAGGAACTATGGATGATGTCTTCCATAATCTTGCTCAGCGATGTTGTACATTGTATCCTAAAGGAGAGTGTGAAAGTACTGCACTTCTCCAAGTACTTGATCCAGACATGGTGGGAGTGCGAGCAGTTCCTTATCAAGGAGAAACACAATTAGATGCAATTGGTACTGCATACTGCTTTTTTGGATTAGATGATGATGGTGAAAAACTGTTGTTTGTAGATGATGTTGAAGGAAAACATCTTCCTCGGAACTGGAGAATGCATTATGCAATAGCATTATACAAGCTTGCTCTAGAAACAGAGTGTTCATACATGTTTGTTCAAGATGATGTGCAAAATGCTAATCCAAAGAGTTTTGTGCAGTTTATTATGGAAAGAATGATTGCACAAGAAGAAGGTATTCAAATCAGGAAGCAGACTGGGTTAGAATTGATAAAACAATATGGTAAAAATGCAGCTCATTATGTTGATGCACTAGGTGGTACAGTGGATTCTTCAGATGGGGTTATTTCTGGTTGTTTTGACGGCTATAAAATTCCAGTGGTTCAGCCAGATAATTTTGTAAGCACTGATTTTAGTATTCAAATGCTTTTCCAGCAAAAAGTTGACTTGAGCAGAATAGCATTCAAATCAATGCGACGTATTTAGAAAGCTATATTTTTAAGTAACCATCATATTTTGTGAGTATTGCCATTAACTTCTTGGTTTCCACTGGACACCCCTAATTCTGTTAAATTCACCCAAGACCGAACGCCTAACGCCAAAATCCTAACCCACTGGACACTGGACATGTGCGCGTCAGGTATATAAAGGAATCCCCCTTCTGATTTTGTATGGCAACCAACACCATAGCGCGTGACACACCACTGGCAGAAATCACGCTTAGGAAATATGAAAAACCACTCCAGCTTGAACAACGAGAACTGGTTAGAAAACTTTGTCTCTCAACTGGTTTACTCCAACCAGGAGATAGTCGTGATATCATAGTTGACATTCTTCACGTGTTGCTTAAAGCACGAAAGGAAAAAAGGCCATTATCTAGCGAAGAAATTAAGACCATCATAACAGCTACACGACAAGAAGAAAAATTACGACTTGCAGGAGTTGCATCATCCAATATCAGGCGACAACTCAAACGCCTCCGTGAAATCTTCCTGGTGGAAAAAGTCAAAAACAAGTACCGTATTAATGAAAACGAAACACTCCACGCTATATTCAGTGAGAAAATAGAACAATACCTCTTGAGCTCAGTGGTAGGGCGGGTACGAGAGTATGTTAACAAGGTTGATGAGGTGTTTTAGGAAGATTAATAAAACTTAGGAAATTACCAGTAAATATGGGAGAACTCATGGAAAAGGATAAATCAGTGTTGGATCACTTTGTACAAGATTTCGTTAGAGTATTAGAGAAACATGCAAAGTATATTATTGTATCAGGATTTGTGGTCATAGCACTTGGTCGATCTCGTGGAACTGAAGATATAGATATAATTATGGATAAAATACCTCTCTCTGTATTTGTTGCTCTCCATAACGAACTTGTCACTGTTGGCTTTGAATGCCTTCAGTCAGATAATCCTAATAAGATATATACAGAATATTTAAATCACAATATTGCTATACGATATGCACGAAGAGGCACGTTTGTCCCAAATATGGAATTAAAATTTATTAAAGATGAACTTGATAGATATCAAATAACCACCAGGAAAAAACTTCCTGAAACAGGTCTGGATGTGTATTTTTCAAGCGTTGAAATGAATATTGCATTCAAAGAAGAACTTTTAAAATCACAGAAAGATATTGAGGATGCGAAACACCTACGTATAGTGTACTCAGATAAACTTAATGAAGAAGAAATTAGCAAAGTTAAGGAAAAAATAAGGAGGTTACGATTATGAGAAGCCAAAGTCATAATGAGTTCATAGAAAAATGGGCTAACTTTGTTCGGCAAAACCCTCTTGGAGTTTGGAAGCCGCAGCACACTGCTTTTATTAATGCACAGTTCCAAATGGCTGAACGATTTTATACACAGTTAGACAAAGAAAAATTAGAAAAAATAAAAAAGAACAAAATGCAATGAACCTTCCTGAAGTAGACCTCAAAGCACATGAGGAATGGAAAAAGCAAAACTTTAAAGAGAGATTAGAATTTGTTGATTGGTATGCTGACTGGCTCAAAAAGAAAGGCAGAGTAACATACAAATAGATACCTATATAAATCCTCATTCTCCTCTTAGGCCTATGAAAGTACAACTTATTGTTTTTGACCTTGATCAAACATTATTGGATTCAACAGCATGCATTTGTAATGCAACCAATTATGCGTTAGAACAAGTGGGTAAGAAGCCAGTTGCAAAGGAAAAGATCATTCCTCGCATTGGGCTGCCAGTAAAAAAGTTCTTGGCAATA
Organism: uncultured Methanosarcinales archaeon; assembly: GCA_964343705.1. GTDB lineage: Archaea > Nanobdellota > Nanobdellia > Woesearchaeales > UBA12501 > JAUSFM01. The sequence goes on from CAYFJX010000005.1 coordinate 43,851, forward strand.
GTTGCAGGAATAAAAGATGAAAACAAAATAAACCAAATTCTCAAACACTACACTACTTACTTCAAGAAAAACTCACTAAAAGAATGTACGCTTTATCCAGGTGTTAAAGAAACACTTGAATACTTTACTAAAAAAAACAAGAAGCTTGCAGTAAGCACAACTGCTCGTTTAGAAATGGCAGTGCGCATACTCAAAGGCCTGGGCATTATAAACTATTTTGAAGTTATCATAGGTGAAGAAATGTTACAGCACGTCAAGCCAGACCCTGAAAGCTTATTTCTTATTACTGAACAACTCAAAATAGACCCAAAGAATGCAGTTATGATCGGTGATACGTACATGGATCTTGAAGCAGGAAAAAGTGCAGGCATGCACATTATTGGAATTCTTCATGGCGTTGATTCAAAAGAAGACCTGGAAGCAGTCGGACCTGACGCAATTATCAAAAATATTTCAGAACTACAAACAATTCTAGAATGACACTCTATGAACCGCGCGAGGATTCAGAACTACTTGCAGCAGAAGTACGACAACACGCCACAGGCATGGTGCTTGATGTGGGAACAGGTTCTGGTATTCAAGCACTTACAGCAGCTGCGTGCAGCAACGTCAAAAAAGTGCTTGCAGTTGACATTAATAGGAAAGCTTTGAAATATGCAAAACACAAAAATAAGCATGCCAAAATTACCTACAAAGAATCAGACATGTTCTCGCGGGTAGAAGGAACCTTTGACACTATTATTTGTAATCCTCCTTATTTACCTGATGATGACCGTGTTGCAGACATTGCATTAGATGGCGGGGAAAAAGGATGGGAATGGACAGAGCGCTTTCTTAACCAGGCAGGAGATTACCTCAAGAAAAATGGTCAAATCCTCTTGCTCTTCTCATCATTGACCAACAAGAAAAAAGTAGAAGAGATAATAGAAAACAATTGTTTTTCCTTTACACAGTTGTCTTCCCAGAAACACTCGTTTGAAGAATTGTACGTGTACAAGCTACAGTATCTTGATCATATCGAGAAGCTGCGAGAGAAAGGCGTGACACAATTAACAAGGCTAACCAAAGGACACCGCGGCTGGATTTACACAGGCATGTACAAAAATAAAAAAGTCTCATGTAAAGTGCAACGAACAGATATTGGTGCTCGAGAAACAGTTAACAATGAAATTGTGCAGCTCAAAAAGCTCAACAAAAAAGGCATTGGGCCACAGGTTATCTTGTCTGGGAAGGACTTTTTTGTGTACTATTATGTTGATGGAGAGTTTATTCTGGACTATGTCAAAAAAGCAAGCAAAGATGACATAAAAAGAGTGCTTGTTGACGTGTTTGAACAAATGAAAACAATGGATGAGAGGGGTTTGAACAAAGAAGAAATGCATCATCCAACCAAACATGTCCTGGTTTCTAAGGAGGGGGTGGTGTTGCTTGACTTTGAACGATGCAAGCCAAGCATTAAAGTACATAATGTTACTCAGTTCTGTGAGTTTCTCGCTCGAATCAGTCCTGAACTAAATAAAAAGGGTTTTTCAATTTCACCAACTGCCATGAGGGATGTTGCGCTTCATTACAAGAAAGACAGAGAATTGTTTAAAAGTATTATTCAGTATGTGCAAGAAGCATGATCACTTTTCTAATTGTTTTCTTGTTGCTTGGGGTTTGCCAGTTCCAATAATGTCAACACCTTGTTCTTTTAGCCATGAAATTTTCTTATCGCCACCTCGCCAAGAGATCACCTTAAGGCCATTTTCATGAGCTAAGCTTACAAACTTCTTTGTTGGAACATCACTGCCTACATAAGAGGCATTGAGAGTTTTAGCCATGCGAATACGTCGGCGTGTAGGGAGCAGCCCATAGATTGCAAGTACCATGTCTGCATCTTTTTTTCTGATTCTTGTAAGGAGGGGGTAACTATATGAAGCAAGAATACATTTATCACCTAGGTCAAATTTGTCAAATACCTTAAAGAATGAGTCAACATCAAAGTCTGCGAGGATCCTGGAAAATTTAAGATCAAGCAAGAACTGCATTTTTTTATTTTTCTTTGCAAATTTAGTGAATAGCTTGAGTACTTCATCTAGTGTGGGGATCTTTCCACCTCCTTTTAGATCAAGTGCCTTGAGTTCTTTTAGTGTCTTGTGTACTGGTCTGCCCTTAGCACCTGTTTGAGCTTTAAGACCATAGTCATGGAAAACAACAAAGTGTTTGTCCTTTGTCATTTGCACATCAATTTCAATGATGTCTGTGTCTGCCTTGAATGCTGCTTCTATTCCAGCGACGCTGTTGTCTACATGTTTTAATCGAGCTCCGCGATGAGCCATAATTCGATGTGGTGACATAAGGGTATATCACGTTGGGGGGTATTTAAATCTTGGGGTTAAATAAGAAAAAATATAAAGAAAAGAGTCCTGCAGGGTTGTGAGGTGATATGTTCGAAATGAAGCTTTACAAGTTTTTTCTTCCAAGTCTACTGGCAACTGCATTGCTGTTTTTGATTCAGATTAGTTACAGTTTTAGCACAGGATTCTTTGGTATTTTTCGTGTTCTGCTTGGTGTGAGCGTTGCCACCTTGCTTGCTAGTTCAACTTCAGTTATATTATCTAAAGACAAAGAGCTTTTGGAAAAGCCTTGGCTTGCTCGTTTTGGTGTGCCAGTACCTGTACCACAGAAAACAGCAAAAGAAAAATTCAAAGAGAAAATTGTAGCGTTGCAAGTGAAGAAAGAAAAAGACAAAAGCTTGCAAGAAGAGAGGATGGATTACCAACGGCAACATCTAGTGCAAGCCATCAAGAAAAAGCATGATATCAAGTTTGCTACCACACAACACTTGAAAGTGCAACAGAATCTTGGTTTTGGTAAAAAATAATTTAAAGGATTATATCTTTCTTATTTTCATGGGATTCAATGAACAAGTTTGGGAAGCTTGCAGGAAGATTCCTCCTGGCAAAGTAACTACATATGGCGAACTTGCTCGAGCTCTGGGGACTAAGGCTTATCGTGCAGTGGGCAATGCATTGAATAAGAATCCGTATGGCGCTTGGGGGTGGGTGGGAGGACCCAAAGAGCAAAGCTCTTTGGAACTAGTGCCCTGTCATAGGGTTGTGAAAAGCACTGGTGAAATAGGTGGGTTTGCTTTTGGTGATGAACGGAAAATTGAGTTGTTGAAAAAAGAGGGTGTGGAAATTAAAGAAGGTAAGGTTTTGAATTTTGAGAAGCGACTTTTTGTTTTTGAGCGTTAGTTTAAGCTAAAGCTTTTTCATCAAATTTGGCATTGCACAGTTTCAACAGCGCCGTGTTCCGGCGCTGATTTAACAAAGTTGGATCTGTGCAGTTAAAACTATTCTTTGATTTTGTAGAATTTGCCGAGGCCAGATTAGCTTCAAAAAATATATAATCCACTCTTACAAAAAGTCAGATTACTTTTCCCATTATTTCAGTTAACTATTTAAACACACCCTTAATTTCAGTCCTCTATGAACATACAAATATATGAGAAGGAAGAAATACACCAAGCAGCCCTTGACTTGCTCGAAGAAAAGGGTCATACTTTTACTGATAACTCTGAAAAGGCAGAAGCAGTTCTTATACGAACCATGACGCAGGTTGACAGCGCTTTTCTTTCAAAGCATCCAAACCTCAAACATGTGCTTCGTGTGGGTGTTGGCCTTGATAATGTTGATGTAGATGCGTGCAAGGAAAATGGTGTTGCAGTCTTGAACAGTCCGGGCTCAAATGCAAATGCAGTTGCAGAGCACACTATGGCATTGATTCTTGCTATGCTTCGTCGTATTCCAGAAGCTGATCATCATGTCCGTGCAGGCAAGTGGGATCGTACGTCATTTAAGACAACAGAGCTTAAAGGAAAAACAATTGGGCTTGTGGGCTTTGGGGCAATACCAAAACTTGTTGCAAAAAAACTACAAGGTTTCGACGTCAATATTGTCTCTTCTGATCCTTTTTTATCACATGAGCAAATAGAAATCTTTCCTAACACTAAGAAAGTTGAGTTTGATGAATTACTAAAAAAAAGTGATATTGTGTCAGTGCACGTGCCACTGGTCAAAGCTACTGAAGGTATGATTAGTAATGAACAGCTTGCATTGATGAAAAAAAATGCTATTCTTATTAACACTTCACGTGGTAAGATTATTGATGAAGCAATGCTTGTTGGAAAACTCACAACAAAAACACTCACTGCAGCACTCGACGTTTTTGCTGTTGAGCCACCAAAAGATAGTCCTTTGTTGGAAATGGATAATGTGATACTCACACCACATATTTCTGCCATGACAGAAGAAGCCTATAAAGCTATGGCTGTGGTTGTTGTTGAGAACTTCTTGAAGAGTCTATAATGTTTCTTGTTCTCGGGCTGTTTTAGAAACTAATTGTAGAATGTACTCGATTTTTGATATGGTTACTTCTGGTGATAAAGGGCTATTATTTGAAGAACTTATAATTCCCATGTACGCTCCTGTTTCAGTGTCTATTACAGGCCCGCCGCTATCACCATGATTTACCTTTGCTGCAATATCAGTCATGTTGTGTGTGTAACCTATCCTGTCTCCTCCACTTTTAATGTATTTAATTAATCTGGTTACTTTTCCTTCTATACTACCACTGTTTTTCCCTACTACTATCACTGGTTGATCTAGGCGTAGATGTGCTGAGTTAAAGTATCTCAGTGGTATGGGTTTTCCCTTGCCTTCTTTTTCCTTGATGAATACTTTTCCCAATGCAACATCATGTTTTCTATCATATCTGATATAAGTTGCTATGTGGAAGTCGTCTCCGATTTCAATATCACAATCATATGGTTTTTCAATATCATCAACACAATGAGCAGCTGTTGCAAACCAGCCGTCAGTTGTAAGCATTGTTGCTGTGCAACCTGTTTTTTGTTTATTGTTTGATAGTTTTACTGTTGCACCAGCATGTGCTGCTGCTTGTTCTTTAGGAACAGTATGACTTGTACGAACAAACTTTTCCAGTGCAAGCAAGCTCTGCAAATCTGCTTTGTTTCTTCTTACATTTTGGTTATCGAACACTGCTTCTTTAACAAGGGGTCCATGGGTAAATATATCCCAATAATCACATAGTCCTTCAATACCCTCTCTACTTTCAATACCTACACGATTTGCAATAGGGAAGCATACAGAATAAGGTATGCTGCTTGAGGATATGTAAGAAAATGGAAATGCTACTGTGCTAAAAATGATTGGATAGATTGCTATTGCTTTGAAAAGACTAACAAATTTTTTTTTTCTCTTTTGCTGTACTATTCTCTTTTTTGCTCTACCACCAAGACTTCCTTGGTTAATAGTATGCTGCCCCATTTAGAAAGCACCAGTGTCAATATTGTATTCTTTGTCAACCTCTAATTTTACAACACCATTGATTAAATGAAGAACATCATTCATTTTAGCTGAAGTTCCTGGGCCTACACCATCTTTATCTCTGTCTCCTGAGTCACTTCTTCTATAACTTGAATTAACACCCATAAGTCCACCAGTAGAATGGTCAATAGTTACACCACCACTATGTCCTGGGGTGCTTAATGCTGATGTTTGGAAACAGTTATCATATCTTTTTTTGTCACCATTGCTCTTCTCAATTGTTGGGTGGTATGTTACTGTTGTTACTTTTCCTAATTGCCTGTATACAAGTCCATCTCTGTACCCATGAATACGAACTGCTTGTTTTAGTTTGATCTGTTCAGTGTTAAAAATGTTCATTTTGATTGGTCGTGCTCGTTCAGGAATATCTGCTTTTGCAACAGCAAGATCAAGTCCGGGGTAGTGGTATGCTCCAATCTCAATTTCATATTCTTTATCGCCAACTAAAATAGAGGTCATACGAGCCTTTGTTCCACCATTGGTGTCAAAACAATGATACGCACTGATAAACCAGCCGTCAGTTGTGATAAGTTCGCCACTACAGTTACCCTCATCACTCTTAACTTGGATCAGATGTTTATCTATTGCTTGAACGGATTGTTTTGCTTTCATAGTTGGTTTTTGCGTGGTGAACTCAGAGAGTGCAAGAAGACTTTCAAGTTTTGACCTGTCATGGTATGAACGCTTATGTCTGGTCATTAATCGACGAATAAAACCTTGTTGTACTTTTGCTTTGTATGTTTCAGGGGGTGGAATAATGGGTGTCCAGTGAGGCTCTTCTTCTGGTCCTTCGTTGTCAGGATCATCTACAAGGCCAATTGTTTGAACAAGAGCAACTGCAGGTCGTACTGCTGCGGCTACAAGAGGGTATCCTTGGCGTAAGTAATGGCCTGAGAAAGCAGCATACACCAGTGCGCAGGCAGACAAAGTTTTACCAAACCCTTGAGGTATTGCACGAACTATTTTCTGTAACAACGATTGCTTCTTGCCCTTACTCCCTTGGTTAATTGTGTGTTGTCCCATGAGTATCAGCATCCACATGCTTTTGAATAAGTCTTTTCAAATACGTTGTTTTTCCAGCAATACCATTACCATTTTTTTCAAATGCAGAGACAACACCAGCGTATGCTCCTGTTTCTTTGTCTACTACTGCGCCGCCACTATGACCATTTTCTGTTTTTGCACTGAATATAAATCCATCTTGTAATTCTCGAGGGTCATTATCACCCTGGCCAATCAGCACATCATTTCCTTCATCTAGAATGTTACCTGAGGATTCATAATGTGCACCATCTTTGTTGGCAACAACAGTGACTACTTTTCCTTTTTGATGAGGTGTAAGAAAATATGCAATAGGGAGTGCGTGAGGTAAGCCAGGTATGTCAGCTTTAAGCAATGCAATATCTGCTCCTTTGTCCATTACAATATCTGTTATTTCATACATTACCTTTCCTTTTTCAAGTCCGTAGTTTCCAATTTCTCCAACATCAAATATGCAGTGCGCTGCGGTTGCTACCCAGCCATCATCAGTTAGTTGTGTTGCACTACAATCTTCACGTTCATAATAATGTAAGATGAGTTGTGCGTTGACAATTGCTTTTTTTGACTCTGTTGCTGGAATTTTTTTTGGGCTTTCAAAATGTTTGATAAGAGCGTGTAAACCTTCTTTAGGATCTTCTTTTGGAGCTTCGAAAGGCTTTCCACATATTCGGTCACCCAGTCCAATAAGCTCAGCACTTTGTGCTGCTTCGTCAATAGGTCTGCACCATTTCTCTCGTGCTTCCATCCGAGGAAAACTTAAGTAGTTTAATCCAACTAAAGCCATATATCCAGAAAGAATCAAAGTGGGGATTGTGATTGCTGTAACTTTCATACCTTTAGTTACAAATTTACCTAATCGTTGCATTCGTGTTGGTGGATTACCATGAATCCCTCTGTTGATGGTGTGCTGGCCCATGATGTAAACTCCTTCTCAGCTACAGAAAAAGTACAACAAAAAAATCAAGACTTTCGTTTTTTGGTCTTTTTGATTTCTTTGTCTAATTTGAGTTTGTCAAGGAGTTCTTTGTATCTGTTTCTGATGGTAACTTCTGTTACACCAGCTACATCAGCAACTTCTCGTTGTGTTCTCTTTTCGCCATGAATTAATGCAGAGACATAGAGGGCTGCTGCTGCGATACCAGTTGGTCCTCGACCACTTGTTAACTCAGCTTTCTGCGCTTGTTCTAGCACCTCTATTGCTTTTGATTGTGTTTCTGCGCTCAGATTCAATGAAGAGGCGAATCGAGCAATGTAATCAGCAGGGTTTGACGGAAGTATAGTGATGTTTAATTCTCGTGTAACAAACCTGTAGGTTCGTCCAACTTCCTTTTTTTCAATACCTGAAGCTTCACTTAGTTCATCAAGGGTTCGTGGTACATCGTGTCCACGGCATGCAGCATACAATGAGCCTGCTACAACACTTTCCATTGATCGTCCACGAACTAAACCACGCTGTACAGCCATGGTGTAAATTCGTGCAGCTTCTTCTTCAACAGACTTTGGTAATTTTAAATATGAAGAAACCCGTTTTAGCTCTGCAAGTGCAAGCTTTAAGTTTCGCTCAATTGCTGTTGAGATTCTATACTGCCATTTTCGCAGTCTAAAGAATTTATTTTTGTCTTTTCCTTCAAGTTTGTATAAATCAGCTTTTTGTCCAACTTCAGTTCCAAGACCTTGGTCATATTGAGTATAAGTCATAGGAGCGCCAGTACGTCGCTTACTCTCTCCTTGATCAGAATCAAATTCTCTCCATTCCTGCTCAAAGTCAACCATCTTGTCTTCTACAACAAGACCGCACTCTTTACAGATAACCTCTCCTTTTTCGCGATTGTGAAATAAGTTTATGCTTGCGCATTCAGGACATTTTTTTACAAAATTCATAACCATAGGTGCTCACCATTTCTTTGTCTTGGATCGACCCAAACTAGCCCACTAATTCCCACCCCAGGAATTAGTCTTACATTAGTGAATAATTTGATTTCATTAATTTTATAAAGGCAAATATGTTATCATATATAAAGCTTTCCCTTTTGGGGCCCAAAAAACACAAAATTAATAAAAAACAAGTGCTCTGAAAGCCTAAAACATGTGGTAGCATGGTAAAAGGAATTATAGTCAAAGTTGAAAAAGGCATGGGTGCAACAACCCGGCAAATTCATGGTGTTGTTAAAAGAGAGGATACAGGCGAGGAAATAGCCTTTAAAACGTCTTCTTCTAGTGTTCCGGGCATAGCAGTTGGTGATTGGGTCACAGGAACTGTTCCCAGCGGTACCAAAATGATGAAGCGTATCAAGTTTGCTGGCAAGCGTATACGTTCTGGTGTAAAACAGCGATATAAGAAGCAGTAGGAAAAAGGAGTAAAATTAGTTACTATCTGGCCTGTAATCTGGCTTTTTGTAAAAGGGGAAGACTCAGCAAATTCTACAAAATCAAAGAACATTTCAACTGCACAGATTAAACAGCCAAAGCTGTTAAATCCGGGCCGGAACCAGGCCCGGTTAAAACTGTGCAATATCAGGTATGAGGAAAAAGCGTATGCTTTGAACTGACTTATTTTTCTCCTGCCATTGAAATGATAAGAATAAAACGCCGCAACCTGGATGAACCTGCACTCTTTTGTTAACACAAAAGAGACAAAATGTGGGCGAGCCCCTCGTTTCACTCGGAGCGCACCTGGGATGACTTATTAGAAGAAAATAAAAACGCCGCAACCCGGATTTGAACCGGGATATCCGTGAGGAAACAAGCTTGCTTCACTCGCGTTCAGCACTTGCTGAAAGCAAGTTTCCAGGCTTGCGCAATACCAGGTTATGCGATTGCGGCTTGAAGAATAATGAGCTAAACTTGGATTTCTTTATAAAAGTTTTTGTATTCTCACAACAATAACTCTTTTCGTATTGGCTCAACCATCCGGGTGTACACTTCATGCGCTTTTGGGTGGTCTTTCTTGAGTTTTTCTTCGACAGCAGGGTCAAACTCTTTATCATCTGAGAGGTAGGGGTAGAATTCTATCCAGGGGTCACTTCCTGCTTTAGCATGTTTTTCAAAGTATTTTTTAGGTAGTGTTTCTTTGACCCCTTCGTATCCTTTATGCAATGCAGTTATGTCTTCGTGTGGTAAATCAGGCATTGCCTTATGAACTCGCTCATGTAGTAGAATTGTTCTAAAGTGGGGTTTTCGTAGTTGTGCTTCTTTGATTATGATTGATCTTCGTCTGTTAAGGATGGTGAAATAAGTGTGGATTACTCCGTCGTCATAACCGAGATTGCTCAATTGTTTTTGGAATTCTTCACCCTGATTAAATCCAGCTTCATTGATGAACATACCAACAGCTTTTGCTTTGCTGCCCTCCAGACGCAGGTATGCATCAAAAACATCGTTGGGAAGAACATACTCATTCTTTTTGAGGTAGCCAAGATTGGCATCAGGATCTTCAAACTGTCTCATTTGTAGGCTTCGATAGGTTCGTAATGCAGAATCACTCACAGGCGGCAAAGGTGCTGCAGATGCAAGTACACCTATTCCTAAAACTGCTGCTGATACAATGCTTGCGAGTGTGGTTCTAAGGGTCATGCTCTTTTAAAACAAGCTCTCCTATAAAAACATTTGCAAAGAAACCCCTGTGAAGTAGTAAAAATGCAAAGGTTTATAAGGGATTGACCTCCATCTAGGCTCTATGGCCTATCCTAAACTACTTGATCTTGAAGCAATTGCAGACTTGATCACATCTAAACGTACCTCCAGAGAACGTATTGAAATTGCGGGCAGGGCAGTTCCTGCACCACTAAGGAATTTTTCAGATTTAGATCCTGATGTTCAAGAACGATATTTGGCGGTTTTTTCTTCTGACTTCCTCACTCAATTTCCTCAAAAAGTTCGAGTGTACAATAGGGGAAAACGATTGGGAAGATTAGCTGGGGGAATATATGAAGTTGCAGTTCCAGGGGGGGATGATTTCTTGCTTGGTGACTGGGAAGTTGAGATACCAACTGTCCAAGCACAGGTTTTTCATACTAGGACTAAACAAACCAAGGCAGCTCATAGAAGTTTAACCCAAAGATCCCTAAGTCCTTCTTCAGCAGTTGAACTAGGGGACTGGGGACCAAGCAGTGAACTTTTTGAGTTGCAAGATATGAAAACCCATGTTGCTGGATCAGAAGCTGCAACACTTTACAGTGAACTTATTGTCTTGCTCCCCTCACTTAAAGGATGGGGTGCTGTAGCAAGAGAATATGAGGGGTGGTACACTGCAGTTTTTGAACCGTTTATCAATGGCATTGAAGGTCGTGCAGCAACAGCTGACTCGCCTGGTAAGCTGCAAGAACTTGAAAAAAAATTAGAAAAAAACAAGCAAGAATTTGTTGAGGAACATAAAGAAACAATACTAAACTATCTCATGTTACATGAACTAATGACTGTTCTCCATGCACGTACACTCGATCATTTTTACACACAATATTCTTTGCTTGTTCATGGAAGGGTCACTCCTACTGGTTTTCCAAGTCCTACTTCTTTTGCCATGGATTCTGAAAAAAGAATTTTGTGGAAACATGGTCTTATTCACCAACCTCTTTTATACTTAGACAGAGAAGATTTGGCAACTGCACCACTTGAAGCATTACCTTTTGGAGACGAGTTTCATGACGAGTTTCAAAAAGCCCTTCTTGGTCCAAGTCGACAATTGAAAGGATATCAAAAACAAGCTGAAGACATTCTTATGTATGCAAATGAACTTGTGCATCTTGGTCGGTATGCAGCTGCAGTAACACAGGCTGAAGCAGCGTTTGAAGTTGCACTCTCTGGGTTTCTTGAAGAAGCAGGAGTAAACCGTTTATCAAGAGTGGGCCATGCAGAGCAAATGTCTCTGCGTAAAATGACTGGTAGATTTTTTGATGAAGCAGTACGACGTGTTACAGGCGGGGCATATTTAGAGAATCAGTTTGAACCAAAAATTTTACAAAAGATTGTTCGTATGCGAGGAAGTGGTAATCAAGTACTGCATGATATAAGAAATAAAATAATTCATGAAGGTGAACATGAACAGGTTACACCGGAAATTGCACAACTTGCTTGCTTGGTGTATGGTGAAGCAATCCAATATATTCAAGAGCAGGGCTGGTTAAAACATGGAGCTCCTCTTCTTACCAGTGATGTGGTTCTAGCAGTGACACCTGCATTGCGAGAATACATGCCAAGACGAATAGAACGGGATGCAGATATTATTGTATCTAAAGCAGCACGACAGCTGAAATTTCAAATGAGTTATGACGAACGTGACAGGTATGGTGAAATACACTTGCCTCGGTGGGCACGTGATGTTTTTAAGAGGTAATGCCTCAAGGCGCTTTAAAAAGGCAAGGCTTAAATACATCCTCTAAACAATAGAACAATTCAAACCAAATGGTGATGCTTATGTATGATGCTGAGAACAGTAGAAATGGTAATGGACAGAATGGCGTTGGTTATTCCAATGGCAATGGTCATGTAAATGGTACTGGCCACAATGGTAATGGTGCAAATGGTACCTCTGAGGAACGTGTATCATTTTACACTGAATTGAAAACTTATGCGGTAGACGCTTTGCGTGGCGCAGCCAAAAATGTAGCAGTTGAAATTGCTATAGCTCCTTTTACAGTTATGCAAGCTTTTGATACTGTTCGTTCAGGGAATGCACCTGTTAAATTTCGCCAACGACAAATACGACAACGTGATGCTCGTTTAGCAGAACAAGAAAGACGTATTGACCAAATGATTACACGTCGTTAAACTCTTTCTTTCTCTTAGTTTCTACTAATCATGTTTTAAACCTGTAGTTTTGTTAGGAGATATAATATAATTGCTATTGATATTATGATCTTCCAATGTCTTCTCACAAGGGCTACGCATTGTTTTATTATTCTGTGTATTGATTTCATTGCTCAAACACCTCTTTTATCTCAGATATAAAAAGTATTACTGCAATGACAAAAAGCATCTCGAAGATTATGATCTTGACTGCGACAATTCCAGCAGCTCTTAGATTCAACCAGAATCCAACCATTGTGGCTATGACAGTCACAAACGCAATAACTGCAGTTGCCAAGGCAGTAATTTTAGATACATCCATTAACTCTGTTCTGATTCTACTTTATAAAAAGTTATTGCGCTTTCTCTTTTTTCACTCTATCATTACGACAAATAAAAAGCTTTTCTTTTAGCACCTAAAAATTTATAAACAAAACTCGATCCTCTTAGCTAAATGAAAATTATAGTTAAACAGTGGGATATTGAGAAAATCTCCTCTGACGTTCTCGTGGTACCAGTTTTTAAGGGAATTCAAAACGCTGAGCCAGACTTTGTCAAGCTTGACAATCTTCTCAACAACTGTATTTCTCAGGCAATTGAAGATAATGGTGGCATTACAGAAGAAGGATCAGTCAACATGTTCTTTACAAACAAGCGTATGAAAACACCTAAACTTCTCCTTATTGGACTTGGTGACGCAGAAAAACTTACCACTGAAAAAATTAGGAAAGCAGGAGGCATTATTGCTCGCTTTGTAGGTAAGCGAGATGTTGAACGCCTCGCAATCATATCATTTGGCTTTGCACTCAAGAAGATTACAATAGAACAAGCAACACAAGTTATTGTTGAAGGACTGCTTCTTGGCTCATACTCATTTGACAGATACAAAACAGATGAAAAAACTAAAGCAAAAAAGAAACTTTCCTCACTTATCTTACTGCCACAGAACGAGTTTGATGTTGGGAAAATTGAGGAAGGTGCACAACGCGCAGTTGCTTTGAATGAGTCAGTCTGTATTACTCGTGACTTGGTTAATGAACCATCAAACATAGTGACGCCAACCTACTTGGCAAAGTTTGCAAAAAACCTGTGCAAGAGTAGCAAGCTCAAATGTAAAATTTACAACACTGCTGATTTGAAAAAAGAAAATATGAACTGTTTCCTTGGCGTTGCAAAAGGAAGTGCAGAACCACCTAAGCTGGTACGGCTAGACTACAACGGCGCAAAAGGAGCAAAAGTTGACTTTGTCCTTGTGGGAAAAGGTGTTTGTTTTGACAGTGGTGGGATTAATATTAAACCTAGTGGTCATATAGAAGATATGAAACAAGACATGGGTGGCGCAGCTGTTGTCCTTGGTATTATGAATGCTCTTACAAAACTTAAAATTGAACTTAATGTTGTTGGCCTATGCGCGTGTGTAGAAAACATGCCAGGAGCAGCAGCACAGAAACCAAGTGATGTGGTTGTGTCAGCGTCAGGAAAAACAGTTGAAATTGGAAACACTGATGCTGAAGGGCGACTTATTCTTGCTGACACACTTGACTACGCAACTAAGATTAAACCAGGGGCGATTATTAACTTTGCAACACTCACTGGTGCAGTTATTGTAGCACTCGGAAAAAACATTGCAGGTATCATGGGCAATAATGAGGATCTTATTAATGAACTTATTCAATCATCAAAAACTGTTGACGAGCGCATTTGGCAACTACCTCTTCTTGACATTCACAAAGAAGACATTAAAAGTGACATTGCAGACATAAAAAACATTGGTCGGGGCAAAGGATGCGCAGGTTCCATTGCAGCTGGAGCATTCTTGCGAGAATTTGTAGATGACACGCCTTGGGCGCATTTTGACATTGCAGGAACATGCTGGGTTGACAAAGCTGAAGGATGGAACCCACAAGGTGCTACAGGTATGGGTGTCAGACTTATTGTTGACTTCTTACAAAAGCATGCTAAGAATTAATTCACATCAACTTCATTGCCATCATGGCTAGTTTCGCTCGCGGCACTTCTGTTCGTTCAGGCATGTCACCATAAGCTGATATGACTGTTCGAACACCAGCGTCGAGGGGGATTACTTGGTAATGTATGTGTGGTTGTGTTTGGTATGGTGCTCCATTAATCAGGGTAAGTGCAGGCACACCAAGTACTTCTTGCATTTGTGATGTTAATGCTTCCACCATGTCGTGGAGGGCGTAGGATTCATCTGGTTCTAAATCTGCAAAGCGCTCAACATGTCTTTTGGGAAGTACAAGTGAATGCCCTTCTACTTGTGGCTCACGGATAATCATGGCAACTGCATAATCACTTGTTGCAATAACACGATAGGCTTCCTTTTCCACTGACTCACACAGGCTACAGTCCATGGTGTGCACCGCGAGCTTCTTGCTTATAAACTTTTACATAAATTGGGTAATGGCAAATAAGCTTACCAAGCCTACAATGCTGCACGTGAGTGCAAGTCGTAAAAGTAGTGCGTCTGTCATTTTGTTTGCTCTGTTTTTGTGAATATGAAGCGCCACGGCTGGGATTTTCGCCCAAACAGCACTGATCAGTGTGCACTAGATTCGAACCCAGATAGCCTGTTATGGCAAACCAGAGTTTGAGTCTGGCGCAATACCAGATTATGCGACCGTGGCATATGGAAAATTATTTATAGTAAAACTGCTTCTTATTTATTTGAGTTTGAGTCTGGCTCGTCCAGTTTGTGTGACGTGCTTTTTTTCTTTTATTTTTTTTTTTTTTTTTTTCAAAATTATAAGTATAAGTAATTTTTTTACATTTTCGAAATATATATAATTAATAGAATATT